>JAZSOW010000049.1:0-28530 GCA_045537135.1 Acutalibacteraceae bacterium
GTCGACGATCGCCTTCACGCGGCGGATATTGGGCTTCCAGGTACGGTTAGACCGTCTGTGGGAGTGGGACACACGGATGCCGAAAGTCACACTCTTACCGCAAAAATCGCATTTTGCCATGGTTCTGCACCTCCTTCTTTCCGAGCCGCCGGGGGCGGCCATATCCAACATAGTGGCAACAGGGCGCAAAGTCCCCGCTAACGCAACGTCAACAAGTTTAGCAGATTTCTTTGAAAAAATCAAGTCCTTTTTGCAAGGTTTGCAAAAAAACTTTAAGAAAGGCCTCGACTTTGCGGGAAATACTTGTAATTCTCCGCGCTTTTTGGTACAATGATGCTGTATAAGTCTAAGGAGGCATTCTATGCTACGCACATTTTTAGAAAACCGGGAATTTTTGGACGTTGACTCCATTCTGTATCTCATGCTCGGCTACGCGATCATCCTGTTTTTGGCCCTGCCGGTGCATGAGCTGGCTCACGGTTATGTGGCGCACCTGTGCGGGGATGATACCGCCAAGTGGCATGGTCGCTTGACCCTTAACCCCTTTAAGCACTTAGACCTGTGGGGCACGATCATGATCCTTACGGTGGGTGTGGGCTATGCGAAACCGGTGCCGGTGGTGCCTCGCAACTTCCGTCACTACAAGCGGGATATGGCTCTGGTGTCTCTGGCCGGGCCGCTGTCCAATCTGCTCATGGCGACGGTGGCGGTGGGCATCTTCCGGGTGTCCCTGGAGTTTGTTACGGATTATGAGACGGCGTATGTGCTGGGGGACATCCTCATCGGCATCATCGCCTCGGTCAACATCTCCCTGATGGTATTCAACCTTCTGCCTATTCCGCCCTTGGACGGCAGCCGCCTGTGGAGCACTCTGCTCCCCGGTAAGTGGGCGTACACGCTGGAGCAATACAGCCAGTACATCACTATGGTGCTGTTTGCGCTGCTTCTCAGCGGGGCGTTGAATGATTCGCTTTTCTGGTTGCAGCGCGGGGTGTTTACCGTCTTGTTCAACCTGTTCGGCATGGCAGAACTGATTCCCTCGATATAATTTTACGCATACAGGAGCGTTTCCATGGAAACCATATCCTATAAGCTACCGGATTTTGAGGGGCCCCTTGATCTGCTCCTCTTTCTGGTGCAAAAGAATAAACTGAATATCTACGACATCCCCATCTCCCAGGTGCTGGAGCAGTACCTGGCCGCCATCCAGCAGATGCAGGACTACAACATGGACGTAGCCAGCGAATTTCTGGAAATGGCCGCCCGGCTGGTACACATCAAATCGGTGATGCTTCTGCCCAAGTACGAGGAGGAGACAGAAGAGCTCAAGCGGGAGCTCACCGGTCAGCTTATCGAGTACCAGCTCTGCCAGCAGATGGCGCGGCGGCTGGCGGTGGACTACGTGGGCGGCGACCTGTTTGTGCGTTCCGCCGAGGAGATCGAGCCCGACCTGACCTATCGCCGGGATCACAAGCCGGAGGAGATGTTGGACGCTTACTTAGCTGCCGCCGGCCGGGGCAAGCGTCGTCTGCCCCCGCCTGCTCAGGCTTTCAGCGGCATTGTGGCCCGCAAGATCGTGTCGGTATCTTCCCGCATTACCTACGTGTTGCGGAAATTGTATACCCGCAAGTCCGTTACCTATGGCTCCCTGTTTCAGAAAGCGGAATCCAAGTCGGAGCTGGTGGCCACCTTCTTAGCTTTGCTGGAGCTTATCAAATCCAAGCGCATTCGCGTGGATGGGGAGGGGGACACCCAGCAGGTGCAGATGCGCCCGCCGGATGAGTGGGACACCTCTCTGCCGGAGGATATGAGCGAGGAAGACCGGCAAGCCATGATCGGCGCACCCATATCGGTGGGCGCCGCACAGGAGGACAAAACCGATGGAGATTAAACAATACAAGGCCGCTCTGGAGGCTATCCTGTTCGCCAGCGGCGAGCCGGTGCCGATCAGCCGCCTGGCGTTGGCTCTGGACCTTGACGAGGAGACTACCGCCCGTATTGCGGAGGACTGGGCGCAGGATGTCAACACCCGCGCCGGGGGCATCACCGCCCTCAGGCTGAACGACAGTTATCAGTTATGCAGCGCCAAGGCCTATGCGGGCTATGTGCGCAAGGCCATGGATATTCGCCGCAACACCCCCCTATCCCAAGCGGCTATGGAGGTGCTGGCGATCATCGCGTACAACCAGCCGGTGACCCGCCCCTTTGTGGAGCAGGTGCGCGGCGTGGATTGTAGTGCGGTGATGCAGGGCCTGCAGCAGAAGGGACTCATTGAGGAGCGGGGGCGCATGGATCTGCCCGGTCGCCCCTTGCTGTACGGCACCACCGAGAACTTTTTGCGGTGCTTTGGTCTGTCGTCTCCGGAGCAGCTGCCCCCCTTGCCCCGCAAGGAGGAGGCCATGGAGGAGACCACCATGGACGAGATGCTGGAGGCGGAACAGGCGTTGCCGGATGACAGCGAGCTGTTTGGCGACGAGGACGAAGAACAGGAGGCGTAAACCGTGATGGTGTGGTACATCCTGCTGGGGATACTGGGGCTGATGTTACTTGCGCTCCTGCTGCTCTTATTCCTGCCGGTGTACGCCCATATCGGCTATGACGGAGAGCTCAGGGTAAAGGTGTGGGTGCTGGGGATCCCCATCACCCTGTTGCCTGCCGCTCCCCACAAGGAGACGCCGGCAAAGAAGAAACAGGCCGTTTCTAAAAAGAAACCATCCAAGGTGAAGGAACTAAAAAAGGAGCTTACCGACAGCTTTCGCCGGGATGGCGTGGGAGCAACCCTGCATTACTTAGGACGGTTAGCCAAAATCGCTACCAAGGCGGTGGGGCGGATGCTTCGCGGGGTGACGGTGGACGACCTACAGCTGGAGATGCTGATCGCCACCGGCGACCCCTCTGCCACGGCAGTGCGCTACGGACAGGTGTGCAGTGTGCTGTACCCGGCTCTGTCTGCCACCGAGCAGGTCATCGCTGTTCGTCGGCGGCAACTGCGGGTAGAGCCCAATTTTCTGTTGGAAAAAGGTGGTATCCATGCGTCTGTTCGCCTGCATGTGTGGGTGTTCCGCGTGGTGGGCGCAGCTCTTGGGTTGCTGTGCCGGTATGTGTTCATAAGTTCTGATGTGTCAATTGATAACAAGGAGGTAAAGACAAATGGCAAATAACGTAGAAGGCTTGATGGGCGTCTCCGTGGATAAGATCCACGAGCTGGTGGACGCCAATACGGTGGTGGGTTCTCCGGTGACTTTGCCGGATGGCAGCACCCTCATTCCGGTATCTAAGGTATCGTACGGCTTTGCATCCGGCGGCTCCGATCTGCCCAGCAAGACCACGTCCGGTCTGTTCGGCGGTGGCGCCGGTGCCGGTATTCATATCACCCCGGTGGCATTTTTAACCATCAAAGAGGGGCATGTCAATGTGCTGCCCATCGTCTCCAGCCCGGATACGCTGGATCGGCTGGTGTCCCTGGTGCCGGAGCTGATGGAAAAGCTGAACAAGCTCCTGAAGAAAAAGGACAAGAACGAGGAGCCCGAGGCCGAATAACTGTCATCCTCCCTCGCATAGCATAAGGCGGGGGTGTGACTATGAGATGGCAATGGTTGACAGCGGCGCTGTTATGCCCGGCGCTGCTGTTTTTATGCACAGCGGGGATGGTACCGGTACAGGCGGCACAGCCGCCGGGGATCTCCTCTCTGTCGGCGGTGGTATACGAGCCGGAAAGCGGCAGGGTGCTGTACGAAAAGGATGGCACCACCAAACGCCCTATGGCCAGTACCACCAAGCTGATGACCGCCCTGTTGGCGGCGGAGCGTTTGCGGCCGATAGATACCGTTACCGTGCCGGCAGGGGCTCTGCCGGTGGAGGGCACCCAGATCGGCCTTGCCGCCGGGGACGCGGTCACCGTGCGGGATCTGCTGGCGGGTTTATTGCTGGAATCCGGCAACGATGCGGCCAACGCCCTGGCCCTGCTGATGGCAGACAGCCTGGAGACCTTTGCCTTAATGATGAACGAGAAGGCCGCCGCCCTGGGGATGACCGACAGCCTATTTGTCACCCCCTCCGGCTTGGATGCGGGGGAGCACGGCGCGTCAGCCCGGGATATGGCGTTGCTGGGGGCGGCGGTGTTGCGTCAGCCTCTGTTGGCTGAGCTGTGCGCGTCCAAGACCACCACCGCCACGGTGGGGGATCGCCGGGTGACCTTTAGCAACCATAATAAGCTTCTGCGACTGGTCGATGGTTGCGTGGGGCTTAAGACCGGGTTTACCAAAAAATCCGGTCGCTGCCTGGTATCCGCTGTGGAATGGGAAGGGGTGACCCTGGTGATCGCCACCCTCAACGGTGGGGATTACTGGAACGACCACATGGCCCTGTACGACTATGCTTTTTCGCTGGTACGAAGGGAAGCTCTGCCGGGTGTGGTGCCGGAGACCTGTCCGGTAGCCGGTGGCACGACGCGCGCCGTCCCCTTGGCCACGGATACTCCCCCTTCCCGGGTTTTGCTGGAGGGGGAGCGGGTGACCGTTCGGGTGGAGCTGCCCCGGTTTGTGTGGGCGCCGGTAGAACAGGGGCAGGTGCTGGGACAAGTGCGGTATACCGCCGGGGAGCGGGAGCTGTGCACCCTGCCCATCCGGGCGGAACAGACGGTGCCCGCCAGAGACACCCCCTCGTTTTGGCGGCTTTTGTGGCGCCGGTTTTTGCAATTAACGGATGGCATACTAGGGTAGAGCGACAAATCCGAACACCGTTTTTTACAGGCGGATTTTCACTCTATTCCCGTTAAAATACTCGCGAATACATACAGTATTCGCTGCGTTTTTGCCTTAATAGAGCAAAAATCCGCTCTGCAAAAAATCTACGACCTAAAAGCGAGAAGATTTTGAGGGGTTTCTGTTTCAATCGGGTGAAGCAAGGCTGGCGCCTTGCAAGACCGATTGGGACGGAAAGCGCCAAAATATGCCGCTTTGAGGCGGGTTCGGATTTGTCGCTCTACCCTAAAATAAAGGAGTACAACACCATGGCTATGGTACGGTTACAGAAAATACTGTCCGAGCGAGGCGTCGCCTCCCGCCGCAAGGCGGAGGAGCTCATCGCCGGCGGTCACGTGAAGGTCAACGGTCACGTGGCACAGCTGGGAGATAAAGCGGATGACCGCAAGGATGTGATCCATGTGCGGGGCAAGAAGCTGGCACAGGCCGCCCCGCCGGTATACGTAGCACTGCACAAGCCTCGCGGCTTTATCACCACCATGAAGGATGAGCAGGGGCGCAAATGCGTGGAGGAGCTGGTGCGCATCGAGGGTGCCACCCTGTTCCCCGTAGGACGGCTGGACAGGGAATCCGAGGGCCTGCTGTTAATGACCAACGACGGGGATTTCGCCAACGCGGTGACCCACCCCTCTACCCATATCCCCAAGCTCTACCGGGTGACTCTGCGCACCCCCATGTCGGAGGAGCAGCGTCTCAAGTTTGAGGAAGGCATGATGCTGGATGGGCGTAAGACCGCCCCCGCCCAGGTGCACATCGTATCCAGCGCCCCCGACCGCTGTGTGGTGGAGATCGTGCTGTACGAGGGGCGCAACCGGCAGATCCGCCGTATGTGCGAGCTGCTGGGGCTTGAGGTCATCCGTCTGCGGCGCAACGCCGTAGGCAACGTGCGGCTGGGGATGCTCCCCGCTGGCAGTTGGCGGTATCTCACCCCCAAGGAGGTGCGGGATCTGGTGATGGCCACCGGGTCGCAGAAGAAGATCGCCGCCGCGTATATCAAGAATGGGAGGGAACCGGATCGTGATCACCATAATGCCCGCCGATAAGGCATTTTTAGAGTCTATCGCCGCCCCCGCCGGGGTGGAGGCACTGGTCCTGCGTGACAGCCGTGAGGAGGTCAGCGGCCACGCTCTGTTCCGTGTAGAGGGGGAAAATGTAGAGATCCTATCCGTTACATCGGACGAGCCGCTGATGGTGGACGGTCTCATCCGCTCGGTGCTCAATGCGGGAGACTATCGGGGTGCCCGGTATGGCCTGTGCCGCAACGAGAGCTTAGTGTCTAACCTCAAGCGCCTGGAGTTCAAGGAGACGGACGAGGGCTACAAGGTATCCCTGGAGGAATTCTTCCGCACCGGCTGCTGCTGTGGCGAATAATATGTAACAAAACAAATAGCCGGTCATTTTGACCGGCTATTTTTTCATACGGTTTCCCCTTGACACTTTCTTGACAATATCGTATAATATCAGTAAATTGGGAAAAATTGTAGCCGAGGGCATAAAATGCCTAACGGCACATACAGAAAGGATCGGATCGAGTATGAAAAAGTTCAACATTACCGTCAACGGTAACACCTACGAAGTAGACGTGGAGGAGATCGGCGTAGCCGCTCCCGTGGCCGCTCCTGCTCCGGTAGCAGCACCGGCCCCTGTGGCGACACCTGCCCCGGCTCCGGCTCCCGCTGCGGCGGCTCCGGCTCCCGCGCCCGCCCCTGTGGCCGGTGGCTATGACGTGGCCTGCCCCATGCCCGGCACCATTGTGGATATCAAGGTTGCCGCCGGTGACGTGGTGAAGAACGGCCAGGTGCTGGCGGTGTTCGAGGCCATGAAGATGGAAAACGAGATCATGGCGGATCGCGATGGCACCGTGGCGGCTGTATATGTGGCCAAGGGCGACACCGTTGATTCCGGCAAGGTGCTCATGACCCTGAACTGATTTTTGCGAGGTGTGTGACATGGCAAAGCCGATCAAAATTACGGAAGTCGTCCTGCGTGATGCGCACCAGTCTTTGCTGGCCACCCGCATGACTATGGACGAGATGCGTCCCATCCTGGCGGAGATGGACAAGATCCCCTACTTCTCCGTGGAGTGCTGGGGCGGCGCCACCTTTGATTCCTGCATCCGTTTCCTGGATGAGGATCCCTGGGAGCGCCTGCGCATCATGCGCAAGGAGATGCCCCATCAAAAGCTGCAGATGCTGTTCCGCGGGCAGAACATGCTGGGCTACCGTCCCTATGCCGACGACGTGGTGGAGTACTTTGTGCAGAAGTCCGTGGCCAACGGCATCGATGTGATCCGCATCTTCGATGCGCTCAACGATGCCCGCAATCTGGAGACGGCCATCCGCGCCGCCAATAAGGAAAAGGCGCACGTGCAGGGCTGTATCAGCTATACTTTAAGCCCGGTGCACAACAACGAGTATTACACCGCTTATGCCAAGACTTTGGAGGAGATGGGGGCCCACTCCATCTGCATCAAGGACATGGCGGGTCTCTTGACCCCCTACGCTTGTTACGATCTGGTCTCCCGGCTGAAGGAAGCGGTGAGCATCCCCATTGATATCCACAGCCACTACACCGCCGGTCTTGCTTCCATGTCCATCATGAAGGGCATTGAGGCGGGTGCTTCCATTGTGGATACCGCTATGAGCCCCCTGTCTGTGGGCACCTCCCACATGCCCACCGAGTCCCTGGTGGCGGCGCTGCAGGGCACCGAGTACGACACCGGACTGGATATGAACCAGCTTAATGTGGTGCGCGCGCACTTTGCCAAGCTGCGCGAGAAGTATATTGCCGATGGGCAGATCAGCCCTAAGTCCCTGGGCGTGGATGCCAACACCCTGCTCTTCCAGGTGCCGGGCGGTATGTTCTCCAATATGTTAAAGCAGCTTAAGGATGCCGGTAAGGAAGATAAGCTGGAGGAAGTGCTGGCAGAGATCCCCCGCGTGCGGGAGGATTCCGGCTATCCCCCGCTGGTCACCCCCACCAGCCAGATCGTGGGCACCCAGGCGGTGTTCAATGTCATTATGGGCGAGCGGTACAAGATGGTCACCAAGGAGTTCCGCGGCATGATCCACGGCGACTACGGTAAGACCCCCGCTCCCATTGATCCGGAATTTTCCAAGAAGATCCTGGGCGACGACGAGCCCATCACCTGCCGCTTTGCGGATACCCTGGAGCCGGAGCTGGATAAGCTGCGGGAAGAAGCCGCACAGTATATCAAGCAGGAGGAGGATGTGCTCACCTACGCCATGTTCCCCCAGGTGGCTCCCAAATTCTTCGAGAAGCGGGATGCAGCGTCCGATCCCAACGGCACCTACACCCCCACCGTTACCGTCACCCCTGTGTAATACAAAAAAAGGACTTGGAGAGTATTACTCTCCAAGTCCTTTTGGCGTTATGGGGGAACTTACTTCGCCTGGGAGACCGCCACGGCGCAGGCCACGGTGGCGCCCACCATGGGGTTGTTACCTCTCACTAGGAATGGCCCTTTTTTCTTCTGCATATCTTTTTTGCTCAAAAAACTGGGCTTTTCGATGGTGCTTGACTTCCGGTGGCTCTATGTGGCTGTATCCGTTGTAGAAAAAATGTTGAAAATTATTGATATTTGTTTGCGGCGGCAGTATAATTAGCGTACTATACGATTTATTATGGAGGATTTTGAATGAAAAATTTTTTATCACTTTTAGTGGTTATATGTATTTGTTTTTGCGTGGTTGGTTGTACGAATACAACGAATAATAATTCAAGCGAGTTATCACCTAGTATGCCTCAGAAAAGCAAATTGAATAAAGTGAAAATAATAAAAAACGATAAAGAAGAAATATTGGCTTACGAAGATTTCGATAGCAATAGGTTAGCCGGAATCGGCGAGATTATTGACGAGGTGCAATCACCTAGCGGATCATTTTCTTTATGGTCATTAATAATAACTTCCGATGGAAAATTATATGAGTACACTTATGGTGAAAAAACTTTTTCTAACGGAAAATATTATAAAGAAATAAATAACGATGTGCGATTTTTACGATTTGTTGTCCAATCTTCAGAGGTTTATATAATTGACGAGAATTTCAATTTATATCGTGCACACTTCGGTGAAAAAATTGAAATAATAAATGCTTTAAAGGCAAATTATGATGTCGATTACAGACTAAAACCATATATTGGGAAAAAAGAAATCGTGAATATATTTTTCAATGAAGAAAACGATTTTTTCACTATAAATAACAACGATATTTTTCGTGAAAATGAACTGATGTTTTCAATACCACATGATGAAACCATAGAAAGAGTCACAAACAATCTAATAAAAACAGACAAAAAATATTATCACATTGGTTTGGAATGGATTGAAAGTGAATATGTTGATGTCGAAAGAAGTTATAAATTGGTTTTATATACAGTCGAGTTAGCAGAAGAATATTCTTTATTTCCCTCTTATATAATTAGCGATTGCGATATTAGATATCGGATGTTAAAGGGCGAAAATATAATTATTAATGAGTTTAATTGGAAATAATATTTCCACAATAACAAAAGGCTTGAAGAAAAATCTTCAAGCCTTTAATAAAAAATTGATCGCGTTTTTGTCTGTAATAATTTATAGTTCATTGTCTTAAATTTCTCTGCCCACAGTATTCAAGATGCTTATTACAGCCTTCCTCAAAAGTAAGACCTTTTGTAGCATTCATTTTCAGTTTGTGCATAGTAAAACACCTCTCTTTTAATACAAAAATAGACACATCACCTTTGAAAACTCAAAAATGATGTGTCTATTTTTTAAGTGTTAAATTGCAAATGCGAGGCTTTTGTATTCACCCAAAGGTCGCTTACTTCGCCTGGGAGACCGCCACGGCGCAGGCCACGGTGGCGCCCACCATGGGGTTGTTACCCATACCGATCAGACCCATCATCTCCACGTGGGCAGGCACGGAGGAGGAGCCGGCGAACTGGGCGTCGCCGTGCATACGGCCCATGGTGTCGGTCAGACCGTAGGAAGCGGGGCCGGCAGCCATGTTATCGGGGTGCAGGGTACGGCCGGTGCCGCCGCCGGAGGCCACGGAGAAGTACTTCTTGCCGTTCTCGATGGCCCATTTCTTGTAGGTGCCGGCAACGGGATGCTGGAAGCGGGTGGGGTTGGTGGAGTTACCGGTGATGGACACCTCCACGCCCTCCTTCTGCATGATAGCGACGCCTTCGTTTACATCGTTGGCACCATAGCACTTGACCAGCGCGCGCTCGCCATCGGAGAAAGCCTTCTCCCGGACGACCTTCAGCTCGCCGGTGTAGAAGTCATAGTCGGTCTCCACGTAGGTGAAGCCGTTGATGCGGCTGATGATGTAGGCCGCATCCTTGCCCAGACCGTTGAGGATCACGCGCAGGGGAGTCTTGCGCACCTTATTGGCAGTGCGGGCGATACCGATCGCACCCTCGGCGGCGGCGAAGGACTCGTGGCCGGCCAGGAAGGCGAAGCAGGTGGTCTCCTCGGAGAGGAGCATCTTGCCCAGGTTGCCGTGACCCAGACCAACCTTGCGCTGGTCGGCAACGGAGCCGGGCACGCAGAAGGCCTGCAGGCCCTCGCCGATGACGGCGGAAGCCTCGGCGGCATCGGTGACACCGCGCTTGAGCGCCAGGGCCACACCCATGGTGTACGCCCACACGGCGTTCTCGAAAGCGATGGGCTGTACGCCCTTGACGATAGCGTCTACATCCACGCCCTTGGACAGGCACAGATCGCGGCACTCCTCCAGGGAGCCCAGGCCGTTGTCAGCCAGGAACTTTTCAATGCCGGGCATGCGGCGGTCTTTACCTTCAAACTTCACATCGTTTGCCATCTGTACATTCCTCCTTTTTATTCTTCACGGGGGTCAATGTACTTCGCCGCGTTGTCGAAGCGACCGTACTGCCCGATGTTCTTCTCGTAAGCCTCGGTGGGGTTCACGCCGTGACGGATGTCCTCCATCATCTTGCCCAGCTTGACAAACTGGTAGCCGCAGACCTCGCCGTCCTCGTCCAGAGCGATCTTGGTCACGTAGCCCTCGGCCATCTCCAGATAGCGCACGCCCTTGACGTTGGTGGAATACATGGTACCGATCTGGGAACGCAGACCCTTGCCCAGATCCTCCAGGCCGGCACCGATGGACAGGCCGTCCTCGGAGAAAGCCGACTGGCTGCGGCCGTAGACGATCTGCAGAAACAGCTCGCGCATGGCGGTGTTGATGGCGTCGCACACCAGGTCGGTGTTCAGGCACTCCAGCAGGGTCTTGCCGGGCAGGATCTCGGCGGCCATAGCGGCAGAGTGGGTCATGCCGGAGCAGCCCAGGGTCTCTACCAGAGCCTCCTCGACGATGCCCTTCTTGATGTTCAGCGTCAGCTTACAGGCACCCTGCTGGGGAGCGCACCAGCCCACACCGTGGGTCAGGCCGGAGATGTCGCTGATCTCCTTGGATTTCACCCACAGGCCCTCTTCCGGAATGGGGGCCGGGCCGTGGTCAGGGCCCTTCTTGACTATGCACATTTTTTCGACTTCATGGGTATAGTTCATGTTGGTACTCCTTTCGGTTTATACTGTACGCGCCAAAGCGCACATTCGTACCGTACTATTATACCCATCTTTTTCCGATTTTGCAATACCTATCCAAGAAAAGCGGATAAAAAATTCACAAAGTCGCCGGCCGTGTTTTTGTCAATGTTTGCTGAAAACTGTTTTTCTTTTCTTTTCCTCTTGACAAACCTTAACATTCTTTGTAAAATAGTATATGTTATATATTGCATGTTATATAAGAGGTGATGATATGCCGCCACAGATCAAAATACAACGGGAAGACCTTGTGCGTGCCGCTGTAGAGCTGGTACGGCAGGAGGGTGCTCCGGCGCTGTGTGCCCGGGCGGTGGCCGCTCGTCTTGGCTGTTCCACCCAGCCGGTGTTCTCCAACTTTGCCACAATGGAGGAGCTGCGACAGGCGGTGATTGCCCAGGCGGCGGCTATGAACGACGCTTACACCCGTCGGGTGATGGAAAGCGGCAAGTATCCGCCTTACAAGGCCACCGGCATGGCCTATATCGGCTTTGCTCAGGAGGAACCGGAGCTGTTCCGGCTGCTATATATGCAGAATCGCGGCGAAGACGCATTTCCCGAGCGCACCTCCTTTGACCGGACTGTGTTGGAGCTGGCAAAAAGTGCCGATGCCAAACAGCCGGAGGATGTCCGGCTGTTTCATCTGGAAATGTGGACCTTCGTCCACGGCATCGCGTCAATGATCGTAACCGGCTTTATGTATCCGAATGAGGAGCTTATCAGCCGGATGATCAGTGATGTCTTCAAGGGGTTAAGGAGGGATAACGATGGATAATATTATAGAGATCCATGGTCTGAACAAACGCTTCGGCGACGTGCAGGCGGTGCGTGATCTGAGCCTGCGTGTCAAGGAGGGGGAGCTGTTTGCCTTCCTGGGCGTCAACGGCGCGGGCAAGTCCACCACCATCAATATCCTGTGTGGGCAGTTAGCCAAGGATAGCGGCACGGTGGTCATCGACGGCGATGACCTGGAGCGGCATCAAAGCCGCATCAAGGAAAAGCTGGGAGTGGTGTTCCAGAGCTCCGTGCTGGACGGTGCTTTGAGCGTGCGGGACAATCTGCAGAGCCGGGCGGCTCTGTACGGTATAACCGGTGAAAGGTTTCGACAACGGCTTTCCGAGCTGTCCCGCCTCTTGGAGTTCGGGGATCTGCTCCGGCGTCCGGTGAACAAGCTTTCCGGTGGACAACGACGGCGCATCGACATTGCCCGGGCGCTGTTGCATCGTCCACGGATCCTCATATTGGATGAACCCACCACCGGGCTGGATCCCCAGACCCGCAAGCTACTGTGGAACGTGGTCAACGATCTGCGGCACAGCGAAGGGATGACGGTGTTCCTCACCACCCATTATATGGAGGAGGCCGCCGAGGCGGATTACGTGGTCATCCTGGACAGCGGCAGCATCTGCGCCGAAGGGACGCCACGGGAGCTTAAAAATGCCTACACGGGAGACTTTGTCACCCTGTATGGGGTGACGGAGGAGGTGGTGCGCCCGCTGTGTGTCCCCTACGAGCCTATCCGGGATGCCTATCGCCTGTCGGTAAAGGATACCGCGGAAGCTACCGCACTTATTCTGGCGCATCCGCAGTTGTTCCGGGATTATGAGATCACCAAAGGCAAAATGGACGACGTGTTTCTGAGCGTCACCGGGAAAAAGCTGGAAGGAGGTGCAGGGAAATGAACGCCTTGAACCCATTGATTCGACGTAATGTCAAGCTGTTTTTCAAGGACAAGGGGCTGTTCTTCACCTCCCTTATCACCCCCTTCATTCTGCTGGTGCTGTACGCCACCTTTTTGGGAAACGTATACCGGGATGCTTTTGTCTCCAGCCTGCCTCAGGGCTTGACTCTGCCGGATAAGCTACTGGATGGCATGGTAGCCGGTCAGCTCATGTCCTCCATCCTGGCCGTCTCTTGCATCACCGTGGCCTTCGGTGCCAACTTCCTCATGGTGCAGGACAAGGTTAACGGCAGTGGCAAGGATCTGCGCATGTCCCCGGTACCTGCTCCGGTGCTGTCCCTCAGCTACTATATTGCCACCCTGCTGTCCACCCTGCTCATCAGCCTGACCGCTACCGGCGTGTGCCTGCTGTACGTAGCTATGAGCGGCTGGTATATGGCTTTGGCCGACGTGTTATGCCTGCTGTTGGACGTGGTGTTGCTGGTGTTCTTCGGCACGGCGCTGTCCTCCATTATCAATCATTTTTTGTCCACCCAGGGGCAGATCTCGGCGGTGGGGAGCATCGTCAGCTCCTGTTACGGCTTTATCTGCGGGGCGTATATGCCAATCTCCTCCTTTGGAGAGGGCTTACAAAAGGTGGTGTCCTTCCTGCCAGGTACCTACGGCACCGCGTTGGTACGCACCCACTCCCTGCGGGGGTCCTTGGCTCAGATGGAAAGTTTGGGCGTTCCGGAAAGCGTGGTAGATACCCTCATGAGCACGCTGGATTGCCGCATTGATTTCTTTGGTAACACCGTCAGCGTGCCGGCTATGTATCTCATCTTAGGAGGTGCCGTTCTCGCGCTGGTGATCGCCTACATTCTGCTCAACGTGCTCAAAAAGCCCACCGTCCGCAAATAACCGGTAAAAAGGAAGGCAGTCGCTTCAAGCGACTGCCTTTTCTTCGTATACTCCGAGATGTCGAAAACTTTTCGTGAGAGCATGGGTTGTTTTTTTGTTGTAACAATCCAACGGTTGCCCGCTATTACAGCGCGGTCTGCGTATCACTGGGATCGCCGTTGCGGGCCAGGTCGTATTCCTTGGACCAGTCCAGATCCCGGTACGCCTCTCCACGGGGATCGGTGCGGATCCACTCCACGAGCATGTCCAGCATCTCCTCCGTCCAGGTGTTGCGGTCGATCTGGGCGGTGGTAAACTTGCCCTGCCCGATCATCTCGAAGCCGAAATCATCCTTCACGTGGGTCTTGGCGGCGCCCTCCACCACGTCGGCTACCAGATGGCTGGGGATGAACAGCACCCCGCCACCGGCACCGAAAACCACGTCGCCCGGCAGACACACGGCACCGCCGAAATTGGTGATACCGTTCCAGCCCTTCATCACGAACTCTCGGATGGGAGTGGGATCAATGCCCCAGTAGTAAACCTGCACCTCCGGCACGCCCTTCATCTGCTCCACGTCCCGGACGCCACCCCAGATCACGGCGCCGCCGTTTCTCGTGCGCTTGCGGATGGCGGTGGTCAGATTGCCGCCAAGGAAGGTGCCCTTGTAGATCTTGTCGTACATATCGCAGACCACCACGTCTCGTTCCACCAGACTGTCGATGACCCATTGGTTATAGTTACCGCTGCGACCATCCTCGGCACCGCGAGCAAACTGCAGCTCGTGCAGGTCCGGGCGGGTGGGGCAGAAGCTGCAGGTCACCGCGCGACCAACCAGCTTGCGACCGTCATTGTGCAGTGCCTGCAGCGGATGCTCGCCGCCCCCCACAAACTGGCTCTCATAGCCCAGCACAAAGATGGGCTTCCATACCTCCTCCAGGGTCATGCCGTACAGGGCGTCCAGGTGCTTGTCTGCCACCTTGGGTCGTCCGTCCGGCAGACGCTCTCCTTTCCATTGGGGGGTCAGGGCGATGATGGCTTCACGGTCATTGAAATGCATAATGTTTTCCTCCTTGAATGGCAGTGTAAGCGTTTACATAGCGCTGCATCCTGTTTGTACGAAACGGCAGATACGAGCGCTTGACAAATAGCACCGATTTCACTATCATTATAAGATAGGAACCGGGTCAAACAATGGCAGATAGCGCCGTATTTTGTACGATTCGGCACAAATCAGGGTGGTGATCACGTGAAAAACTTTATCGTAGACAGTCGTATCCCCTTTGCGGTGCGACGGGTCATTGTGCTCACGGTGGAGCACGACGGAGCATACACCTATGCCCACGCACCGGGGCGCACGACCTATACCATCAATTTTACCCGCAGCGGGTGTATGGAATACCGCTTCCCGGACACCGGCACGGTGGAATGGGTGACGCCCGGCCAGGCCATCTACATCCCCAAGGGGGTACGGCACACCTCCACTTATACGGAACAAAGCACCGTCGTGGATGCCTACCACTTCGATATGGACGGTGAGCTCCCTCTTGGGCTCCGGTGCATCCGGCGGATGCCGGAGGATATAGGCGGGCTGTATCGCCTAGGAGATACGGCCCGAGGGGTTGCCGGGACGATGGAGTGTACCGCCCGCATCTATACTATGCTGGGACGTCTGCTGGAGGATACAGCGCATACGCCGCAGAAATATCGCCGCCTGTTGCCTGCGCTGGAGGCCATCGAACAGGATCCCGCCGCCCGGCACGACATTGCTCATTACGCCGATCTGTGCTACATGAGCGAGTCGGGCTTTCGCCGCGCCTTCAAGGCCTACACCGGCCAGAGCCCTATTGAGTACCGCAACGCCCTGCGCTTGCGTGCTGCCCGGGCACTGATCCTTTGTGGGGAGTACAGCGTGGAGGAGGCGGCTACCCATAGTGGGTTTACCAACCTGTCTTTTTTCTACCGTTTATTTAGACGCACTTACGGGGAAAAGCCGGGGGATCTATAGTCCTTCACTGGAGCGGGTCTAAACTTTTTTCTACAAAACCTGCACTATTTCAACATCTCACGGTGGAAAATGTTGACAAACGCCTTGCCAAATGGTACAACAAAAGCAGCAAAACGGTATTTTCTACAGCCACACTGATTTGTAAACTATTTTGGGAGGTATCTGCCAATGATCCGCGTAACTGTATGGAACGAATTCCGCCACGAGAAGACCGAAAAGGCCGTTACCGACATCTACCCTAACGGCATCCACGCCACTATTGCCGAGTTCCTCGGCACCGATGAGGAGTTAGAGGTGCGCACCGCCACCCTGGATGAGCCGGAGTGCGGTCTCACTCAGGAGGTGCTGGACAACACCGATGTGCTGCTGTGGTGGGGCCATATGGCTCATCACGAGGTGCCGGAGGAGATCGTCACCCGCGTACAGATGTCGGTGCTTAAGGGCATGGGGCTGATCGTGCTCCATTCCGGTCACCATTCCAAGATCTTCAAGCGCCTGATGGGTACTTCCTGTAACCTTAATTGGCGTTTCGATGGGGATATGGAGCGCCTGTGGGTAATTGCTCCCGATCACCCCATCGCCAAGGGCGTTGATGGCTATTTCGACCTGCCCGCCGAGGAGATGTATGGTGAGCCCTTCGATATCCCCGAGCCGGATAAGCTGGTGTTCGTGGGTTGGTTTGAAGGTGGCGAGGTGTTCCGCGCCGGCTGCTGCTATCGCCGCGGCCGCGGGAAGATCTTCTACTTCCAGCCCGGTCACGAGACGGTTCCCACCTACCACAGCAAGTGGGTGCAGAGGGTTATTACCAATGCGGTACATTGGGCGGAGCCGGAAAGCCGCGTAACCTTTTTGGATTGCCCCAAGGTGACCAAGCCGGAGCCTCGTTTCTGATGGCATAAACAAACCCGCTGTGTGACTTGTCACACAGCGGGTTTGTTTATGTGTCTGCGGGGATTCCTTCCCGTGAGAGAGCCTGCAGTCTGGCGGCAATGTGATCCAGCGCCGAGTAGAAGGTCTTGCGTTCGGCTTCGGACATATCAGGGTTAGCAGCATCTACCGCAATGCGCGCGCGCTCCTGCACATAGGTGGCCACCTCTTTACCTGTCTCTGTAAGGATAACAGGAGCCCGATATAGACGCTCGCTGTCTCCTTGTCGCACGACCAGTCCCTTGGCTTCCATCTCGGTGACGATGCGAGACACCGCCGCCTTATCCTTATCACAGATCGAGCACAGCCTGGCGCAGGTCAGCCCCTCCGGAAAACGCGACAAGGCCGCCAGATATTGGGCAAAGGCGCCCTTGTACCCATATTTTATCATTTCATCTCGTTCCAGCTTTAGAATATACCGATAGATGCCGGAAATGACAAAGGAAAACTGCTCAAAGCGACTGATCATAGTGTTGTTACCTTTCTGGTTAATAAGTCCATTATACGGTATAATGTTGATATTGTCAACGTCATACCGGCGCAGAAAAAGCCGTGTTGGGAACAACACGGCTTTTGGTCAGGTATTATTTTCTACAAAGTTCTTGATTGCCTCGAAGGAGGCATCGCTGATGTGGTGTTCGATCTTGCAGGCGTCCTCTGTGGCGGTTTCCCGGTCTACGCCCAATAGCACTAGACAGGTGGTCAGCAGGTTGTGTCGTTCGTACATTTTGCCGGCGACGGTGCGGCCTTCCTCGGTCAGAGAGATGCCGCCGTCCTCGCCCACGGTGATAAAGCCGCCGGCTTTGAGTAATCCCATGGCGCGGCTGACACTGGGCTTGGAATAGCCCATGTATTCTCCCACCTCAACGGCACGGACGGTGGGCTTGTTCGCGGTGAGGATGAGGATGGTCTCAAGATACATCTCGCCGGATTCCTGCAGGTGCATAACAGTCGCTCCTTGTCATATACTTACCTGTCTATTATAATGTGCGTGGCAAAATAAATCAAGAAGAATTTGGTGCTACCGTTATTCTTGACAGATAGCCGGTTTCGGTGGTATGATGGCGAGGAGGTGAAAGCTATGAAAATCTATACATCCGTCACACAGCTCATCGGCGGTACACCGCTGTTGGAGCTTACCCATATTGCCAAAGAGGAAGGGCTGGGGGCCACCCTGCTGGCCAAGCTGGAACGTATGAATCCTGCCGGCAGTGCCAAGGATCGGGTGGGCCTTGCTATGATCGAGGCGGCTAAGGCCGCCGGAAAGCTGGCCCCCGGTGCCACCATCATTGAGCCCACCTCCGGCAACACCGGCGTGGGGTTGGCCATGGCGGCGGCTACCATGGGGTATCGGCTTGTTCTGACCATGCCGGATACCATGAGCGTGGAGCGGCGGAATCTTCTGCGCGCCTATGGGGCCGAGCTGGTGCTTACCGAAGGTGCCAAGGGTATGCGTGGTGCCATTGAAAAGGCGCAGGAGCTGGCCGCATCCATTCCCGGCAGCTTCATCCCCGGGCAGTTTGAAAATCCCGCCAACCCGGTGGCCCACTACACTTCTACCGGCCCGGAGATCTGGGAGGATACTGAGGGACAGGTGGACATCTTTGTCGCCGGTGTGGGCACCGGCGGTACCATCACCGGCGTGGGGGAGTATCTTAAGGAGAAGAAACCCGCGGTGCAGGTGGTGGCGGTGGAGCCTGCCTCCTCCGCTGTGCTATCCGGCGGACAGCCGGGAGCACACGGCCTGCAGGGGATTGGTGCCGGCTTTGTACCCGAGGCACTGAACACGCAGGTGTATGACGAGGTTATCCCTGTCACCGAGGAGGCGGCTTATGCCGCCGGACGTCGTTTGGCGCGGCGGGAAGGGGTGCTGGTGGGCATTACCTCCGGGGCAGCGTTGCATGCGGCTATCCAGGTAGCCAAGCGCCCGGAGAACAAGGGCAAGACCGTGGTGGTTCTGTTGCCGGATACCGGAGAGCGATATCTGTCCACCCCCATGTTCGCAGAATAAAAAACACGCGGCAGTGTTCACAGTCAGTGTTCACTGCCGCGTGTTTTTTTTGTAAGCATACGGATTACGCACACACGCGGATACGGCGGTTCTTTTGTGTAGCTGCCGTCTGCTCGAAAACAGCACGAGACCGCGCCATCGCCTTGCGGCGACGGCGACGGTTTTCCTTATTGCGTGCGCGAACGCGATCCTGGTACAGTACCAGGATGCTGCCGCCCAGCACCACCAGCTGCAACAGGAGTAACAGGGCGGATAGAGTGGCGGTAAGGGAAAACTGTATCTGCTGGGCGAATGCGGCATCCAGCACCGCTACCAGCATGGGTGCCGGTGCCAGCTGGCGGGTCACGCCGTACTTGCCGAAAAAGAACATTCCGGCGGCGGCTAACGCTAAAAGGGCATCCAGAAATAAGGCGATGACGGTCATATACAAAATCCTCCTATCGAGAAACCGAACACTTGTTCTGTTTTTATTATACAGCAAATTTCGGTAAAATCAAGTCTTTTTTGAAAAAATCGAAAAAATGTTCGATTTTTATTTCCGTGTGTTCGGTTTCTTCTGTGTTGTCATCATTATAGCGTATACCGAGTCCCATAAAACGGACAATGCTGGCCGAAAAAGAAAAAATTCCGCTGTTGCTTAAAACAGCGGAATTTTTTAGATTGCGTATCAACCAAAGGTGATGGCATATACGTTGCGGTAGGTGCCTTCCGGCTCCAGGGCGTTCATTTCCGGCAGCTCGGTCAGGTCATTGACGTGGCCGTCCAGGGCGGGGGTGCCGGTCCAGGGCTCGATGCACACGAAGGGCGCCTCGGTGAAGGGGGTGTGCCACAGTCCCAGGAAGGGCATGTTGGAGTAGCTCATATGCACGTACCGCTTGCCCTCGGCACTCCGCAGAGTGACTTCCCCGCAGGTGTCTCGCAGGAAGATGGCATCCGCATCAAACAGGTCGTGCCGCATAGGGATGCGCTTGTCGTCCTCCAGAGGGAAGGGGGTAGCGTCGTTGAGATAGAAGCAGGCATCGGACAGGCACAGCCGCTTGGCGTCGCAGGGGGTGTCGAACTCTACGCAATAATCCTCAAAGCGCTGACCTGCCTCTAGGGGCAGGTTGAAGCCGGGATGCCCGCCCACCGCAAACAGCATGGTCTTATCATCCAGGTTATGCACGATCATGGCGATGGACAGGGTTTCCTCCTCCAGGGTGTAGGACATCTCCACTGCAAAGCGGAAGGGATACATCTTAAGGGTGTTCTCATTGCTCTGCACCTGCAGGGTGATAGCTCCGGCCTTTTGGCGCAGGACGGACCATTCCATGCTACGCACGATGCCGTGGATGGCGAGCTCGTAGGTCTTCCCATCAAAGGTGTACTTGCCCTCCACCATGCGCCCACACATGGGGAAGATGTTGGTGGCGCGGCCATCCCAGTAGGTGGGGTCGCCCTGCCACAGGTATTCGGTGTTGTCCTCCACGCGGCAGACGGATTGTAGCTCCGCACCCATGCTGCTGATCTTGATCTTCAGCTTGTCATTTTCCAGAATGTAGATCATAACGATCACTCCTTACCTATATGGGTATTTTTGCCGTTTCCCGGCTGTCTATTAAACCAATATATTCCTGCTCTTTCCGGGAGCATCTCCACCATTATACCCTATACGGTTTCATTTTGCAACAAATTTTATTTCGGGGGGATACCCAAGGCACTTGACAACCGCCGTCAGCGGTGCTAAAATGAGGTAAATCGTTGATGGGGAGGGCCCCCGATGTTCCTGCAGAGAGCGCCCAGCTGGTGTAAGGGCGCGGAACGGACGGATACGCCTACCACCCCGGAGTGTGTGCTGACATAAGGCACGCCGGCTGACACCGTTACCGGTCATTATGAGCGCGCCTCTGGCGCGGAAATAGGGTGGAACCACGAGGCTTTGGCCCCGTCCCTTGGTGGGATGGGGCTTTTTATATTTTTATGTGTAAAGGAGAGATCAGTATGCTGAAAATTACGCTCAAGGGCGGCGACATCATGGAGGTGGCGGAAAACACCACCGTGGACGCGCTGTGCCGCGAGATCTCTATGGGGCTGTACCGCAATGCCTGTGCGGCCCGTATCGATGGCCAGGTGGCGGATCTGCGCACCGAGCTGACGCAGGATTGTGGGGTGGAGATCCTCACCTTCGATGACCACGACGGCCAGAAGGCCTACTGGCACACCGCCTCTCATGTGATGGCGCAGGCGGTCAAGCGTCTGTATCCCACGGTGAAGCTGACCATCGGCCCCTCCATCGATGAGGGCTTTTACTACGATTTCGATGCCGATGTGAGCATTACCCCCGAGGCGCTGACCGCGATCGAGGCGGAGATGAAGAAGATCATCAAGGAAGCCCTGCCGATTATCCGCTTTACTCTGCCTCGTGCCGAGGCTCTGGAGCGGATGAAGGAGGAGCCCTACAAGGTGGAGCTCATCAACGACCTGCCCGCCGATGCGGATATCTCCTTCTACACCCAGGGCGAGTTCACCGACCTGTGCGCCGGCCCCCATCTGCCGGATACCGGCCGCCTCAAGGCGGTAAAGCTCTTGTCTGCTACCGGTGCCTACTGGCGCGGTGATTCCAAGAACAAGATGCTCACCCGCGTGTACGGCATCGCCTTCCCCAAGGCAAGTATGCTGGAGGAGCACCTGGTTCGCCTGGAGGAGGCCAAGAAGCGGGATCACAACAAGCTGGGTCGCGAGCTGGAGCTGTTCTCTACCGTGGACGTGATCGGCCAGGGCTTGCCTATCCTGCTGCCCAAGGGTGCACGCATCATCCAGCTGCTGCAGCGCTGGATCGAGGATGAGGAGCAGAAGCGCGGTTATCTGCTCACCAAGACCCCGCTCATGGCTAAGCGGGATCTGTACAAGATCTCCGGTCACTGGGATCACTACCGTGATGGTATGTTCATCCTGGGCGATGCGGACGACGAGACTAAGGAATGCTTTGCTCTGCGCCCCATGACCTGCCCCTTCCAGTATCAGGCGTACCTCAACCGGGCGCGCTCTTACCGCGACCTGCCCATGCGTTTGGGTGAGACCTCCACGCTGTTCCGCAACGAGGATTCCGGCGAGATGCACGGTCTTATCCGCGTGCGCCAGTTTACCATCTCCGAGGGACACCTGGTGCTACGTCCCGACCAGCTGGAGGAGGAGTTCAAGGGCTGCCTGGAGCTGGCCAAGTACGTGCTGGATACCGTTGGTATGCTGGAGGATTGCACCTTCCGCTTCTCCCAGTGGGATCCGGAGAATCCCAAGAACAAGTACGAAGGTACTGCCGAGCAGTGGAACGAAGCCCAGGCGGTTATGGGTAAGATCCTGGATAACCTGGGTGTGGAATACACCATCGGTATCGATGAGGCGGCCTTCTACGGTCCCAAGCTGGACATCCAATACAAGAACGTGTTCGGCAAAGAGGATACCATCGTCACCATCCAGATCGACATGCTGCTGGCGGAGAAGTTCGGCATGGAGTACACCGACGCGGACGGCCAGAAGAAGCGCCCCTACATCATTCACCGTACCTCTTTGGGCTGCTACGAGCGTACCCTGGCTTACCTGATCGAAAAGTATGCCGGTGCCTTCCCCCTGTGGCTGGCTCCCGAGCAGGTGCGCGTGCTCCCCATCTCCGAGCGCCTGCTGGATAAGGCGGGGGAGATCACCGAGCAGCTAAAGGCCGCAGGCTTGCGCGCCGAGCTGGATACCCGCAATGAGAAGATGGGCTACAAGATCCGCGAGGCCCAGGTGGATAAGGTACCCTACATGCTGGTCATCGGCGATAAGGAAGCCGAGCAGGGCGTGGTGTCTGTGCGTCACCGCAAGGACGGCGACCTTGGCACCATGACCCTGGAAGCCTTCCTGGGCAAGGCCCTCACCGAGATCGCCACCAAGGAGCGCAAATAATCGCAAAAACAGCCGACGGCTTGTCCGTTGGCTGTTTTTGTAATCATTTTTCCCAAAAGTGCAGCGTTTTTCACCTTGCCCTTTCGAGGGAGAGACTATATAATGAAGGAGACAATTGCCGGAAAGGGTGTATGATGATGAAAAAACAAGACATTGACCGCGTTGTGGAGCGGGCGGCGCAGATGGGCGTTCCCACCGCCCGGGGTGATCGCACGCTGGTGTGGCACGATGAGTTTGAGGACTACGGCAACATCGAGAAAAACTGGCTGTTCCGCACCCAGATGCGCTCCACAGATGCCGAGCTCATGACCGATCGGCGGCATATCGACGTCAAGGATGGGGAGCTTCAGCTGCACACCTACCGCAGCGATAAGGAGGGCATCGAGTTCACCATCCCCCAAGCACTGACTACCTATGACAAGATGGTGTTCCGCCGCGGCTACCTGGAGATGCGCGCCAAGGTCCCCTTCCGTCACGGCTGCTGGCCCTCTTTTTGGATGCTGACCTACGAGCCCTTGATGGAGTCAAAGCTTCGCTCCGAGATCGACATTTTCGAGATCTTCTCCAGCCCCGACACGGTGGTATGTAATCTGCACAAGTCCCTGCGGGATGAAACCGGCAAACTTATCGCCCGCTGCCAGCTGGACGGCAAGATGGTGTCCAACAAACGGCATAAGATCGAGAATGCGGAAAACCTTAACAACGAGTATCACGTGTATGGGATGGACTGGACTCAGAAGGACATCACCTTCCTCATCGACGATGTGCCCTATTGTACCATCAGTTTGACGGAGAATTTCACCGACAAGCCCGGCCTGGAGGCGATGGACTGCTACCAGGACTACCACTTTGTCATCCTCAACAACTTCGTGTTCACCCCCGGTCACCACTGGTGCCCGGAGGACTACCGCATCCTGCCGGAGGATCCGGATCCGGTGGACTACCACATCGACTGGATGCGCCTCTACCAGCGCCCCGGCGAAGACGTCCTGGTGGAAGAATAAGTAAAGGAGCCCTCCGTCACGGCGTGAAAAGCTGTGACGGAGGGCTTTGTTGCGTTTGGAAGGTCAGAGGTGTCTGCGTGTTATTGCGGGGTGCAGCCAAACTGGGAGAAGTCCCAGCAATAGACGGTTTCCGTGTAGGCGCGCAGCGCCGGGGCGGTGGCGGGGTCCTGCCGATATATAGCAAGCCGCGACAGGATCTTTTCCAGATAGGCGATCAGGTCGTACTGCCAGGCAATATCCTGCTGGGTGATGCCGGTGTTGCAGGTGGAGTCGACTCTGGCGGCGATGGAATCCCGCAGCCCTTCGATGGCCTGCCGGATACGCCCGCAGAACTCCTCCAACAGCATGAGGAACGCCGCCGGATCGCTGAACTGCTTCAGGGAGGCCTCACGGTAAATGGTCCGTGCCCTTGAAACCTCCATAAGCAGGGTGGCTGCACGGACGTTTGTCACCACCGAGCAGAGGGCAGCGTGCGCGTATTTTTCCTGTGCCGAGACGGGCACCCACGCCTCTAAATCGGCTTTGATTTGCGGCAGCGCCTCGTTATACAGAGCGATCGTATCGTCCCAAAAGCCTATGGGGCGGTTCAGCAGCTTCAACATAGAGGGCAGTTGGTAAAGGGCATCCTGTGGAAGGGAGAGCTCGCCTTTCCGCAGGTTGTGCATCTGTATGTCGCGCAGCTGCTCCACGATGCGGGTGTACGGCGTCATCCTACCGAATAACGCCTGTTCGACCTGCTCTTCCTCGGTTTTTCCGTACTCCCATCTGCCCTGCATCCACAGTCCCGCACGGGCAAGGGGGACCAATGCGGACCAAAGCGACCGGCCTCCGGTGTTTTCCCAGTTGGCAACCATGCCGCCGTCGGCGCCCTCATTTTTGGCGTCCTCCAGGAAGGCTTCGATCTCACCCGGTGTAACGGCTAGATCCACGCGGGCGCGCAGGTGTGTCGATACACGTTGGAAGCCCACAAAGCCTTCCCAGCCGTTGTCACTTGGTACGGCGATCACCTGCGCAAAGCCGTTATCGCGGAAATAGCGGATGCTCTCCGGGCGGTGTCCGTAATAATTCCAGTCGTATATCTCCGTTTCACGCGGCAGATACGGCAGCAGATCCGGCTCCATCCAAAACATATCGCTCCAGACGCCGGGTGTTAACCCCTCCTCCCGCATGGCGGAGGTGACGGTGGCGATATACTGCCCGATGGCGGGGAGCTCCTCCTGAGTAAAGGGGAACTCGTCCAGCCCGATCTGCACTTTTTTTGTGTGGAACATATCCGCCAGAGTGCGTATGATCCCCGTGGCAAAGGGAACGGCGTCCTCGTGCTCAAAGTTCATCAGGTTGCGGGCACGCTGGCCGCTGCGTCGCAGATGGGCGTACCGTTCCTGACAGAGAAAATGCTCCATATGGAACAGTACGTTGGTCATGGGCAGCACGGTCATGTGATGCGCCTCAGCAATGGCCAGGATCTCGTCGGCGTTCTGCTGGGTGATCACGCCTTGGCGTACGGCGCCCCGCTGCCCATCGGGCAAAAAGGCCCCTTCCACGTACAGACCGATCTCATTGTAGCCAAGCCTTTCCAGAAGTTCGGCCAACGCAGCAAGCTCATCCCTGCAATAGGTGCGTAACCGCGCAAAATCAAACATATACATGCGTCGTTTCATGGTGAATGCTCCTTTCATACCCGACGGGTGAGTGCGTTGGCCGCTTCGGCTTTTGACGGTGGCAGCCCATGCGGTCGCCGGTCAGCTCTTTGCCTGTATTCTATCACGGGAAAAGATTGATTGCAACACCGATTTGCGTATTTTCCCATCCAATTTCCGACGTCGTGTTGACAAGAAGGATGAAGTATGATAAATTGACGGAAAAGGAAGTGAGATCATGCATATTACAGACGGATTGCGAAACAAAAAATGGGGTGTATTTCACCATTATCTGTTTAATATTCAAAACAACCCCTCGTTCCCAAACAACCAAGGCGTCGGCCAAACAGATTGGCAAACCTGTACCGCTGCGCTGGACGTGAAGCGTCTCGCGAGAACTCTACACGAGGTCGGTGCCGGGTATTACTTCATCACCGTTATGCAGGGCAGAAAATATATGATCGCCGAGAATTCCTGTTACCGCAGCATCGTGGGGGACGCAATCGCCGACGAATGCTTAAGCCGGCGGGACTTGATCGAGGAGCTGTATCAAGAGCTGAGCCGCTACGATATCGACCTATATCTTTACTTTACCGGCGATGGCCCGTATAAGGATGAGGAGATGGGAGCAAAGTTCGGGTTTGTGGAGCCGCGGCAGAACGTCACGATGGATTTCGTTCAAAAATGGTCCTCCGTTTTAAGAGAGTATTCTCTGCGTTACGGCGACAAAGTAAAAGGCTGGTGGCTGGACGGTATGTATCGGCAGGAGTTCGGGTATACGCAAGAGCTCTTGGCACCATACTACCGTGCCGTTAAGGAAGGGAATCCGGGGGGGATCGTTTCTTTTAACGATGGTATCAAGCCATACTTTTACCGATATTATGCAGAGGAGGAGTATACCACCGGAGAGCAAAACGATCTTTCTTTAGTGCCTACTGCGCGCTTTCACGACGGAGCGCAGACGCACGTTTTGCTGCCGATCGGTGCGGAAAGCCGCGGCATCGGTTCCACGTGGGCAGGCGGTGGGCTGCAATTCACCAAGGAAGAACTGGCTGCTTATGCGGAAAAGGTCGTTGCCGTCGGAGGGGTGGTAACATTCGATTGCAAGCTAAACCGTGACGGATCCTTTGACGAGGAGCAGGTGGAAGCGTTGCGCTATGTGGGAGACCGGTTGAAGTAAGCAAATCCTGTTATATTGCGGTTTGAGAATAAGCAAAAAGCCGCGTGCATCTTATGATGCACGCGGCTTTTATCCTTATTTGACCGGTTTGACGTGCCAAATGCGCTCGTTGTAGTCGGC
The DNA here is from genome assembly GCA_045537135.1 of Acutalibacteraceae bacterium. Classification (GTDB taxonomy): domain Bacteria; phylum Bacillota; class Clostridia; order Oscillospirales; family Acutalibacteraceae; genus UBA5905. The sequence continues at coordinate 26,709 of JAZSOW010000049.1, forward strand.
GATGGAACGGTCGGAGGCGAACACCCCGCTCTTTGCGGTGTTCAGCAGCGCCCGGCGAGCCCATTCCTCCCGGTCACGGTAGACCTGGCCGGAGATAGCCTGTGCCCGACAGTAGTCGGCAAAGTCGGCCAGCACCATATAGGGGTCGTGCTGCACCAGGGAGGAGGCGATTTCCCCAAAGGTACGTCCCTCAAAGCCCTGGTACATGGCATCGATGGCCCGGTGGATGCGGGGATTTTGGTTGTAATAGGCGCGAGGATCGTACCCAGCACGGCGCAGAGCCTCCACCTCCTCGGTACGCATACCGAACAGGAACATGTTCTCCTCGCCCACGGCCTCGCAGATCTCTATGTTAGCCCCATCCAGGGTGCCCAGGGTAATGGCACCATTCATCATCAGCTTCATGTTGCCGGTGCCGGAGGCCTCGGTGCCGGCCAGCGAGATCTGCTCGCTGATATCGGCGGCGGGCATCAGCAGCTCCGCCAGAGTCACCCGGTAGTCCTCCATGTAGACGATCTTCAGCTTATCCCGCACGACGGGATCGTTCTCGATCATCTGAGAGAGCTTGCAGATGAAGCGGATGATCTCCTTGGCCAGGTAGTACCCGGGGGCTGACTTGGCACCGAAGATGTAGGTGCGGGGGGTGAACTCCATGGAGGGGGTTTCCTTGAGCATCTGGTAGGTGCTCAGGATGTGCAGGGCATTGAGATGCTGGCGCTTGTACTCGTGCAGGCGCTTGACCTGTACGTCAAAGAGAGAGTCCACGTCCAGCACCTGCCCGGTCTGTTGCTTGATATAGGCGGCCAGCCGTTCCTTGTTCTGCCGCTTGATGGCCATAAATTCCTGCCGGGCGGCGGCATCGTCTGCCAGTGGTGCCAGCTTGGCAAGCTCGGCGGCATCCAGCACAAAGCCGTCCCCGATCTTGTCGGTGATCCAGTTAGTCAGCCCGGGGTTAGCTTGGCACAGCCACCGACGGTGGGCGATACCGTTGGTCACGTTTTGGAACTTCTGCGGGCTCACCCCGTAGGTTTCGGGGAATACTGTGTCTTTGACGATCTCGCTGTGCAGCTTGGATACCCCGTTGACGGAATGACACACCGCCACGCAGAGGTTGGCCATCTTGATAAGCCCATAGCTGATGATGGCCATATTGCTGACCTTTTGGGTATCCCCGCCGGTGCGGGCCATCATTTCCTCGCTGTAGCGGCGGTTGATCTCCTGCACGATCATATAGATACGAGGCAGACGCTGCCGGAACAGATCCTCCGGCCAGCACTCCAGCGCCTCCGCCATTACCGTGTGGTTGGTGTAGGCAAAGGTGCGTTGGACGATGCTGTAGGCATCGTCCCAGCTGTAGCCGCACTCATCCAGCAGGATGCGAAGTAGCTCCGGGATAGCCAGGGTGGGGTGGGTGTCGTTGATATGCACTGCCGCCATTTCGGGCAGGCTATCCATGGTGCCGTGCTTTTCCAGATGACGGTGCACCAGGTCTTGCATGGAGGCGGATACCAGGAAATACTGCTGGCTCAATCGCAGGCTCTTGCCCTCCCGGTGGTTATCCGCCGGGTACAGCACCTGGGTAATGACCTCCGACATGGCCTTTTGCTCCATGGCGCGCATATATTCGCCCTGGTTAAACAGGGACATATCCATGCCGGGGGCGGTGGAACGCCACAGACGCAGAGTGGACACACCGCGGCCGTCCTTGCCCGCCACCATCAGGTCGAAGGGCTGGGCGATCACCTTGGTGGCGTCCCGATGCTCCACGTGGTGGAAGCCGTTGTCGTCCCACCACTCGTCGATGTGACCGTCGAAATAGACC
>JAZSOW010000047.1:0-6450 GCA_045537135.1 Acutalibacteraceae bacterium
CGTTTCGCCGCCTGCGGGCGGGTTTATCCGCGGGTTTACACCCGCTCGACGCGCAGGGGAACCCTGACGGTTCCCCCGCACACACCCCTTCCCTCCGTTTTCTGAATCGGCGAAAGGTTTTTTGACATGATCAAAGCCCGCTGTCCGTCTGGACAGCGGGCTTTTCCTTTATAATGTGGTGGGGAGCCAGGCCTCGGTAAGGGAATCCTCCTCCCAGGTCTTGCCGGCGGATTGGTAATCCACCAGGGTGATGGCGGAGCCATCCTGGCAAGGCGCCCGGAAAGCGCACAGGGCGGGGAAATCCGGCAAGGGAGCCGGCTGTAAGCAGATAGAGCCATCCGCAGCCACATCCAGTGCTACCGGTTGTCCCACATCCACCGAGTGGCGGCGATCCCGTGCCAGCACCAAGGGGCCGTACAGCACCGCAATAAAGTTCCTTGAAGCAGGGTCATGCGCCACGCCCAGGGGACGCACCGTGCGAGGATGCATGGCGATGTCCAGCCGCAGAGCCTCCCCCGCCGCCCACTGACGGCAGATGGTCGCATACGCCCCGGCGGTCACCGATTGAGCTTGTCCTGCCACCGCCACCGTAGAGCCGGTGGCAAAGGCGGGCACCCGCAGGCGCAGGGTCTGCTCCTCGGCCGGGGCTTCCACCACCGTGAGGGTGACCTGCCCGGCGGTGGGATACGCAGTGTCCACACGAATGCGCCAACCGTTGTCAAAGGCATACTCGCCGCCGATATACAACTGGAACACCAGCCCATCGGGGGTGTGCTGGGCGGCCATCTGCGGCACCAGACCGGTGCCGGCGGCGCCGATGGCGGCACAGCAACCGTACACCACCTCCCCCTCCGGGGACAGCTTGCGACCACCGGTAGCGCGACCACGCTTGTGCAAACGTAAGGGGGAATAACTGTCGAAGGGCAGGCCGTCGTTGACGGTGACCCCTTCCGTATTGATGGCACCGTACAGGGCGTTGTACACCGCCTGCTCAATGGCATCCGCAAACCGGGGCTCTCCGGTGATGCACAGCAACCGGTAGCAAAACTTGATCCAGGTGACGGTCACGCAGGTCTCCTGCATGATCCCCTCATAGGTAGTATCCGTCTGGGTACGGGCGGAATTGTCAAACAGCTCGTGCTCACAGCCACAGCAGCCGATGATCGTCACGTCGGTGGCCATCACCGCATCCGCAAACGCCACTGCCGCATCCTTGTAGCTCTCGTTCCCGGTGACCCGGTAGTACTCCAGCAAGCCCTCAAAGCAGGACATCATCTCATACGCCTTGGTCACCGGCCAGGTGTAGGGGGCCCGGGCGGTGGCATCGATGGCGAACAGGTTTTCCTCCCGGGTGCCGGTTTCCACAATGTGCCGGGCAAAATCCAGATACCGGGGCTCGCCGGTCTGCACATACAGCCGTACCACCGGCTCCAACAGGGACACGGAGTTCGCTCCACACCAAAAATCGGAGGTTTCGTTGAGCGGTACCGTCCCATGGGGGCCGGTCTTTTCGATGAGATAGTCCAGCTGGGCGCACATCGCTCGCTCCATATCTTCCTTCAACGTCTCATCCCGACAGATCTCGGTGAAATGCAGCAGCCCCAACAGTACATACTTGCGGCACCACACATCCCAGCCGGACAGCTCCCGGTCAGGGGCATAGGAGGCGATCCGCCCCAGGCTGTCCTGCCGCCGGAGCAGCTCACGCACCGTGTTCTCCAGCACCGCATACAGCTTTTCATCCCGGGTATAGCCGTAGGTGATACAGGCACCTCGCATCATCTTGCCCCAATATTCCCCTCGCCAGCCGTCGTCCTCACTATCGTAATAGTAGCCGATGTCAAACTGGTGAACAAACCGCTCCCACAGAGCTGTATCCATTAACTGGATCCGTTGGATATACCGAAGCATGGTATCCTCGATACCGGTCAGATGCCGCTCATCGGCGGCGTGGGGGGTAAACGTCTGCGCTATTTTGTACATAGTCATCACCTCCCCTTGATTTTACCATCCACATACTGTATAATTATTGTACATCTCGCTCTATTAATTGTATATTTATATCAAGGTGGTGATTCTATGCCCTATCCGACCCGCCTTCCGGCACACCCCCAGCGAGAGACCTGGGGGCATGAGGACTGCTTTGCTGCCGGGCGACCCTTCTATGACATCCGCGCCTACCGACACAACGTGTACCCCCTACTGGGGATGCATGACCACACCTTCTATGAGGTCAACCTGATTCTGCAGGGGGAAGGGATTCACTACATTGGGGAGCGGAGCTGTCCCATGCAGGCAGGAAACGTCATCGTCCTGCCACCCCAAATCCCCCACGGCTACGCCACCGAAGGGGAGATGGTGGTGTATCACATCCTTCTGAGTGCGGCGTTTATGCAACGCTATGCCGACCAGTTAGAGGCGCTGGAGGGCTATTCCATGCTGTTTGAGGTGGAGCCACTCCTGCGGGGGGAGTATACCCGGGAGCTGTTCCCCCGGTTGGATAAGGCGGCATTAACCGCCTTACTTCCCACATTGGATCAGCTGGCATCTCTATGTGAGCAAAACAGCTCCAATGCTCGTATCCTCTGCCATGGGCTGGGGCTGCAGATCCTTGCCACCCTCTGTGCCCACGCGGCCACCGCTGTCCCTTGTCGCGGGTCAGAGGTCGCTGATCTGCCCATTCTGCGCAGTATGGAGCACGTCCACGCCCATTGTGCAGAGCCTTTGACCCTCCGGGAGCTGGCGCGGCAGGCGGGGATGTCCTATGCCACCTTCCTGCGCCATTTCACCCGGGTGGCGGGCAAGACCCCCCACGCCTACCTAACGGATTGTCGTATAAACAAGGCTCGCCAGCTCCTGCGGCATACCGACATGACCGTCCTGCAGGTGGCCATGGAATGTGGCTTTTACGACAGCGCCCATTTTATCCGCACCTTCCGGCAACACACCGGATCAAACCCCTCTACCTACGCAAAAGCACCCGGGCAATAATGCCCGGGTGCTTCTGCGTCACGCGGTTATTCCCGATACAGGTTCATACGGAACAGGGCGGATTCCTCCTCCTTGTTCTCACACACGATGGTGGCCTCATCAATAGTGCCCTGAGAAATGGCACCGGACAACACCAGCAGCTGGGTCAGGCGGCTCTTGAGATTGAGCACATCGCCGTCACTGGTCTTGAGAAAGACCTCCCCCTTGGTGGTGGCCACGAACTCCATGAGCTTGTTGAAATCGAAATCATGGATCTGTATACCTTCCATTATCATACCCTCCTTACGTACTTATGTACCTTTTGGTATACCATGACGCACACATACGAACGCCGGTTTCTGCGGCGGGATTTTCGCTTGTGTTGCGTTAAAATACTCGCCAATATGACGCAAGGCAAGGCTAACAAGCCGCAAATCGCCAAAAGGGCGCACTTTTAGGCGGGTTCGTATGCGTGTGTCATGGTATAGTATAACGCATTTTCGCGCAAGATACAACCACCCTTTTTGTTTTTTAAAAACGATTTACAAAGAATTCACATTCTCCTCTTGACAGTTCGTCAAAGGCGTGGTATTCTATGTTTAGCACTCGGGCATAGAGAGTGCTAACTTGAGCGAAGGGAGTGGTTGTCCATGGTGCTCGACCCACGAAAAACACGGATCCTGGCACTCATCGTGGAGGTCTACATTGAGACCGGTGAGCCGGTCGGCTCCAAGGCGTTGGCGGAAATGCTAGGCAACTGCGTATCCTCCGCCACCATCCGCAACGATATGGCGGCACTCACCACGGCGGGCTATCTGGAACAGCCCCACACCTCAGCGGGACGCTTGCCCACCCCTAAGGGGCTGCGGTTCTACGCCAATGAGCTGATAACCCCTCGCCAGCTTCCTCTGCAGGAAAAGGTGCTCATCAATGACACGCTGTCCGCCATCTCCGGCGATGCCACCCGACTGCTAGAGGATGCCACCCGCGCGCTGGCGGATATTACCGGGCTGGCAGCCTTCGCCACTCGCCCTGACTGCATCGGCAACTGCATCAGCCGGTTGGATGTCATCCAAATGTCCCCTCGTAACATGGCGGTGCTGTTGGTGCAGGATAACGGCTTCCTACGCACCCGGATGTGCCGCTGTCAGCGGGACATCCCCAGTCGGGTCACCGTGGCGCTGGCGGAGTATATGTCCCAGCGATTTCTCAACCAACCGCTGGAGGCGGTCACCGTCACCGCCATGCAGGAGATCCTGCTGGAGCTGGGCGGTGCCGGCATGGCGGTCTCCCCCATCCTGTCAGCCTTCTTTCAGTTGGCTCAGGAATGTGCCAACACCAAGGTGATGGTATCCGGGCAGATGAATCTGCTGCGACACCCCGACCTCTCGCTGGAGCAAGCCCGTTCCCTGTTGGGCTTGCTCAACGAGCGACACGCGCTGGGGGATCGGCTGGCGACCTTGCAGCACCACAGCGTATCCGTGCTGTTGGGAGACGCCACCACCCCGGATCTGGAGGGCTCCGGCACGATCGTGACCCACTATTCCTTGGGGGATCGAGGAGAGGGTGTCATCGGTATTGTGGGCCCCGCCCGCATGGATTACGCCACCGCTATCCCTCGTGTGGAATATTTTGCCGCCGCTGTAGGGCGGATGCTGGGCGAATTGTTTGAAACCGGCGCGGCACTGGATATATGAGTAACAGGAGGTAATTCCCATGGAAAACGAAGAAAAGACCGTAGACACGGCGGTGACCCCAGAGGAGCCGGACACAACCCCCAAAACGGAAAAGAAGAAGGCCACCAAGGCGCAGGTCACCGACCTGGAGGCTAAGCTGGAGACCGCCGGCAAGGAGCTGGAGGAGGTCCGTGACCAGTACCAACGGATACTGGCGGAATACGCCAACTATAAGCGCCGCACCGAGCAGGAAAAGGAGCAGATCGGCGCCTTTACCAAGGCGGAGCTTCTTACCGGACTGCTGACCAGCATCGACAACATGGAAAAGGCCATCGCCGCCCCCGCCGGGGAAGAATATAAGACCGGCGTGGATCTGGTACTGCGGCAGTTTATGGAGGCGTTGCACAAGCTGGGGCTTGAGGAGATCGAGGCAGAGAACGCCCCCTTTGATCCTAACGTGCACAACGCGGTCATGCGGGAGGATGCAGAAGGCGTAGAGCCGGACACCGTCACCGCCGTGTTCCAGAAGGGCTATCGGTTGGGCGAGCGGGTGCTCCGCCCGGCTATGGTCAAGGTGGCAAACTAAAAGCAACGCATACAGCATAGGCTAATAAGGAACATTCCTTTTAGATAGTACGACATACACAACTGTGAAACAATATTGGAGGTAATCATTATGGCAAAGATCATCGGTATTGACTTAGGTACGACCAATTCCTGCGTGGCGGTCATCGAGGGCGGCGAGGCCGTCGTCATCCCCAACGCGGAGGGTGCCCGCACAACCCCCTCTGTGGTAGCTTTCAAGAAGGACGGCGAGCGCATTGTAGGCCGCGTAGCCAAGCAGCAGGCGGTTTCCGCTCCCGACCGCACGGTAGCATCCATCAAGCGTGACATGGGCACCGACAAAAAGGTAACCATCGACGGCAAGGCGTACACCCCCCAGGAGATCTCCGCTATGATCCTGCAGAAGCTCAAGCAGGACGCGGAAGCCTACCTGGGCGACAAGGTGACCGAGGCGGTCATCACCGTGCCCGCCTACTTCACCGATGCCCAGCGTCAGGCCACCAAGGATGCCGGTAAGATCGCCGGCATGGAGGTCAAGCGCATCATCAACGAGCCCACCGCCGCAGCTCTCGCCTACGGCATCGATAAGGAGACCGATCAGAAGATCATGGTCTACGACCTGGGCGGCGGCACCTTCGATGTGTCCATCATTGAGATGGGCGACGGCGTACAGGAGGTGCTGGCTACCGCCGGTAACAACCGCCTGGGCGGTGACGACTTCGACCAGAAGATCGTAGACTGGCTGATCGCCAGCTTCAAGGCGGAGACCGGTGTGGATCTGTCCGCCGATAAGATGGCGGTACAGCGCCTGCGCGAGGCGGCGGAGAAGGCTAAGATCGAGCTGTCCGGTGCCACCACCAGCGCCATCAACCTGCCCTTCATCACCGCCGACGCCACCGGCCCCAAACACCTGGATATGACTCTGTCCCGGGCTAAGTTTAACGAGTTGACCGCCTCCCTGGTGGAGGCCACTATGGCGCCTGTGCGCCAGGCCCTGTCCGACTCCGGGCTGAGCGCCGCGCAGATCGACAAGGTACTGCTGGTGGGCGGTTCCACCCGCATCCCTGCGGTGCAGGAGGCCATTCAGAAGTTCATGGGCAAGGAGCCCTTTAAGGGCATCAACCCCGATGAGTGCGTAGCCATGGGCGCGGCTCTGCAGGGCGGTGTACTGGGCGGCGAGGACAAGGGCCTGTTGCTACTGGACGACACGCCCCTGTCCCTGGGTGTGGAAACCATGGGC
>JAZSOW010000019.1:0-10408 GCA_045537135.1 Acutalibacteraceae bacterium
TTCTTTTTGGTTCTTTTTCTTTTTTCCCGTGAAAAAAGAAAAAGAACACCGCCCTCCTCCCTTCCCAAAACACAAAAAACCTCTCCGATTGCTCGGAGAGGTTTCGTTTTTGTTGAATTAGTCAACCAGAGAGATGATAGCCATCTCAGCGGCGTCACCGCGACGGGGACCGCACTTCACGATGCGGGTATATCCGCCGTTGCGTTCCGCATATTTGGGGGCGATTTCGTTGAAGAGCTTCTTCACCACGTCTTCTTTGGTGATGAAAGCCATCGCCTGTCTCTTGGAATGAAGCGTGTTTTCCTTGCCGAGCGTAATCATCTTTTCAGCGAGGGAACGTACTTCTTTTGCTCTGGTAACGGTGGTCTCGATGGAGCCGTTTTCCAGCAAATATGTGGTCATGCCGCGCAGCATGGCGATTCTGTGGTCGGTAGTTCTGCCAAGTTTACGAGTACCCATTGGCCGGTTCCTCCTTTTTAATCTTTCATTATTCTTTGTCCGTCTGGAAGGAAAGTCCGTAAGAATCCAACTTGGAGATAACCTCTTCGAGAGATTTCTTACCCAAGTTGCGGACACGCATCATTTCCTCGGGAGTTTTGCTGATCAATTCGTCCACGGTGTTGATACCGGCCCGCTTCAGGCAGTTGAACGAACGAATGGAGAGTTCCAATTCCTCAATAGTCATGGACAGGATCTTTTCCTTGTCGCCGGAGGGGTCGCCCACCCAGATTTCGGGTGCGACTTCCACGTCCTCCGCCAAATCCACGAAGAGGGCCAGGTGTTCGCTCAGAATCTTGGCAGCGTACGAAACGGCGCTGCGGGCGGACACGCTTCCGTTGGTCCATACCTCAAGAGTCAGCTTATCGTAGTCGGTGATCTGACCGACGCGGGTGTTCTCCACGGTGTAGTTCACCTTCACCACAGGGGTGTAGATGGAGTCCACCGGAATAACGCCGATAACCGGATTCATCAGCTGCTTGTTGCGCTCCGCCGGCACATAGCCGCGGCCCTTATCCAGGGTCAGCTCCATAAACAGCCGGGCACCCTCGCCCAGAGTGGCGATGTGCATATCCGGCACCAGGATCTCCACCTCGCTGTCGCACTTGATGGAGCCGGCGGTCACCTCGCAGGGACCCTCCGCCTCAATATACACCACCTTGGGCCCTTCGCCGTTGATCTTGGCGATGAGGCTCTTGATGTTCAGCACGATCTCGGTGACGTCTTCCTTGACGCCCTCGATGGTGGAAAACTCATGGAGAATACCGTCGATCTTAATGGAGGTTACCGCTACGCCCGGCAGCGAAGAAAGCAGGACCCGGCGCAGGCTGTTGCCGATAGTGGTACCGTATCCACGCTCCAGGGGCTCCACCACAAACTTACCGTAGGTGCCGTCGGTGGCGAGATCCAAAGCTTCAATACGGGGCTTTTCGATTTCGATCATGCAAAAACCCTCCTTTGTATCTGGTTGCATGGGTGCCGCTTACGCGGCCACCCTATGCACCGTGTGAATCGTTTGCGGGTTGCGGGAATGAGACGCTTTACTTGGAGTACAACTCCACGATAAGGGTCTCCTCGATGGGCAGATCGATGTCCTCGCGCTTAGCCAGAGCCACGACCTTACCTTCCATCTTCTCGCGATCCATCTCCAGCCACTTCACGATGGGGCGGGAGCCGTTGGCCTCCACGATCGCCTTGAAGCAATCCAGAGAGCGGCTACCCTCGCGCACCGCGATGACCATGCCCGGCTTCACCAGGAAGGAGGGGATGTTCACGGTACGGCCATTAACGGAGAAGTGCTTCTGGGTAACCAGCTGACGAGCCTGAGCGCGGGAGCTGGCGAGACCCAAACGGTACACCACGTTGTCCAGGCGGCTCTCCAGCAGGGTGAGCAGGTTTTCACCAGCGGCACCGCTCATCTTCTGAGCCATCTCGAAATAGTGGCGGAACTGGCCCTCCAGCACGCCGTAGTAGCGGCGAGCCTGCTGCTTGGTGCGCAGCTGGCGACCATACTCGGAAGCCTTCTTGTTACGCGCCTGGCCATGCTGACCGGGAGCGAAAGCACGACGATCGATGGCACACTTGCCCGTGTAGCAACGCTCGCCCTTCAAAAACAGTTTCTGACCTTCGCGGCGGCAAAGTTTGCACACCGCACCAGTATATCTAGCCATTTGCTTCTACCTCCATTTCGATTAGACGCGACGTCTCTTGGGAGGACGGCATCCGTTGTGGGGGACGGGGGTCACATCCTTGATCATAGTGACGTCCAGTCCGGCGGCCTGCAGGGCGCGGATCGCGGCTTCACGGCCGGCACCGGGGCCCTTCACGTACACCTCAACGGTCTTCAGGCCGTGCTCCATAGCCGCCTTGGCAGCGGTCTCGGCAGCGGTCTGGGCCGCGTAGGGAGTGGACTTGCGGGAACCGCGGAAGCCCAGCTCACCGGCAGAAGCCCAGCTAAGGGCGTTGCCCTGCTGATCGGTGATGGTGACGATGGTGTTGTTGAACGTGGACTGGATATGTGCGGCGCCCCGTTCGATGTTCTTGCGTTCTTTGCGGCGGCGGGTGGTAGAACCCTTGCGCGCGGTAGTCTTGGCAGCCATTCTATATCCCTCCTACTTACTTCTTCTTGTTGGCAATGGTCTTCTTGGGACCCTTGCGAGTACGAGCGTTCGTCTTGGAGCGCTGGCCGCGCACCGGCAGACCCTTGCGGTGGCGCAGGCCACGGTAGCTGCCGATTTCGATCAGACGCTTGATATCGAAGGCCACAGAGCGGCGCAGGTCACCTTCCACGGTGTAGTTGTGGTCGATGTGCTCGCGCAGCTTGGACACTTCGTCCTCGGTCAGATCCCGCACACGAGTGTCGGGGTTGATGCCGGTAGCCGCCAGGATGTCATTGGAAGACTTGCGGCCGATACCGAAAATGTAGGTCAGGCCGATCTCTACCCGCTTATCACGGGGCAGATCGACACCAGCAATTCGTGCCATGGTAAAATCCTTCCTTTCAGTGGCGGGGGTCTCCCGCCGTTTGTACTGAACCCGGCGCGGGCTTAGCCCTGACGCTGCTTATGCTTGGGGTTCTCGCAGATGACCATCACGCGACCCTTGCGCTTGATGACCTTGCACTTTTCGCAGATTTTCTTCACAGAAGGTCTGACTTTCATAAAGAATACCTCCCTCGTGCTTTCGCACGGTCATTTGGTGGGGGAGCGGTGCTCCCTTTACTTTGTACGCCAAGTGATGCGGCCCTTCGTCAGATCGTAGGGGGACATCTCCACGGTGACCTTGTCACCGGGCAGGATGCGGATGTAGTTCATCCGCAGCTTGCCGGAAATGTGTGCTAAGATCTTGTGGCCGTTGGCCAGCTCTACCTGGAAGGTGGCGTTGGGCAGTGCCTCAACGACAACGCCTTCCAATTCGATAACATCGTCTTTCGACATAGTGTGTAACCTCCCTCGCGGCTGCCATTTTCGCAGCCACGGTACATCGTTTCATCGTTTGATTATCGTTGTTACCGCAGCTTTCCGTCCGGGTCGGTCAGGATGACCGGGCCGTCCGGAGTGATCGCTACCGTGTGCTCGAAGTGTGCGGACAGGCGCCCGTCGCGGGTCACCGTAGTCCAGCCGTCCCCGAGTATGCTCACCTCATGGGTGCCGGCGTTGACCATAGGCTCAATGGCTAAGGTCATGCCCGGGAGGAGCTTGGGTCCTCTGCCGGGAGTACCGAAATTGGGTACGCTGGGGTCTTCGTGCAGATGAGTGCCTACTCCGTGGCCGACAAACTGCCGTACCACCGAGTAACCACGCATCTCGACATACCGCTGTACCGCGGCACCGATGTCCCCCACACGATTGCCTGCCGTTGCGGCCTTAATGCCCTCGTACAGACTCTCGCGGGTGGCATCCATCAATGCCTGTGCCTCCCCGGTGACCTTGCCTGCCGCAAAGGTGGCGGCGTTGTCACCGTGAAAGCCGTTAAGCTGTGCTCCCACGTCAATGCTGACGATATCGCCTTCCCGAATGACGCGGGTGCCGGGTATGCCGTGGATGACGGTCTCGTTGACCGAGATGCAGGCGCTGGCGGGGAATCCGCCGTATCCGAGGAAGCTGGGCTTGGCTCCCATCTTCTCGATATACTGCCGGATGAGGCGGTCGATCTCCCCGGTGGTCACACCGGGCTGGACTGCCTCGCCGCCAAGCCGTAACGCCCTGGCCGAGATGATGCAGGCCTCACGCATGAGCTGCAGGTCCCGGCTGCTTTTTACGTTGATCATAGTCAGCCCTTCAGCGCCGCTAAGGTCTGCTCCGCGATCTCCTGGATGCCCTGCTGGCCATCCATGACCAACAATTTGCCGGCTGCCGCGTAGTAGTCCCGCAACGGCTCGGTCTGCTCGTGATACACGCGCAGGCGCTCCTCTACGGTCTCGGGTTGGTCGTCCTTGCGCTGAACAAGGGTGCTGCCGCAACGGTCGCACACCCCATCCTTTTGAGGCTTTTTGGTCTCAACGTGATAGGTGTTGCCACAGTCTAAGCACACACGGCGACCCGATACACGCCGGGTGATCACCTCGTCGGGGACGCTGATGTCCACCACACGGTCGATGGTGATGCCCATGCGGTCAAGTGCCTCGGCCTGGGGGATGGTCCGGGGGAAGCCGTCCAGAATGAAGCCGTTCTGGCAGTCGTCCATGGCGAGACGCTCACGGACGATGCCGATGACCACCTCGTCGGGGACGAGCTGGCCGGCTTCGATGAAGGACTTGGCTTTCAGGCCCATCTCGGTGCCGCTTTTCAGCGCTTCACGGATCATATTGCCCGTGGAAATGGTGGGAATGTTCAGACGGTCACACAGGATCTCCGCCTGGGTGCCTTTTCCGGCGCCGGGGGCGCCGAGCAGGATCAGGTTCATAGATACGCTCCTTTGTGTTAGACGGTTGTTTGCCCGCGCCGGCCGGGTGACCGGCGCGGGACGTACGCAACTGTTTACCAAGAGTTTAGTCTAAGAAACCCTTGTAGTGACGCATCATCATCTGGCTCTCGATCTGCTGCACCGTCTCCAGCGCCACGCCGACCACGATCATGACGGAGGTACCGCCGATGGTCAGCCCGGTAAAGCCGCTAAACTTACCGAACAGGCTGGGGAACAGGGCGATGACACCCAGGAACAGCGCACCGATAAAGGTCACCTTGTGCAGCACACGCTTGATGAAATCCGCCGTGGGCTTGCCGGCGCGCTGTCCGGGGATAGCGCCGCCGTTCTTGCGCAGGTTGTTGGCCATCTCGATGGGGTTGTACTGGATGGTCACGTAGAAGAAGGAGAAACCGATGATCATCAGGAAGTAGAGGATGATATACAACCAGCTATCCTGACTGAACGCCTGGAGGAATCCGGCCCAGAAGCCGCTCTGGGGGGTGCCGGTGAAGCTGGCGATGATGGACGGCAGGGACAGGATGGACACTGCCAGGATGATGGGCATAACACCGGACATATTCACCTTGATCGGGATATGGGTGTTCTGACCACCGTACATCTTGCGGCCAACCACCTTCTTGGCGTACTGCACCGGGATACGGCGCTCCGCATCGCCCATGAAGACGATAAAGCCGATCATTGCCAGGAACAGCGCCAGCGCCACCACCACCAGAATGATGTTGGTCAGGCCGGAGGCGTTACCCGCCTGCAGCTCCACGATACCGCCGCCGTAGAAATACGCCCACAGGTACCGTGCCGCACTGGGGATGCCGGACAGAATACCGGCGAACAGCAGCATGGAGATGCCGTTGCCGATGCCCTTTTCGTTGATCTGCTCGCCCAGCCACATCATCAGCGCGGAGCCGGCGGTGAAGCACAGCACGATCACCACCGCGGCGAAGAAGGCATCAAAGCCAGTCTGTGCCTCCGGCCTCAACGCGTGAAAGCGGTTGCGCACCATGAAGTAGTACGCAATACCCAGCATGAGGCCCAGAATGACGGTGGTGTACCGGGTGATCTGGCCCAGCTTCTTACGGCCATCCTCCCCATCCTTGGAGAGTCGCTCCAGGTAGGGGATGGCAACGGTCAGCAGCTGGATGATGATGCTGGCGTTGATGTAGGGGGTGATGGACAGCGCGAACAGGGACGCGGAGGAGAAGCCGCCACCGGTAATCATATTGAAATACCCGAGAGCGGATGTCTCGCCTTCCGATAATTTCTCGAAGTTCTCCGCTAATGCCTGCATATCCACAAAGGGCACCACGATCGCGGAGCCGATGCGGAAGATCAGGAGAATAAAAACAGTAAACAGGATCTTTTTACGGAGATCGTCGATTTTCCAGGCATTACGCAGAATCTGAAACATCTCAGATCACCTCCGCCTTACCGCCCGCGGCCTCGATCTTGGCCTTCGCGGACTCGGAATAGGCGGCGACCTGCACAGTCAGCTTCTTCTCCACCTTGCCGTTACCCAGGATCTTGACACCGTTGGGAGCCAGCTTGATGATGCCGGCGGCCTTGAGTGCCTCCACATCCACCACGGCGCCATCCTCAAAGCGGTTGAGGGCGGCTACATTGATGGTGGTGTAGGGGGTAGCGAAGATGTTGTTGAAGCCTCTCTTGGGGATACGTCTCTGCAGGGGCATCTGGCCGCCTTCGAAGCCGGCGCGAACGCCGCCGCCGGAGCGGGCCTTCTGACCCTTGTGACCCTTACCGGCAGTCTTGCCGTGACCGGAACCGTGACCACGGCCGATACGCTTGACGTCCCGGACGGAGCCGGGAGCCGGAGAAAGCTCATGAAGTTTCATAGTATTGCACCTCCTTGCTCGATTTGCTTACGCGTTGATTACCTCGACGAGGTGGATAATCTTGGTGATCTTACCCTTGGTGGCGGCGTTGTCCGGCTGGACAGTCACGTCACCGATCTTGCGGAGGCCCAGAGACTCAGCGGTGGCAATCTGATCCTTCTTGGAGCCGATCAGGCTCTTGACCAGCTTGACCTGCACGGTCTCGACTTTCTTCTTAGCCATGTCGTTGTCCTCCTTAACCTAAGATATCCTGGGCGGTCTTGCCACGGGTAGCCGCGGCATCCTCGGCGTTGCGCAGCATCTTCAGGCCGGCCATGGTAGCACTCACAACGTTGTAGGGGTTGTTGGAGCGCAGAGCCTTGGCGCGGATATCCTTGATGCCGGCAGCCTCCGCCACGGCACGCACAGTGCCGCCGGCGATGATACCGGTACCGGGGGCGGCGGGCTTCATGAGAACCTCGCCGGCGCCGAACTTACCGATCACCTCGTGAGGGATGGTGGTGCCTTTCATGGAAATCTTCGTCAGATGCTTCTTCGCATCCTCGATGCCCTTGCGGATAGCATCCGGGACTTCACCGGCCTTACCGGTGCCGACGCCCACGGTGCCCTTGCCATCGCCCACGACGACCAGCGCGGCGAACTTCATCACGCGGCCGCCCTTAACAGTCTTGCTAACGCGGTTGATGGCAACTACGGTTTCTTTGTACTCGTTGTCGATCTCATCTCTTCTGGCCAAAGTCAATTCCTCCCTTTCCTTAGAACTTGAGGCCGCCCTCGCGGGCGCCTTCGGCCAGCTCTTGCACGCGGCCGTGGTAGACGTAACCGCCGCGGTCGAACACGACCTGGGTGATACCCTTTTCGACGGCGCGCTTGGCGACGAGCTCGCCAACCTTACGAGCAGCTTCCTTGTTGCCGCCGTTCATGCCGAAATCCTTCTCGACAGACGAGGCGGACACCAGGGTCACTCCCTTGACATCATCAATGACCTGGGCATAGATGTGATTCAGGGAGCGGAACACGTTCAGGCGGGGGCACTCAGCAGTGCCGGAGATCTTGCCACGCACGCGAACGTGACGGTGCAAGCGCGCCTTGTTGCTGTCTTTCTTGCTAACCATGCTTGTTCCTCCTCCTTACTTCTTGCCCTTACCGCCGGCCTTGCCTTCCTTGCGGCGGATGTGCTCATCGATATACTTGATGCCCTTGCCCTTATACGGCTCCGGCGGGCGCTTCTCGCGGACCTCCGCAGCAAACTGGCCAACCAGCTGCTTGTCGGCGCCGGAGATGATGATCTGGTTGGGGCCGGGGGCCTCAATGGTGATGCCCTCGATCTCGCTGACAATCACCTGATGGCTGTAGCCCAGGTTCATCACCAGATTCTTACCCTGCTTCTGCACACGGTAACCGACACCGTTGACCTCCAGCTCCTTCTTGTAGCCTTCGGTAACACCGACTACCATGTTGTTGATGAGCGTGCGGGACAGACCGTGCAGGGAACGGCTCTCCTTCTCATCGTTGGGGCGGGTGACCAGCACCTCGTTGCCGGCAACCTCCACCTTCATCAGCGGATGGATCTTCTGGCTCAGGGTACCCTTGGGGCCCTTGACGGTGACCACGTTATCCGCGTCTACCTTAACGTCCACTCCGGCGGGGAGCAGAATAGGCTTACGACCGATTCTCGACATACTCCTCTACCCCCTTACCAAATGAATGCCAGGACTTCGCCGCCCACATTCGCCGCGCGCGCTGCCTTGTCGGTCATAACGCCCTTGGAAGTGGAAACGATCGCGGTGCCGATGCCCTTCATGACCTTCGGCATGTCCTCGCTGCTGGAATAGATGCGCAGGCCGGGCTTGGACACACGGCGCAGACCCATCAGCACGGGGGTGCGGGAAGCGCCCTGGTACTTCAGCGTGATGCGGATGATACCCTGCTTGCCATCTTCAATGACTTTGAATTCTTTGACATATCCCTCGTCAACAAGAATCTGGGCAATAGCCTTCTTCATGTTGGAAGCGGGGATGTCCACCGTCTCATGCTTCGCGGAGTTCGCGTTGCGAATCCGGGTGAGCATATCGGCGATAACGTCGGAAATTTGCATAACCTCTACCTCCTTATAAATTAGCTATCGCTTACCAGCTTGCCTTCTTCACGCCCGGGATCTCGCCCTTGTAGGCCAGCTCACGGAAGCAAATACGGCAGATGCCGTACCGACGCAGATAGGCGTGGGGACGGCCGCAGATCTTGCAGCGGTTGTACGCCCGGGTGGAGTACTTAGGCTCCGCCTGCTGCTTGAGCTTCATAGACGTTTTTGCCATCGTATTCTCCTCCTTACTTCTCGAACGGAGCGCCCATCAGAGTGAGCAGCTCGCGCGCTTCTTCGTCGGTCTTGGCGGTGGTGACAAAGCACAGATCCATGCCGCGCACCTTGTCGATCTTATCGTAGTCGATCTCGGGGAAGATCAACTGCTCCTTCAGACCCATGTTGTAGTTGCCACGGCCGTCAAAGGAATTGGCGTTGATGCCGCGGAAGTCACGAACGCGGGGCAGAGCCACGTTGAACAGACGGTCTACAAACTCGTACATACGCTCGCCGCGCAGGGTGACCTTGGCGCCGATGTTCATGCCCTCACGGAGCTTGAAGTTCGCCACGGACTTGCGGGCCTTGCAGACCACCGGACGCTGGCCGGTGATGGCAGACAGATCGTTGACGATGGCATCCATGATCTTCTGGTTGTCGCGGGCTTCGCCGCAGCCAACGTTGATGACCACTTTATCCAGCTTCGGGATCTGCATGACGCTCTTGTAGCCGAATTTCTTCATCAGGGCAGGAGCGATCTCGCTTTTATAGGTTTCTTTTAATCTAGCCATTCGCTCATACCTCCTTACAGTGTCTCGCCGCACTTTTTGCAAATGCGGACGGAGCGCTCTTTACCGGCGTCGTTCTGGATCTTCTTGTGGCCGACGCGGGTGGGCTTTTTGCAAGCCGGGCAGATGACCTGCACCTTGTCGGCGTACATGGCACCCTCGGCTTCAATGATGCCGCTGGGATCGCCGGGCTTGCGGGGCTTTACGTGCTTTTTGATCATGTTCAGGCCCTCGACGATGACCTTGCCCTCTTTGGGGCTGACAGCCAGGACCTTGCCCTGCTTGCCCTTGTCGTCACCGCTGAGGATCAGGACGGTATCGTCCTTTTTCACATGCATTTTGTTACTCAATTTCGACACCTCCATTACAGAACTTCCGGAGCCAAGGACAGGATCTTCAGATAATCCTTGTCACGCAGCTCGCGGGCCACAGGCCCAAAAATACGGGTACCGCGGGGGGTCTTGTCGTCACGGATGATGACTGCCGCATTCTCATCGAAGCGGATGTAGGTACCGTCCGCACGGCGGACACCCTTCACGGAACGGACGATAACGGCCTTGACCACATCGCCCTTCTACACGACGCCGCCGGGAGCCGCCTTCTTCACAGAAGCGACCACCACGTCGCCGATATTGGCATACCTCCGACCGGAACCACCCAGAACGCGAATGCACATCAGTTCTTTCGCGCCGGTGTTATCGGCCACTTTGAGGTAGGTTTGCTGCTGTACCACAGTTTTTCCTCCTTTCAAGGAGCACCATTTTTATCAC
>JAZSOW010000064.1:0-13576 GCA_045537135.1 Acutalibacteraceae bacterium
CATAAACACTTTTGTCAGAACGAGTGCAAAAAACCGATAAGGAAATCCTTATCGGTTTTTAATTAGATTTAAAACTTCTTTTCCCTGCTTTATAGCGTAATCTAGAGCGATTTTTGTACCGCTTTTGCGGGTGGACGGGGCATTTGCTTCATCATAGTAAACGATACAGTATTGACTTTCGTTTATCATTTCGTAGTTGCGTTCCACATAGGCTGCTCTGCCTGAACCTATGATATGTTCAGGATAATATGTGTCCTCGTAGCTTTCCAAAAGGTAGTTTTTATAGTGTTCACTGATATACGGATATTCTGCCCGCACGTAGATTCGTTTTATGTGCGGGTATTTCTCTTTTATTTTAGTCACAAGTTCAAGGCATAAGCTGTTAAAGCGGCTCTTGCTCCCAAAAAGAAAAGTATCAACATTTTCGTCCACAATTAGTTTTTCAATAATTTCAATTAATTTTGATTTTAGTTCCTCGGTTTCGTTTATCGTTCTGTGACCGAAAAAGCAACATGTATTATTTTTCACTTTCTTTCACTCCAAGTAAATAATTCCATATTTATTATAGATTATCCTTTACTTAAAGTAAATAATCATTTACTTGTTGAAAGTTATAATTTACTTTGTCTCCTTGTAAACTATTAATATAAGGGGGCGTAATAATGAAAACAGAGTTTGCTGATAAATATATAACCTTAGGTTTGAAAATTGCTTATTACAGAAAGAAAGCCGGCTACACACAAGAATACTTCGCGGAGCTTATTGATAAAAGCGTAAACTTCGTTGGTCAAGTGGAGGGACCCGGCACAGTTCGTGGTGTTTCTTTGGAAACCTTATTTAAAATCGCACAAGTGTTGAAAGTATCGCCTGCAAAATTGCTCGAAGAAGATTAAACTGTATATAGTCAAAAAGCACTCTGCCATAACAGCAGAGTGCTTTTTTGTTATAAAAAATTAAGCCATTTACACTCGGTTTCAAGTGTAAATGGCTTAAAGATTTTTGGAACTTTTGCTCTTGCCTTGCCCACTTAAAACCGTCGTTTTTTGCACAAAAACATGCATTGGCTTAAGTTTGGCTTATGGCTTACGATTTTGGCGGTCCAAAACCTCGAAAAACACAGTATTTATGCGGTTTTTCTCAGTCCAAAGGTTTCATTGTGGGGAACAGGATGACCTCGCGGATGGTGTCGGAGCCGGTGAGCAGCATGACGGTGCGATCCACACCGATGCCCATGCCGCCCGTGGGAGGCATGCCGTACTCCATGGCGGTGAGAAAATCCTCATCCAGCATCTCGGCCTCGTCGTCGCCCCGCTCCCGCTGCTCTACCTGCTTCACAAAGCGTTCCCGCTGATCCAGCGGGTCGTTAAGCTCGGAGTAGGCGTTGGCCATTTCGCTGTGGCAAATAAACAGCTCAAAGCGCTCGGTCAGGCGGGGATCCTGCGGGGACTTCTTAGTCAAGGGGGATACCTCCACCGGGTACATGGTGATGAAGGTGGGCTGAATCAGATGCTCCTCTACCCGCTGATCGAAGCAAGCGTACAGGGCGTTGCCCCAGGTAGGCTCGGCAGCCTCGCCAAGCTCCACGCCCTTTGCGGCGGCGGCAGCCACCGCTTCGGCATCATCGGTGATGGTGTCAAAGTCGATACCCACGTACTCTCGCACCGCTTCCACCATGGTCATGCGACGCCAGCCGGGGGTCAGGTCGATCTTTTCGCCCATCCATTCCACCTGGTAGGTGCCAAGGATCTCCTTGGCGGCACCGGAGATGATGCCCTCGGCAATATCCATCATATCATGGAAATCCGCATAGGCCTGGTACAGCTCTACGGTGGTAAACTCCGGATTGTGCTTGGTGTCCATGCCCTCATTACGGAAGATGCGGCCGATCTCATACACCCGATCCATGCCGCCGATGATCAGCCGCTTGAGGGGCAGCTCGGTGGCGATGCGCATGTACATATCCAGATCCAGAGTGTTGTGATGGGTGATGAAGGGGCGGGCGGAGGCGCCACCGGCGATGGTGTTGAGCACCGGGGTCTCCACCTCGATGTAGCGACGGTCATCCAGGTACGCCCGCATAAACTTGATGAACTTGGAGCGGATGATGAAGTTCCGCTTTACCTCCGGGTTGACGATCAAGTCCAAGTATCGCTGACGGAAGCGGGTGTCGGTGTCCTTGAGGCCGTGGTACTTCTCCGGCAGAGGGAGCAGGGACTTGCTCAGCAGGGTGATGGCGGTGGCGTGGATGGAGATCTCCCCCATCTTAGTGCGGAACACCCAGCCCTCGAGACCGATGATATCCCCGATATCCCACTTCTTAAAACCGGCGTATTCCTCCTCGCCCACGTCGTTGCGGCTGACGTACACCTGTATACGGCCACTGGCATCGTGCAGATCCACAAAGCTGGCCTTGCCCATGATGCGGCGGCTCATCATACGACCCGCCACCTTGACCGGCATGGGCTCGGGCAGTTCAAAGCCTGCGCCTTCCTCGGGAGCGCCATGCTCCGCGATGTATGCGGCCTCCCGCTTTTCGAACTCCACACGGATATCCGCATTGTAGGCATTCACGTCGTATTTGGTGATCTCAAAGGGATTCTGCCCCGCCTCGCACAGGGCGGCCAGCTTGTCCAGACGCACCTGCTTGAGCTCGTTCACCTCGCGCTCGGTCATGGGCTCCGCAGAAGCCACGTTGTTCTGGTTATTGCTCATACGATCACTTCCTTTATGGTGATAAAAACAGCGGGCGGGCAACACCGTTGCCGCCCGCAGGGACTTTATTTGGAGATTTCCAGCACCGTATAGATCACGATGGTCCCATTGGGGAGAACGGCCTCGCCCTTCTCGCCCACGGCCTTACCCACGATGGCCTTACCCACAGGGGACTCATCGGAGATCTTGCCGTTGAAGGGATCCGCTTCGGTGGCACCGGAGATCACATAGGTAAACTCCTTGCCCTGGTCATTGGCGATACGTACCGTAGAGCCCACGTGCACGTGCTCGGAGCTCAGCTCGGACTCGTCCAGCACACGGACATTCTTGAGCTGGGCTTCAATGGCAGCAATGCGGCTCTCCAGCAACGCCTGGTCGTTCTTAGCTTCGTCATATTCACTGTTTTCGGATAAGTCGCCAAAGGACAGGGCGACTTTAATTTTTTCGGCTACTTCCTTGCGCTCCACCGTCTTCAGGTGTTCCAGCTCGTCCTGCAGCTTTTTAAGGCCTTCGCTGGTCATGACCACTTCTTTCATGGATCGTTCACGCGCCTTTCAGAGATATAAAATTACCCCGCACAGAGGGGGTGAGCCTCCTTCGGGACTTATATATTATACCATCCATTTTTCGGTTGTCAAGTCCCCCGGCATATTATTATATATAATAAAGGTATATTATATCCGTATATAGTGCCCCTTGCATTTTTCTCACAGGGCTGGTATAATGGCGGTGATATTGACCGGAAAGGACCCAGACTATGAACAACTTTGCTTCCCTGAATTTGAGCGAGCCCACCCTGCGGGCATTGGATGCCATGGGCTTTGCGGAGCCCACCCCCATTCAGACCCGGACCATCCCCCTGGTAATGGAGGGGCGGGACGTGATCGCCAAAGCGCCCACCGGCACCGGCAAGACCTGCGCCTTCGGCATCCCGCTCATTGAGTGCTTAAACCCTGACATGAAGGATCTGCAGGCGGTGGTGCTGTGCCCCACCCGAGAGCTGTGCGAGCAGATTACAAACGATCTGCGGGCTCTCATCCGCTTTAATCCCGCCATCCGCATCGCCTCCATCTACGGCGGGCAGAACATGAAGCGGCAGGTGGACGCCCTCAAAAAGCATCCTCACATCGTGGTGGCCACCCCCGGGCGGCTGCTGGATCACATGGGCCGGGGCAACGTGTGGCTGGGCAATCTGTACACCGCCGTACTGGATGAAGCGGATGAAATGCTGAAAATGGGCTTTATTAAGGACGTGCGCCGCATCCTCAACGCCACCCCCCAGGACACCCAGGTGGTCATGTTCAGCGCCACCATCTCCCGGGAGGTCATGGACGTTGCCTGGGAATACCAGCACGACGCGGTGGAGATCCAGGTAGCCGCCGAGGGGGACAACCGCCCCCACATCAACCAGTACCTCATCCGCTCCGGCGGTTCCCAACGTTTGGAGGATATGCTGGACATCATCCGGCAGGAGGATTACCACCGGGTGATGGTGTTTGCCAACATGAAGGTCACCGTCAAGCAACTCACCGAGCGTCTGCAGAAGCGGCATGGCTCGGTGGACTGTCTGCATGGGGATATGCCCCAGTCCCTGCGCAACCGGGTCATGGCCAAGTTCCGGGCAAACAAGCTGGAGATCCTGGTAGCCACCGACGTGGCCGCCCGGGGCATCGACGTGGAGGATGTAGAAGCGGTATTCAACTACGACATCCCCGAAGAGAACGAATACTACCTGCACCGCATTGGCCGCACCGGCCGCGCCAAGCGGCAGGGCGCCGCTTACACCTTTATGACCGACACGGATAAGTTCCGCATGCGGGATATCCTCAAGTACACCCGCTCCGACGCGGTGAACATGACCTTTGATGACAACCGGCGGCTCATCCCTGTCCCCGAGGAGACCGAGGACGCCGGCGAATGAGTTTTCCCCACCCCGGGTGTTGGCACCCGGGGCGTTCTTTTGTTATTTTTCTGTCAAATAAATTGGTAATTTTCGAAATCCTGCATTTTCTTGCGGGATTTTTTATTTTTATACGGCGAAAAATCGAAAATTCACGAAAAAGCCACCCACTTACCCCCGGAAAACCGGGGGACAGCCACCCTTGGGGGGTGGGCATTTTGGTTGGTTGCACAAAAAAACAGCGGTTTTTTAAAAACCTCGATCTTATTTCCAAATTTGGGAATAAATGGCAGTATCTGCGTGAAAATGCTACAAATTTGTAACCTTTTTCGGGGGTTTCCTGCCAAATTGCCAAGAAATCCGGGGGATGAGGGCCGGTCAAAACGCCCGATTAACCCCCCCGGCGACGGTGCCCCCTTGGGCGGGAAAAAGGGGGAATTGTTGTGCAATCTGCCCAAATTTCCCCGGACAAGTTTGGTTGACAAGGTGAAAATGTGTGTGTATAATGCACCAAGGTACGAAATCTCCCCAGACTTGCCACTTGGCGGGTGACCATCGGATACAGGCAAATTCACCTTCTCTGCCGTGTCCCGCCCGCAACGCTCCTGAGACAGGCGACATCGCCCCGGTATTCTGCCGATGGCCACCGTCGCAGATGGTTTTGCATAGATTTTTCGGTACATGTATAAACTATCTGTGTGCTCAGACAGAAAGGAAGCAATTATGGAACGAATTTCCCGTATGCTGCAATATGCCAAGCGCGCTGTTCGCTCCCGGATCTTCGCCGCCTGTGCGCTGGCGATGGTTACGGTGATCATGGCCGCCTCCATATCCGTTACCGCCCGCGCCGTGACCGTCAGTGACGGCGAGCAGAGCCGGGTGGTACTGACCGTGTACAGCGACCCTTACAAGGCGGTGGAAATGGCCGGCATGAGCATGGAGAACTACGATCTCCTGCGTATCAACAGCACCAGCTCACACATCGACATTGACCGTGCCATGACGGTGGAGATCACCGCCGATGGCACCTCCACCATTGTGTACATGAACGGCGGTACGGTGGCAGACGCTTTGGAAAAGGCTGAGATCACGGTAGGGAAGTACGACACCGTCAGCGAAAACATGAGCACCCCTCTCACCGCCGGTATGGCCATTGCCGTCAACCGCGTGGCGTATGAGGACTACACGATGACCGAGACCATTCCTTATGAGACGGAGACCCGCTACACTCCTGTGTTCAGCCCCGGATACACCAAGGTGACCCAATACGGCCAAAATGGGGAAAAAGCCACCACCTACCGCAAGACCATTGTGGACGGTCAGGTCGTGGAGACCACCGCCATTAAGGAGACCATCACTAAAAACGCGGTAACCAGCAAGGTGATCAAAGGCTCGGCCTACGGCACCCCTCTGTCCAAGGCGCCCTACAACATCCAGCTGAACAGCAAAAACCAGCCGGTGAACTATAAGACCGTGTACACCAAGAAAAGCTGCACCGCCTATTCCATCGGCACCTACGGCGCCTCCGGTATGCGGCTGGGGGTGGGCACCATCGCCGTCAACCCCAAGATCATCCCCTACGGCACCAAGCTGTGGATCACCTCCGCAGACGGTAAGTTCGTCTACGGCTATGCTATCGCGGCGGATACCGGCAGCTTTGCCAGCGGCACCCGCACCTTTGCGGATCTGTATTTCGGCTCCTACACCGAGGCCTGCTACTTTGGACGGCGGGATCTGAACATCTACGTGTTGGAGTAATTTTAAAAATTTCTCTTTACATTTGAAGAAAAGTGTGTTATAGTAGTCACTGTCTGTGGACAACATTCGGTCTCCCGGATGATGGAGTATGCCCCACTGGGGACGCATCGATTCCTTCCTCTGGGTCTCACGAAAATTTTTAAAAGAGGTGTATGCACTATGATGTTACCCGAAGAAAAAACCGCTATCATGCAAGAATACGCTACCCACGAGGGCGATACCGGCTCCCCTGAGGTCCAGATCGCTGTCCTGACCAAGCGTATCAATGACCTGACCGAGCACCTGAAGGCTCACCCGAAGGATCATCACAGCCGTCGTGGCCTGCTGAAGATGGTCGGTCATCGCCGCAACCTGCTGGCTTACCTGACGAAGAAGGATATCAACCGGTATCGTGCCATCGTCGAGCGCCTGGGTCTGCGTAAATAATGTAAGCACAACAGGCGGAGTCACAAACGGCTCCGCCTGTTCCCGCTTGCATAACGAACTCTCATCCGTTCATGCGGAGGGGCCGCCCTTTTAGCTGTGAAACGAGTGCTGTAGGGGAGAGCAGCATTGGTTTCATCGCTAAAAAACGGTTATCCTCCGCCGGAAATATAAGGTGACACGAATAATCTGCGTCACCTTAAACACAAATGGAGGTAAACACTATGTTCGACACTTTCCGTACGTTCGAGACCACCCTGGCCGGCCGTCCCCTGATCGTGGAGACCGGCAAAATGGCGCAGCTGGCCAACGGCTCCTGCCTGGTGCGCTACGGCGACACCGCCATCCTGTGCACCGCCACCGCGTCTGCCAAGCCCCGCGACGGCATCGACTTCTTCCCCATGTCCGTGGACTATGAGGAGAAGCACTACTCCGTGGGCAAGATCCCCGGCTCCTTCCAGCGCCGCGAGAGCCGCCCCAGCGAGAAGGCCATCCTGACCTCCCGCGTCATCGACCGTCCCATTCGCCCCCTGTTCCCCAAGGATATGCGCAACGACGTGACTCTGGTGTGCACCGTCATGAGCGTGGACCCCGACTGCCAGCCGGAAACCACCGCTATGATCGGCGCGTCCATCGCCATCGCCATCTCCGATATCCCCTGGGCGGGCCCCATCTCCGGTGTGGTCGTGGGTATGGTGGACGGCCAGTTCGTCATCAACCCCACCGCTGAGCAGGAGAAGATCTCCGACATGCACGTGACCGTGGCTTCCACCGCTGACCTGGTGGCGATGATCGAGGCCGGTGCCAACGAGATCGACAACGACACCATGTTTGATGCCATCATGGCGGGTCACGAGGCTAACCAGCAGATCGTGAAGTTCATCAACGACATCGTCAGCGAGATCGGCAAGGAGAAGTTTGACTTCACCTCCAACGATCCCGATCCGGCTATGTACGAGGCCATCAAGGAGTTCGCCATCGGGGATATCCGCTACGCGCTGGATACCGACGACAAGCGCATCCGCGACGAGCGTCTCAAGCCCGTGTACGAGAACGTACACGCCCGCTTTGACGAGGAGTATCCCGAGGCCATCGAGAAGATCGAGGAGTGCCTGTACAAGCTGCAGAAGTACGTGGTGCGCCGCTGGCTGCTGGATGACGGCAAGCGCGTGGACGGCCGCGGCATCAACGATATGCGTCCCCTGGATGCCCAGGTGGACCTGCTCCCCCGGGTACACGGTAGCGGCATGTTCACCCGCGGCCAGACCCAGGTGCTGACCACCGTCACCCTGGGCGGCAGCAAGGATGCTCAGCTGCTGGACGGCCTGGATGACCAGACCGAGAAGCGGTATATGCATCACTACAACTTCCCCTCCTACTCCGTCGGCGAGACCAAGCCCTCCCGCGGCCCCGGCCGACGTGAGATCGGTCACGGTGCCCTGGCTGAGCGCGCACTGCTGCCGGTGCTTCCCTCCGAGGAGGAGTTCCCCTACACCATGCGTCTGGTGAGCGAGGTGCTGTCCTCTAATGGCTCCACCTCCCAGGCGTCCATCTGCGGCTCCACCCTGGCGCTGATGGCCGCCGGTGTGCCGATCAAGGCGCCCGTTGCCGGTATCTCCTGCGGTCTGGTCAGCGAAGGCGACCGGTTCATGACCATGGTGGACATCCAGGGTCTGGAGGACTTCTTCGGTGATATGGACTTTAAGGTAGGCGGTACCAAGAAGGGTATCACCGCCATCCAGATGGACCTGAAGGTGCACGGCCTGACCCCCGCCATCATCCGTGAGGCGCTGGACAAGACCTACACCGCTCGCTGCTACATTCTGGACGAGGTCATGCTCAAGGCCATCCCTGAGGTGCGTCCCGAGCTGTCCAAATATGCGCCCAAGATGCTGTCCACCAAGATCGACACCGACAAGATCGGCGGCGTGATCGGCAAGGGCGGCAAGGTGATCCAGCAGATCCAGACGGATTGCAACTGCACCGTCAACGTGGAAGAGGACGGCACCGTAACCATCCTGTCCACCGATCTGAATGACGCCAACCGTGCCCTGCAGATCATCGAGACCATCGCTAAGGATCCCGAGATCGGCGCCATCTACAAGGGCAAGGTCACCCGTCTGATGACCTTCGGTGCTTTTGTGGAGATCGCCCCCGGCAAGGAGGGCCTGGTGCACGTGTCCAAGCTGGATCTGCAGCGTGTGGAGCGTGTAGAGGATGTGGTTGCTGTGGGTGACACCATCGCCGTCATGGTCACTGAGATCGACGAGCAGGGTCGCATCAACCTGTCCCGCAAGGACGCCATCATCAAGATCGAGGGGCTCAACCCCGAGGATTACGCGGCTCCCGCCGCCCCCCGTCGTGAGGGTGGCTTCCGCCGTGACCGTGGCGCCCGCCGCGATCACAACTAACCCCGCATCCCAGCCGGGACAGAGCTCCACTCTGCCCCGGCTTTTTTGTGCAAATATTTGGGGGGTTGGCAAACGGCGGGATATGTGGTAAAATACATGTGTGTGAGTATCCTGGCAGTATGCCGATATCGATACAAGGGGGTCTGTCTGATGAAAAAGAAACCCGAGGAAAAGCCGGTTGCCGACGAGGTGATCGAGACCACGGTGGAAGCCACCACGAAAGAAGCTGTCGCGGAGGAAACCGCCGCCAAGGAGCCGAAAGAAAAGTCCATCCGCCCGGTGACTCGCCGCTACAATAAGCGGGGCACCCGCCGGGGCAAATACGCCTACGCCGCGCCGCTGGGGATGCTCATCTCCCTGCTGGCGGTGATCGGTGTGGTAGCGCTGGTGTTTGTGGGGATCGGCGCCATCCAAAAGCTTACTGACACCTCCGCATTGGAGGAAGAGTTCGACCACTTCCTGGAGCCGGTGATGGCCTACATTCCCGCTCCCTTTGAGGACATCAACACGGCCGAGCAGCAGGATGCCTTCCTTTTGGCGGCGACTAACCGCATTACCCTCCAGGAACAGATACGTATGACGCTGGAAAAGGATGAGACCGCGCAGTTCCCCTACGATGACATGGGACGCATTGCCGTACCTGCTGACCAGGTGGCGGCGAGCTATGCCGCGCTCTTTGGTGCCGGCGCGCCGCTGACCCATCGCACGCTGGCGGATCACAACGTCACCTACAGCGAGGTAGAGGGGTGCTACTATCTGCCCTTCGACTCCCTGTACAAGGGCTATGAGGGCGTGGTGGAATCCGTCAAGCGCAAGAGAGGCGACTACCTGGTGCGTGTGGCCTATGTGAACACCAACGACATCCGCCTGGACAAGTACGGCGAACCCCTGCCGGCCGATCCCGCCGACGCCACCTCCTTCCAGGTGTTCACCTTGGGTGCGAATGACGACGGCACCTACTATATCAAAGCCTGCGAAAACGAGACGGTTGAGACGGCGAAGTGAAAACCGATGCCAACCAGTATAAGGCGATAAACAAGGCACAATGTGTTGCAACACATTGTGCCTTGCTTTTTTGTGTATCCGCTTTACATATCGATCTCGATGATATCCGGGTTTTCATCCAGCAGGAACAAAAGCTCGTCATTGCCGCACTCCCGGGGCATCCGTACCGCCAGGGTGCAGGTGAGTACGTTCTCGTTGCTTTTCCTAATGCGAAAATACTCAATGGCCATATGATGCTCCGCCAACTGCTGGCGAAGCCGCACGGTGACCCCCTGGGAATACCGTATGCGCATCTCCAACTGATTGATGCCCTGTCCTTCCAGGTGGTTCAGCCCGCTGTGTAGTAGCCCCTGCAGAATGATGATCAGCAGGGCAGCAAACACGCCCATGGCATACATCCCTGTTCCCAGCGCCGAGCCCACACCGGCGGTGGCCCATATACCGGCGGCGGTGGTAAGACCCCGAATGGAGGCGTTTTTGACAAAGATCACGCCCGCGCCCAGGAAGCTGACGCCGGTGACGATGTTGGAGGCCACCCGGGTGGGGTCAATATCGATACCCTCCACCGTCAGCAGGTCAAGAAAACCGTACTTGGAGATGATGACGAACAACGCCGCCCCCAGCGCCACGATCACGTGCGTGCGGATGCCCGCCTCCTTTTGGCGGCGGCTACGCTCCCATCCGATAATACCGCCCAGGATCGCCGCCAAAAATACCCGTAGCATGTATTCGCCGTTTTCGGCAAAGAAATTGAGGATCCACGCCTTCACGAAACCTCTCCTTTCCGTATAATTTTTGTATTATATCACCGTTTGTATGCAATGTCAACCGCTTTTTAATCTTTATTTTACTTTTATTTAACGTAAGTTTTACATTACTCACCAATAAGCACCTCTTTGCATACCTTAACAATAAGGGCATGAAGGGATGGTGGGTCATGTGGGAGCAAAGGAGTACAAGCGACTATGCGAGCTTCGGGTGGGACAGCGGGGGGTTGTCTACGCCCTTGAAAACGGCGGTGCCATGCGGCGGCGGCTGTTGGATATCGGTCTAACACCGGGCACAGTGACGATCTGTGTGGGACGCAGTCCGGGCGGCGACCCCGCTGCCTATCTCATACAAGGCGCGGTGATCGCCATACGCGATGCGGATGCGTCAGCGGTAACGGTGTGCCCGGTGGAAGGAGGATGACGGCATGGGGCTGACAAACGCATCGGTGGGGCTCCGTGCCATAGACGGCGATTTCTCCGTGGCGCGGCGAGGGGGCGAGCGGGTGGTGGCGCTGGCCGGCAACCCCAACGTAGGAAAAAGCACCCTGTTCAACGCTCTGACCGGTATGAACCAGCACACCGGTAACTGGCCGGGAAAAACCGTATCCAGTGCCCAGGGTACATACACACACCGAGGGCGGGGATACCGGCTGGTGGACACCCCCGGCACCTATTCCCTGCTGGCACACTCTCCGGAGGAGGAGGTAGCGCGAGATTTTATCTGTTTTGGAGGGGCAGATGCGGTGGTGGTTGTATGCGACGCCACCTGCCTCGGGCGGCACCTGAACTTAGCCCTTCAGGTGATGGAAACCGGCATCCCGGTGGTGGTGTGCGTCAACCTGCTGGATGAGGCCAGGCGGCGCGGCATCACCCCCGACCTGCCCCTCCTGGAAAAGCGATTGGGGGTACCGGTGGTAGGCACCGTGGCCCGCAATAAGCACAGCCTTGATCGGCTACAGGAGGCGGTGGCGGCGGTGTGCGAGGCACCATCCCCCCCATCTACTCCATGTATACGCTACCACCCGGCCATCGAGAACGCCGTCCAAGCCCTATTACCGCTGACCGAGAACGTGGGGATGAACAGCCGATGGCTTTCCTTGCGGTTGCTGGAGGGAGACGACAGCCTGTGCGCCACCCTGCGTCAGCGTGGGCACGCCGCCTTGGTCGCGCAGAAAGCAGTCACCGAGGCACGGCAGGTGCTTGGAGAGCAGGGCTTGCAGAGAGATGGTTGGCGGGACAGCCTGGTGGTGGCGGTAACCGCCCGGGCAAGGGCTGTATGTGAAGGAGCGGTGCACACCGTCACAGACAACAGCCACCGCCTTGACAGGCGGGTGGATCGGGTGCTCACCGGGCGCGCCGCCGGGTATCCGCTGATGGTGCTGTTGCTAGCGGTGGTGTTCTGGATCACCATTGAGGGGGCTAATCTCCCCTCCCAATGGCTGTCAGACGGCTTGTTCTGGGTGCAGGATCGTCTGACAGAGCTGTTTTATGCGGCGGGGGCACCGGATTGGCTCCATGGAGCCCTGGTGCTGGGGGTGTACCAGGTGCTGGCGTGGGTGGTGTCGGTGATGCTACCGCCCATGGCCATCTTCTTTCCCCTGTTTACTCTGCTGGAGGATGTGGGGTATCTGCCCCGCATTGCCTACAACCTGGACCGCCCCTTCCAGCGGTGTCGCGCCTGCGGCAAGCAGGCGTTGACCATGTGCATGGGCTTTGGCTGCAACGCTGCCGGGGTGGTGGGGTGCCGCATCATCGATTCCCCCCGGGAGCGGATGCTGGCTATCCTCACCAACAGCCTGGTGCCCTGCAATGGGCGGTTTCCCACCCTTATCACCCTGCTGACCCTCTTTTTTGTGGGGAGTGCCGGTGCCGGTGGGCTGTTGCCCGCCCTGCTGCTCACTGGGGTGATCCTGCTGGGGGTGCTGGCCACCTTCGGCATGACCCGGCTGCTGTCTGCCACTCTGCTGAAGGGTACCCCCTCCTCCTTCACGCTGGAGCTCCCCTCCTACCGCCGCCCGCAGGTGGGGCAGGTGATCCTCCGCTCGGTACTGGATCGCACCTTGTTTGTGCTGGGGCGAGCGGTGGCCATCGCCGCCCCGGCGGGGCTACTCATTTGGTTGGCCGCCAACGTCTACGTGGGGGATATAAGTCTCCTGCAGCACGGCGCCGCCCTTCTTGACCCCTTCGCCCGGCTAATGGGGCTGGATGGGGTGATCCTCATGGCGTTCATTTTAGGCTTTCCCGCCAACGAGATCGTGGTGCCCATTATGCTCATGGCGTACCTGGCCACCGGCACCCTGACGGACCTGACCGACCTTGTACAGCTCCGCCAGGTGCTGGTGGACAATGGCTGGACGTGGGTGACTGCCCTGTGCACCGTCCTGTTTTCTTTGTTCCATTGGCCCTGCACCACCACCCTGCTGACCATCCGCAAGGAAACCGGCAGCTGGAAGTGGACGGCGGTAGCGGCGGTGTTGCCCACCGCCCTGGGAGTGCTCACCTGCATGGTGGTGGCGGCAATCGGGAGAACGGTAGGGTAGATGAAAAAAACCGCCATAAGGCGGGTGGAATTAGGGATGAAAATAGGCACTATGTAT
>JAZSOW010000018.1:0-4350 GCA_045537135.1 Acutalibacteraceae bacterium
AGTGTAAAATGTGTATACGGCTTCATATTAACCTCCGTGTTATGTTTGTTGTGGTGACTACATTTTACACTTTGGTTAGTATGAAGTCTATTTATTTTTTGTGTGTTGCACTTGATATTATAATCTGCCCACCCCCCTCCCAGAGGGGGGCTTTCCCTAATCCCTACCTACACCCGCCTTATGGCGAGGCTTTTTCTTTGTTGTCTTATAAAAGTTAACCATTTAACTATTGACAACACCCTATCGGGATAGTAAAATACTTTTACGTCAAACTTTTTGGAGGTGTGCTATGTCTGACCACGTAACGCTGAGCGAGCTGGAAACACGCTTTGCCCGGTTTATGCGTACTCATCGCAAGACCATGCACCGGTATTTTCAAAGCATCGGACTGTTCAACGGCAACCCGCACATGCTGTTCCACATCGCCCGCAACCCCGGTATCACTCAAAAGGAGCTGGCACAGCGTATAGATATCTCCCCCGCCTCGGTGGCCATCTCCATCCGGCGGCTGGAGAGCGCCGCTCTCATCCGGCGGGAACGGGACGAAAAGGACGGACGGGTGCTGCACCTGTACCTAACCCCCGCCGGCGAGGAGATAGACAAATGCTGTGCCAAGGCGAAGGATTTCCTTATGAACTCCGCCTACCGGGGCTTCACCGAGGAGGAGCGGGATATCCTGTATCGCCTACTGGATATCATGACACAAAACCTGCAGGAAGCCGCCGAGACCCTGCCGGTGGAAGGAGATACGGAATGAAATGCTGGTTTAAATACATACGCCCCTATCTGTCGTACTTTATCATCGGCCCCGTGTGCATGATCGTGGAGGTCATCGGCGAGGTGGTCATGCCCTTTCTGCTCAGCGTGGTCATCAACCGGGCAAGCACCGGGGAGCTGACGGTAGGCAACAGCCTGGGCGTCATGCTGCTGATGATCCTCACCGCCGTGTTCATGATGATCGGCGGTGTGGGGGGGGCCTATTTCGGCTCCAAGGCGTCGGTGAACTTTGCCGCCGACCTGCGTGCCGACGTGTATGCCCGGGTGCAGAAATTCTCCTTTGCCAACATTGATAAATTCTCCACCGGGTCACTGGTGACCCGCCTGACCAACGACGTGACCCAGATGCAGAACTTCGTGAACACCCTGCTGCGTATGGCTCTGCGAGCGCCCGGTATGATGGTAGCGGCGCTCATCATGGCCATTGCCATGAATCCGCCCCTGTCGGTGGTGTTTGCCGTCAGCATCCCGATGATGCTTATCACCATCGGGTTTATCATCAAAAAAAGCTTCCCCCGCTTCACTCGCCAGCAGAAAAAGCTGGATGTCCTCAACTCCACCGTGCAGGAAAACATCACCAACGTGCGGGTAATCAAGTCCTTTGTGCGAGAGGAGCACGAAACGCAGAAGTTCGGCAAAGCCAACCGGGAGCTCAAGGACAACGCCATGGCGGCTATGAAGATCATGATCTTCATGCAGCCCATGATGACCCTGTTTATGA
Organism: Acutalibacteraceae bacterium; assembly: GCA_045537135.1. Lineage (GTDB taxonomy): Bacteria > Bacillota > Clostridia > Oscillospirales > Acutalibacteraceae > UBA5905. Next base: position 1,499 of record JAZSOW010000018.1, read on the forward strand.
ACCTGACCGTGCTGGCCGTCGTCCTGCTGGGTGGCAACTTTGTGCTGGCCGGCGATATGCCGGTGGGTGATCTGTCTGCCTTCCTCACCTACGTGACCCAGATCCTCTCCTCCTTGATGATGGTCACCATGCTGCTGATGATGACCTCCCGCGCCATGGCCTCTGCCCGGCGCATCCGGGAGGTCATGGATGAAAAGCTGGATCTCTCCGACGAGGACGCCGCCTACCCTGACCTTACGGTCACCGAGGGGCGGGTCGAGTTTAAAAACGTCACCTTCCGCTACTACAAGAACAGCGAGGAAAGCGTGCTGACAAGCATCAACCTTGTTATCCCCGCCGGCACCACGGTGGGGGTAATCGGCTCCACCGGCTGTGGCAAGACCACCCTGGTATCCATGATCCCTCGTCTGTACGACGTAGACGAGGGCGCGGTGCTGGTGGATGGTGTGGACGTGCGGGATTACTCCCTGACCCATCTGCGGGATGGGGTGGGTATGGTCCTACAGAAGAACACCCTGTTCTCCGGTAGCATTGCTCAAAACCTGCGCTGGGGCGACCACGACGCCACCGATGAGGAAGTAGTCACCGCCGCCACCCATGCCCAGGCGGATAAATTCGTGTCCTCCTTCACCGAGGGGTACGACACCCTGCTGGATCAGGGCGGCACCAACGTGTCCGGCGGGCAAAAGCAACGGCTATGCATCGCCCGGGCGCTACTCAAGAGACCTAAGATCCTCATATTGGACGATTCCACCAGCGCGGTGGACACCGCTACCGAAGCGCAGATCCGCAAGGCCTTCCGGGAGGATCTGCCCGGCTCCACCAAGATCATCATCGCCCAGCGCATCTCCTCCGTGCGTGACGCGGATACCATCGTGGTAATGGATAACGGCTGTATCACCGGTGTAGGCACCCACGAGGAGCTGTTAGCCGGTAACACGGAGTACCAGGAGATCTACTACTCCCAGATGGACAGAGAGGAGGCGTGACCCATGGCCAGATCATTGGAACAGCTGCAAAAGCAGTATAACAGTGCCGCCAAGGCACAGAAGCCGGGTATGCCTCCCATGGGGGGGCCCCGCGGCGGTGGCCCCCGCGGAGCGGGAATGTCCGGCAAGCCCAAGGACACCAAAAAGACCTTATCCCGCCTGCTTTTGTACATCAAGCCCTATAAATGGCGCTTTTTCGGGGTGCTGGGGTGTATGCTTACGAGCACCATCACCTCTCTGATCGGCGCCTATCTGCTGGCACCCATCATCAACCGGTTAGCCCAGGAGGTCGCCCCGGAGGCCGCCACCGGCATGTCGGCCGCGGAGCAGATGGCCGACAGGGTCATCAGCCGCTTCGTGGGCGTGCTCCCCTTTGGGATGGATAACCCGGTAATGGGGTACATCCTCACCGCCCTCTTGGTGCTGGGCGGCGTGTATTTGGTGGGCATCCTCACCACCTACCTACAAAGCCGACTGATGCTCACCGTGTCCCTGCGCATCACCGAGCACATCCGCAACGACCTGTTTGTGAAGCTACAGGCGCTGCCGATCAAATACTTTGACTCCCATCCCACCGGAGAGCTTATGTCCCGCTTCACCAACGATATCGATAACATCGATATGATGCTGAGCAGCTCCCTGACCTCCCTGGTTTCCGGCGTGGTGACCCTACTGGGTACTCTGGTATTCATGATCACCACCAACTGGATCCTTACCCTCATCACCGTCCTGTTTGTGCCCCTCCTTGCGCGGGGCGGTATCGTCATCGGCGGACGTTCCCGCAAGTATTACAAGGGACAGCAGGCGGCACTGGGCGCGGTGAACGGCTATATGGAGGAAACCGTCACCGGGCAGAAGGTGGTCAAGGTCTTCAACCACGAGGACGAATGTGTAGAGGAGTTTAAAGCCCTCAACGACGACATGCGGGATAAGCAGTTCAAGGCACAATTTTGGGGCGGTGTCATGGGCCCCATCATGCACAACATCAGCATGATCAGCTATGGCGTCACCGTGGGTGTAGGCGGCGTGCTCATGTGCACCGCCGGGCTGACCCCCGGCGCGCTGACGGTGTTCGCCTCCTATTCCCGGCAGTTCTCCATGCCCATCAGCCAATTATCCCAGCAAACCACCGTTATCTTCGCCGCGTTGGCGGGCGCGGAGCGAGTATTCCAGGTAATGGATGCCGAACCGGAGGCTCCCGACGTCCCCGAAGCCCACACCGCCGATGGGATGCGGGGCGATGTGGTGCTGACAAATGTCAGCTTCGGCTACACGCCGGATAAGACGGTGCTGACCGACATCTCCCTCTATGCCCATCCGGGACAGAAGATCGCCTTCGTAGGCTCCACCGGCGCAGGCAAAACCACCGTTACCAATCTTCTCAACCGCTTCTATGACATTAACGAGGGCACCATCACCATCGATGGGGTGGACATCAAGGACTACAAGCGGGATCAGCTACGACAGAACATCGCCATGGTGCTGCAGGACACCCATCTGTTTACCGGCACGGTGATGGAGAACATCCGCTACGGTCGCCCGGACGCCACCGACGAGGAGGTGGTCGCCGCCGCTAAGACCGCCAGCGCCCACAGCTTTATCATGCGGCTTCAGGACGGCTACAGCACCATGCTGGAGGGAGACGGCGCCAACCTGTCCCAGGGACAGCGCCAGCTGCTGAACATCGCACGAGCGGCTATCAGCCGCGCCCCCATTCTGGTACTGGACGAGGCCACCAGCTCGATGGATACCCGCACCGAGCGGCACATTGAGCACGGCCTGGCGCGGCTGATGAAGGATCGTACCACCTTTGTCATCGCCCACCGGCTATCCACCGTACGCAACGCGGATGCCATCCTGGTG
>JAZSOW010000069.1:0-22636 GCA_045537135.1 Acutalibacteraceae bacterium
CCCGGCCAAAAGCCGCGCCCTTCCCCCCTGCAAAAAGTGTGCCGGGGGCAAAAAAAAATGAAACCCGGCGCTGTTCACTTAAGTGAACGGCTCCGGTTTTTATAGTCTATTCGTTGGTCCCCTTGGGCAACTGCAGCAAAGCCGCCTGGTATTGGGCATCCTCCTCAGGGGTGTACAAAGGCAGTAGCGCCTTCTGCTCGGGGGTAAGGATCACCTCATGATCCGGGGTAATGCCCGCTCCCTGCCAGGTGCCCGCCTTAAGGCGGCTGTATTCGCCTACAGAGAGCTTAATCGCCGAGCCATCGGAGCCTAACTGGAAATAGGCCTGGTACTTGGCTTCGCCGGCGGTGGTCTCCCCTACCACCACCGTCAGGCCGGCCTCCTGCAGAACGCCGGCAAAGAACTCTGCTTCACCCGCCGTGGAATTATCCACCAGCGTGACGGTCTGCACACCGATCTGATTGTTGATGGTAGAGGTCAGGTAGGAAACCGTACCGGCGGCATTGGTCTCTGTGCCGTACTGTCCCAAAGGCATGATATAGGAAAGCACTTCCTTGATAGCCTCCGGCTGACCGCCTGCGTTGCCGCGCAGGTCAAAGACCAGCCCGGTAAGCTCCTGCTCCTGCATCGAGGATACGGTGGACTTAAACTGCTCCGGCGTGTTGTCAAAAAATCCGGTCACCTTAATGTAACCCACCGTGCCGCGCATCGTCCCCTGGACACTGCGCACAGCATACCGATGGGGTGTTAGCTCAAAGGCCTGGGTGGCATCCGATCGGGATACGCTGAGCAGTACCTTTTCCGCTGTGTTCAGCAGCCACTGCACATCGGCGGCCGTCTTGCCGCTGATATCCTGTTCGTCGATTGCTGTCAGCACGTCCCCCACCTTGACGCCGCTCTTGTCCGCAGGGGAATCGCTGTTGACGCGGCTGATAACCAGTTGCCCCGCGCTGTTAAGGGTAACGCCGACACCGATATCGGTGGCATACCCGCTGATGCGCTGGGTCTCCTGCTCATATCCCTCGGGGGTGAAGTAGGCGGCGTAGCTGTCGCCGATGCCCTTCACATATCCTTCGGTTATGGCCTGACGCAGGGCTTCCTCGTCCAAATCCTTGTAGTATTCCCGCACCGTCTTGTCCACGTCGTTAATATGCGTGTACATGGACTGTCGTTGCTGTACCGATTGGATCTGGTTGTTGAAATACCGCATAGCAAACAGCATCGTCATGGATATGGTCAGTGCTACTGCCAAGATCACCAGGGTGACCGCGGTGCTGATCGTGATCTTTTTCTTCATACCGATCCCTCCTTAACAGATCCATATCTGTCTATGCCCTGTTAATTTACATTGGGGCTCACATAGGTGCCTAAAGGGTTGACCTGTACACCATTGACGCGCACCTCAAAGTGCAGATGGGGGCCGGTCACGTTACCGCTACGCCCCGCCTGGGCGATGACGGTCTTGCCGCCGGTCACCTGCTGTCCCACAGAGACATTAACCTTGGAGCAATGGGCATACAGGGTACTGATGGTACGGCCCCCACCATCTTTACCGTGGTCAATGATGACACAGTAGCCGTAGCCGTAGCTCCAGCCGTAACCGTACCAGCTGGTGGCGTTCACCGCAATGACCGTGCCATCTGCCGCGGCAACAATGTTCTCGCCATACACGGGGATGGGGCCGTTGGCGATATCCAGGCCCTTGTGTATAGTGCCCCAGCGCTCACCGAACACAGAGGAGTAGGCCCGTACCGTAGGCACCGGCCAGTACATCATGGACTGGTTGTAGGTGCCGGTGGTACCGGTGTTCTGGATCAGTTCCGCAATCGCGGCATCCGCTTCTTTGATCTTCTTTTGGGTCTCCTCCAGCTCGTCATTATAGCCGGAGACCGTATCCCGCAGATTATCCACTTCCTCCTGCACATCGGCGCAGAGGTTATCTAACTCTTTCTTCTTCGCGGTAGATTCATCCTTGGCACTCTGCAGATCGGCTTTTTGCTTCTGAAGCGCCGCTTTCTCGATCTCCAGCGTTTCCTTCTGCTTCTGAAGCTCCACCAAGGCCGCTTCCAGCTCATCAATGGTTGCCTGATCCTTGGCGGCGATGCGCTGGACAGCCTTGGCCTTGATCAGATAGTCTGCATAATTATCGGTGTTCATCAGCACCTGCAGGGCAGTAACATTGCCAGTCTTCATGATCGCTCGCAAACGCTCGTCCAGCTTCTCCTTGGTATCCAGGATGGAGGCTTCCTTCTCACGGATGGCTTGTTCGGCTTTTTGGATATTCGCTTCTGTGGTCGCCATTTGGCTGTTGAGAGTACCGATCTTGTTGTTTAGAACAGCGATCTGCTGCTCCGCATTGGATATCTGTGACTCCAGCAGATTCTTGCGTTGCTGGCTGGCAGACAGATCGGAGCTGGCTTCGCTAAGCTCCTTCTTGATCTGCTGCTCCTTCTCCTTGAGCTCGGACAGCTGGTTTTCCAGCTCACTGCGGCTGGCGGCCCGGGTGGGCTGAAACTCCACCGCTGCAGGCAACATCAACGCCACCGCCAACAGGAACGCCGCCAAGCGGCGGGTGTACCGCTTTATCGGTGTTTTCATTGGCGCAGACCTCCCTCATGCTTCAGATATTTGCTCATAGAAATGGCACTGCCGCACATGCCGACGAGAATACCGCCGGCCAAGAAGCCGATCAAAAGGACGACCCATACCTCTCCAAAGGGAACAAGGCTGACGAACAACCCAAGATCCAGGCTCTTGACAAGCTGGCTATACAGCAGATAGATGAGCCCATAGCCTACCCCGCCGGCGATAAGGCCCAGCAGAATGCCCTCCACGATGAAGGGGAATCGCACAAAGCCATCGGTGGCACCCACGGATTTCATGATGTAGATCTCCAGCCGGCGGTTGTACACCGTTAGCTTGATGGTGTTGGCAATGATGAACAAAGATACCACCAGCAACACCACGATAATGGCCCCGCCGATGCCCAGCACCATGGTGCGTATCCGGGTAAGGGTGGCGGCGATGTCGCCGTCGTAGGATACATCCTCCACACCATCCAGTGCTTGGATGTCATCCAGCGTATCCTCAAAGATCTCCAGATCCTCGAGAGATACCAGGTAGGTGTCCTGCAGAGGATTCTCCTCCTTTAAGCTCTCGTAGGTCTCGGGAGGCAGATCCTCTCCATACCGCTCCAACGCCTCCTCCTTGGAAATGAAGGTGACATCTGCCAGATTGTCCATCTCCCGCAGGGTATCCCCCATGCGGGCAACGGCGTCTTCTTCCATGTCTACATCCAGGAACACCGCCACCACATTCTGCTCATAGGCAGTCTGGAACATATGGTCAATGTTGACAAACAGCAGATAGGAGAAGCCGGTGAGGAGCAGACAGCAGATCAGTACGCCGATACTGGCCAGCGCCATGAAGCGATTCTGCCAGGTGTTGCGAAAGCCTTCCTTCACCAGATACTGCACATCGTGTGTACGCATCACAGCACACCACCTCCCAGCCGAACCATGTTCTGCTCCGCGTCGTCGCCGCCCTTGCGGCCGGTATCAGACACGATGCGCCCTTCCTCCAGGGTGATGACCCTGTGGTCGAACTGCTGTACCAAATCATGCTGGTGGGTGACCATCAGCACGGTAGTGCCTTTTTCGTTGATCTGAGTCAGCAGCTCCACAATGTCGTGGGACATGCGGGGGTCCACGTTGCCGGTAGGCTCATCCGCAATGATAAGGGACGGGTTGTTGACTAGCGCCCGGGCTAAACCCACCCGCTGCTGCTCACCACCGGACAGCTCCGGGGGGTAGCGGTCACTTTTTCCGTGCAGATCCAACAGCTGGAGCACGTAGGGAACGCGGCGGCGGATCTCCCGGCGGGTCTTCCCGATGACACGCATAGAGAAGGCCACATTATCGTACACCGTCATGGTGTCGATCAAACGGAAATCCTGAAAAACAATGCCCATGGTACGACGAAAAAACGGCACCTGCTTACGCTTAAGGCGGGAAAGACGATAGTTGTTCACGATCACCTCGCCGGAGGTAGGGGTCTCCTCCCGCATAATCAGCTTGAGAAAGGTGCTCTTACCGGCGCCGGAAGCGCCTACGATGAAGGCGAACTCGCCGTCATCAATATGCAGATTCACATCATGCAGCGCATCGCTGCCGGTACCATAGGTCTTATACACGCTTTGGAATTCGATCATGTGTATATACCTCCTTAAGAGACGAGAACGAGTCCCGCACGAATCTTCAACGTCAGAGCGGGTCATGGGCCCGCAGCAAACCCGGGACGACCCTTACCAGTATACCGGAGGATCGCCGGGGGCGCAAGTGAAAATAATTGGTAGCTATACAAACCGAAGTGACCGGCCGCGATGCCGGGCATCACGGCCGGTCAACCCGCTTTTGGATATCTTAATACTTTACCGGGTTAGCGCTGAGGTACTTCTTAACCATCAGAGCCACTTTAAATACGATGGCATCGTCAAATTCCCGCAGATCCAGGCCGGTGAGCCGCTTGATCTTCTCCAGCCGGTACACCAAGGTGTTGCGGTGCACAAACAGCTTGCGAGAGGTTTCCGACACGTTGAGGTTGTTTTCAAAGAACTTTTGGATAGTGAACAGGGTCTCCTGATCCAATGAGTCGATGGAGCCCTTCTTAAACACTTCCTTGAGGAACATGTCACACAGGGTTGTAGGGAGCTGGTAGATCAATCGAGCAACCCCCAAATGATCGTAGCTGATGATGGGCTTTTCGGTGTCGAACACCTTACCCACCTCCAACGCCACCTGCGCCTCCTTGAAGGAGCTGGCCAGATCTCGGATCTCGCCGACCGCTGTACCGATACCCACGACAGCCTGGGTGTAGAACTCCCCGCCCAGGGTGTCTACGATAGAGCGCGCCAGCTTTTCCAGATCCTTGGTTTCAATGCCGGTGCGGATCTCCTTAACCAGTGCAATATCCGTCTCATTGATGTTGATAACAAAGTCCTTGGCCTTATCGGGGAACAGGTTTTGTATCACATCAAAGGCAGAGATCTCCGTCTTCGATGTGATGCGGATAAGCAACACCACGCGGCTGACGTCACTGTTGAAGTGTAGCTCCCGCGCCTTCAGGTAGATATCACCGGGCAAAATGTTGTCTAAAATGACGTTCTTGACAAAGTTGCCCCGGTCATACTTTTCGTCATAATACTGCTTAATACTGGTAAGAGAGACAGCCAGCAGAGCCGCATACCGCGCTGCCTGCTCGTCCGTACCCTCCACAAACAGGATGTACTCACACCGGGGGCGGGAGCCAAACGCCTTGAAGGTGTAGCCATCCGCTACCAGGCAATCCTGCTCAACGAACGAATCCGGGGATACCACCTCGGTAGTATCGCCCACACGTCCCAGATCGCTACAGGCAATGATGGCCTGATTCTCATCGATCACACCGATGGTGCGGTCAATAGCCTCTCTTGTCTGGTGGATGATTCCCTGAAATAACCGGTTGGACATTGCTATCTCTCCTTTTCTTCTGCCGGCAGTACCGCGCAATACCCTGTCCCGCTCCCCCACGGAAACAGCAACAAGGCGCAACCGGCAGTATACACTCTCCGCAAAAGCGGCGGCTATTTTACACAAGTGGTCGTATGTACGCAACTGGTCACATCGCCACATATGGTCATTATACACAATCTTTTGCCATTTTGCAAGGCAAAAAGCATAAATATACCGATAATTAACAGAAAAGACACAAAAACAGATATGAAAAAGGACCGCTAATCTTTCAATCAGCGGTCCTTCGTCTTATTAGTTGCAGATGGTGCGCTCGGTTTCCTTGTCGAAGAGGTGAATCTTCACGTTCTCCAGAGCGATCTCCACCTCGTCGCCGGGACGAGCAGTGGAGGTGGGCTCCACGCGAGCGGTGAAGTCGTAGCCTTCCACATTGAAGTACAGGAAGGTCTCGGCACCCATCATTTCGGTGACCTCCACCTTGGCCTTAACCTTACAATCGGCGAACTCCTCCAACAGACGGGGCTCATCGTGGACATCCTCGGGACGGATACCCATGATAACTTCCTTGCCTACGTACTCCTCCAGGCCCTTGCCCTCCACCTTGGCGGCCGGCAGGGGGATCAGGTACTTGACACCCACACGAGTCTTAGTGTCCTCGGAGCCGAACTCCACGTAGTAGGTGTCGCCCTTCTTAACAACGATGGACTCCACAAAGTTCATCTGGGGGCTGCCGATGAAGCCGGCAACGAACATGTTGCAGGGATAGTCGTACAGGTTTTGGGGAGAATCCACCTGCTGGATAACGCCATCCTTCATAACCACAATACGGTCGGCCATGGTCATAGCCTCGGTCTGGTCGTGGGTAACGTAGATGAAGGTGGTACCCAGCTTCTGGTGCAGCTTGGACAGCTCGGTACGCATCTGCGCACGCAGCTTAGCATCCAGGTTGGACAGCGGCTCGTCCAGCAGGAAGACCTTGGGCTCACGCACGATGGCACGACCCAGAGCCACACGCTGGCGCTGACCACCGGACAGAGCCTTCGGCTTACGATCCAGCAGGTGCTCGATGTCCAGAATGCGGGCGGCCTCTTCCACGCGGCGCTTGATCTCATCCTTGGGAGTCTTGCGCAGCTTCAGACCAAAGGCCATGTTATCAAACACAGTCATATGGGGATACAGAGCGTAGTTCTGGAACACCATGGCGATATCACGATCCTTGGGAGCCACGTCGTTGACCAGGCGGTCACCGATGTACAGCTCACCGGAGGTGATCTCCTCCAGGCCGGCGATCATACGCAGAGTGGTGGACTTACCACAGCCGGAAGGACCGACCATGATGATGAACTCCTTGTCCTTGATCTCCAGGTTGAAATCGTTGACAGCCAGCACGCCGCCGGGGTACTTTTTGCAGATGTGCTTGAGAGACAGACTTGCCATAGTTGAATAACCTCCAAAAGTTTGCTATTTAGACCCGCAGGTCTACTTTTACTTGCGCTAATACTATACCAAACTTTGCCGCCGATAACCATACCTAAATTACACAAAGTTTCGGGGTCGAAATTATGTATTTTTTATACAGTACCAAAGAAGTACCAATTTTCAACCGCCTTTTTCGTCCAAAATGCTGATTTTTTCCGCCGGGGTCAGCAGGCGGCATTCACCCTCTTCCAAGGATTCATCCAACCACAGACCACCCATGGCATACCGCTTGAGCCAGGTCACATGACAGCCGACAGCGGCAAACATCCGCTTGATCTGGTGGTAGCGTCCTTCGTAAATGACCACCTCCACCAAGGGCTCCTCCCCCATCTCCAGCACAGTGAGCTGTGCCGGGCGACAGCGGGTACCGTCCTCCAGGGTGGGGCCGGCACAAAAGGCGGCGATCATCGTCTCCTCCAGTGGCTTGTCCAGCACCGCCCGGTAGGTCTTGGGTACGTGGTGCCGGGGAGATAACAGCTCGTGAGCAAAAGCACCGTCGTCAGTGACCAACACCAGTCCGTGCGTATCCTTGTCCAGCCGTCCGGCGGGAAACAGCCCTCGCCGCCGAAGCTCAGGGGGCAGCAGATCCACCACCGTCTGCGCCTTAGGGTCCCGGGATACACAGAGAATACCGGCAGGCTTGTTGAGCATGACGTAGATATGCGCGGCGTAGCTGAGGGGCTTGCCGGCCACGGCAATGGCCGCCGTACCGGCATCCACCTTCTGCGCCGGTTGTCGGCAGGGGGTGCCGTCCACCGTGACGCGCCCCGCCCGGATAAGCCGACCCGCCTCACTGCGGGTCAGCGTCCCCTGGGAGCACAGCAGTTTATCTAATCTTTCCATACGCGTCCTATCCGGCGGCGGGCATCATGGCTTTCAGTCCATGGCTGAAGCCATCCTGTGCCGTGGAGGAGATGTCACCTCCCACCACCTTATCCTTATATACATACAGATTAGCCACCACCGCATCCTCACTGGGGTAATTGGTCACGGTGTACGTCCAGCATTTCACCCGCTCCCCCCGGTAGTCGGTCAGATCCATACCGCAGGCCTGTTGCAGAGCGTTGTAAGCGGTAAACGTCTCATCAAACTCTACCGGAATCAAGATCTCTCGCACATCGGGAGCCTGTTCATCCAGCTCATAGCCCAAGCCCTGCAGATACCCTCGGCGGTCATCGTCCCGGGAGGCGACCACCGGTTGCGTCATGGCATCCGCGCCCGGTTGCCAGCACAGTGCCGCCATCGTCACCAGCAATAGCACCGACAACAGCACTCCGACAAGAATGTGCGAACGGGTGGTCTTCATAGATACGACAAACATACACGTTCCCTTCCCTTTCACCCTATACTATGCAAAAGGAGAAGGGATTATTAGTCGTTAAAATACACACCGTACCATACTAGGAACATGTACACCGTCCAGATCTTGCGGCTGTTGTCCTTTTTCCCCCGGTAATGCTCATCCAGCAGACCCACCAGGTAGTCTGTGTGGAAGTAGGTCTGTGCCACGTCGGAGAGAAAGACTTCCTTGACCTTGTTATAATAGGTCTCCTGCCGCAACCACACACGGATAGGCACCGGAAAGCCCAGCTTGGGCTTGTTGGCGGCGGATTCCGGGATGTGCCGCTTGGCCGCCAAACGCATGGCGTACTTGGTGGTGCCGGCAGCCACCCGATGCTTCACCGGGATGCGGGCGGCTACGTCGAACACCACCCGGTCCAGGAAGGGCACCCGCAGCTCCAGGGAGTGCGCCATGCTCATACGGTCGGCCTTCAGCAGGATATCCCCCACCATCCAGCGGTTGATATCCAGATACTGCATCCGGGTCACGTCGTCCTGTCCCTTGCATCGGTCATAGTATTCCTTGGTAAAGGTCGTGGGGTCGGTAGCGGGAATATCCTTGAGCAGGCGGCTTTTTTCCTTCTGCGTAAACATATTGGCGTTGCCGATAAAGCGCTCCTCGATGGTCTTGGAGCCACGGATGATAAAGGACTTGCCCTTGAAATCCGGCAGCACCGAAACCGCCGCCGCAGCCGCCTTACGTAGCCACCGGGGCAGACGCTGGTAACCCCGCAGGGAGGTGGGCTCGTGATAGATACGGTAACCGCCAAACAGCTCGTCCGCGCCCTCGCCGGACAGTACCACCTTGACGTGCTCCGCCGCTAGCTTGGACACGAAGTACAATGCCACGCAGGAGGGATCCGCCAGAGGTTGATCCAGGTAATACTGCACCTGGGGAAGGCTGTCCCAATATTCCTGCTCGCCAATAAGATGGACGTAGTGGTTGATGCCTACCTCCTTGGCCAGCTCGGCGGCATAGCTACTCTCGTTGTAATGCTGGCCGTTGTCAAAACCCACAGTGAAAGCCTTCTGCCCGCCAAAATAGGAGGCCACAAAGCTGGAATCCACCCCGCTGGACAGGAAGCAGCCCACCTCCACGTCGCTGATGCGGTGGGCGGCCACGGAATCGGTAAAGGCTTTGTCGATCGCCTCCACCGCCTGCTCAAGAGTCATGCTCTCGTCGGGGGTGAAGGTGGGCTCCCAGTACCGGGTGACCGTGATCTTCCCCGCTTTGTAGGCAAGATAATGCGCGGGGGGCAAGCAGGAGATGCCTTTAAAGAAGGTCTCGGTAGGTACGGAATACTGGAAGGACAGGTACTTGTCCAGGGCGGCAGGGTTGAATACCTTTTCCACGTCCGGGTGCTCCAAAAGGGACTTGATCTCCGAGCCGAACACCAGCCGGCCATCCTCTAACAAGGCATAGTGCATAGGCTTAATGCCGAAGTAATCACGAGCGATAAACAGGGTGTCCTCCGCCTGATTCCAGATCACGAAAGCGAACATGCCCCGCAGCTTAGGAAGCAGGTCGGCACCCCACTGCTCGTAGCCGTGGAGCAGGGTTTCCCCGTCACCGGCAGTGGCAAAGGTATGCCCCAGTTCCTGCAGTTCTTGACGCAGGTCTTTATAGTTATAGATCTCGCCGTTGAACATCAGCACCAGGGACTTGTCCTCGTTGTAGAGAGGCTGGGAGGCCGCCTCCAGGTCGATGATGCTCAGCCGGCGAAAGCCCATAGCCAAGGTATCGTCCAGGTAATACCCATCCGAATCCGGGCCCCGGTGGGTGATCTTCTCCGTCATCTCTCGCAGATAGTGCTCCCGTTCGGTGATCTGACCGGTAAAACCGCAAAAGCCGCACATAGGCAACGCTCCTTTTAAGGTAGTATGCTCAATCTATTTAAGTATAGCAGAGATTATGTAAAAAGAAAAGAGGAAAGCAAAAATTTTCCAAAAAAAGCCCCGCCCTAGGGCGGAGCTTTTTCACTTATTCGATCACCGGACGGATGGGATACGGCAGCTCGGTATTAAAGGAGAACTCACCATACAGACCTCCCACAAACTCTTCCATCAATTCCTTACAGAAGCCGTAGGTGTTGATAAACGTAGGCAGGGAAGCATAGAAATCGTGATACACGAAGGGAGAGCCCAACGACACGCCCAAGGACTTATCCCGACAGTAGGCCATCACGTAGTTGAAGGTGCCCATCATGTTATCCACAAAGTAAGGATAGCCGAAGGGGCTGTGGCAACCGATGTAGGAGGCGTACACAATGAGATCATACTCCTCTTCGTACAGGCGCAGATTGCCGTCCATACCGCGGCGCACATCCGCCTGCGCGCCGTGGGCGGCAAAGGCGTCTACCATATGCTGCAGCTCCTCGTAGGGCTTCTCGGCATACCCCAGGTAGGAGATCATCACCTTTTTAATCTTATCCTTATTCAAAGGCAACAGATTGTTCTTGTCGCACAAGAGGGAAATACCCCGGCGGGCGATCTGACGGTTGGTGGCCACCGACCGCTCCAGCATCTCCTGGGTGACACCACCACCCACGGCATAGCCCTCGTCAAACAAGCCCAGCTTCTCCTTCATATCCAGCACCCGCTGGCAAGCGTCGTTGATACGTTCCTCGGACAGCTCCCCGGCCAGCACCGCCTCTTCCACCAGATCAATGTAATTGGCATCCTTAGGGCCTAGCAGCATATCGTTGCCCGCCTTGAGCAGCTCCACATACAGTTGTTTCCCTTGATAGATGGCGTCGAGGCCGCGCATCTCCACCGCATCCGTCACCACCACGCCCTTGAAGCCCATCTTATTCTTCAAGATCTCAGTGATAATGGGATAGGACAGGGTGGCGGGCAGCATTTCGCCGTTGATGACCGTATCGTCCGCCGCCGGGAACGCCATGTGTCCCACCATGACAGAGTAGACACCGGCATCGATCATTTCCTGGAACACAGGCGCCTGGTACTGCTCCCACTCCTCCATAGTATAGCCGATGTATGCCAGCGTAAAGTGGGGATCGCGGTATTCCCGCTTATCCACGCCGGGAAAATGCTTGGCAGTGGCGGCCACACCGGCCTTCTGCATACCAGCTATTTCTGCTTTCAGCAGACGAGCGGACAACTCCATATCGCAGGAGGGGGTGCGATTGAGGGATACGCCACTGAGCATACAGGCGTTATCTGCCACAGGACCCCAGATCCAGTTGGCACCGCTAACCAGCGCCTCGGACGCCACATTGTAGCCAAGATCATAAGCCAGCTCCTCACTGCGGGCAGCCCCCAACGCGGCGGCGGTGGGCATACGGGTGCAGCCGGGGATGGCGTCTGCAGCCCCGGTCTCCGCGTCAATTGCCGCCAGCAGAGGGATCTTTAATTCGCTGTTAAGGCTCTTGATCCAATTATCACATTCCTTGGTGTAGCGGTAGTCCAAACCCTTGCTGTGGGTGTTCTCCGCGTTATTGACTGCCGCCTCAAATATGTGCTGGTGGCGGGTCCACAAACCACCAAAAGGATTCTTTTCTAAAAAACCCTTCTTACCGTACACGTGATCGGTGCGTGCGACCCCGGTCTGCCCGATGCGATCACGCAGGGTCATATCTTCTAATCTCGGCTTTTTCATAGATAAACCCTCCTTTTGGGCTCATTATACCAAGGGCAGATTCGCCCTGTCAAGCCGTAAAAACATCTTGACTTTTGCTCTTTCTTCCTGAATAAAAGAAAACAGCGCACCCTTTCGTGCGCTGTTTTCCGTTTGGTTTAACCCATCACAGGGCGGATGGGATAGGGTAGATCGGTGTTAAGGGGGAAGTCACCGTACAGACCGTTGACAAACTCCTCGCATTGTTCCCTGCAAAAGCCGTAAGTATTAATAAAAGTAGGCATGGCATAAAAGAAATCGAAATACAGGAAGGGAGAGCCCAAGGACACACCCAAAGATTTTTCCTCACCATAGGTGAGCACGTGGTTGAAGGGGCCGATCATATCCTGCACGAAGTAGGGATACCCATAGGGGCTGTGGCATCCGATATAGGAGGCGTATAGGATCAGGTCGTACTGCTCAGCAAACTCCTTGATATGCCAGTCAAGACCCTTCTGGTAGTCGGCCTGGGCGCCATGAGCGGCAAAAGCCTCCACCATATACTCCAGGGCCTCGTAGGCCTGCTCGGAATAGCCTATATAGATGATCTTGACCTTCTTGATCTTCTCCTCGCGGAGGGGGAGCAAGCCGGACTTGTCACACAGCAGGGAGGTGGCCTTTCGGGCGATCTGCCGGTTGGTCTCGGCAGACCGTTCCATCATCTCCGGGGTAACGCCGCCGCCGGTAACGCGGCTCTCATCAAACAGCCCCAATTTCTCCTTCATATCCAGCACCCGCTGACAGGCGTCGTTGACCCGCTCCTCGGACAGCTCTCCTGCCAGCACCGCTTCCTCTACCAGGTCGATATAGTTGGGATCCGTGGGGCCCAGCAGCATATCGTTGCCCGCCTTGAGTAGCTCTACGTACAGCTGTTTTCCCCGATAAATGGCGTTGAGCCCGCGCATGCCGCAGGCATCGGTGATGACGACGCCCCCAAAGCCCATCTTCTCCTTGAGCAGTTCGGTAACGATCTTGTAGGATAAGGTAGAGGGGATCATCATTCCGTTAAGGATCCCGTCGTCTGCGGCGGGGAATGCCATATGGCCTACCATAACGGAGTATACACCGGCATCGATCAGCTCCTGGAATATGGGAGCCTGATACTCCTCCCATTCCTCCATGGTGTAGTCAATAGTAGCGGGGGTAATGTGCGGGTCGCGGTATTCCCGCTTATCCACACCGGGGAAATGCTTGGCGGTGGCGGCTACGCCCGCCTTCTGCATACCCGCCACTTCCGCCTTGAGCAAGCGTGCAGACAGCTCCATATCGCAGGACGGCGTACGGTTGAGGGATACGCCGGCAAACATGCAGGCGTTGTCCGCTACGGGACCCCAGATCCAGTTGGCACCACCCGCCAGCGCTTCAGAGGCCACGTTATACCCCAGGTCGTGGGCCAGCTGTTCGCTGTGAGCGGCCCCCAACGCCGCGGCGGTGGGCATACGGGTACAGCCGGGGATGGCGTCTGCCGCACCGGTCTCCGCGTCAATGGCAGACAGCATCGGGACCTTGACCACGGTGTTTAAGTCCTTGATCCACGCATCACATTCCTTCGTATAGCGGTAGTCCAAGCCTTTACTGTGGCTATTCTCCGCGTTGTTGACGGCCGTCTCAAAAATATGGGCGTGCCGCGCCCACAGACCGCCAAAAGGATTTTTCTCCAGGAAATCTTTTTTACCGTACACATGATCGGTCCGCACCAGACCGGTCTGACCGATGCGCTCGCGCAAGGTCAGCTCTTCCAATTTCGGTTTTTTCATAGCAGATGCCTCCTTTTGGGTCATTATAACAATCCCACCCCCCGGTGTCAACCCCTGATTGCGAGGGGTTGACAAGCGGGTGAGCCGGGTGGTAGAATGAGAGCAGCAAAAGAATAAACGCAGATCAAAGCCTTGCACAAGGCTTTGTCGGACGGGCTGGGCGACAGCCCGTTAGGGGATAAGGGAATGCGGTGAGAATCCGCAGCAACAGCCATTGCCGTGACGGGGATGACCCGAAGTCGGAATGCTTATCGGTCTGTGAAACGCAAACGGCCCTTGGGCAAAGGAAGGGTGCAGCAGCGACTGGATACGGCAGGGTATCCCTCTTTCCGCACGCACAAAAAAGCACCCTTTTTGAAGGGTGCTTTTGCTTTATCCTTTTGTATACAAAGAAAGGATGATATTGATGAAAAGAGTTCTGTCATTGACCCTGTGCCTGCTGATGCTGACGGCCTGCCTTTTGGGCTGTGCCGCCAAAGCCCCCACCGGCCTGTGGGCGAACGCTACCTACACCGAGGATACCACCCTGGGCGAGGGTGCCAAAACCGTCAAGGTGGCGGTAAAAGCGGAGGACACCGCTATCACCTTTACCATCAAGACCGATGCCGAAATGCTGGGAGAGGCCCTACTGGAACACAAGCTGGTAGAGGGCGAGCAGGGAGAGTTCGGCCTGTATATCAAGGAAGTCAACGGCATCGGCGCCGATTTCAGCAAGGACGGTGCCTACTGGGCCCTCTACCAGGACGGCGAGTACGCCATGGCCGGCGTGGACACTACCCCCATCGCCGACGGAGCACACTATGAGCTCGTCCACACCAAGGGGTAAGCGCCCTACCGCCACCATTCGCCTGGTGGAGCTGGCTCTGTATGCCATGCTGGGTACCATGATGTTCTGCTCCAAGCTGTTGATGGAAGCCCTGCCCAACATCCATCTGCTGGGAATGCTCACCATGGCCTTCACCATCGTGTACCGGGTAAAGGCCCTCATCCCCCTCTATGTCTACGTGGCATTATGCGG
Organism: Acutalibacteraceae bacterium; assembly: GCA_045537135.1. Classification (GTDB taxonomy): domain Bacteria; phylum Bacillota; class Clostridia; order Oscillospirales; family Acutalibacteraceae; genus UBA5905. The sequence goes on from JAZSOW010000069.1 coordinate 14,740, forward strand.
CGTCTATGCGGGCTTCAGTCCCTGGTGGGCCATCCACCTGTACGTGTGGGCAGTGCTGTGGGGGATGACCATGCTGCTCCCCCACTCCATGCCCAACCGGATAGCGGCGGCAGTGTATCCTCTGGTATGCGCCCTGCATGGGCTGTGCTACGGCGTGCTATGTGCTCCCACCGAGGCGCTGATCTACGGCTTCGATCTTCAGCAGACCCTTATATGGGTCGCGCGCGGGATCCCCTTTGACGCCATCCACGGCGTGGGCAACCTACTGGCAGGACTATTGGTCCTGCCCCTGACCCAACTGATGCGCAAGCTCATGCGCTCCATCGGGCGGCATTGACACAAGAACAAAAGCGGAGTGAGTCATCACTCCGCTTTTGTTCATCTTCTTATTTCGCTTCTCTGCAAACGGCAAAGAACCGTTCCCGGCACAACGCCTCGGTAAACTGCTCCAATGTGGCAAAGCGCTCCCGGAACATAGCCTGGTAGGTACCCAACTGCATTTCCATTCCCAGCGACAGCTCCACCTTTTCCAGATATACGGATAACAGCTCTTTACCCCGGGACACCGCAAAGTTCAGCTCTCTCTTGCAGTTTTGGGAGCTCAGATACGCTCCACTGATAAAGGAAACGAACTTGGTGCAGGAGGCCACCTTTTGGGCAATATACTCCGGCCATTCGCTACCGGCCTCGATGCCGTTATCATACCAAACGCAGATGCCGGCACGCTGCATGGCCGTAACAATGGGAATGACCGCCGCGCTGTCGGCATGAGCGTAGCTGATAAAGGCGAAGGGACCCTCCGGCTCCGAAACGGCAGCATGGCTGATCGGCGGTTTCACGATGGGAGCCGACTCCTGCCGGGGTGGGTTTGTGCGACATTCCTCCGGAATACACTCGCTGACCATCCGGTATATCTTCTCCAGGTAGGTATCAAGCGCACCCGGGTAGGCGATGACCCACTGCTTTCTACCGATGTAATAGCGGAAATCGTTATTCAAAACCACGTCTTCGATAAATACCGGTAGGACCGACTTCCGGCTGGAAACCGCCGCATCAATCTCCGTTAAGACCTGCTCGGACCCATCCATGTCCCGGCTCACGACCAGCAGAACAAGCGCGCACTCCTTGAGCGCAGACAGGATCGTAGCACCATGGCCGGCGCCCCTTGCCACGTCTCTGGCGGCGAAAAAGCATGCCAGCCCCTTTGCCTCCAGATGCCCCACGATGGTAGAGGCGGCATGCACCGTTGCGGTGCTATCCGCACAACTGATGAAAATCGGTTTCATAATACCCTCCACAACAGAAAGTCCGTCTTTTTTCTATTATAGCACGCCCTGTCAATAAGTAGAATACAAACCCCAAAAAGCGGTTTTTCTTAATCGTTTAAGAAAAAGTGATGATTTAACCGATTATTTGCCGAATACACCTTGACGAAGGGGCTTTCCTTTGTGTATCATAAGAAAAAACAGGAAACGAGGAGACGCTATGAACAAGGATTATATGAAGCTGTTCGACACCTGTACCTTCGCCTTTGACGGCAAGAATAACATCATGGACGAAAAGGATCTGGGCATCACCGGAGACATCGCCTCCCTGCTGACGCCGGAGCGGTCGGTGACGCTGGTGGAATGCTTCCAGGGCTGTCCCTGCACCGCTACCTCCTTTAACATGGATATCCGCATTGATGGAGAGCGTCTGCGTGCCACCTCCTGGAAATGGCTACCCAACGCCATGTGGCGGCGGGGCGATTGTCGCAAGTTCACTGTGGACACGGTGACGGCGATGGTCCCCGGCACCCGGGCAGTGGTGCAGAAGATCGTGGTGCACAGCCTCGTGCAGGAGGACATCCTGGCACCCATTGCGGTGATGTACCGGGGACGCGCCCGCTACGAAGAGGATTGGCAGTTCCGCATCCCGGAGGCCCACGGCTGTACCCGGGAGGATTTCTCCGCCGACGGACGCATCCTCACCGGCGCGTACAAGGGGGCCGCCTTCCACATCACCTCCTCCGTAGAGCCCATGACCATGTTTCAGCGTGCCTACCTGTGGGAGGGGGAGGTCACCATTCCCGCCGGGGGCTCCGTGACCATGTATTTCTCCGTCCATATGGGGCAGGAGCAGGTGGCACTGGATGATGCCAAGGCGGCACTGGGTAACTACGAAGCACTGCTGGAGCGTTCCTTTGCCTATCTCGAAAAGGAGGTCGCCCGCATCGAGCAAAACCTCCCCCATTTGACCTCCGATTGCCCGAATCTTGATCGGCTGTACTATCGCTCCCTGGTGACCTACATCATGTGCCGGTGGGAGAACCCCGACCTGTGCACCATCCCCTTCTACAGCACCGGCAGTGTCAACGGCTCCTGTATGTGCTCCTACCTGTGGGACTACTGCGGCGGGCTGATGCTCCATCCGGTGTACGACCCGGAGGGGAACAAGAAGCAGTTACGCGCCTATCTGCGCAACGATCTGACCCAGTCCTATGCCCTCAATCCGGTAACCTCCGGGCCGGTAGGCCCCTGGTACCAGATCAACCAGGAAAAGATCACCATGATGGTGTACCATCACGTGCGCGCCACCGGGGACGTGGATTTTCTCTATGAAAAGGTGGGCGACAAAACGGTGCTGGAGTGGATGAAGTACCACGCCTATGTGTGCGATGACCTCAGCCGGGAGGTGGAGCTGTACGACTACGGCCAGGGCGGCGACGATCACCTGGAGCTGTTCTACTACGACAATGGCCCCTACAATGGCGTGATGCCCGACCTGAATGCCCGGCGGTATCTCAACTATATGCGAGCCTACGAATTGTCGGTGGTCGCCGGCCAGCCGGACGAGGAGTTGCCTAAGAGAGCGGCGGCTCTCAAGGAAAAGCTCAAGAGCCTGTGGAACGAGGAGGCCCAGTGGTACGATTTCATCGACGCTCAAGGCAACCGGGATATCCGCTATACCGTGCAGATGTTCAAGTTCATCAACAGCGGTGTCATTGACAAAAAGGAGCGGGACGGGCTTGTTTCTCACCTCAATGAGACGGAGTTCCTGTCCAAGTTCGGTCTGCACAGCATGTCCAAGCTGGATCCTCAGTACGACCAGGACGATATTGACAACGGCGGCGGCGGTATCTGCACCCATTTCACCGCTCACATCTGCGCCCAGCTCTACGAGATGGGCTATGATGCGGTAGCCACCGACATCCTGCGCCGGGTCTACTGGTGGGGGGAGCGGCTCCCCTATATGGGCGACTCCTGTGCCGCCAACATGCTGGCCAACCGGGAATCCACCCCCCTGCAGGGTGACATCAGCTCCACCGCCTTTGCCCAGATGATGTTCTTCTTCATCTTCGGCATCAAGCCCCACTTTGACGGCAGCATCACCGTCTCCCCCGTCAAGGTACGCCCGGCGGAAAACATGAGGATCGATAACGCCCACCTGTGCGGTAAGACCTTTGCCGTGGACGTGCAGGGGGACACCTTCACCGTCACCGTGGACGGCAACACCTACGCCGCCGCCATTGGCGAGACCGTGACCATCTGAGAATAATGACGACGCCTCCCATCGTCTTTAGCGTTGGGGGGCGTCGTCTTAGCTATATCCAGATTTTTTGTATGAACGAAAACTCCCTATTGCACTTGAAACAGAAAAAACGGAAGAGTACTGCCGCCCCTTTTCTTGACTAGAATCTATTTGTATGATAAAATTAAAGTATGTCCATTTAGCAAATCCAAAAGCCGCATACGAAAGGGGTTTTTACCATGAAAAAAGTTGGAATACTAACTTTCTCATATTCCAGTAATGGTGGCTCTGTAATGCAAGCATTGGCACTCCAAAGAACCATCTCTTCCATAGAAGGATATGAGGCCTCCATCATTAATTATACAAAAACCCATTATTGCAAACCAATCATTGGACGAGATGTTTTTTGCAAGCCCCTTCGTTCCTGGACTCCCAAAAATGTCATCCACTGGATTGCGCGAATAGTCGCACATCCTTTAAAAATGAGAAAATTCGAAAAGTTTTTCAGCAAGTATTATAACAACTTTTCCAATCGTTCTTATTCCCGAGAGGATCTGGTAGCCTTAAACGATTTGTACGATAGCTTTGTTGTCGGAAGCGACCAGGTATGGAACTTCGGAAGCCCTCAGGTGGATGAAACATATTTTCTCGACTTTGTGAAGGATGACGCAAAGAAAATAGCTTATGCGGCGAGTTTTGGGCAAAAAAATGTACCCGAGGAAAACCGCGAGAAGGTAAGCAAGCTCATATCCGATTTCTCCTCAATATCCGTTCGTGAACCCAGGGGAATCGATATCGTGTCAGAATTGACTTCGAAAAAAGCAACCTGGGTATTAGACCCTTCGCTTCTCTTAAGCAAAGAAGAATACCATAAAATGAGCGTTGCCCCTAAGAGAAAAGGCTATGTGTATCTTTATTTAAGACAAGGCTCCAAAAGATTAGAGGACTTCTCCGAAAAATTAGCTCAGGCGAAAGGCCTGACAGTTATTAAAGTTTCGAACAGCTGGCTGTGTGGAAAAAACGGCAAACCGCAATCCCCTATCGGCCCTCATGAATGGTTGGGATATATCGAGAATGCCGCGTATGTCGTCACTAACAGTTTTCACGGCATTTGTTTCTCGATTATATTCGAAAAAGAATTCTATGTTGACTTTTTAGAAAAAACCACCTCCGCGACGAATTCCAGATTAGAAGGAATGTTGCAGCAATTTGATCTGCAAAAAAGATGCATTGATGATGTTGAGAATATAAATGCTTTAACACAGATCGACTATACCCATGTAAATGAGTTTAAACGTATTAGGCTGGCCGAATCCTTGTCTTACCTCAAAAATGCTCTTGAAGGGAACGGTTTATCTTAAATGAGTATATATCGTGATAATGATAAGAGTAATTGCTGTGGATGCGGTGCGTGTGTAAATATATGTCCCCGCGACGCTATCTCCATGCAGTTGGACGAATATGGATTCGCATACCCGCATATAGATCAAGCAAGCTGTCTTGAATGTAATCTTTGTTTTAGAGCCTGTGAAAAAGTGAATAAAAACGAAGGCAATATGCCCCTTAAAGCATTCGCCGCCTCTCACCGAAACAAACAGATCTTACAGACAAGTAGTTCCGGTGGCGTGTTCTCAGCGCTTGCGGAATATTTTGTGAACAACGGCGGTGCCGTATGCGGTTGTGTGTTTGATGCTGAGCTAAACGCCGTTCATATATGTACCGAAAAAGAAACGGATCTGCTAAGAATCCGAAAATCGAAATATGTTCAAAGCGATGTAGGATTAATATATCGAGACATTCAAAAACGTTTAAAGCAAGGCCAACTCGTTTTATTTACAGGAACACCTTGCCAGGTTGCTGCTCTTTACGCGGTTGTGGGAAGAAGCTATGAAAATCTTACAACTGTAGACCTGATATGTCACGGTGTCCCCAGTCAACGGTTGTTTGACAAGTTTATTAGATATCTGGAAAAGCGTTACAAAACCCAAATTGTCAGTTTTGATTTCAGAAGCAAGAGATTTGGTTGGCCAAGATTCACAATGGAGTTTACCAATTCGCATCAGCGTACGATCAATATCGGAAAAGAGAGAGAGTTTTATATTCCCTCCTTTACCGGTGGAAACATAATCCGGCAAAGCTGTCTTTCCTGTAAATATGCCTGCGCTAACCGAATAGGGGATATTACCATCGGAGATCTTTGGGGATATGAACAGCTTAACCTTAGCTTTAACACCTTAGGAGGAACGTCGTTATTCACCATTAATACCCCAAATTCTGCAAAATGGCTTGACGTTCTCTTGGAAAAGCTCACCTGTGAAGAGATAGACTACACTCTTGCTGTACAAAAAAACACCTGCCTGCGCCATCCCACCCCCGAAGGTAAAAAGCGGGATCTTTATATGCAGGCTCTTAAAAATGACCGCATCGAAGACATCGCCCTTAAATATAGGCGGAATAAGAAAAAAACTATTTTTAGAGAAAGAATAAAGCTAATCATTCCGGCGGCCTTGTTTACTCGTATTCGAAAGCGAAAATCCCGGTAGTCATATCAATCCTTAATCCTGAGAAAGCGGAGTGGATATTTCCACTCCGTTTTTGTCATGTAGGCACCTTGCGTTCCAAGAAACAAACCAGCAAAAGTCCTCGTGTATATGCTGGTTTCACGCAGTTTGCCCTATTATAACACAAGCCTCTATGCGACGAACAATACCTGTTGCTTTCATATATTCATTTCTCCTTAAATTACAAATTGTGATGTTAGTATCTGTATTTCTGGGAGAAATGCACCGCAAGATTTACTTTTGAAATGAAATATGCTACAATGAATAAAAAGAGGTGATTTTGTGAAAAACAAAAAACAAATAATGCCCATCATTCTTTCCGTTCTTATCACTTTAGCCGTTGTTTTTGCTGTATTGCTTGGCATAAAAATATACCAGGACAAACTTGTTGAATCCGATCATAGCAAAGGGCCAAGCCCGGCTAATCAATACGCCGAAGATGTAACTATGATCCAATTGATTGCCACTCCTGAGAAATATGACGGTCAGCTTGTCCGAGTAATCGGTGTGGGCAATCTTGAATTTGAAGGCAATTGCATTTCACTCAGCAAAGAAGATTTAAAATATCGTGTTGGCAATTCCATTTGGATCGAGCTCGGTGAAAAAGCCATTTCATACGAAGAAGCACAAAAATTTAATGGCGAGTATGTTATCATAGAAGGAATTTTTGATAAAGACGATTGCGGTCATTTGGATATGTTCTGCGGCTCAATCAAAAATATTAGTCGATATGAATTGTGGGATGTATATACATATTACGATCCCCTTGATATGTATTCAATCACAAAAAACAGCGATTTAACATACACCTATAAGGTGGTTGATAAAAGTGGTGACGTTTTGTTTTCAAAAGACAATGCCACCAGTGAGCCAAATGTTGAGCAAGTTAATACGCATATTATTGGCTTGAAAGTTCAAACAGGAACAGGGCTCTCAACTAATTGGGCGGTGTATTGTGACGTTGAAAACAGTAAGGTATCTGAGACTTTTCAATATGTTTTAATGGCACAAGGTAATTATGTTATTTATGCAAACTGTGAAAATGGTGAACATAGCGTTATTGTCCAAAATATATTTGACAAGTCCGAATATTACAAAAAGCATATTTTGCCCGACTGCTCGCCAGTTGCAGGTGATATTGTAATAGGAGCGAAACCGAACGGTGAGGGAATTGCGGTTGTCACATATCTAACCGGCAACGATTACAAAGAAACGGAACTGACAATAAATTTTCCATAATATAAGCGCGAAGTCGGTCAAATAGCCCCTTGACCGTCTGAACAACGGTCATTTCGCCTTTGGCGAAAACGGATCTATTTGCGCTTGGAGTATCTGCAGGTGCCGACGATACTTGCCGCAACGGCCCGGAGCAATGACGTAAAAGCACAAAAGAAAACCCCATCCATTTTGGATGGGGTTTTCTTTTGTGTTAGCACCTTCCTATTGTCCCGGGCCGCTTCCAGCCAAGTATCGTCGGCACCAATGGGCTTAACTGCCGTGTTCGGGATGGGAACGGGTGTACCCCCACCGTCATAGGCACTAACTATTCAGGGTCATATGGGCCCTGAGAACTGAATAAAGCATACAAGACAAGCTGTGCGGTGCATTGGCGGTCATCACGCGCCTTTGCACTCCCAAAAATGTTCTCGCATAGCTGCTCGACCCTTAGGTCAAGCCCTCGATCTATTAGTACTGCCAAGCTGAAAACGTCACCGTTCTTACACATGCAGCCTATCAACCACGTAGTCTTCGTGGGATCTTACCTGATTACTCAGTGGGATATCTTATCTTAGGGTCGGCTTCACGCTTAGATGCTTTCAGCGTTT
>JAZSOW010000063.1:0-14466 GCA_045537135.1 Acutalibacteraceae bacterium
CTACCGTTTGCGGTGCCCGAAATGCGATGCTCTCGCTACCGCTCGTCGCATTTCGACCGCTGCACCAGCCTTATTGCTCGCTGTATCCGCCCCCGGCGGCGCTCGCAAACGGCTACCCCCGCAAGGCGGGGGAATTACCCCAGGGGGAAGCCTTTCCCAATCCCTACCCACACCCGCCCTAAGGGTGGCTTTTTCGCTATGGGTGACCATTCCCGCCCTTACACAGGGGGAAGCTTTGCTCCTTTACGAAAATATTCCGTATTGACAATTTTTTGACAATCTGATATACTAATGGTGGTTAAGGCGGTATCGTCTGTCATTGGCCAAACAACACTACATAACAGAAAAGGGGTTAATCATTATGGCAACATCGAAAGTGGCATATCTTGTGAAACCGAAGATCGTAGACGGCGTTGAGGGCGAGGCCATCGTCGAACTGCGCGACATCGAGATCCCCACTCCCGGTCCCGGGGAGATCCTGGTTAAGGTGGAGGGCTGCGGCATCTGCGGCACCGACGTGCACGAGTACCGGTACAATCCCTTTGGTTATAAAGAGATCGTCCTAGGTCACGAGGGCACCGGTGAGGTTGTCGCCATCGGCGAAGGGGTGACCGTGGATACCAAGGGCGATCCCATCAAGGTGGGCGACAAGGTGGTCACCTCCGTGCTGCTGTGCGGCGAGTGCGACTACTGCCGCCGTTATCCCGAGCTGCCCAACCTGTGCGAGGGCCTGGGCGTATACGGCCTCATTGAGGACGACACGGAGCATCATAACAACGGCTGGTTTGCCGAGCACATCCTGGTGCGTAAAAACTCCTCCATCTTCGTGGTCAACGGCATGACCCTGGATGAGAGAATGCTCATCGAGCCTGCCTGCGTGTGCGTGCATGCCTGGAACCGTGCCAATTCCACCAACCTGATCAACTTCGGCTCCACCGTGCTGGTGCAGGGCTGTGGCCCCATCGGTCTGATGCAGATCGCGGTGCTCAAGGCCGCCGGCGTGGTGAACATCATCGCCGTGGACGGCGTGGACACCCGCCTGGCGCTGGCTAAGGATATGGGCGCTACCGCGGTCATCAACTTCCGCGAGCTTAAGACCATCGAGGAGCGTGTAGCCAAGGTCAAGGAGTTGACCGGCGGCTTTGGCGCCGACTTCGTATTCCAGTGCACCGGCGTGCCCCAGGCGGCGGCGGATGCCTACAAGTACGTGCGTCGCGGCGGCGGCTACTGCGAGATGGGCTTCTTTGTCAACGCGGGCGAGTGCACCATGAACCCCCACTTTGATCTGTGCAACAAGGAGATCACCCTGGTGGGCTCCTGGGTATACTCCGCCAACGAGTACATCGAGACCCTGGGCTTCCTCAAGAAGGCCAAGGAAATGGCCATCCCGGTGGAGAAGCTGGTCACCCACCACTTCCCGCTGGAGCAGTATGTGGACGCTATGGAGAAGAACATCTCTCTCACCGGCGTGAAGATCGCCATTGTGATGGAATAATCCTTTCCCCTCCTCTAAAAAAACGGTCGGGGTGCCCCGCCCCCCCCCCCTTTTTTGTGAGACGATCAACCGCCAGCATCTTTCCTCTTGTCAAAGCGGGGATTTTATGGTATGCTGTAGGAAATATATTGGTATGGAGAGGGATACGATGGCAGATACAAAGAAGCCCTATGTGTTTATAAGCTACGCCCACGTGGATAGCGGCGTGGTGCTCCCGGTGGTGGAGGCCATGAAAAACAGCGGCATCAACCTGTGGTACGACGAGGGGATCCAGGCCGGCAGTGAATGGCCGGAATACATTGCCTCCAAGGTGCTCAACTGCACCAAATTCGTGCTGTTCGTCAGCCCGGCCTACCTTAGCTCACAAAACTGTCGGCGGGAGCTGAACTTCGCCATCTCTCGGAAAAAGGCCATCCTGTCGGTGTATATCGACAAGGTAGAGCTGTCACCGGGCATGGAGATGCAGCTTGGCACCTACCAGGCCATATTCCGGGACCGCTACCCCCATGAGGAGGCCTTCCGGCAATCCCTCAGCGGGGAGCCCTTCTTCGACAACTGTCGGCTGGTCAGCGAGCCCGCGCCCGCACCGGCTCCGGCTCCGGCTCCCGCACCGGCTCCCGCACCGGCTCCGGAGCCTGCGCCGGTGAGCATTCCCGCCCCCGCGCCGGTAAAGACGGCCCGGAAAAAGCCGTGGAAGCTCCCGGTGCTCATCGCCGCCATTGTGGCGGTGGTCGCAGCGGCGGTATGGGCTGTCATCGCCCTGGTACCCCACAGCCGTTACACGGATGCGGTGGACGCGTATGTGGCGCTCCTGGAAGGCGACACCGATAAGCTGGAATCGCTGGCTCCTGCCCAAGTGTGGGAAACCATGGAGGAGAGCGGCTACGGCGCAGAGGATATGGCCGACGTGCTGGATGAGGCGTATGCCGAGGTCGGCGACATGGCCGCTTCGTACACCATTAAGAAGGAAACACCCCTCGAGGAGGACGCGCTGAAAGACCTAGCCGAGGCACTGAACGACCAGTACGACATCAAGGAAAGCGCCGTCACCGACGGCTACGAGCTGAAGATCAAGCTGACCCTTGAGCTCGATGGGGATTCCCTATCCGAGACCCTGGACTGTCATGCCCTGAAGATCGATGGCAACTGGTATCTGGTAGGTGAGGAATACGATGAGCTCACCTTCCTCCCGGAGCTCTTTTAAGTCTACATACAGAGCCACAAGGCTCCGGCGACGCCGATAGCGTTGCCGGAGCCTTTTTCTGTCCCTGTATCCGGTGCCTCCACCCAACAAAAAGACCTGCAAACGAAGGTTTGCAGGTCTTTTTGTTTGCTAACTTGTAAAGCAAGAGAAATTTATATGTATATCAATTCCCCCATGGGTACGGTTCTCTTGCAAGCACCAGTATAGCCTATATGCCGCGCTTTGTCAAGAGCGGCGGCAAGCCAAGCCCCACTCCCGCCCTTCTGAGCGGGAGTGGGGCTTATCGCGTTGGTGAAAAGCCGCGTTATTTCCGGCGCAGGAAGCGCAGGGAAAACAACAAAAAACCCACCGCCGCGCCACCCAACAGCGCCAGCCCGGTCCCGAATATAGTGGCACTGTTGCACAGCTCCGCGTACACGCTGAAGGCGATCTCCGCCACCGCCACCGGAATCCCCAACACGGCGATGAGGTTGAGCAGTCCGTTCTCCTCCTGCTCGGTGTAGATGCCGGTCAGGTCGTACAGGCTCTGCAGACGATCCTTCAAGTTTTCCAGTGTCTCGGGAATGTACAGCTCCTGCCGCAGGGTGTCAAAGGTCTCGATGCCCTGCTCCTGGGCCGTGAGCTGGGGCAGAAAGATGCCGCTCTGGGCGTCCACGAAATCCGCATTAAGCCGCTCGATCTGTTGCTTGCTCTGCTTGCGGATGCGCTTGCCGCCGCTCAACCGTTGCGAAATGCTGCGGCTAAGTGCCGCACAGCGGTCAGAGAAGGTCATGATGGCCGCCCTTTGCAGCAGACCGCCCACCGCCAACGACACGTACTGGGTCAGGAAGGGGGTGATGACCGCCCCCTCCAGGTAAGAGGCGTCCCCCGTCAGACGCACCATGGAATGGTGGGTGATAACATCCACCGTACCGTAGCTCTGCCAGCGGGCGTTGACACAGCGGGACAGGATCTCCCGGCGCATGGCCTCGTTCTGACAGGAGGCGTCGGCGGCGTCCACAAACCCCAGGCTGTACAGGGCCTCCTCCGGCAGGGTGCCCGCCGCCAGCCGGGCGCTGATGTCCCCATCCCGCAAGAGACAGCACACAAACATCCGGTCATCGATCACCGGGGTGATGGGGTTGTCCGTGCCCACAAGATCTTCAATGAGCGCCTTAATGGGGGTGATGATGGCATCCTCCGGCGCCTGGGTGCCCTCCAACAGCCGCCGCTGCATGGCGATCAGATCCTCCTGCCTATCCAGCAGGGTAATGCTGTCTGCCAGCAGGGCATGGGGTGCCTCCGGGGACAGGTAGGGGGGCATGATGCGTCGGCCGTATTCGTTGATATGCTTCACCGCCGCCACGGTGGGGTGGTCGTGGTTTTCCGTGGCGATGGACAGCATCCCGATGCCGTTGCTCAGCAACAGCAGACGGATCTGCCGCACCGCAAGGGAGTAGGTAACGGTGGTGTCCCGAGGCCCCTCCTCCCCATACGTGCGTAGGGTCTTACACACGGTGTAGCGGGCATCCTCCGGCAAGCGGTAGCAGTAGTCATACTTTCTGTCCACCGCATCCGGCTCCCTATCGGAATCAAACAAAAGACTGCGGGCCTCCGGGGTGAAATACCGGAACACCGCGTAATCCTGCCGGTACGCCTCCCCGGTGGAATGGAGGCTTTGGGCGGTGATGGTATGCCGCGTCCAGTGAGCGGGGTGGACGGTGGCGGGCTTTTCCAGCCGGAAGGGCAACAGGAAGGTGTGGTAGCTATACGGTAACATGATCGATCTCCTCCTCTAACGGCAAATGACAGCGGTAGCAGTGCGTATTGCGCACCCCCTGTCTATTACGGCGGTATATGCTCGCCCCACAGTGGGGACACCGGCGACGGGTCTCATCCAACGGCGGGGTGGATTGCTTTGGACGGATGCTCTCATCGGTCTCAGCCAACACGCCGTAGCCCATCCGGGTGCGAGAGCCGATGCCGCCGATGAGCAGCAGCTGACGGTACAGCCACAGCTTGCGCTCCGGGGTCAGAAGGCCATCGGTCAGCAAAAACCGGAACTGAAACCGCACACCGGGGCGCACCTTGAGCATGGTGATCCCGCGAAAAGCCCCAGTATGGCGGTCTTGCATCGTCACAAATTCCCGCCCCAGCAGCCGTCCCCGATGATCGGAATCGAACACCACGGCATCAAAAAAGGTATCCCCTTCTTCAAAGAACGCCTGTTCCATCCGGGGGATCTCCTCCGGCGAGCAGCCAAGGACCTCCGCTACCGCCAGAGGATGCCGCTGGAAATAGCCGCGCAGCATCCCTTTGACCATACTGCCGGGGATATAGGGCTGGCCGGTGACGTAATCCAGCGACACGCCGCCGCTGAAATCCTGCGCCTGCCGCTGGCGACGCACGGTGGACCCCATGCAGGCCTCCAGCGCCATCTTCCCTACGCCGTGGTAGCTGGAGCTGCCCAGCAGGAGGCCGGGGTATTCCACCCGCAGGGTAAAGCTCACGCTACCGGGCACCGGCGGGGTAAAATCCCGCCGATGGTCGAAGGTACAGCGGGTGATCTGTTGGTTGTACGCTATCAATGAGGTGGCAAAATCGGGCATTCCCAACCGGCTGTAGCACAGCTTGTTGAACACCAAATGCAGATTTCTCATACCGCTACCTCTGCTCGTATACGCCCATGGCCAGCTTAAGGGCAATGGCGGCGTCGATAAACTGTTCCTTAAGCGCGGGGCTATCCTGTGCACACACGGTAGACAGCACCTGCTGGGGCTCTACATAATGTCCCGAAATGCAATAATAGATGGCCGACAGCAGCCGGGGGCGATCCGGGCCAAGGCGGCCACGGTCACAGAAATAGGCCACCGCCGCCCGCAGACTGCCGGACAGCACCATGGCACCAAAAGAGGATAGTAGGCCCTGGGCGCTACGGTCGATGACCCCCTCCTTCACCACGCCGCAGGTCTCCAGCGCTTCCCGGGCCAGGGGGATCCAACCATCCACTCGTTTTTTGTTCATACGCTCAACCTCCTACAACGGCAGTAGCCACAGCCGATGGAGGCGTTGCCGCCGATCTGAATCACCGTCTCGTCCAGCGGCAAGGGCTCCAGCTCATCCTCGGTAATGATGCCGAAGAAGAACACACTGCCGGCGGGCACCATCTCCTCAAACCACAGGTTGCCCCGCCAGGATACCGCGATACGCGCCACGATAGGCAGGTCGTAGCCGTCAAAGGTGGCGGCCACCGCCATGTTTTCTCCCAGCACGTCCTGCAGGACGGCAATAGGCTCCTGCGGATCCAGCGCGCCGGTGGGCTCCCCCTCCACCGACAAGTGGCCAGCATGGGTGGTCAGAAACGCCTTGCCGTCAAAGGCCGGCGCCGGCACTCGTTCCATGGGATAGCGCTCACAGCCGAACAGCCGCAGGCGGGAGAAGTAGCTGTTGGCCGAGGCGGTGGTCACGGTCAGGATGGAAGCCAGCGCTTCACTGCCGGCCACCCGCAAGGGGCGGGCCAAAAGCAAGCCGTCCAGGAAATGGTATTGGCCGCCGGCTTCCCCATTGCCCCCGGCGGGGGCGCCGAAGATCTGCCGGATCGCGTCTGCGTCCAGGTGAGAAAGGTGGCGACGGACAGCCCCCTTGATGGTGGAGGCGTGGATGATGGGGTACCCGGTCACCGGGTCCTTTTCCACCTCGCTGTCCACCAGGTTGTAGTTATCATCGCTGGTGCCTACGTGAAGATTGGTCAGACATTCCAGCTTGTAAAAGATCGTTTTCACTGCTCTGCCTCCTCCCGGCTGACTAGGGTGTTAAACCCGATCTGCCGGCGATTTTCATTATCCTGTGCCCGCCGCAAAAAGGCGGGGATATCCCGGGGAATGAACACACTGCCCGCTCGCAGTACCTGATGTAGCACGCTGCAGCGGGTCACCTGCCCCCATGCGGTGCGCAGGGAGCGGTAGGTGCGGGTGCGGGTGACCGCAAACAGGGTCTCCTCCCGCATGCCGTCAAAGGCGAAGGTATCCCCCAGGCAATAGACGGTGCCCCGGGGGAGCCGGGCACGGACGGCCTCGGCCAGCGTGTTCGCTTGAGGAATAAATGCGGCATGGAAGGGACAGCCGCCCTGCCCCATCAGCACCAGCCCATCCCGGGGGATAAGGGTATCCTCCAGGGTCACGTACACACCAAAGGCGTAGCCCGCCTGCAGAATCGTGCGATCCTTTTTATATAGCTGGATGTCGCTATCGACCTGGCGGTGTCCCCACTGGGTACTCACGGCAAAGACAGCCTCCCGCTCCGTCACCTCCCCGGTATCCACCGACATAAGGGCGTCACTGACCCCTCGCTTGGGGTCATAGGCGGCGGTATACAGCCGCTCCCCGGTGGGCGTCATCACCCGCTGATAGTTGTCAAAGGGGGTGTACACCGGCTGACCGGTCACATGATCGCCGGGAACCGGCACCAGCCGTTCCTCCCCATGCAACAGAAACACCGGGGACATGGCGCGGATGGCGCCAAAGGTCTGTACCGTTCCGGCATCGATGTCAAAGCTGTCCTCTCCTACCGCCTGTGCCGCCAAGGCGCGCTCCTCGGGGGTGTAGGCGGTGCGGTCTGCCCGCCTACAGGGCAACAGCAGATACCGCAGGGCACCGAACAGGGTGGTCTGGGAGGGAATGTCCTCCCCCGCGATGGAATACCGCCCGCTCATCTGTCCGGGATGACTGCGAGAGGGGAAGGCAAAGCTGCGTTCATCCGCGAAGATATAGCTCTCCCCGGGGGTGAAGCGTAAAAGGTAGGTGGTCATTGGCGGTACCCCCCTTCCACAAAGAACGCCACAAGATCCAGCAGATAGCAGGCGGTCTCCACCACACCGGCCGGCTGGGTGCCCTTGACCGCGTATAAGGGGAGCCCCTGCTTGAGCGCGTACAGCAGCTCCGGCAGACCCTTACGGATGAACGGCGAATGGCCATAGTCAAATTCCATAAACCGCTTAACAAGTATATGAAGCTCCGGCAGGGTGGTGGCCGCATCAAACAGCGGCATATACCAGCGCAACGTGCTGACCGCCGTGTAAAGCTGTCGGCGGGTAGCCTCTGCCTGCAACAGCGTCAGCAGGGTAGGTAGCGTCTCCATGGGGACAAGCAGGCTACTGGCACCGTTGCGCCGCCCGGTCAGGTGCAAGGCCACGGTGTTGTGCGTCCGCTTTGCCTGCCGGAACAGCAAGTGGGACGCGGCGTCCAGCATCTCATGCAGGGGGGTGTTCACCCGCCCGATCACCACGCCAAAGGAAATGGAAGCGTCGGCACTGTACTGGGAAAAGACTTCCGCATACAACCGGGATGCCGCCTGCAGAAAAGCGGGAAGGGGGCGTTCTTTCTCATCCACGCAGGGGAGCATGACCAGCAGATCATCTCCGCCGGCATACACGGTAAAGCCGCCGTATTCCCGCGTCAGCGCCGCGATATCGGCGCAGTAGGACAGGCACGCCCGGGAAAACGCCCGGATCTCCTCATCGCTTTTGAGGGTGCGTAGCAGACGCCCGGTGACATCGCCATCACCCCGCACCAGGGCATAGTAACGCGCCTCGGTCTCCCCCACCGCCACCAGCTCTCCCAAGCTCTTGTAGCCACCGTCGGCGCGCAGGAGCTCCCAGCTCCCCATGGACTGCATCAGCGGCGTAGCGCGTAGCAGGCGGTTGGTGGTAAACAGGGTGATCAGCGGATTTTCCTCCTGCTGGGCCACAAAGGGGGGCGCCAGCTCCAGAGAGTTGAGGATGGCCTCGCTCTCCGCTACCGGATTTTCCGCCTCAAAGGTCGCCGCCTCAATAAGCAAATAGCGGGACAGGTACTCCTCGTCCAGAGAGAACGCCCGGGCGGTTTCCGCCACCGCTCGGCGGCGGATGTCCGCCACCGCTTCAATGGGAAACCGGTCGGCGCGGAAGATGATACGGTCATGGTACAGACCCGCCTCCCGATGCGCCTGCATCAGCGGATCCGCGGGATCGTAGTAGGGCACCACAAAGGCCGCCGAGGGCACGCCGCCCGCCACCAGCAGACGGCACAGGGTATCCGCCAGATAGGAAAACAGGTAGCTGGCCGCCCATAAACCGGCAGGCGAGCCCGCCAGCGACAGCGTAGCACCCAGCGGCCCGATGGTGATGCCGATGTACCGGGACTTCATACCGTCACCTCTTTCAGTTCCACGCCATCCATATACGGTAGCCCCCGCAGACGGTTATGCTCCCCGCTTAGATGGGTGGCGCAGTAGGCGAGAAACCGCCCGAGAAAATCCTCCCCCAGCTCCTGCCGGGTGGGTGCCGTCAGGACGGTCTGCCGGTGGGTGACCTTGTTTTGGAAACGGAATGGGGCCCCGTACAGCGCCTCAGGCAGGCGCGTTCCCACCAGGTACACCCGGTCACCGATGACCTTAAAGAACAGCGGGGAATCCACCCGCCCGGCGACAAGGCCGGCGGCGGCACAACGCACCGCCACCGACTGGGCGTTGGCATCGGTGCCGAAACGGTACGCTTCCGGCATACCCAGCAGGACACGCACATAGCGCCCCTCCCGGTGCCGCCGTTTCACCGGACGTGCCACCACACCGGCGTCCTTTATCATGGTGCGCTCATTGTCCCACCCATAGACCTCGTCCACGTAGGCATCCAACAGTGACCGCCGCCGGGGCGGGGTGTGGATACCCCCTTTGATGACACGGTACAGGGTGTTGATCTGCTCAAACACCTGCTCCCGGTGGGCGGTGACAAAGCCGTAGCAGGCGGTGGCACCGTACTGCTGCCGCAGTAGGCGAGAAACCTCGGCCGGGGAGGGCGTCATCCCCTGAGGCAGGTAGGAGCCGAAGCCCTTGCTCTTGAGGGCACCGAAATTGGTCACCGCGAAAAAGTCCCCCACGTGCTCCTTGATAAACGCCATCAGCGTAGGCTCAAAGCAGGTAATGGTCATCAGACAATCCCCCACCACCGCCTTGCGGGTGTTGGGGGTGTAGACGTTGGAATAAAAGATCGCGTAAGGGGTACCCACCCCCACCTCCAGCACCCGGGGCGGCTCGGCGGCCACCAGAGTAAGCTGGAAATCCAGCCGCGTCTTATTATGCAGCCAGCTTTCGGGGATCGGGCGGTCACCATACCGGCGGCGCAGATACCGTTCCAGCGCCGGCTTGACCTGGGGGACGCGCAGGGTCGCCCCCGGCTCCCGGTACTGAAAGTGCATCAGCGGGGTCTGCTGGCACAGCCGGCAGGTGTATTGGAAGGTGTACGCGGTGTTGGGCATAGGTAGCCCTCCTTTACAGCTTTACAAGGCCATGGTGCCAAGTCCCATGGCGTTCTTGGCTCCCAGCCCCACCAGGTGCGCAAAGGCCTGCACCGGAACCGGAGCTATCAGCCGGTACTGTCCGTAGTAGGCGGTCAGCACCGTCTGCTTATAGCGGATGACCCGCCGGTGGGCGGGGGTGACGGCCACCGGCGCAAAGGCGATGTCCTCCACCAGGTCATTTCCGTAGAAGGCGCGCCATTTCCGGCGCAGATTGCCCTCCACCCCCCGCACAAAGCGGGGATCATCCGGGGCATAGTATACGGTATGCCGGGTGTGATCCGTACGGTACACCGTCAGGGGGGTGTCCATGGTGAACACCCGCTCCCCGGCAAAGACCGGCAACCCCACCGGGGTGGCGGTAACGGTACAGGGGATATCGTACAGGGACAACCGTCCGTGGGCGGTGGCGGCGGTCACGGCGGCGAGGACACGCTCATCCGCCGCCCGCAGCTCCCACGTCACCGCCCCCTCATACCGGCGGGCGCCGGGCAGAGGGGTGTACGTCCCATGCAGGTCGGTGAAGCAGAAAAACTTATAGGGACGGTGCTCCCCGGGGGCTTTGTCGTGGATCTCCGCCGACAGGGCAGGATCTGCCGATAGCAGGCGGTAAAACAGCCCCTGCAACCCCTCACAGCGGGACAGGGGCACCGTCAGCGGGACATCCGGGGTGACGGTCAGACGCAGAATACCCATGGAGCACCTCCTTATGCAATACTACAACTATAGCACAGCCGGCAACACTTGTCAAAGCGTGTCTTTATGACAGGATAGCCAACAGCTCCTCCGCCGACAGGGCGGTGATGTCCCCGCCATCCCCGCCGATGACCGATTCCGCCAACTGCCATTTATCCTCCTGCAGGCGCAGGATCTTATCCTCGATGGTGTCCCGCGCCACCAGCCGCACCACCTGCACCGGGTTTTTCTGCCCGATACGGTGGGCCCGGTCGGTGGCCTGATTCTGCACCGACAGATTCCACCAGGGGTCGTAGTGGATGACCATATCCGCCCCCACCAGGTTAAGCCCGGTGCCACCCGCCTTGAGGGAGATGAGGAACACGGCGGTGTCGTCGGTGTTGAAGGCGTCCACCAGGGCCGCCCGCTGGGGAGCGGGGGTGGAGCCCTGAAGCAGATAGTAGGAGATGCCCTCCGCCGTAAGCCGCTGGCGGATGAGCTCCAGCATAGAGGTGAACTGGGAGAACAGCAGCACCTTATGCCCGCCGTCTGCCGCCTGGCGCAGAAGCTCCACGCAGGCCTCCAGCTTGGCACTTTGGCCGGTGTAGCCCTCACAGCACAGGCGAGGGTCACAGCAGATCTGCCGCAGACGGGTGAGCAGAGACAGCACCGTCATGCGGCTCTGTCCGGACAGGGTGCTGTCCCGGTGTCCCTCCAGCAGAGCCTTGAGGGAGGCCAGCGTGGCGGTGTACACCAGCCGCTGGGGCTCCTCCATGGTGGCGGGGAGCACCCGCTCAGTCTTGGGGGGGAGCTCGGTGAGCACCTGCCGCTTGAGCCGGCGTAGAATGAAGGGAGAGGCCAGCCGGTTGAGCCGCTCCAGCGCCCGGTCATCCCCCTGCCGCACGATGGGCACCTCAAATCGGTCACGAAACCGGGTGTAGCTAAACAGCAGCCCCGGCATGAGGAAGTCAAAGATGCTCCACAGCTCCGACAGACGGTTTTCCACCGGGGTGCCGGTGAGGGCAAACCGCTGGGCAGAGCGAATGGCTTTTACCGCCTTGGCGTTCTGTGTGTGGCTGTTCTTGATGTACTGCGCCTCGTCCAAAATGTGGTAATGGAAGGTCAAGGGCGCGTAGCTTTTCACATCCCTTTTGAGCATATCGTAGGAGGTGATGACCACATGGTAGTCCCCCGCCGTTTCCAGCAGGGCGGCGCGGGCGGCGGCATCCCCGGTAACACATAGGGTGCGCAGGGAGGGGGCGAAGCGGGCGATCTCCCGCTCCCAGCCGGTAACCAGGGAGGTGGGGCACACCACCAGGGAGGGACGGGTGTCCTCCCCCGCCTCTCGGGCGGCCAGCATAAGGGCAATGACCTGCACCGTCTTGCCCAGACCCATATCATCCGCTAAAATGCCGCCGAAGCCCAGCTCCTCCATGGTGCGTAGCCAGCGATAGCCGCTTTTTTGGTAGGGACGCAGGACATCCTTGAGGCTGTCCGGCACCGGGTAGGCGTTCTCCGCGGCGGCGCGGCAACGCTCGGTCAGATCCCGGAACAGCTCGTCCCGGCGAATGTATACCCCCTGCCGCTGGCGCAAAAGCTGTTCCAGGTACAGCGCCCGGTATTTGGGCAGAGACAGCCGCCCAGTTCGTAGCTCCTGCTCCGTCAGAGACAGGCTGTCGGCCAGCTCACACAGACCGGCCAGGGCCTCGTCATCCAGCCGCACGAACTGCCCGCTCTGCAGGCGGTGATAAGGCTTACGCTCCCGGTAACCGCTGAAAATGCCCGCCAGCTCCTCCGCCGACAGGGAAGGGATCTCCACGTCCAGCTCCAGTAGGTCACTTGTGAGGCTCACCCCCACCGACAGGCGGGGGGAGGGAGCCACGTTCATGGCATCAAAGCTGTCCGACGCATACACCGTGGCTACCTGCCGCAGTGCCGCCACCCCCCGGGTGACGAAGTCGAACAAGGCATCGTCGTCTCCTCGCAGGAGCAGGCGACCGGTGGCGGGCTGCAGGGCGTTGAACTGCCGGCGGATGACCGCCCCGGCGCGGGTCTCCCCCAAGGGATCCCGCCAGGGCTGTACCGGCTGGCCGGGGAGCGCATAGGGCTCCACCGTATCCTCTCCGTACACGTACAGCACCCGGGCGGAGACGGTGTCGGGGGCGGGGGCATCCAGATAGATCTGCACCTGCAGCGGGCGGGGGCGGTACTGTTCCAGCGCCTGGGTGTCCCCCTGCATATCCACATAGGGAGCCACCGACCGCAGTACCCCGGCGCACAGAGCGGGCAGGGCGTCCGGTGCCACATACAGCCCTTGGGGGGCGTGGTGGGTGACCCGCACCCATTCCGCCATACAGCGGGCGTAGGCGATGCTTGTGCGGTACAGGGTGCCGCCGTGCAGCACATACAGACAGCGCACCCCTAACACGTAGGGGGCGTCCTCCCCCCACAGGCGCACGCCATCCCCCTGCCGTTCCACCGTCAGCGTCAGGGTGGGGTCGCCCTCCGAAAGGGCGACGGTGGTCTCCCCCTGGGGGGTGCGCAGGGGGACGGTGCTCCCCGCCAGTAGGTCGAAGAAGCGGTCAAAGCCAGCAGGGGTCAGTACCAGCTCGCCGGCGGCCACCCCGGTGCCGGGCACCGGCGGGCGGGCACCCAGCTCCCCCAACAGGAAGGTGAGCAGAGGCAGGCTTTCCTCCGCAAAGCTGTCCGGGTGATGCCGCAGGGTGAGCTGTTTGCCGTAGTCCACCGTCTCCCCCCGGGCCATCTGTTCCCCAAAGCGGGTGAGATTCTTAATGACATAGGGGCGGGTCACCCCCACCGTGAAGGTGACCACCGGACGGCCGGTGGCCAGGCTGAGCGTGGGGGCAAGGGTGGCGGGCGCCATAGGTGTCGCCTCCGCCTCCAGTCGCTGGCTCTCCCCGGTCATATAGCTGTCAATAAGCCGCTGTGCCGCCGGATCGGTGACCGAGGGGGTCACGGTGCGGCGCATCAGCTCTCCCGCCGTGGGGAGCTCCTTGATCATGTCCCGGTAGTACTTGTGCACCAGCACCGCCACCACGTGCTTGCACGCCCCCTCTCCGGGATGGTAGTGGGGGCAGTTACATTCCACGTATTCCGGCTCGTCGTTCTCATCGAAGCCCACCTCCACGTGGTAGGGCTCCTCATCCTCGGTGGCGGTGGCGGTTACGTAGGCGGGGTAGAACGCGTTGGCGGTCTCCTCAAAATCCGTCACCCAGCCGGCATTGTAGCCCCGCACCCCCCGCAGGTATGCCTGCTGGGTGTGGGCTAACGCGCTGATCCTTTTGAGTGAAAAAAACGGCATGGGACACCCCTCCTTTGTAGCAGATTATTATACCACAAAAGGTGAATGAGGGCAAGGAGATTTTTCGCTTTGGATGAGAAAAGCCACCCGCTTATGGTGGGTGTGGGTAGGGATGGAGCGAAAAAGGCTCCCCTTGGGGGAATTCCCCCTCATCCGTCACGGCTGCGCCGTGCCACCTTCCCCCCAGGGGGAAGGCTTTCGCTCCCCAGCAATTTCTACAAAACATAAGGCACTATGTATCTTGGATGATACATAGTGCCTTTTTTCGTCCCTATCCACACCCATCCTAGGGTGTGGATAGGGATTAGGATAGCCCCCCTCCGGGAGGGGGGTGGGCAGATTATAATATCAAGTGCAACACACAAAAAATAAATAGACTTCATACTAACCAAAGTGTAAAATGTAGTCACCACAACAAACATAACACGGAGGTTAATATGAAGCCGTATACACATTTTACACT
>JAZSOW010000076.1:0-29210 GCA_045537135.1 Acutalibacteraceae bacterium
GGAAGATATGAACGCCTTGATACGTACTTCTGAACCTTAAAAGAGGAGCGCTTGCTGATGCAAGCGCTCCTCTTTTTACAATTTTGGAAAAACAACTTAGAACAGGCCGGTGATCTTGCCGTTCTCGTCCACGTCGATGCGCTCGGCGGCGGGAGACTTGGGCAGACCGGGCATGGTGAGGATATCACCGGTCAGTACTACCACGAAGCCGGCACCGGCGGAGACCTTCACGTTTTTCACCGTGACGGTGAAGCCTTCCGGCGCCCCCAGCTTGGTAGGATCATCGGAGAAGCTGTACTGGGTCTTGGCCATGCATACCGGCAGCTTGTCAAAGCCCAGGGCGGTGAGCTGCGCGATCTGCTTCTTGGCGGCGGGGAGCACTGCAATGCCATCGCCGCCGTACACCTTCTTGACCACCGCGGCGATCTTATCCTCAATGGTGCCGGTAAGCTCGTAGGAGAAGGTGAAATCCCCCTGTTCCTCCTCGCACAGACGGACGACCTCCTTCGCCATCTCGATGCCGCCGGCGCCGCCGTCTGCCCACACGGTGGACAGCACGGTGTTGACACCCAGCTCGCGGCACTTCTTGATGATAAAGTCGATCTCCGCATCCGTGTCGGTGGGGAAGCGGTTGACCGCCACCACGCAGGGGAGCTTATACACGTTCTTGATGTTGGACACGTGGCGCAGCAGGTTGGGCATACCCTTTTCCAGCGCCCCTAGATCTTCCTGGTTAAGCTCGGTCTTGGCAAGGCCGCCGTGCATCTTCAGGGCGCGGACGGTGGCGACCACCACCACCGCGTCGGGGGTGAGCCCCGCCATGCGGCATTTGATATCTAGGAATTTCTCCGCTCCCAGGTCGGCGCCGAAGCCCGCCTCGGTGACGGTGTAGTCGCCCATTTTCAGCGCCAGGCGGGTAGCCATAACGGAGTTACAGCCGTGGGCGATGTTGGCAAAGGGGCCGCCGTGCACAAAAGCCGGGGTACCCTCTAAGGTCTGTACCAGGTTGGGCTTGATGGCATCCTTGAGCAGGGCGGTCATGGCGCCCACCGCCTTCAGGTCGCCGGCAGTTACCGGCTTGTCGTCGTAGGTGGAGCCCACGATGATGCGGGAGAGCCGCTCTTTAAGGTCGGTAATGGAGGAGGCCAGGCAGAACACCGCCATGATCTCGCTGGCCACGGTGATGTCAAAGCCGTCCTCCCGGGGCACACCATTGGCTTTACCGCCCATACCGTTTACGATAAAACGAAGCTGGCGGTCGTTCATGTCCACGCAACGCTTCCAGGTGATCTTGCGAACGTCGATGCCCAGGGCATTACCCTGCTGGATGTGGTTATCCAGCATCGCCGCCAGCAGGTTGTTGGCGGCACCGATGGCATGGAAGTCACCAGTGAAATGTAGGTTGATGTCCTCCATGGGCACCACCTGGGCGTAGCCGCCGCCGGCGGCACCGCCCTTGACACCGAACACCGGCCCCAGGGACGGCTCTCGCAGGGCGACAGTGCAATCCTTACCGATGCGGCGCAGGCCGTCGGCCAGGCCGATGGTGGTGGTGGTCTTGCCCTCGCCCGCCGGGGTGGGGGTGATAGCGGTCACCAGGATGAGCTTGCCGTCCGGTCGATCGGTGTCGTTCAGCAGAGCCGGGTCCACCTTCGCCTTGTAGTTGCCGTACTGCTCAATGTACTTCTCGTCCACGTGAGCGGTGGCGGCGATCTCGCGGATGTGCTTCATTTTACACTGCTGGGCAATTTCAATATCGGACAAATAGGCCATAACGGTTGCCTCCTAATTAATAGATGGGGAACTTCTCGCACAGGGCTTGTACCTCAGCGGATACCCGCTCCTTGTTGCCTTCGAAATCCCGGATGATATCGGCGATCCAGCCGGCGATCAAGGCCATTTCCGGCTCCTTGAAGCCGCGGGTAGTCACAGCAGGGGTACCGATGCGCAGACCGCTGGTGACGAAGGGAGACTGGGGATCGTTGGGGATGGTATTCTTGTTGGCGGTGATGTGCACCTCGTCCAGGTAATGCTCCAGCTCCTTGCCGGTCAGCCCGGTCTCGGTGAGGTCGAGCAGCATTAGATGGTTGTCGGTGCCGCCAGAGACGATCTTCACGCCGTTATCCAGCAGACCCTTGCACAGCGCCTGGGCATTTTTCACGATCTGCTGCTGATAGGCTTTATACTCATCGGTCAGCGCCTCGCCCAGCGCCACCGCCTTGGCGGCGATGATGTGCATCAGCGGGCCGCCCTGGGTGCCGGGGAATACCGCCTTGTCGATGGCCTTGGCCAGCTCCTCTCGGCAGAGGATCATACCACCGCGAGGACCCCGCAGGGTCTTGTGGGTGGTGGTGGTGACCACGTCCGCATAGGGCACCGGGGAAGGGTGCACCCCGGCAGCTACTAGACCGGCGATGTGGGCCATGTCCACCATCAGGTACGCCCCCACCTTGTCGGCGATCTCGCGGCAACGAGGGAAGTCGATGATGCGGGAGTAAGCACTGGCACCGGCAATGATCATCTTGGGCTTGTGCTCCACCGCCAGCCGCTCCATCTCGTCATAGTCGATGGTGCCGGTGGTGGGATCCACGCCGTAGGGGACGACATTGAAATACTTACCGGAGATGTTGACCGGGGAGCCGTGGGACAGGTGTCCACCCTGCTGCAGGTTCATACCCAGCACGGTATCACCGGGCTGGAGCAGAGCAAAGAACACCGCCAGGTTGGCGTTGGCGCCGGAATGGGGCTGTACGTTGGCGTGCTCGGCACCGAACAGACGGCAGGCACGCTCCCGGGCGATCTCCTCCACGATATCCACGCACTGGCAGCCGCCGTAGTACCGCTTAGCGGGGTAGCCCTCGGCATACTTGTTGGTCAGCACGCCGCCGGCGGCCAGTAGCACCGCCTTGGAGACGATGTTCTCCGAGGCGATCAGCTCGATGTTGTGGCGCTGACGCTGCAGCTCCTTATCGCAGGCACCGGCCACCTCCGGGTCAAAAGCCGACAGTTCTTCAAAAAAGTTCATGGGAATAGCCTCCTGTTGTTTATTATTACTTAAAGTAGCGGACAGCCGCTTCGAACATACGGTTATCGTACGCGCCGGGGACGTTCTTGTACAGCCCATCGGCGATACGTTCGCTGTGTCCCATCTTACCGAAGACGCGGCCGTCGGGAGAGGTGATACCTTCGATGGCGTACAGAGAGCCGTTGGGATTAAAGTCAATGTCGGCGGTAGCCTTACCGTCCAGATCCACGTACTGGGTGGCGATCTGGCCGTTTGCCGCCAGCTGGCGCGCCAGCTCGGGAGTGGCCAGGAATTTACCCTCGCCGTGGGAGATGGGCACGTTCACAACGTCGCCCACGTTCATGAGGCTCAGCCAGGGAGACTTGACGGAGGCGATGCGGGTGTGCACGATGCGGCTCTGGTGGCGGTTGATGTTGTTGAAGGTCAGGGTGGGGCAGGTCTCATCGGTGTCGATGATCTTGCCGTAGGGTACCAGCCCCAGCTTGACCAACGCCTGGAAGCCGTTGCAGATACCGCACATAAGACCATCGCGGTTATCCAGCAGGTCGGTGACCGCTTCCTTCACCGCACCGTTGCGGAAGAAGGCGGTGATAAACTTAGCGGAGCCATCCGGCTCGTCACCGCCGGAGAAGCCGCCGGGGATGAAGATCATCTGGCTGTCTGCCACCCGCTTGGAGAAGGCGGCTACGCTGTCGGCTACTGCCTCGGCGGTCAGGTTGCGGGTGACGAAGATATCCGCCGCGGCGCCGGCACGCTCCACCGCCCGGGCGGAATCGTACTCGCAGTTGGTGCCGGGGAACACCGGGATGAGCACCCGGGGCTTCGCCACCTTAATGGCGGGAGCCAGGTTGCACTTGCCGTCGTAAGAGAAGGTGGGGAGCTCCTCGGTGTCCTCCTTGGCCTTGGTGGGATACACATCCTCCAGGGTCTTTGCGTTGAGGGCATACAGTTCATCGATGGTAGCGCAATCCCCCTCCAGGGCGATGACGCCGTCGTTGGTGGTGACACCCAGCTTCAGCGCGCCGGGGAGGGCGACCTCCTCGGTGAGCTCCGCTACGATGAAATCGCTCATAGGCAGATGCCAGTCGCCGCCCAGGCTCGCCTCAGAGGCAAAGCCGATGTGGTTGCCGAAGGACATCTTCATCACCGCGTCACCGATACCGTGCTCCGGCACAAAGGCGGCCTGCACCTTGCCCTGCTTACACAGAGAATGGAAAGCCTCCCACGCCGCCTTGATGCTGTCGGCAGACTCGTCGGTGGGGCCAAAGGCGTAGACGGGATGCCCTGCCGCCTTAAACTCGGGGGTAAGAACGTCCTTCTTGTTGATGGGGGCGATGGCGAAGGAGATGAGGGTGGGGGGCACGTCCTTGTCCAGGAAGGTGCCGGACATGGAGTCCTTACCACCGATGGCGGCGGCTCCCAGCTCCAACTGAGCATCCAGAGCACCCAGCAGAGCGGCAAAGGGCTTGCCCCAGCGGGTGGGCTCGTTTTTCAGCTTTTCAAAGAACTCCTGCAGGGTCAGGTAAGCCTGCTTGTAATCACAGCCGGCGGCCACCAGCTTGGCAACCGAGGCGTAGATGGCAGCGTGAGCACCAGTGTAGGGATCCACCGACAGGGTGTCGGGGTCACAGCCCCAACTGAACACGCTGGCCTGGTCGGTCTGCTGACCGGGCAGGATGGGCAGTACAGCGGCCATGGACTGGGTGGGGGTGAGCTGCCGCTTGCCGCCGAAGGGCATCGTAACACTGCCGGCACCGATGGTGGAGTCAAACCGCTCAATAAGACCACGCTGGCTGGCGGTCTTCAGGTCGGCGGCCATCTCCCGCAGGGAGGTGTACAGAGGACGGCTCAAAACAGCCAGATCCTTTTCCGTTACCGCAATATCCGCGTGCTTCACCGCACCGTTGGTGTCCAGGAAGGCGCGGGATAGGTTGGCAATGGTCTGCCCCTTCCAGCTCATCACCATGCGGGCTTCCTCGGTGACCACCGCCACCCGGTAGGCCTCCAGGTTTTCCTGCTCGGCATAGGCGATAAAGCGATCGGCATCCTCGGCGGCTACCACCACCGCCATACGCTCCTGGGATTCGGAGATGGCGATCTCGGTGCCGTCCAGACCGTCGTATTTCTTACGTACCGCGTCCAGGTCGATGCGCAGGCCGGGAGCCAGCTCACCGATGGCTACCGACACGCCGCCGGCACCAAAGTCGTTGCACCGCTTGATAAGGCGGGTGACGGCGGGGTTGCGGAACAGGCGTTGGATCTTGCGCTCCTCGGGGGCGTTGCCCTTCTGTACCTCGGAGGCCATGGTGGTCAGGGATTTCATGTTGTGGCTCTTGGAGGAGCCGGTGGCACCGCCGATACCGTCGCGCCCGGTGCGACCACCCAGCAGGACCACCACGTCCCCGGCGGCGGGACGCTCCCGGCGCACGTTATAGGCGGGAGCCGCCGCGACCACCGCGCCACATTCCAGGCGCTTGGCCACATAGCCCTCGTGGTACATCTCTGCCACGTGACCGGTGGCCAGACCGATCTGGTTACCGTAGGAGGAATAGCCCGCCGCCGCGGTCTGGCAGATCTTGCGCTGGGGCAGCTTGCCCGCCAGGGTCTCGGCCATGGTCTTGCGGGGGTCGGCGGCACCGGTGATACGCATGGCCTGGTGCACGTAGGCACGGCCGGACAGCGGGTCACGGATACAGCCGCCGATGCAGGTGGCGGCACCGCCAAAGGGCTCGATCTCGGTGGGGTGGTTGTGAGTCTCGTTCTTAAACATCAAGAGCCAATCCTGCTCCTCCCCGTCCACGGTGGCGGTCAGGTGAATGGAGCAGGCGTTGATCTCCTCGGATTCATCCAGCTCGGGGGTCATGCCGCGCTTTTTCAGCACCTTGGTGGCGATGGTGGCGATGTCCATCAGGGTCTGGGGACGCGCCGCCGCCTTTTCCTCGCCGTAGACCTCCACCCGGGCGGCCAAATACCGTTCATAGGCGGCCTGCACCGCGGGGTCGTGGATGCGCACATTCTCAAAATGGGTGGAGAAGGTGGTGTGACGACAGTGGTCGGACCAGTAGGTGTCCACCACGCGGATCTCGGTGATGGTGGGATCGCGCTGTTCCTCGTCACGGAAATAGGTTTGCAGGAAGATGAGGTCGTCCAGATCCATGGCCAGCCCCAGCTCGTCCAGTAGCTGGGACAGGGCGGCCTTATCCATACCGATGAAGCCGGTGACGGTGGCCACCGCCTGGGGCAGGGCGTATTCTACCTGCAGGGTCTCGGGCTTATCAAAGCCCGCCTCCCGGGATTCCACCGGGTTGATAACGTATTTCTTGATCTCTGCCACCTGCGCCTCGGTCAGGTCACCGTACAGCACGTATACCCGGGCGGTGCGGATGAGAGGACGATCTCCCTGGGAGATGATCTGGATGCACTGGGCGGCGGAATCCGCCCGCTGGTCAAACTGACCGGGCAGATACTCCACCGCAAAGGCGATGGCACCGTCGGTGTCGATCTCTGCCGTGGCGATATCCAGCTGAGGCTCCGAGAACACCGTGCCGATGGCGTAGGTAAACAGCTCCTCGGTGATGTTTTCCGCATCGTAGCGGTTGATGAGCCGCACGTCGGTGAGGGTGTCGATGCCAAGCAGGGAGCGGGCATCGTTCAGCAGGGAGCGGGCTTCGTTGGCCAGTTCCTTTTTCTTTTCTACAAATACGCGGTATACCATTTAGTTTTCCTCCTTAGCGGCCAGGGCCCGCTTGCCGATATCGTGGCGATAGTAAGCGTTGTCAAAGTGGATGCGCTCCACCAGCGCGTAGGCATCACGGATGGCCTTTTCCAGGGTATCCGCCACGGCGGTGGCTCCCAGCACACGGCCACCGTTGGTGAGCAGCACGCCGTCCCGCTCCTTAGCACCCGCCACGTATACCTGGGGCCATACCTCTGCCGGGATATCCATGGGCAGGCCCTTGTCGTAGGCCTGAGGATAGCCCTTGGAGGCCATGATGACACAGCAGGCATGGTTGTCGCGGAGGGTGACCGGAGTATCCGCCAGGGTGCCGTTTGTCACCGCCTGCATGACGGTGAGTAGGTCACTTTGTAGCAGGGGGAGCACCACCTGGGTCTCCGGGTCACCGAATCGGCAGTTGTACTCAATGACCTTAGGGCCCTGAGGGGTGAGCATTAGTCCAAAATACAGACAGCCTTTAAAGGGGCGGCCCTCCGCCTTCATGGCATTGATGGTGGGCAGGAAGATGGTCTCCATGCACTCCTGGGCTACGGCATCGGTGTAGTAGGGGTTGGGGGCTACGGTGCCCATGCCGCCGGTGTTGAGGCCGGTGTCGTTATCCCCGGCGCGTTTATGATCCATGGAGGACACCATGGGTATCACCACGTTGCCGTCGGTGAAGGACAGCACGGATACCTCCGGGCCGGTAAGAAACTCCTCAATGACAATATGGTCACCACTGCTGCCGAACATCTTGTCCTGCATCATGGAGACCACCGCCTGGCGAGCTTCCTCCCGGGTCTGGGCGATGATGACACCCTTGCCCAGCGCCAGTCCATCCGCCTTGATGACAGTGGGGATGGGGGCGGTGTCTAGGTACGCCAGTGCCGCGTCCATGTCGTCAAACACCTCATACGCGGCGGTGGGGATGTTGTATTTTTTCATGAGGTTTTTGGAAAAGACCTTGCTTCCCTCGATGATGGCCGCATTGGCGCGGGGGCCAAAGCAGGGAATGCCCTTGTCCTCCAGCGCGTCCACGCAACCCAGCACCAGCGGGTCATCGGGGGCTACCACCGCGTAGTCGATGGCGTTTTCCACCGCAAAGGCCACGATGGCGTCGATATCCTTGGCGCCGATGTCTACGCATACCGCATCACGAGCGATCCCGCCATTACCGGGGAGAGCGTAGATCTCGGTGACTGCAGGATTTTCCTTCAATTTCTTTATAATGGCATGCTCTCGCCCGCCGGAGCCCACAACCAACAACTTCATATACCCTTTAACTCCTAACTCCTAATTTCTCATTCCTCACTATTTAATGGTGGAACAGGCGCATCCCGGTGAAGGCCATGGCCATGCCGTACTTGTCACAGCACTCGATGACTGCGTCGTCGCGGATGGAGCCACCCGGCTCGGCGATGTACTTGACGCCGCTCTTCTTGGCGCGCTCAATGTTGTCACTGAAGGGGAAGAAGGCATCACTGCCCAGTGCCACCCCGTCGATGCTGTCCAGGTACGCCCGTTGCTCGGCGGCGGTGAAGGGGGCGGGTTGAGAGGTGAAATACTTCTGCCAGTTGCCGTCGGCGCACACATCCTCCTCGTTCTGGTTGATGTAGCCGTCGATGACGTTGTCCCGGTCGGGACGGCCGATGGTATCCTTAAAGGGCAGGTTAAGCACCTTCTCATGTAGACGCAGGAACCAGGTGTCCGCCTTGGTGCCTGCCAGGCGGGTGCAGTGGATGCGGCTCTGCTGGCCGGCACCTACGCCGATGGCCTGGCCGTCCACCGCGTAGCACACGGAGTTGGACTGGGTGTACTTGAGGGTGATGAGTGCCACGATCAGGTCACGCACCGCGCTCTCCGGCAGATCCTTGTTGGCGGTGACGATGTTTGTCAACAGCTCCCGATTGATCTCAAAGTTGTTGCGCCCCTGCTCAAAGGTGATGCCGTACACCTGCTTGTGCTCCACGGGGGCGGGCACGTAGTCCGGATCGATCTCCACGATGTTGTAGTTACCCTTGCGCTTGGACTTGAGGATCTCCAGCGCCTCGGGCTCGTAGCCGGGGGCGATGATGCCGTCGGAGACCTCCCGCTTGATCATCAGGGCGGTGGTCACGTCGCACACGTCGGACAGAGCCACCCAGTCACCGAAGGAGCACATCCGGTCGGTGCCGCGGGCCCGGGCGTAAGCGCAGGCCAGGGGGGAGTCGTCCAGCCCCTCAATATCGTCCACGAAGCAGGCCTTCTTGAGGGTATCGGAGAGGGGAATACCCACCGCCGCAGAGGTGGGGGACACGTGCTTAAAGGAGGTGACCGCCGGCAGACCCAGGGCCTCCTTGAGCTCCTTAACCAACTGCCAGGAATTGAAGGCATCCAGGAAATTGATGTAACCGGGGCGGCCGCACAGGATCTTGATGGGCAGCTCACTGCCATCGTGCATAAAGATCTTAGCGGGCTTCTGATTGGGGTTACAGCCGTATTTCAGTTCAAACTCTTTCATAGTGCGGCACTCCTTACTGATTTTTATTGACGATGCGGGTATCCGTTTCGCCGGTAGCAATGTCGATGGTACGCACGAACAGGGACACCTTGTTATCCTCGTTCAGGGTATTCCAGATCAGGTCGGTGAGGGTGTCGATGTCCACGTCCGGCAGCTCCAGGGTCTTGGGCTCACCCTCAAAGGAGGGGAGCGGATCGCCGTCGCCGTTGTAGGTGTGGATGAATTTGGCTCTGCCCGGCAGGGGATTGGAATAAGCGTAAGTAAACCGCTCGCAGGAGGAGTCGTCCCCCTCGGCGCTCTTGAGGATGGACATGGCATAGTTCATGTCCCCATTCTCCCGGTGAATGATGCCGGAGATGCGGGGGGTGAAGTTGGGCTTGTCGTCCTCAAACTCCCGGGTGCGCAACGCCTGCTCAAAGGTCATCTGCTTGTCCATCAGGTCATAGATGGTATCCGTTTGATCACCGTTGGTGACGATGGTCTTGTTACCCAGCACACGGACAGGGTAGTAGATGATCAGGTGGGGGTCCACCATCTTGGATTCGTCAAAGGCCTTGGTGCGCATGGCCTCGCCTTCTGCCACAAACACCCGGTTGCGGCTGTTGACACTGCGGCCCATGATGAAATAGGCGGTGACCGCCTTTTTGCCGTCGGCAGACTTGCCGATGATGATACCTCTGCCATGGTAGGCAAGGGAATTCAGCTCCTCTTTGATGGTGGAAATCTTCATAGCTGTTACCTCACTTATTGTTTAGTTGTTGTTCATCAGATCGGCGGAGACCATCTCCACCGCCGCCGGCAGCAGCAGCCACTCCGCTTGCTCCATCACCCGGCGTTGCAGGCTTTCGGGGGTGTCCCCGGGGTGCACGTCTACCGCTTTCTGCAGTAGGATCTCACCGCCGTCGGGGATCTCATTGACAAAGTGCACGGTGGCACCGGTTACCTTGACCCCCTTGGCCAGGGCCGCCTCGTGTACCCGCAGTCCGTAGAAGCCCTGCCCGCAGAAGGAGGGAATGAGGGACGGGTGCACATTGAGGATGCGCCGGTCATACCGGGCGGTAAACCGCTCACTTAAGATGCTCATAAAGCCGGCCAGCACAATGAGATCGATGCCGGCCTCCTCCAGCGCCGCCATGATGGCGTCCTCAAAGGCCTCTTGACCGCCACACGCCTTTTTGAGCACCGTGCAGGTGGGAATCCCTGCCTTGGCGGCCCGCTCCAGCGCGTAGGCGCCGGCGTTGTTGGCAATGACCAGGGCGATCTCCCCATGGGGGATCTTGCCCGCGTTGGCGGCATCGATGATGGCCTGCAGGTTGGTGCCGCCGCCGGACACCAGTACCGCTATTTTCGCCTTTACGCCGCTCACAGGATCACCTTGTCCTCGGACTTAACGATCTCACCGATGACGTAGGCGTCGTCTCCATGCTCCCGCAGGATGGCAAGCGCCTTGTCCACGTCCTCGGGGGCTACTACGATGCTCATACCCACACCCATGTTGTAGGTGTTGTACATATCCCGCTCGGGAATGTTGCCCCACTTGGCGATCATATCGAAGATGGGTAGCACCTTTACGGCGCTCTTGTCGATTTTGGCTCCCAGCCCATCGGGGATGGAGCGGGGGATGTTCTCATAGAAGCCGCCGCCGGTGATGTGGGAGATGCCCTTTACCTTCACCTCGTCCAGCAGAGCCAGCACGCTCTTCACGTAGATGCGGGTGGGGGTGAGCAGAGCCTCGGCGATGGTGCGGCCGTTCAGCTCCTGACGGGGCACGTACAGCTCCGGGTTGTTGTTGTCGATGTCAAACACCTTGCGGCACAGGGAAAAGCCATTGCTATGGATGCCGGTGGAGGGCAGGGCGATGACCACGTCCCCTGCCATCATGGTGGTGTTGTCAATGATCTTACTCTTGTCCACGATGCCGGTGCAATAGCCCGCCAGGTCGTAGTCCTCCTCCGGCATCAGGCCGGGATGCTCGGCGGTTTCGCCGCCGATGAGGGCGGCGCCGGACTGCACACAGCCCTCTGCCACACCCGCTACGATCTGGGCGATTTTCTCCGGCACGTTCTTGCCGCAGGCAATGTAGTCCAGGAAGAACAGGGGCCGGGCGCCACAGCAGATGATGTCGTTGACGCACATGGCCACCGCGTCGATGCCGATGGTGTCATGCTTGTCCATGAGAATGGCCAGCTTCACCTTGGTACCGCAGCCGTCGGTGCCGGATACCAGCACCGGCTGGGTGATGCCGGTCAGATCCAGGCCAAAGCAACCGCCAAAGCCGCCTACGTCATCCAGGCAGCCCTCGTTCTTGGTGCGGTTGATATGCTTTTTCATCAGCTCCACGGCCTTGTAGCCGGCGGTGATATCCACACCGGCGGCGGCGTAGCTGTCAGATTTTGAATTCATACTCATAGCGTTTTATTCCTTTCCATTCCAGCAGTAGGTACACAGCTTACAGGGGGGCATTCCGATGGCCTTGATGACCCCTTCCAGAGACTGGAATTCCAGCGACCCTAAGTGTAGCTCCTCGCACAGTACCGCTCGGAGCTTTTTGCCCCGCTCGGTGGTGCCGTCGCTGTATTCCTCAATGTGGTTAAAGCCTTCCTCGCCCTCCAGTTCCATGATGACCCGGCGGGCGATGAGATCCATCTCGTTATTGCTGCGGGAGAAGTTGAGATACTTGCAGTTGAACATGATGGGAGGACAAGCGGAGCGCATGTGTACCTTCTTGGCACCGCTGTCGTAGAGGAACTCCACCGTTTCCCGAAGCTGTGTGCCCCGGACGATGGAATCGTCCACCAGCAGCAGGCTTTTGTCCTGGATGAGTTCCGGTACCGGGATCTGCTTCATCTTAGCGATACGGTTGCGGTCACTCTGCTTTGTGGGGGTGAAGCTCCGGGACCAGGTAGGGGTGTACTTGATGTATGCCCGGGCAAAGGGAAGGTGGCTTTGGTTGGCGTAGCCGATGGCATGGGGGGTACCGCTGTCCGGCATGCCGCACACGTAGTCCACCCCATCACAGTTTCCGGCTTCACTGTCGTTCTGAGCCATGATTTCTCCATTGCGGTAGCGCATCAGCTCCACGTTGACTCCCTCATAAGAGGAGGTGGAGTAGCCGTAGTAGCTCCACAGGAAGGCGCACATCCGCATCTCCTCCCCGGGGGCGGCCAGCCGGGTGACCCCGTGCGCCGTGACCTCTACAATCTCCCCGGGGCCCAGCTCCTGCTCATCCTCAAAGCCCAGCTTCTGATGAGCGAAGGGCTCAAAGGACACGCTGTAACCATCTTCCCGCTTGCCGATCCATACCGGCAGACGACCCAGCCGGTCGCGGGCGGCGATGAGGGAGCCGTCATCTTTGAGGATAAGGATGCAGGCGGCACCGTCGATCTCGCTTTGCACAAAGCGGATGCCCTCGGCAAAGTCGCTTTTCAGGTTGATGAGGGAGCCTACCAGCTCGGTGTTGTTTACTGCGCCGCCGGTCATCGCATCAAAGTGACCGCCGTCCTCCAGATACTTGTCCACCAGCGTATCGGCGTTGTTAATGGAACCGGTGACGCAGATGGCGTAGGTGCCAAGCTTGGAGCGGATGAGTAGCGGCTGGGGATAATAGTCGCTGATGCAACCGATGGCGGAGGTGCCTTGCATTTCCTCGAACACATGCTCAAACCGGGTGCGGAAGGGGGAATTCTGTATGTTGTGGATCTGCCGCTGCAGACCGATCTCTTTGTCGTATGCCGCAATGCCGGCGCGGCGCGTTCCCAGGTGGGAATGGTAGTCGGTGCCGAAAAACACATCCTCCAGACAATCCTGTTCGGAAACGATCCCGAAATAGCCTCCCATGGTGGTCTCCTCTCTTGAAATGGGGTGAAAAAACTTTCTCAAGTCAGCACGAAAGGCCGACGGAGGTTTTTCCGTCAGCCTTTTGTGCGGTATTTAGGCGAAGAACAGCTTGTTGAGGGTCATGGGATCCACGTACTCGCCATCCTTGTATACGCGCATGTTGCCGGAGGCGATCTCGTCGATGAGCATTACGTTGCCGTCGGGGTCGTAGCCGAACTCGAACTTAATGTCGTACATGTCGAGGCCCTTCTCCTTGAGGTCGTCTGCCACGATCTTGGTGATCTTCTGGGTCATATCCTTGAGGGAGTCGTACTGCTCGGCGGTCATGACACCCAGATCCACCAGGCCGTCCTTGGTGACCAGCGGGTCGCCCTTCTCGTCGTTCTTGAAGGTGGTCTCCACGTAGGCGGGGAGATCCTGTCCCTCCACGCAGTAGTCGCTGTAGCGGCGGTAGAAGGAGCCCACCGCCTTGTAGCGGCAGATGACCTCCAGGCCCTTACCGAACACCTTAGCGGGCAGAACCTCCATGGTGGTGTTGGCAAGGTCCGCGCTCACGTAGTGGGTGAGGATGCCGGCAGCATTGATCTTCTCGAAGAAGTAGATGGACATACGCAGATTGACGTCGCCCACGCCCTCGATGGTCAGGCCCACAGAGTTCTCACCGGGATCAAATACACCGTCCTTGCCGGTGCAATCGTCCTTGAACTTCAGCAGATAGTTGCCGTTGTCCAGTGCAAATACATCCTTGGTCTTACCGGTGTACACGAGTTTCTTTTCCATAATTGATCGACTCCTTATATAGATTTAGATTGTCTTACAGTTGTTCCATGACCTTGGCGTCCTTGGCCAGCACAGCGGCGGCGTCGGTGGCGCGCTTGTCGTCCAGCCGTTTCGCCAGGGAGGCGTCCTCCACTGCCAGGATCTGCGCCGCCAGAAGAGCGGCGTTGCCGCCCCCATTGATGGCCACGGTAGCCACCGGGATGCCCGTGGGCATCATGACGGTAGACAGGAGGGCATCCATGCCGTCTAGCACGGAGGACTTGCAGGGGATGCCGATGACCGGCAGGGTGGTGTTGGCGGCGATGGCTCCCGCCAGATGGGCGGCCATACCCGCCGCGGCGATGAGCACGCCGAAGCCGTTCTCTCGGGCAGAGAGGGCGAAGTCCCGCGCCTCCACCGGGGTGCGGTGGGCGGAGTAGATGTGCACCTCAAAGGGGATATCTAGCGCCTTTAAGGTGTCGGTGGCCTTTTTGATGATGGGCAGATCGCTGTCGCTGCCCATGATGATGCCTACTTTTTTCATAG
The DNA here is from genome assembly GCA_045537135.1 of Acutalibacteraceae bacterium. Taxonomy (GTDB): domain Bacteria; phylum Bacillota; class Clostridia; order Oscillospirales; family Acutalibacteraceae; genus UBA5905. Next base: position 14,383 of record JAZSOW010000076.1, read on the forward strand.
TCTGACCTCCCAAAAAACATAAAAGGGCACACTTGGATGACTGACATTCAAGTGTGCCCAGACGGTCGGCAATAAAGTGGGAACCTGTCCCGCGTTTCCTGTTCCTTTGTGGTGCTCCACAAACTTCCGTCAGTCGCAGAAAACGGTTAAATTTTATGGGATTATTTTAGCATAAATCGGCGGTTTCTGTCAAGGTGCAGACACACATTTTTCCGCTTTCTACATTATAACCAAAACAAGCAGGGTACAACGTATCCCGCTTGTTTTTTTGGCCGAATTATTTGATCGCCATGCCCTTTTCCTTTTGGATAACGTCGTGGGCACCGCCCTCCACAATGGAGGTGGCAGATACCAGGGTGAGTTTTGCCTTCCGCTGTAGCTCGGGGATGCTCAGGGCACCGCAGTTGCACATGGTGGAGCGCACCTTGGACAGGGACAGTGCCACGTTGTCCTTGAGGGTGCCGGCGTAGGGCACGTAGGAGTCCACGCCTTCCTCAAAGCTCAGCTTCTTGTCGCCGCCCAGATCGTACCGCATCCAGTTGCGGGCGCGGTTGGAGCCCTCGCCCCAGTACTCCTTGTAGTAGGTGCCGCCAATGTTCACCTTGTTAGTGGGGGACTCGTCAAAGCGGGCGAAATACCGGCCCAGCATAACGAAATCGGCGCCCATGGCCAAAGCCAGGGTGAGGTGGTGGTCGTACACGATACCGCCGTCGGAGCACACCGGCACGTAGATGCCGGTCTCCTCAAAGTACCGGTCACGCTCGGCGCACACCTCAATGAGAGCGGTGGCCTGGCCGCGTCCGATGCCCTTGGTCTCACGGGTGATGCAGATGGAGCCGCCGCCGATGCCCACCTTGATGAAGTCGGCACCCGCCTCCGCCAGGAAACGGAAGCCATCGGCATCCACCACGTTACCGGCCCCCACCTTAACGGTGTCGCCGTACTTACCGCGGATCCAGTCGATAGTCCGCTTCTGCCACTCGGAGAAGTTTTTGGAGGAGTTGATATATAGTATGTCGGCACCGGCCTCTACCAGGGCCGGCACACGTTCGGCGTAGTCACGGGTATTGATACCCGCACCCACCACGTACCGCTTGGAGGCGTCCAGCAGCTCGTTGGGGTTCTGCTTATGCTTCTCGTAGTCCTTACGGAACACGAAATAGCACAGACGCCCCTCGTCGTCCACGATGGGCAGGGAGTTGAGCTTGTTGTCCCAGATGATGTCGTTGGCTTCCTTGAGGGTGGTGCCTTCCTTGGCTATCACCAGCTTATCGAGGGGGGTCATAAACTCGCACACCTTGGTGGCGGGATCCATACGGCTGACCCGGTAGTCACGGCCGGTGACAATACCCACCAGTTTGCCCTCGGCGGTGCCATCCTCGGTGATCGCTACGGTGGAATGACCGGTGGTCTCCTTAAGTGCCACCACGTCCGCCATGGTAGCATCGGGACTCAGGTTGGAGTCGCTCTTCACAAAGCCGGCCTTGTAGTTCTTGGCCCGGGCGACCATAGCCGCCTCGTCCTCCACCGACTGGGAGCCGTAGATGAAGGATACGCCGCCCTCGGTAGCCAGGGCTACCGCCAGACGGTCACCGGAGACCGACTGCATGATGGCGGACACCATGGGGATGTTCATGGTGATGGCGGGGGTCTCGCCCTTCTTGTACTTGACCAGCGGGGTCTTTAGGGACACGTTGGCGGGGATGCACTCGCTGGAGGAGTACCCCGGAATGAGCAAATACTCGTTAAAGGTATGAGAGGGTTCGTTGATAAAAATGGCCATAGCGTTTCCTTCCTTTCGTTAATTAGCCTTGGTTTCACAGTAAATGCAACGGTATACCTTGTTCTCCCGATCAGTGAGCTTGAACACATGGGGCAGCTCCTGCTCGCAGGAGGTGATACAGCGGGGATTCTTGCACAGGATGACGTTTGTGAGCGTCTCCGGCATCTCGATGGCTCGTTTTTCCGTGAGCACGCCGCCCTTGATGATGTTGACGGTGGCACCGGGGTCCACATAGCCGATGATATCTAGGTTGACCGGGATATCCGCGTCGATCTTGATGATGTCCTTTTTGCCCATTTTGTGGCTGCTGACATTTTTGATGAGTGCCACGGAGCAGTCAAGCGTTTCCAGTCCCAGCAGATCATACAGCTTCATACCGCAGCCGGCGGTGATGTGGTCGATGACCACGCCGTTTTGGATGGAGTCTACCTTCATGTTTTCGCCTCCTCCAGCAGTTTGAGTATCAGTGCCATGCGCATATATTTGCCGTTGAGTACCTGCTTAAAGTAGCAGGCGCGGGGGTCGTCGTCGATGGCTACACTGATCTCGTTGACCCGGGGCAGGGGGTGCATGATGCACAGATCGGGCTTGGCGTGCTCCAGCTTTTTGGGCTGTAGGATGTAGCTGTCCTTGAGCCTTAGATAATCCTCCTCATTGAAGAAGCGCTCCCGCTGTACCCGGGTCATGTACAGGATATCCAACTCGGGCATAGCCCCCTCGAGATCGGTGGTCTGGGTGTAGGGGATGCCCTTTTTCAGTAACACGTCCTTCTTAATATAGCTGGGGAGCTTAAGCTCCTCCGGGGAAATGAGCACGATCTTGATGCCGCTGTAGCGGGACAGGGCGTTGATGAGGGAGTGGACGGTACGACCGAACTTAAGATCGCCGCAGAAGCCCACCGTCATGTCGGTGAAGCGCCCCTTTTCCCGATGGATGGTCAACAGATCCGCTAAGGTTTGGGTGGGGTGGCAATGGCCGCCGTCGCCGGCGTTGATCACCGGGATGGAGGCGTTGTTGGCCGCTACCAGCGCCGCGCCCTCTTTGGGGTGCCGCATGGCGATGATATCCGCATAGCAGCTGATAGTCTTGGCGGTGTCTGCCAGGCTTTCCCCCTTAGCAGCGGAGGAGCTGTTGGCCTCCGAGAAGCCGATGACGTTGCCGCCCAGCTCGTACATAGCCGCCTCAAAGCTCAGGCGGGTACGGGTGGAGGGCTCAAAAAACAGCGTTGCCAGCTTCTTCCCCCGGCACCGGTCGGCATAGGCCGCCGGATGCTCAATAATGTCGCAGGCGGTGGCGATGAGCTCGTCCAGCTCCGCCTCGGACAGGTCTAAAATGTCGATAAGGCTTCTCATACCGTCGCCCCATTCACAGCCAAATAATTTTTGATCCGTGCCACGTTCTCAGCGTTGGCGGGATCCTCCTCCAGATACTCGATGATGTCATACACATCCACGATGGAGTAAACCGGGAAACCGAACTGCTCCTCGATCTCCTGCATAGCACCCTTGTCGGTCTGTCCCTTTTCCTTGCGGTCAACCATGATAAAGGTAGCCGCTACCTTGCAGCCCTCTAAGTGGCTCAAGATCTCCATAGACTCGCGGATAGCGGTGCCGGCGGTGATCACATCCTCGATGATCACGATTTCCTCGCCGGCCTGAGGCACATACCCCACAAACACACCGCCCTCGCCGTGGTCCTTCACCTCTTTGCGGTTAAAGAAGAAGGGGACATTGAGGCCGTTCTTGGACAGTGCCACCGCGGCGGACACGGACAGAGAGATACCTTTGTAGGCAGGGCCGTACAGAACGGCGGGCTTGTTGCCCAGCTTCTCAAAATAGGCCTTGGCATAGAATTCGCCCAGTCGGGCAATGTCGTCGCCGGTCTTGATCATACCGGCATTGATGAAATAGGGGATCTTGCGGCCGCTTTTAGCGGTGAAATCACCGAACTTCAGTACACCTGCACTCTGTAGGAACTCAATAAATTCTCTCTTGTAGCCTTCCATGTTCATATCCCCCTGTATGTTAGTCACAGAATTCCTTGACGCAACGCTCATAGGCGGCCACCGGATCGGCGGCGGCGGTGATGGGGCGCCCCACCACGATGTAATCGGAGCCGATCTTTTTGGCCTCAGCGGGGGTCATGACCCGCTTCTGGTCACCGATGTCTCCATCGGCAAACCGCACACCGGGAGTGATGGTGAGAAAATCGGCACCGCAGATGTCGTGCACCTTGCCCGCTTCCAGCGGGGAGCAGACTACGCCGTCCAGCCCCGCCTTTTTGGCGTTGGCGGCGTAGTGCATGACCACCTGATCGATGGGCTCCTTGATAAGCAGATCCTGCTCCATGCTCTCCTGATCGGTGGAGGTGAGCTGGGTCACAGCGATGAGCAGGGGACGGGTACCGTCGGGGCGGGTAAGCCCCTCGATGGCGGCCTCCATCATCCGGCAGGTGCCGCCGGCGTGCAGGTTGGTGATGTCCACATCCAGCCCGGATAGCACGCTCATGGCCTTCCTTACCGTGTTGGGAATATCGTGGAGCTTCAGATCCAGGAAGATCTTATGCCCTCTTTTCTTAATCTCTTTAACGATGGCGGGGCCTTCCGCGTAGAACAGCTCCATGCCGATCTTCACAAAAGGCTTGCGCCCGGTGAACTTGTCGAGAAACGCAAACACCTGCTCAGCGCTGGAAAAATCGCAGGCTACGATAACGTCCTTACCCATTACTGTACCCCTCCTATAATATCATGCAAGTTTTCAATGCCGTACCGGTCCATGACCGCCGGCAGCTCCCGGATGATGGTCCGGCAAACGTAGGGGTCTACCAGGTTGGCGGCGCCCACCTCTACGGCGGTAGCTCCCGCCAGCATCATCTCAATAACATCCTCGGCGGTAGCCACGCCGCCCATGCCTACCACGGGGATGGAGACTGCGTGGGCCACCTGGTACACCATCCGCACCGCCACCGGGAAGATGGCCGGGCCGGAGAAGCCCCCCATCTTGTTGGCGATGACCGGACGGCGGGTGCCGAGGTCGATGCGCATGCCAAGCAGGGTGTTGATCAGGCTGATACCGTCGGCACCCGCCTCCTCACAAGCCTTGGCGATGGCCACAATGTCGGTCACATTGGGGGAGAGCTTGACGATCACCGGTTTGGTGGTGACCGCCTTGACCGCCTGCACCACTGCGGCGGCGGCCTCGGGCTGTGTGCCGAAGCTCATACCGCCTCCGTGTACGTTGGGACAGCTGACGTTGACCTCCAGCCAGCCTACCTGCTCCTCCGCATCCAGACGCTTACAAGTGTATGCGTAGTCCTCGATGGCAAAGCCGCTCACGTTGGCCATGACCGGCTTGTGGAAGCATTTCTTAAGCTTGGGCAGCTCCTCGGCAATCACCTTATCTACACCGGGGTTCTGCAGCCCTACGGCGTTGATCATACCGGCGGTGCATTCCGCAATGCGGGGGGTGGGGTTGCCGAAGCGGGGATCCTTGGTGGTGCCCTTAAAGGAGAAGGTGCCCAGCTCGTTAATATCGTACAATTCCGCGAACTCATACCCGAAGCCGAAGGTGCCGGAGGCGGGGATGACGGGATTGTCCAGGGGGATGCCGCACAGGTTAACGCTTAGTCTTCCCACAGGATCTCCTCCTTTCGCAGGACGGGGCCTTCCTTGCAGATGCGCTTGTAGCCAGTGATGACCTTGCAGGAGCAACCCATGCAGGCGCCGAAGCCACAGCCCATGCGCTCCTCAAAGCTGAACTGCCCGGAGGAGGTGGTGGCCTTGTACACGGCGCGGAGCATGGGCTCCGGGCCGCAGGTGTAGAAGTAGCTGTAGGTTTTCGGCAGGGCATAGGTGACAAAGCCCTTGACACCGTGGGAGCCGTCAGCAGTGGTCACCGTCACGGTAGCTCCCAGGGCACGGAATTCCTCCTCGTAAAACACCTCGTCCTTGGTGTTAAATCCTAGCACGACGTGTACCGTCTTGCCGGCGGCGATGAGATCCTTCGCCAGCCGGTAGAGGGGCGGTACGCCCACACCGCCGCCGATGAGCAGGGGAGTATCCCCGGCGGGGGTGAGATCGTAGCCGTTGCCAAGGCCGGTGAGCACGTCCAGCACGTCTCCCTCGGGGAGCTCCGCCATTTGGGCGGTGCCGGCCCCCACCACCTTATACAGGATGGTGAGGGTGGTGTCGTCCATGTCGCATACCGAGATGGGGCGGCGCAGGAACTTGCCTTCCAGCTGAATGTTGACGAACTGGCCGGGGCCGGTGATGGCGGAGGTGTCCCCCTCCAGCACCATGCGGTACACCGTATCGGTCAGCCGGCTGTTCTCTTTGATGGTAAAGATACTCTGTTTCATGACGTACTCCTGTGGAGTTTTATTCCGCGCCGATGGTGGACACCTTGTTGGTGGTCTCCCCCAGCACATCCAGCACGATGCGCACCGTGTCCAGAGAGGAGAACAGGGTCACGCCGTTTTCCACCGCGCAGCGGCGGATCTGCACACCATCCTCATAGTGTACACCGGACAGGATGGCGCGGGTGTTGATAACGTAGCTGACGTACCCGGCACGGATGGAGTCAAAGATCTCCTCGCTACCCTCCAGCAGCTTCTTGCGCACCCGGGTGCGGATGCCGTGCTCCTTGAGGAAATTGGCCGTGCCGATGGTCGCCTCAATATTGAAGCCCATCTCATAGAAGCGGCGTACCAGCGGCAGAGCTTCCTCTTTATCCTCGTCGGCCAGGGTCACAATGACGGTGCCGTAGTTCTGTAGGGTCATGCCGGAGGCGATAAGCGCCTTCTGCATAGCACGGGACAGCTTGTCGTCGTAGCCGATGGCTTCACCGGTGGATTTCATCTCAGGGGACAGGTAGGCATCCAGCCCCTTGATCTTATTGAAGGAGAACACCGGTACCTTCACGTAGAAGCGCTTCTTCTCCTCCGGGTATAGGTCGAAGATGCCCAGCTCCTTGAGGCTTTTGCCCAGGATCACCTCGGTGGCGATATCCGCCAGGGAGTAGCCGGTGGCCTTGGACAGGAAGGGGACGGTGCGGGAGGAGCGGGGGTTGACCTCGATGATATACACGTCGTCCTTATCATCCACGATAAACTGGATGTTGAACAGGCCGATAATGCCGATACCCAGCCCCAGCTTTTTGGTGTACTGCAGGATGGTGCCCTTCACCTTGTTGGACACGGAGAAGGTGGGGTACACGGAGATGGAGTCGCCGGAATGGACACCGGTGCGCTCTACCAGCTCCATAATACCGGGGGCGAACACGTCCCGGCCATCGCAGATGGCGTCCACCTCTACCTCCTTGCCCTGGATATACTTATCCACCAGCACCGGCTTATCCTCGTCGATCTCCACGGCGGTCTTGAGGTACTGGCGCAGGTGCTCGTCCTTGGCCACGATCTGCATAGCGCGGCCACCCAGCACGAAGGAGGGGCGCACCAGCACGGGGTAGCCGATCTCGTTGGCCACCCGCACGCCGTCCTCGATGTTGGTGACGGCGTAGCCCTTGGCACGGGGGATGTTCAGCTCGTTGAGCAGATTTTCGAACTGGTTGCGATCCTCCGCTCGGGCGATGGCGGCACAGTCGGTGCCGATGATCTCCACCCCGCGATCCATGAGCGGCTGGGCCAGGTTAATGGCGGTCTGGCCACCCAGGGAGGCTACCACGCCGTCCGGCTGCTCGTAGTCAATGATAGCCATTACGTCCTCTGGGGTCAGAGGCTCAAAGTAGAGCTTGTCCGCGGTGGTATAGTCGGTGGACACCGTCTCGGGGTTGTTGTTGATGATGATGGCCTCATACCCGGCCTTCTTGATGGTCTGCACCGCGTGAACGGTGGAATAGTCGAATTCCACGCCCTGGCCGATGCGGATGGGGCCGGCACCCAGCACCACGATCTTTTTCTTATCCGTCAGGCGGGAGGCATTCTCTCCGGTATAGGAGGAGTACAGGTAGGCAATGTACGCACCGGTGTGCAGGGTATCTACCATGCGGAACACCGGCACGATGCCGGCAGACTTGCGCTGGTTGTACACGGCGATCTCGTCCACATTCCACAGCCGGGCAATGAAGGTGTCGGAGAAGCCCATCACCTTGGCGGCCCGCAGGGTAGTTTCATCCCCCACGTTGGCTTTTAAGGTGTTTTCCATGCCCACAATACGCTTAATGCTGTCAAGGAACAGGGTGGTGATCTTGGTCACCTCATGCAGCTCGTCGGGGGTCATGCCCAGACGGATGAGCTGGGTGATGGCGTAGATGTTGTCGTCCTTAAACTCCGCAATGTAGCTGAGTAGCTCGTCCTTACTCATGTTGTCAAACTTCGCCAGGTGCAGGTGGCACACGCCGGTCTCCAGAGAGCGCACGGATTTGAGGAAGCACTCGTCCAGGGTGGAGCCGATGCCCATGACCTCGCCGGTAGCCTTCATCTGGGTGCCCAGGGTGTTGGGAGCGGAGGCGAACTTATCGAAGGGGAAGCGGGGGAACTTGGCTACGATGTAGTCAAGGCTGGGCTCGATGGCGGCAGTACCGCCGGGCAGAGGGATGTCCTCCAGCAGCATGCCCATGGCGATCTTGGCGGTCACCCGGGCGATGGGGTAGCCGCTGGCCTTGGAGGCCAGGGCGGAGGAGCGGGACACCCGGGGGTTGACCTCAATGAGGTAGTACTGGCTGGAGTTGGGATCCAGCGCAAACTGTACGTTACAGCCGCCCTCGATCTTCAGCTCACGGATGATCTTGATAGCGGAATCATTGAGCATTTTGTGATCCTTCTCGCTGAGAGACAGGATGGGGGCCACCACGATGGAGTCGCCGGTGTGCACACCTACGGGATCCACATTTTCCATGCCGCAGATGGTGATGGCATTGTCTGCGGAGTCCCGCATGACCTCGAACTCGATCTCCTTGTAGCCCTTGACGCTCTTCTCGATCAGCACCTGGTGCACGGGAGAGAGCTTGAAGGCGTTTTTGCCGATCTCCAAGAGCTCCTGCTCGTTGTTGGCAAAGCCGCCGCCGGTGCCGCCCAGGGTGAAGGCGGGACGCAGCACCACGGGGTAGCCGATGCGCTCGGCAGCCGCCTTGGCCTCCTCCAGCGAATAGGTGATCTCGGAGGGGATGACCGGCTCGCCGATGGACTCGCACAATTTCTTAAACAGTTCCCGGTCCTCGGCGCGCTCGATGGACTCACTGCTGGTGCCCAGCAGCTCCACGCCACATTCTTTAAGGATGCCCTTCTTCTCCAACTGCATGGCCAGGTTAAGGCCGGTCTGTCCACCGATGCCGGGCACGATGGCGTCCGGGCGCTCGTAGCGCAGGATCTTCGCCACGTATTCCAGCGTCAGCGGCTCCATGTAGACTTTATCCGCAATGGTGGTGTCGGTCATGATGGTGGCGGGGTTGGAGTTGCACAGCACCACCTCATAGCCTTCCTCTCGCAGGGCGAGACACGCCTGGGTGCCGGCATAATCGAATTCCGCGGCCTGCCCGATGACGATGGGGCCGGAGCCGATGATGAGTACCTTCTTGATGTCTGTTCTCTTTGCCATAATCCTTTATGCCTCCTGCATTGATTTGTGTTCGTATACGGTCTTGCCGTCACAGACGGTGCGTAGGCACCGCCCCTGCAACGTCTCCCCGGCGAAGGGGGTGGCCTGTCCCTTGGACAGGAAGGTGGCGGGGTCTACCGTGTATTCCTCCGTGAGATCCCACAAGGTGTAGTCATTCCCCAAAGGAATACCAAAGCGCTTTCGCGGGTTGACCGCCAGCAGCTCGATGAGCCTGTCCAGCGTCAGGATACCCGGCTTTACCAGCTTGGTATACATCACCGCAAAGGCGGTCTCCAGCCCCACGATTCCGAAGGCGCTGCCGGCGAGGCCACGCGCCTTTTCCTCGGCGGAGTGGGGCGCGTGGTCGGTGGCGATCATATCAATGGTGCCGTCCAGTAGCCCATCCAGCAGCGCCTGCCTGTCGGCGGGGGAACGCAGGGGTGGATTCATCTTAAAGCGCCCATCCTCCTGCAGGAAACTGTCGTCCATGGTGAGGTAGTGGGGGGCGGTCTCGCAGGTGACGTTCACCCCCTGGCGTTTGGCCTGACGGATGAGCTGTACGCTCTCCTTGCAGGAGATGTGACACACGTGGTAGGCACAGCCGGTCTCGGCGGCCAGCCGCAGATCCCGCTTGATGGGGCCCCACTCGCTCTCGGAGCAGATGCCCCGGTGGCCGTGGGCGGCGGCGTAGGCACCCTGGTGGATGTAGCCGCCGTGGAGCAGACGATTATCCTCACAATGGGCTACGATCATCTTGCCGAGGCTTTTGGCAGTCTCCATAGCCCGGCGCATCAGCGCCTCCTCCTGCACGCCCCGTCCGTCATCGGAGAAGGCGATGGCGTTTGCCGCCATTTCTTCCATAGCGGATAGAGCCTCGCCCTTTTGCCCCACAGTGATGGCGGCGTAGGGGTACACGTGGATGGTGGCATCCCGCCGGATGGCGGAAAGCTGCGCCTCCAGCGCTTCGGGGCAGTCAGGTACCGGGTTTAGGTTGGGCATGGTGCATACAGCGGTGTACCCGCCGGCGGCGGCAGCCCGGGAGCCGGTGGCAATGGTTTCCTTGTATGAAAAACCCGGCTCACGAAAATGCACATGCACATCGCAAAAGCCGGGAAAAACACAATATTCACGATCAACAGGCAGAGAGGTCATATCGACAAAAGGGGAACAAGACGGCTCAAAACCGACGGTAATGGTCTTTTTCGCCTCCATGTTCATTCTCCTCTCGCTCACATTTTTAGAATTATAGCATATTCGCCGTGTGATGTCAATAATTGCGGGTGTCAAAAGAGGAGGAATTTCATTGCAGGAAACTGTGAAAAAACACAAAAGGAATGTTTATCATACCACACCCCACAAAAAGATAAAGGGTGAAAAAACCGGGCGGTTTTTCATTCCTTTTGTGGGTTGACTTTCCGGGGGTCTGTGATACTATGAAGGCGACAAGTGCATAGGGTGTTCCTACCCTCATGAGATGGATGGGAGGAAGTTGTATGAAAAAAACGACTGACCGCCGAAAACAGTTCAGTGAGAAGGAATTGCTCGCTGAACAGCCACGTTTCATCGACATCTATACACAAAACGCCGACAAGATCAAGCCACTGCGTCTGTTGTTCTCTTTTTACAAGGGACATTACGGGCAGTTGCTTCTGTCGGCGCTTTTTTATCTCATCAAGGATACCCCCACCTGGGTGTTGCCCCTTCTCACCGCCCGGGTCATCAACCTCATTACCGCCCCGCCGGCGGACGTGTGGGTACAGCTTGTCATCTGTGTGATCATTGCCGGGGTGGTGTTAGCACTTAACGTGCCCTTCCACAACCTGCACGTCACCTGGTACAGTAAGGCCTCCCGGGCGGTGGAGGCGGGCCTGCGGGGAGCCATGATCCGCAAGCTCCAGCAGCTCTCCATCTCCTTCCACAAGGAGATGGAGAGTGGTAAGATCCAGCAGAAGATCATGCAGGACGTGACCACCGTCACCTCCCTGTCCAACAGCCTGCTGAGCACCGCTCTGGGGGTGGCTGTCAACATGGCCATTTCTCTGGGCGTGATCCTCAGTAGCGACGTGCGGGTGTTCCTAATGTTTCTGATGACCATCCCGGCGATGGTGATACTGCGACGTTTTTTCGCCAAAAGGATGCGTCTCTACAGTCATGAGTTCCGCAAGGAGCTGGAGCACACCTCCTCGGCAGTATACGACATGGAGGAGCTCATCCCGGTCACCCGGGCTCATGCTTTGGAACAGAGGGAGATCCGCAAGCTCACCGCCGACGTGATGGAGGTAGCGGAGCAGGGCTCCCGGCTGGACCGGCTCCACAGCTGGTTTGGGGCACTGAGCTTTGCCGTCACCAACTTCTTTAAGATCCTCTGCCTGTTTTTTACCGCCTACCTGGCGATCAAGGGCGCTATCTCCATCGGTGAGGTGTCCCTCTACCAGACCTATTTTGCCACCCTCACCGGATACGTATCCTCCATTATCGGGTTATTGCCCACCATTTCCTCCGGCACCGAGTCCATCCGTTCCATCGGCGAGATCTTAGCCGCCTTTGACGTGGAGGATAACAAGGGCAAGCCTAAGATGAAGACCCTGGAGGGGCGCTATGAGTTCAAAAACGTCACCTTCGATTACGATGCCCGCACCCATGTGCTCTCCGGGCTCGACCTAACGGTGGAGCCGGGGGAGACGGTGGCCCTGGTGGGGGAATCCGGCTCCGGCAAATCCACCATCATGAACCTGGTCATTGGCTTTAACAAGCCCACCTCCGGGCAACTGCTCATCGACGGCAAGGATATCCGGGATATCGACCTGCAATCCTACCGCAAGATGATCTCGGTGGTGCCCCAAAATTCCATCCTCTTTTCCGGTACCATCCGGCAGAACATCACCTATGGGCGTAGCCACATCACCAAGGAGGTGCTGGATGGCGTGATCAAGGCGGCGCGGCTGGAGAGCGTCATCGAAAGCCTCCCCGACGGGCTGAGCACCAAGGTGGGGGAGCACGGCAGTAAGCTGTCCGGCGGCCAGCGCCAGCGCATCTCCATCGCCCGGGCCATCATCCGGGATCCCCGGGTGATCATCTTTGATGAGGCCACCAGCGCCTTGGACAGCGTCACCGAGCGGGAGATCCAGGAGGCCATCGACGACCTGACCCGGGACCGCACCACCTTTATCGTGGCGCACCGGCTGTCCACCATCAAGAACGCGGACAAGATCGCCGTCATCAAGGACGGCCGCTGCGTGGAGTACGGCACCTGGGACGAGCTGCTGGAAAAGAAGGGCGAATTCTACCGCTACAAAATGGCGCAGAGCTGATCACTACCCCCATCCGTCTGGATGGGGGTGCTTTTTTGCCCGAAAAATCTCAGCTTTGTAGAATTTCTGTTGCCAACACCGAAAGCCGTGCTATAATGAGAGCAGAAAGGCGGCGATAGCATGAAAAACGGACAGTTCGGCACCGCGCTTAAAAAATTACGTAAACAGAACCACCTGACCCAGCGGCAGCTGGGGCACCGGCTGGGGGTTTCGGATAAGGCCATCTCCCGGTGGGAGGCCGGCGATACCGCGCCCGATCTCGATATGCTGCGCACCATTGCCACCGTGTTCGGTGTGTCCACCGACCGTTTGCTGGAGATCAAGCCCTTGCCGCTGCAAGCCATCATACCCTTCCGGGAGGCGCCTGCCTATGGGGCGCCGGCGCCGGAGGAACTCAGTGGCAACAAGGTGGTCACCTCCGTTAATCAGGAGATCGTAGCGGAGTTGCTACAGCTCAAAAACGAATACAGCTCGGGAAATTGGGATACCCTCACGGCGGAGACGCTGTTTGGAAGCACCAACTACTTCCACTTTCTTCCCCGGGAGCAGCGGGGGGAGATGATCTTTTTGCTGGATGTGGGCTGGAACGCCTCGTTTTGGGCGAAGACGGACACGAAGAAGCTCATGGAGGTGGATCCGGATCCGGAGAAATTCGGCAGTCTGGGGGACACGCCTCTCAAGCGGTTACGGACGATGGTAGCCCGGGTAAAAGAATACGGCTACGGCGGTCTGGGCCTGAGCCTGTGGATCCCCAACTCTGCCGTAAACGATGTTACCGCCCTGCCTTTATGGGAGGAAAACGCCCGCCGCTGTCGGCAGGCGGGGGTGACGCTACTGCATATCAGCTATACCTTCGAATGGGATGACCGCTATCTTCAAGCGGTCACGGACGCTATGGGCCGGCTGGCACCGGACACCCGGCTGGAGCTGTCCACCCCGTGGCAACGGTATCTGTCCCGGGCGGACAGCGATGCCATCGCTGACCGTCAGCGGCAGATCCGCCGCCTGTTACCCATTTGCGACGGCCTTGCTATAACGGACGCCTTTGACACCTTCGCCACCGTCAGCGCTTTGCGCAACGCCGATCTGGCTCTGTCCTGCGGTGCCGTACCGGAGAACGGCCGCCAGGGGATCCTGTGCTTTAACGGCCAGGCGTATGTGGCGGCGGTGCTGGGAGGCACTGTGGCGATCCCCCGTCAAACACGGGAGACCGAGGCCGCCCTGGGCTGGCACCGGCTGGCACCTCCCTTCGCTGTACACGAGGCTACCTACCGTCACGCGGAAGACTACTTAATGGATGCCCATTTCTTCTACCGCAACGTGGAACGCCCTCAGTTAGAGGGATACACTCTGCGGCACACCGCTCCGGCGGTGATGGCACGGGGCTGTCCTCTGCCCACCGTCACCGTGTCCGAGGGACACGTCCCGTATATCGCCGCCTCCCGCAACCCCCGCACCGGCGCCTACGCCTTGGGCGCCTTCCAGCGGAATATCCCGCCCAACTACGCGGTGTGGGGGTTGGCCGATGTGACCCTCGAGGTGGACAGCACCGCTGTGCCGGTGGGATTGTTTGGGCTGTTCCGTTCGGTGACGCTGGTCTATCCCCATCCGCTGGGAGAGGTGCGTGTCACCGTGCAGGACCCCGCGGGCTACGTAGCCCTCATGAACGTAACCGACCAGGTAACGGTGGAGGGGAACACCCTGCGCCTGGACGGCGAAAAGCTGGGCTACTGGGGCAAGATCGGCTGGGACGACGACTACAAGGAATCCCCCGCCTTGATCCTGCGGGTAGACGAGATACAGAAATAGTCAGAGCGGCGCTTGCAACGCCCCGCCAGTTTTGTACAGACGCAATGGGACGTTGTAAACGCCGTCCTCTATAGTGGGAACCATACGAGCAAAAAGCCTCCCTATGGGGAGGCTTTTTGCTTTTTTGGTGCCTTTAGGCGTGGAAATAAACCCCCAGTTTTACTGGGGAAAGATAAAAAGCTTTAGCATGAGAAAAACCTCCGTGATACAATGGTAAATGGTTTGGCGACCACATTACCGAAAGTATCAAGGAGGTTTTTAACAAATGAGGAAAACAAACAATGAAATCAAGCACACAGCACATTCAAGTTACAGATGTCAATATCACATAGTGTTTGCACCGAAATACAGACGAAAAGAAATATATGGGCAA
>JAZSOW010000078.1:0-5120 GCA_045537135.1 Acutalibacteraceae bacterium
ACCGTTGCTGATACCGTTTACTACTTTAATTACATACGTCCCGTTCGAAAACTTAAAAGAAAACCGCCAGTCCAATACAGGCTTGAACTGGCAGCTTAATTCTTTCCTTTTTTGTGTCTACTAACTATTGACTACTTCACTCCGTTTTCACGGAGCCGTTTTTTGTTTACCAAGGCTTACGCCTTCTCTTTTTTGTTGATCACCGCTCGGATGCCGAACAGCACCGCCAGAAGTAGTACTACGCTGACGCCCAGCACGATCCAGGCGTTCTGCACGAAGCCGGCGATGATGTAGCCCACAAAGGACACCGCCGCCACCGTAAGGGCGTAGGGCAACTGGGTGGACACGTGATTGACGTGCTCACACTGGGCACCTGCCGAGGACATGATGGTGGTATCGGAAATGGGAGAGCAATGGTCGCCGCACACCGCACCGGCCAGACAGGCAGACATACCGATGATCATCAGCTCACCACTGTCTTTGAACACCTCGAGCACGATGGGGATGAGAATGCCAAAGGTGCCCCAGGAAGTACCGGTAGCAAAAGCAATACCGCAGGCCACCAGGAAGATGATAGCCGGCAAGAAGTTGTACAGAGCACCGGCACCGGCCAAGGAGGTCTCCACGAATGCGGCGGAGCCCAGTAGAGTGGTGATATTCTTAAGGCTGGTAGCCATGGTCAGGATGAGGATGGCAGGCACCATAGCGATAAAGCCCTTGGGAATGCAGGCCATCGCCTCCTTAAAGGTGATGAGACGGCGGCAGATAAGATACAGCACCGTCAGCACCAGCACCAGAATACCGCCCAAAGGCAGACCCACGGCGGCATCGGTTTCACCAAAGGCCCCGATGAAGTCGCCATTTTTGTCGCCGCCGAAGAAGCCGCCCACGTATACCAAGGCAAATACGGCCACGATGATGAGCACCAAGATGGGCAGCACCAGGTCGATAACGCGGCCGCGGGCATTGCCCTCCTCTGCGTCTTCCTTAGAGACCACCTCATCGCCGTTGGTGAACAGGTCACCCTTCATGGCATTGATCTCGTGACGACGCATGGGACCGTAGTCCAGTTTCATCAGCACGAGGGCAATGATGAACACGAAGGTCAGCAGAGAGTACAGGTTATAGGGGATGGCGCGGCAGAACAGCGCCAAACCGGAGATCTTTTCACCGGCTGCACCCACCACGTCGGAGGTATACTGGTTGACCGCCGCCGCCCAGGACGAGATAGGAGCGATCATGCAGATGGGCGCTGCGGTGGCATCGATCAGATAGGCAAGCTTCGCGCGGCTGATCTTGTGGCGATCAGTCACAGGACGCATCACGGAGCCAACCGTCAGGCAGTTGAAATAGTCATCAATGAAGATAAGCACGCCCAGCACGAAGGTGCACAGAGAGGCCCCCACCCGGGACTTGATATGGGTAGATGCCCAACGACCGAAAGCGGCAGAGCCACCGGTCTTGTTGATGAGTGCCACCAGGATGCCCAGCACCACCAGGAACACGAAGATACCGGCAGTACCGGACACGGCGGCAAGAAGAGCATCGTTGAGAATGGTGTCCATGGAGCTCACCACATTAAAGTTGGTGGCAAACAAAGCACCGCACACAATGCCGATGAACAGGGAGCTATATACCTCCTTGGTCATGAGCGCCAGCACGATCGCGATAAGCGCCGGCATCAGAGACATAAAGGTGGCGTAATAGGGGCTATCCGCCGTTACCTCCCCGGTGCCTGCGCAGGTCTCACATGCCGTTGCTTCGCCGGCATAGCCCACGCCTGCACAAACGGTACAGGGCACCTCCTCATCCTGCTCGTTGGTTACCTTACCGGAAGCCTTGCACTCCACACACGAGTAGGCGTAGGTGTTGCCATCCGGGCAGTCGGTGCAATCCACCTTCGTCTCCGCCCGCAGGGTGAAGGCGCACACGGTCACAGCAGCTACCAGCAGAACGGCCATTAGAACAGCTATTAGTTTCCGCTTCATTGTTTCTCCTCCTTTATACAACGAAAAAGCCCGCGGTGCCGCAAAACGACATCACAGGCAGGAGGGCGGCACCATGCCGCCGGGAAAGCCGGTGATAGCGCTCCACAACCGTGACAGTACCGCACATATTCTGCACGATCCCAACACCGGGACGGCGGCAACCGTCCTGGTACTTCGGCGGGAATCCCTTTCCCCCGAGCGGCTTGCCGACCGCTTGCCCAAGGGTACTGATGACACCCGCACCTCTATCCAGCGTACTTCTTCAGTTTGAGTTCATTATACGGCTATTGGAAAGGCTTGTCAACCCTAAACCACATTTTTCGGCAGGGGCTTAGGATTCCGTTTTTATTCGCTTGATTGCCGGCGCAGAATATGGTACTATAAGAAAAGACGAAACAAGGAGAGGTGCCCTATGCCCTTTTTACCCATCACAACTGAAGAAATGCGCGCCCGCGGATGGGATGAGGCGGACTTTGTGCTCATCACCGGAGACGCCTACGTGGATCATCCCAGCTTTGGCACCGCCATTATCTCCCGGGTGCTGGAGGCAGAGGGGTACCGGGTATGCATTCTCCCACAACCCCAATGCGACCAGGATTACCGCCGCTTCGGCGTGCCCAGGCTCGCTTTTCTCGTCAACGGCGGTAACATCGATCCTATGGTAGCCCACTACACTGCCGCCAAGCGCCGCCGCAGTGAGGATGCCTATTCCCCCGGCGGCAAGGCAGGGCTGCGCCCTGATCGGGCTACCATCGTGTATACCCGGGCGGTGCGGCGGCTCTTTGGGGACGTGCCCATCGCCATCGGCGGGCTGGAAGCCTCCCTACGCCGCTTTGCTCACTATGATTACTGGGTCGACAGGGTGCGCCCCTCCATCCTGGCCGACAGCGGGGCTGACCTGCTGATGTACGGCATGGGGGAGCGGCATATCGTGGAGATCGCCCACCGGCTGGACGCCGGGGAGGATATCCGCACGCTTACCGATATCCGGGGTACCTGTTACATGGTGCCCGCCACGGACTACCGGCCCATGCCGGCGGCGGAATGTCCCTCCTTTGAGCTGGTCAGCGCCTCTACCGACAGCGGCAAAAAGCAGTACGCCATCTCCTGCCGCATCCAGCAGCAGGAGCACGACCCGGTGCGGGGCAAGGCGGTCATCCAACGTCATGGAGACCGCATCCTGGTGCAGAATCCCCCCTCCCCTCCCCTGTCCACCGAGGAGATGGACAGGGTCTACGGGCTGCCCTATATGCGGGACTACCACCCTCATTACGAAGCCGCGGGCGGCGTCCCCGGCATTGCGGAGGTTAAGTTTTCCATCATCCACAACCGAGGCTGTTACGGTGCCTGTAACTTCTGCGCCCTGGCCTATCACCAGGGGCGGATCATCACCGCCCGCAGCCATGACAGCGTGGTGAAGGAGGCAGAGCTGATCGCCAAAATGCCGGATTTCAAGGGCTACATCCACGATGTCGGCGGCCCCACCGCCAACTTCCGGCACCCCTCCTGCGAGGGCCAGGCCAAGCGGGGCGTGTGCAAGGATAAAAAGTGCCTGGCCCCCGAAATGTGCCCGGCGGTAAAGGTGACCCATGAGGATTATCTGACCCTCCTGCGGCGTCTGCGGCAGGTACCGGGAGTGAAGAGGGTGTTCGTGCGCTCCGGCATCCGCTTTGATTATCTCATTGCTGACCCGGATGAGCGGTTTTTCAAGGAGCTTATTCGCCACCATGTCAGCGGCCAGCTCAAGGTCGCCCCGGAGCACGTGTCTGACCGGGTGCTTAAGTACATGGGCAAGCCCTCCTTTAAGGTGTACGAAAAATTTCGCCAGCGCTTTTACGAGCTGACCAAGAGCGACGGCAAGAAGCAATACCTGGTGCCCTACCTGATGTCCTCCCACCCGGGCAGTACGGTAGAGGATGCTATCAAGCTGGCACAGTTCCTCAAAAAAGAGGGGCTACACCCGGAGCAGGTGCAGGATTTCTATCCCACCCCCGGAACAGTGTCCACCTGTATGTTCTACACCGGGCTGGATCCCATGACCCTGCAGCCAGTATACGTGCCCCGCACACCCAAGGAAAAAGCGGAACAGCGGGCGCTCTTGCAATATTTCCGTCCGGAAAACCGTCAAATCGTGCTGGCGGCTCTGCAAAAGGCCGGACGGCGAGATCTTATCGGCACCGGCCCCGGTTGCCTGGTCGCCCCCGACCCGGTAAGCAAGACAGCTCCCCGGCAAGGAACGCAAAAACGCCCGGCAGACAAGAAAAAGTTCAGCCGGTACAGCCGGAAAAAGAAGTGAACAAGCCACCCACCCCCGGCAGTGTACTGCCGGGGGTGGGTGATTTGTTGTTCATCGCTGGTGACGATCACGTTGCACATGTTGTAGCCGAATCAACACATAGAACCGTCCCCTGTGTTAGTGTTTTTACCCTGTGTTTCTTTCGTCATTTTCTAAATTGTTTAATAAAATAAATGGCTCGCATTATTGCATATGAAAAATATACTGATAAAATAATTATTTTTACATATTTTGGGTAATCAATAAACAACGCAGTTACCAAATAAATAGCAAACAACAGCACTACACAAATATTAATTATAAGAACAGTTTTCTTCTTCATCATATATCACTCCTCAACAAAAACATCTATTACTAATGCCGTCCCATGAAATGGCAAGGATGCTATTGCTAGAATCGCTGCAGTCGTTCCTGTCACCGGATTGTTAAGGCAGTAGGTATACATATTACAACCTAATACGCCTTCGTCGATATTTAACTGTGAATCCGCATTAATAAACCTACCCACCTCGGGGTCATAGTACCGGCTGTTGCAGTAGTACAGACCAGTCTCCGCGTCATAGATGTAGCCGCGGTAGCGGAAGGGGTTGAGGGTGCCGATGCCCGCGCTGGTGCTGTCGGTGAGGGTCAGAGGGTTGCCCCAGGGGTCGTAGGTGTAGGTCACCAGCCGGGTGCCGGCGGTGTTGATGATCCCCACCACTATTGCCGTTTCAAGAAAGATTCTTTCGCTTGCTTATCATCTCATTGCCACCGATGAATTCTACGACAACGAGATCGCTATGAAGCCGTTCCTTTCTTGATCCCTTCCTTTGTTTTTTCGCTCAACTCGCTTGGGC
>JAZSOW010000014.1:0-25445 GCA_045537135.1 Acutalibacteraceae bacterium
TGCCCGGCTACCGCAAGGTCAACCCCATGGTGTTCTGCGGCGTGTTCCCGGCAGACGGCGCCCACTACCAGGATCTGCGGGAGGCGCTGGAGCGCCTGCAGCTCAACGACGCGTCCCTGACCTTTGAGCCGGAGACCTCCGTGGCACTGGGCTTTGGCTTCCGATGCGGGTTTTTGGGGCTCCTACACATGGAGATCATCCAGGAACGGCTGGAGCGGGAGTATAATCTCGACCTCATTACCACCGCCCCCAGCGTGATCTACCGCATCACCCTCACCAATGGGGAGGTGGTGATGGTGGATAACCCCACCAACTACCCCGACCCCACCGACATTGCCATGGCGGAGGAGCCTATTGCCGAGGCGCACATCTTTGCCCCCAACGATTACGTGGGGAGCATCATGGAGCTGTGCCAGGAGCGGCGGGGCGTGTTCAAGGATATGAAATATCTGGATCCCACCCGGGTGGATATCCACTACGAGCTCCCCCTCAACGAGATCATTTACGATTTCTTTGACGCCCTCAAGAGCCGCACCAAGGGGTACGCCAGCTTTGACTACGAGCTCAAGGACTACGTGAAGAGCGATCTGGTGAAGCTGGACATCCTGCTCAATGGGGATATGGTGGACGCCTTGTCCTTCATCCTGTTCTCCGGCAACGCTTACGCCCGGGCCCGCCGGATGTGCGAAAAGCTGCGGGACAACATCCCTCGCCAGCTCTTTGAGGTGCCGGTGCAGGCCGCCATCGGCGGTAAGATCATTGCCCGGGAGACGGTGCGGGCTATGCGCAAGGACGTGCTGGCTAAGTGCTACGGCGGTGATATCACCCGCAAGAAGAAGCTGCTGGAAAAGCAGAAGGAGGGCAAGAAGCGTATGCGCCAGTTAGGCAGCGTGGAGGTGCCACAGGAGGCCTTCATGGCGGTGCTCAAGCTGGAGGACGAGTAGCAGACCCCTCCTACAAATCCTGTCCGCTTTGCGGACACCTTCACTTTTAGCTTTCCATTATCCATTCTTAATTTTCTTGACGCTTTTGCACGGCTGTGCTACAATAAAAAAAGCGACCAGAAACAAAAGAAGGAAGGTATACGTTATGAAAAAATTTCTCAGCATTCTGCTGGCGGTGTGCCTGTTGGCGGCGCTGGCGGTACCCATGTCGGTATCCGCGGCGAAGGTGGATCTGGGCACACAGGCGCAGACCGCCATCAATGAGCTGGCTAAGTACAACACCACCGAGGTGGGCAAGCCCTTCAACGTCAAGACCATGATGGGCTACGTGTTCGGCACCATGACGAAGGACGGCAAAAACAGCCAGTATTTCGACAAGGATATGGAGATCCGCTACGTGTGGTACAAGATCCCGGCGGTTACTTTGGAGAGCAAGATGCGGGGCTGCTTTACCAACGGCCAGGCCGCCATCACGGAGATGGCCTCCATGTCGATCCTGGATTACACCTGGGAATACGGCGGCAAGGTAGCCGATGCGAATCTGAAGGTGTACCAGGCCGGCTACTACTATTTCAACGATTACAACCTAAACCGCACCGAGATCATCAAGGGCAACCCCATCAAGAGCAATACCGGTTTTGTAGTGGAGAATCCCAAGACCTACACCGTCAACGGCTATAAGGCCGCGGGCAACTACAAGTACGACGTGTACGCCACCGACAACACCGGTGCCGTGGTGAAGTTCGTTATCGAGTGGGGCGGCGGGGACATTAAGTTCGTGTCCACCGCGGCGGCGGCCAGTGTGCCCGGCGGGCTGACCGCTCCCGGCACCCAGGCAGACCTGGCGACCACCACCACCGCGAAGCCTACTACTACCACCACCACCAAAAAGCCCACCACCACGACCACCACCACGGCGGTGGACACCCCCACCAAGACCGGCAACGGCACCACCACCACGACCACCACCCAGGCGGTGGTGAGCGGGGATGCCACCACTACCGAGGCGGTGTCCGGTGTCGTGACCACCACCAAGGCGGCGGATGGGGATGTGCAGGTCAGCGTTGACCAGTCCTCCGACGAGACGGCTAAAGAGGAGAAGGAGACCGACGACAACAGCACCCTGTACATTATCATCGGCGTTGTGCTGGGCGTCATCGTCCTTGGCATCATTGCCGCCATCATCATCGTTATGGTGAAAATGAAGAAGAAGTAAGACGGAACAAGAGAAAAACCGCACCCTTATGGTGGGTGTGCGTAGGGATGAAAATAGGCACTATGTATCTTGCTTGATACATAGTGCCTATTGTTATGTACAGATTGCTGGGGAGTGAAAGCCTTCCCCCTCGGGGGAAGGTGGCACGGCGCAGCCGTGACGGATGAGGGGCCAGCGCACCTCATACTCTCAAAATATAACGGCAACTTCGTTGCCTACCCCTCATCAGTCGCCAGACTTTGCCATGGGCGAAGTCTGGCGACAGCTTCCCCCTCGCCGGGGGCGGCCCCCCTTTGTCCGCTTTGCGGACATTTCCCCCGCAAGGCGGGGGAATTACCCCAAGGGGAAGCCTTTTCCGCTCCATCCCTATCCTCCCCCGCCTGCGGGTGCGGTTTTCGCATTTTCTCAAAAGATCTGCCGGACGGTGGTTTTGCTTTCCTCGCACAGAGGAGCGTCCTGCCACACCCGCCCCTCCAGGGTCTTCCAGTAGAAGGTGCCGTCCTCCAGAGTCATATACCCATGGGGGGAGTTCTCCTTAGGGATGGACACCGAGCCGGGGTTGAGATACCACCAGCCCCCGGGCTGGTGCAGGCAGGCGGGCACGTGGGTGTGCCCATGGAGTAGCACGTCCCCCCGCTTCAGGGGCGGCGGGTTTTGGGTGTTGTACAGGTGGCCGTGGGTGACGAAAACGGTCATGTCCTCCACCGGTAGCAGGGCGTAATCCGCCATGAGGGGGAAGGGCAACACCATCTGATCCACCTCGGCGTCGCAGTTGCCCCGCACGCAGAGGATGCGGTCGGCTAAGGGGGACAGTAGGGCGATGACGGTTTTGGGGTCATACCCGGCAGGCAGGTCGTTGCGGGGGCCGTGGTAGAGAATATCCCCCAGCAGGATCAACCGGTCGGGCTTTTCCCGCTCATAGGCCTCCAGCAGCTTGCGGGTGTAGGTGGCAGAGCCATGCAGATCCGAGGCGATCATATAACGAGGTGGTTTCATAAGCAGTGCTCCTTTTAGATATTAGATGTTAGACATTAGATGTTAGATGGGTTTGAAAATTAGGAATTAGGAGTTATGTGGGGTCTGTACAGACCAATAAGCCTTCCCCCAAGGGGGAAGGTGGCACGGCGTAAGCCGTGACGGATGAGGGGTTGTAGGGGGCGACCTCCGGGCGCCCCGCGTGGGTTTGCACAAACCATACATACAAATTCCGTCCGCACAGCGGACACCGCCATTTTCAACTATTCATTTTCCATTTTTAATTCTTACCCTGGTACCGTTTCGCCTGGGTGGAGAACAGCTTGTGGTACTTGCCGCCAAGGGCCATGAGCTCCTCATGGGTGCCTTGCTCGACCACGGTGCCGTTCTCCAGCACCACCACCACGTCGGCGGTGGTGGCACTGGACAGGCGGTGGGACACGAAAATGCTGGTCTTGCCTTCACGTAGTTGATCAAACTGGCTGTAGATCTCCTGCTCCGCGATGGCATCCAGGGAGGCGGTGGGCTCATCCAGGATGAGGATGTCTGCATCCCCATAGAAGGCGCGAGCCACGCTCAGCTTCTGCCACTGACCCACGCTCAGCTCCCGCCCATCCTGCTCAAACAAGCGCATCAGCGGGGTGTCGTACTGCTTCTCCCATTCCTCGATGAAGGCGTTGGCTCCGGAATGGGCGGCGGCCTGCCGGATCCCCTCCGGATCGCGCTCCTTGTGGATGTTACCAAAGGCGATGTTGTCTCCCGCCGATTCCGCATACCGGCCAAAATCCTGGAAAATAATGCCGTACAGGGCGTACAGGGCGGTCAGGTCGTAGTCTCGGATATCCCGCCCGTCCAGCAGGATGACCCCCTCGGTGGGGTCGTACAGCCGGGTGATGAGCTTGATCAGGGTGGTCTTGCCCGCGCCGTTGAGCCCCACCAACGCCACCGTGTCTCCCGCCCGGATGGTCAGGTTCATGTGCCGAATGACGTCGAAGGAGGCGCCGGGGTACCGAAAGGACACGTCCCTCAGCTCAATGGTATGCCCGCACCGGGTGGCGGGGAGGATGGGCTGCGCCAAAGCGGACTTGACGGTGCGTTTTTCCTTCATAAACAGGATCATGTTGTCAATGAACAGGGAGCCCTCGTAGATGCTGGCAAAGGAGGTAATGAGCGCGCTGAGCCCCGCCGCAATGGCGTTGAGGGCGCCGGTGTACAGGGAGTAATCCGCGATCTGTGTCACGTTGACGGCGATGAGGTAGAACAGCACGCCGTTCATGCCGGCGGTAAGCACCGACAGGGCGGTGTTCCACGCGCCCTCGCTCCAGATAAGGGACTTGAGCCCCTTGAAATAGCCGCGGAACACCGTGTTGTACCGGCCAATGAACAGGTCGGCCAGGTCGAACAGGCGCACCTCCTTGACCATGTCCTTGTTGGTGAGCATGTCGGTGTAATAGCGCATCTGCCGGCGATCCTTGGAGCGCCGCCACATGTAGTCGAAGGAGCGTTGCTTAAAGTGGAACGCCACCAGGGCGTTGGCCAGTGCCAGCAGCAGGAACAGCACGAAGAACAGACTGCTTACCGCCGGCAGACGGCTTAGGATAGCACCCAGCACCGTGAAGTAGCTTACCATGGAGATGACCTTGGACACCAGCCCAAAGGTGGAGGTCATGATGTTCACCGGGCGGTGCCCCGCCTCCCGGCTGGCGTTTTCCAGCCGCTCGTAGAAGTCCGGCTTATCAAAGGAGGCGATGTCCACCTGACGCGCCTTGTGCAGGATCTTCACCTGCACGTGGTTGGTCACCGCTTCGCCGCAGACCCGGGTGATGATCTGCGTAAGGCTGGTGACCACCGTGTTCACCAGCAGGAAGCCAAACTGCAGCAGCAGCGCGGGGACGATGTCCACCGTGGGGTCGCTGATGCGATCCACCACCCGCTGTAGCAGATGGGCGGTGATGAGGGTGTTCACCAGGGGCGAAAAGCCCTCGTACACCGTCAGCAGTGCCCGCAGGATCAGCAGCCAGGGCTGGCTTTCCCACAGCAGACGGAAGATGTAGACAAGGCGGTAGATGGTGCCCCCCACCGTCTTTTTCAGATAGCCGGGCACCTCCCGCAGACGCTTGGGGGGCGGCACCTTAAAGCGATCGTTCCCTCTTGGCGGGCCCATAGGCGGCATAGCCATCAGCTCCTTTTGCGATGAAAGTTAAACGTATAATTAAGTGTAGCATAAATGGGGGGATTTGTAAAGGGGGAGGATAAAAGCCTTCCCCTGGGGGAAGCCTTGTGTGGCTTGTACAGACCAATAAGCCTTCCCCCTGGGGGGAAGGTGGCACGGCGTAAGCCGTGACGGATGAGGGGTAATCGAAGTCTCCACAACCCCCATGCGGGACGCCGAGGACGTCGCCCCCTACAAGGCGGTTTGTACAAACCATGGGGGCGGGCGGATATGGAATCCGCCCCTACAGCACGTCACAGGGGTTGCAAAAATCCGTAGGCGTCCCCTACGAGGAGTCACATCACAATGCTTAATTCTTAATTCTCCATTCTTAACTCCCCCTGTTAGCTCCGGCTAACCCAAAACGCACGAAAAAACCAGCGAAAAACCCCTATTTTTCTCCCGAAAATCGCAAAAAAGTACTGGCATACAGAAAGGAATTATGCTATACTTATAATAGTGCAGTCTGAGATTGTTATTTTTTTGACAATCCGACGCTGCCCGCAATCATATCGACTAAGGAGGACAAAGGCAAATGCAAAAGAAAATCAGCTCCATTCCCTTCTCCGGTACGCCGGAGCAGGAGCAAAAGCTGCAGGCCGTCATCGCCGCCAACAAGCACGACAAGAGCCGTCTGATGGGCGTCATGCAGGAGGCACAGGAGATCTACGGCTATCTTCCCCTGGAAGTGCAGCAGATGATCGCCGACGGCATGGACGTGCCGCTGGAGAACGTGTACGGGGTAGCCACCTTCTATGCCCAGTTCGCGCTGTCTCCCAAGGGCAAGTATCACATCTCCGTATGTCTGGGCACCGCCTGCTACGTAAAGGGCTCCGGTGACCTGATGGACAAGCTTTCCGAAAAGCTGGGCATCGGCGCCGAGGAGTGCACCCCCGACGGGAAGTTCTCCCTCACCGCCTGCCGCTGCATCGGCGCGTGCGGTCTGGCCCCCGTGCTGACCATCAATGACGAAGTGTACGGCCGCCTGACCGTGGACGACGTGGACGACATCCTCAAGAAGTACATGGACTAAAGGACGGATCTGTATGAAAATCTGTACCATCCGTGACCTGCTGGATGCCCGGGTGATCGCCGGCGAGGAGCACCTTGGCAGACACGTGTATTCCGCCTGTGGGAGCGACATGATGAGCGACGTGCTGGCCTTTGTCAAGGACCAGGCGGTGCTGCTCACCGGTCTTGTCAACCCGCAGGTCATCCGCACCGCCGAGATGATGGATATGGTATGCGTCGTCTTTGTGCGGGCGAAGGAGCCAACCCCGGAGATGGTGCGCCTGGCGGAGGAAAGCGGCATTGTGCTGCTGGCGTCTGCCAAGCGGATGTACGAGGCCTGCGGGATCTTGTACAGCAACGGTCTGGTGGGGAACAAGCTCAAGGAGCCAACCAATGGCTGACGCCTTGGTTTTCCGCTTCGACGTAGACGGCGAGAACTTTACCTCCGCCGGTCAGGCGTCGGTGCAGATCAAAAAGAATCTGCGGCAGTTAGGTCTGCCGCCGGAGATCATTCGCCGGGTCTCCATTGCTATGTATGAGGGCGAGATCAACATGGTCATCCACGCCGGCGGCGGTCACGCCGAGGTGCGGGTGAGCGAGGACTGCATCGAGATCGTGCTTCAGGACAAGGGCCCCGGTATCGCCGATATCGAACAGGCGATGCAGGCGGGCTTCTCCACAGCCCCGGATACCATCCGGTCTCTGGGCTTCGGTGCGGGCATGGGTCTGCCCAACATGAAACGCTATACCGACTATATGGACATCCAATCCACCGTGGGCGAGGGGACCTGCATCACCATGCGGGTCAACATCCCTCAGTGAGGTGCCGTATGAATACATACGAACATTCGGTATTCTTAGACGAGTCCAAGTGCACCGGCTGCACCACCTGCCTGCGCCACTGCCCCACCGAGGCCATCCGCATCCGGGACGGCCACGCGGTGATCAACGAGGGCCGGTGCATCGACTGCGGGGAATGCATCCGCGTGTGCCCCCACAAGGCCAAAAGGGCCGTGTGCAGTAAGCTGGAGGCCATGGACGGCTTCAAGTGGAAGATCGCCCTGCCCGCCCCCTCCCTGTATGGCCAGTTCGACAACCTGGACGACGTGGATTGCGTGCTCACCGGCCTTAAGCGCATCGGCTTTGACGAGGTGTACGAGGTCTCCAAGGCGGCGGAGCTGGTTTCCGCCTACACCCGGTTCTACCTGGGTACCGAGGGGGTCGTTAAGCCGGTCATCAGCGCCGCCTGTCCGGTGGTGGTGCGGCTCATCGCCCTGCGGTTTCCCTCCCTGCTGGACCACGTGGTGCAGATGCTCCCGCCCATGGAGATCGCCGCCAAGATGGCGAGGGAAAAGGCGGAGCGGGAGCATCCGGAGCTCTCCCCCGAGGAGATCGGGGTGTGCTTCATCTCCCCCTGCCCCGCCAAGGCCAGCTACGTCAAGAACGGCTTTGCCGACTATAAGAGCCGGGTGGACGTGGTGGTATCCATGAGCGACATCTACTTTCTGCTCATCAACGCCATGTCTGCCGAGGAGGTGGAAAACCTCTCCTCCTCCGGTATGATCGGCGTGAGCTGGGCATCCACCGGCGGTGAGGCGTCGGCGCTGTTCAACGACAGTTACCTGTCGGCAGACGGCATCGACAACGTCAACCGGGTACTGGATCAGATCGAAAACGGCAACATCCCCCCGGTGGAGTTCGTGGAGCTCAACGCCTGCCCCGCCGGTTGCGTGGGCGGGGTGTTGACCATCCAGAACCCCTACATCGCCAAGGCCCGCCTGCAGACCCTCAGACGGTTCCTGCCGGTGAGCCAGAACTTCCTCTCCCCGGATGAGCAATACATCCCGGAGGACTACTTCTTTAACGACATGCCGGAGTACCAGCCCATCTCCCAGTTATCCGACAGCATGGCCAAGTCCATGCGTATGATGGCGGATATCCAGGCTCTGCGTGCGGAGCTTCCCGGGCTGGATTGCGGCTCCTGCGGGGCGCCCACCTGTCGGGCCTTTGCGGAGGACGTGGTGCGGGGCAACGCTCGTAAGAGCGACTGCGTGCTGACCATGCGGGAGACCCTCCGGCAGTATTTAAAAGACAAGGAGGACACCCATGACGGTACGTGAGATGGCGACAGCCGCCGGCTTCACCGCCGCGGCCATGCCGGACGGTGACCGACAGGTCACCGGCGTGTACATGGGCGACCTGCTGAGCTGGGTCATGGGACGCGCCCGGGCGGGAGACGCCTGGGTGACCATCATGTCCAACCGCAACATCGCCGCCGTAGCGACCCTGGCGGATACCGCCTGCATCCTCTTGGCAGAGGGGGTGCAGCCGGACGAGGGGGTGGCGGCCCTGTGTGAGGAGAAGGAGATCAACCTCCTGCTCAGCCCCCACAGCGCCTACGACACCGCCCTTCGGCTCCGGGATGTACTATGACCGCCTTTACCTACGATCTGCACGTTCACTCCTGCCTGTCCCCCTGCGGGGACAACGATAACACCCCCCACAGCCTGGCGGGGATGGGCAAGCTCTGTGGGCTGCAGATCATGGCGCTGACCGACCATAACACTACCCGCAACTGCCCCGCCTTCTTTGAGGCGGCGCGGGAGCATGGCATCATCCCAGTAGCGGGGATGGAGCTGACCACCGCCGAGGACATCCACATGGTGTGCCTGTTTCCCACGCTGGAAGCGGCCATGGAGTTCGGCAATGAGGTGGACAGCCGCCGCATCCGCATCGAAAACCGCCCCGACATTTTCGGGGAACAGCTGGTGATGAACGCCCTCGACCAGGTCGTGGGCACCGAGCCGTACCTTCTGTCCAACGCCACCACCATCCCGGTGGAGGAAACCGACGGACTGGCGGCCTACTACGGCGGGGTGTGCTATCCGGCCCACATTGACCGGGACGCCAACGGCATCATCGCGGTGCTGGGTACCCTGCCGCCGGATCCCCCCTTCACCTGCGTGGAGCTCCACGATATAGGCAAGGAGGCAGACTACCGCACCCGGTACGATATGTCCCGCTGTGTGGCGGTGACCGGCTCCGATGCCCACTATCTGTGGGACATCCGGGATGGGGTCCACACCATCGTGCTGGACGCCGACCCGGCAGACGAGCAAGAGGTGCGTGACCGGTTGCTGGACTATATCAGGAGGGGCTTATGAAGGAGCTGTCACTCAACATCCTGGACATTGCCGAAAATTCCGTCAAGGCGGGAGCGACCCTCACCGAGATCCGGCTGGAGGAGACAGGGGATACCCTGACGCTGACCATCCGGGACGACGGCTGTGGCATGGACGAGGACACGGTGCGTGGCGTCACCGACCCCTTCTACACCACCCGCACCACCCGCCCGGTAGGCATGGGTTTGCCGCTCCTCAAGCTGGAAGCGGAGCAGACCGGCGGTGAGCTGACCGTCACCTCCCGAGAGGCCGCTCGGTATCCCATGGAGCACGGCACCACGGTGGAAGCGGTGTTTCACACCGACCACATCGACTGTGTGCCCCTGGGGGACGTGACCGCCTCGGTGGTCACGCTGATCCAGGGACATCCGGACAGGGATTTTCTCCTGCACCACACCCGCCCGGGGCACGAGCCGGTGGCGCTGGATACCCGCGAGCTTCGGCAGGTGCTGGAGGATGTGCCGCTGGACACCTACGAGGTGTTACAATGGATCGAGGGCTCCCTTCGGGAGCAATATGATAAGTAATTAATACATAGAAAGGACGATATGTATGAAATCATTAGCAGAACTTCAGGCCATCAAAGAGAAGATGCAAAGCAAAGTGGCTCTGCGCGAGGGCACCGATGAGAAGCGCGTGGTCGTGGGTATGGCTACCTGCGGCATCGCCGCCGGCGCCCGCCCGGTGCTGGCCGCTTTCGTGGAGCAGGTCAACGCGGCGGGTCTGGCCGCCAACGTGACCGTGACCCAGACCGGCTGCATCGGTCTGTGCCAGTACGAGCCCATCGTGGAGGTCTTTGAGGCCGGTAAGGACAAGGTCACCTACGTGAAGATGACCGCTGACAAGGTAGCCCGCATCGTGGAGGAGCACCTCAAGGGCGGCAAGCCGGTAGCGGAATTCATGAACGTGGATATTAAGTAATCATCGAGGAGGTAAACTAAAATGATTCGTGCTCATGTACTGATCTGCGGCGGTACCGGCTGTACCTCCTCAGGCAGCGTGTCCATCCAGCAGGCCTTTGCCGACAACATCAAGGCGAATGGCCTCACGGATGAAATCAAAGTGGTGCAGACCGGTTGCTTCGGTCTGTGCGCCCTGGGTCCCGTGGTCATCGTCCATCCGGACGGCACCTTCTACAGCCGCGTGACGGTGGACGACGTGGCGGAGATCTGCTCCGAGCATCTGCTCAAGGGCCGCGTGGTGGAGCGTCTGGTGTACAACGACACCGGCTCCGACGAGCCTGTCCACGGCAACATTTCCCTGAGCGACACCGCCTTCTACAAGACCCAGAACCGCGTGGTACTGCGTAACTGCGGTGTTATCAACCCCGAGTCTATCGACGAGTACATCGCCATGGACGGCTATGCCGCTCTGGGTAAGGTGCTCACCGAGATGACCCCCGAGGACGTTATCAAGGTCATCACCGATTCCGGTCTGCGTGGCCGCGGCGGCGGTGGCTTCCCCACCGGCCGTAAGTGGGCGCTGACCGCCCCCAACAAGGCCGACCAGAAGTACGTGGTGTGTAACGCTGACGAGGGCGACCCCGGCGCGTTTATGGACCGCTCCGTGCTGGAGGGCGACCCACACAGCCTCATCGAGGCTATGGCCATCGCCGGCTACGCCATCGGCGCTACCGAGGGCTATGTTTATGTCCGTGCGGAGTACCCCATCGCCGTGGCGCGTCTACAGATCGCCATCGACCAGGCCCGCGAGTACGGCCTGTTGGGTAAGAACATCTTCGGCTCCGGCTTCGACTTTGACCTGTTCATCCGTCTGGGTGCCGGCGCCTTCGTGTGCGGCGAGGAGACCGCGCTGATGACCTCCATCGAGGGCAACCGCGGCGAGCCTCGTCCCCGTCCCCCCTATCCGGCGGTGAAGGGTCTGTTCGGCAAGCCCACGGTGGAAAACAACGTGGAAACCTTTGCTAACGTGCCCCAGATCATCCTGCGTGGCGCGGAGTGGTTTGCCTCCATGGGCACCGAGCGCTCCAAGGGCACCAAGGTGTTCGCCCTGGGCGGTAAGATTGAGCACACCGGCCTGGTGGAGATCCCCATGGGTACCACCCTGCGGGAGATCATCGAGGACATCGGCGGCGGTATCCCGGGCGGCAAGAAGTTCAAGGCCGCCCAGACCGGTGGCCCCTCCGGCGGTTGTATCCCCGCCCACCTCATCGACACCCCGGTGGACTACGATAACCTGACGGCTATCGGCTGTATGATGGGCTCCGGCGGTCTGATCGTCATGGACGAGGACACCTGTATGGTGGATATGGCCAAGTTCTTCCTGGAGTTCACCGTGGACGAGAGCTGCGGTAAGTGTACCCCCTGCCGTGTGGGTACCAAGCGTCTGTTGGAGAAGCTGGACAAGATCACCAGCGGCAAGGGCACCCTGGAGGATATCGACGAGCTGGAGCAGCTTTGCTACTACATCAAGGAGAACTCCCTGTGCGGTCTGGGCCAGACGGCTCCCAACCCGGTGCTGTCCACCCTCAAGTTCTTCCGCGACGAGTACGTGGCGCATGTGGTGGACAAGAAGTGCCCCGCCGGCGTGTGTAAGGATCTGCTGACCTTCACCATCGACAAGGACAAGTGCATCGGCTGTGGCATGTGCGCGCGCAACTGCCCCGCCTCCTGCATTACCAAGACCGACTACATCGCCCCCGGTCACAAGCTGGCCAGCTACACGATCGACGCCTCTAAGTGCGTCAAGTGCGGTGCTTGTATGGCCAACTGTAAGCCGAAGGCTATCAGCAAGCAGTAAGAAAGGAGTGTGGATAGAAATGGATATGATCAACGTTAAAATCAACGGCGCCGCTGTCAGCGTGCCCAAGGGCTCTACCGTTCTGGAAGCGGCCCGCTATGCCGGTGTGGAAATCCCCACTCTGTGCTTCCTCAAGGAGATCAACGAGATCGGTGCCTGCCGTATCTGCATGGTAGAGGTCAGCGAGGGTGGTCGTCCCGCCCGCCTGGTCACCGCCTGCGTGTATCCTGTCAGCGAGGGGATGGAGGTCGTCACCAACAGCCCCAAGGTGCAGAACAGCCGCCGCATCACCCTGGAGATGATCCTCTCCACCCACGATAAGAAGTGCCTGTCCTGCGTGCGCTCCACCAACTGCGAGCTGCAGAAGCTGTGCCGTGACTACGGCATCGAGGACAGTGGCAAGTACGACGGCTTCAAGCCCACCTACGCCATCGACGCTTCCGCGCCCCATCTGGTGCGCGACAACAACAAGTGCATCCTGTGCCGCCGTTGCGTGGCCGCCTGCAAGCAGCAGGTGGTGGGGGTTATCGGTGCCAACGATCGCGGTATCGATACCCACATTGCCTGCGCCTTTGAGCTGCCCCTGGCGGACGTGCCCTGCGTGAGCTGCGGCCAGTGCATCACCGCCTGCCCCACCGGCGCCCTGCAGGAGAAGGACGACACCCAGAAGGTGTGGGACGCTCTGGCGGATCCTACCAAGCACGTGGTGGTGCAGACCGCTCCCGCCGTGCGTGCCGCCCTGGGTGAGAGCTTCGGTATGCCCATCGGCACCAACGTGGAGGGCAAGATGGTTGCCGCTCTGCGCCGCTTGGGCTTCGACAAGGTGTTTGACACCGATTGCGCCGCTGACTTCACCATCGTGGAGGAGGCCAACGAGCTGGTGGACCGCGTGAAGAACGGCGGGACCCTGCCCATGATCACCTCCTGCTCTCCCGGCTGGGTCAAGTACGCCGAGCTGTACTACCCCGAGCTGCTGGGTCATCTGTCCTCCTGTAAGTCTCCTCAGGAGATGATGGGCGGCCTGATTAAGACCTACTATGCGGAGAAGAACGGCATCGATCCCAAGGATATCGTGTCCGTGTCCGTGATGCCCTGTACCGCCAAGAAGTTCGAGGTGGCCCGCGAGGAGCTGTCCGAGAACGGCCTGCAGGATGTGGATATTTCCATCACCACTCGTGAGCTTGCCCGCATGATCGAGCGCGCCGGCATCAAGTTCACCTACCTGGAGGACGAGGCGTTTGACGATCTGCTGGGTGCTTCCACCGGCGCGGCGGTCATCTTCGGTGCCACCGGCGGCGTGATGGAGGCGGCTCTGCGTACCGCCAACGATTGGCTCACCGGCACCTCCAACGAGGCGGTGGACTTCCACGAGGTCCGCGGCACCAAGGGTCTCAAGGAGGCGACCTATACGATCAACGGCCTGGAGATCAAGGTGGCTGTGGCCAGCGGCATTGAGAACGCTCACTACGTGATGGAGCAGATCAAGGCGGGCACCGCTCCCTGGACCTTCGTGGAGATCATGTGCTGCCCCGGCGGCTGTGTCACCGGCGGCGGTCAGCCCATCCAGCCTGCGTCCATCCTCAACGTGTACGACCTGAAGGCTATGCGCGCCAAGGCCCTGTACGACCAGGATGCCAAGATGCCCCTGCGCAAGAGCCACGACAACCCCGTTGTCAAGGAGGTCTACGCGGAGTACCTGGGTGAGTTCGGCGGCCACAAGGCCCACGAGATCCTGCACACCCACTACGTCCCCCGCAAGAAGTTCAACTAAGCATAAAAAACAGCCGCTCACCGAAAGGTGAGCGGCGTTTTTTGTGAATGAAGAACGGAGAATTATAAATTAAGAATGGTTGGGGGTTGCACCGTTCTTGTTGTAGGGGTCAGCGTTTACGACGACCCGATGGGGTTTGTACAGACCGTGGGAGCGGCAGGAGCAAGCCCCTGCCCTACTTATTTACAACTCTCTACTAATGGGGGCACATCGCCGTGGGGCGGTGCTTGTATTAGCACGCGTTGCGATGTGCTCGAGAATGGGCTATCGCCCATTCTCCCACATCACAGCAAACCGGCCGCCCATTGACAAGCGTTGTACTTATTTACAACTCTCTACTAACGGGCTGATTGCCTCCACGTACAGCTTGCCGATGAAGGCGGCGCCCATCTCGGTGGGGTGCACGCCGTCAGCGGCGAACACCGTGGGCTCGGTACCGATAAAGGCTTCGTTGAGCCGCCCATCCAACGCCAGGTACGCGTCGGCATATTCCCGGGCCAGCTTGCGGATGATGTTGATCTTGCCGGGCAGATCCTCCCAGAACACCTGCTTGTCGGGGACAGGGATAAGGAAGGGCTCCAGCATCAGGAGCTTGGCATTGGTGCGCTCCTTGATGGCAGAAAGCACCGTGCGGTACTGCGCCTCGAACGCCTCGTCCGATAGCCAGCTCCGGTCATCGGCACGGTGCCACACGTCGTTGATGCCGATGAGGATGGACACGATGTCCGGCTGAATATCAATGAAATCGCTCTCCAGGCGGTTGACTAGATCCTGCACCTTGTTGCCGCCGATACCCAGGTCGATGAACTCAAAGTCCACCTCCGGGAAGGCCGCCTGCAGGCCGGCGGCGGCGTATTTGGGGTAGCCGTCCCCCAGGTTGTGGTAGTCTGTCCGGTCACGGCCGGCGTCGGTAATGCTGTCTCCTTGGAATAGAATTTTCATTCTGCACACGCTCCTCTGTGGGTTTTTCTTTATCTTACCTCGAAGGGGCGGGAATGTCAATTAAAAATCGGGATAGGGTGCCGTTTTTTGCCCTTGTAAGGCGCATTTCTTCATTGCCATCCGGCGGCGTTTGTGGTATAATAAAGGAGACGGTGTCGAAACCGTTCCTATTTTGTCACAGAAAGGAGGCCGTGAACACCTTGAAGAAGCATTGGAAGATCGCGCTGTCCTGTGTGGTGGTGCTGGCGCTGGTTGCCGCCTGTGTGGGGCTGGTGGTGCAGCATAACCGTTTGGACGCGACGTCCACCGAGCTGGATACCACCGGGCAAGCCCTGCAGCAAGCCTTACAGCAAGCGGAAAGCGAGCAGCAGAAGCAAGCTGCCCAAAAAGAGCAGCTGGAACAGCAGGCCAAGGAGCTGGAGCAGAAGCTCAAGGAGACCGAGGATAAGCTGGAAGAAGCGCAGAAAGAGCAGAAGGAGCTCAAGGAGAAGAACGAGGCGTTACAGCAGCAGATACAGCTGATGTCGGCCAACAAGAAGCTCGACGACGAGTCTGTTGCGGTAACGCCTATCCCCGGCAAGGTGTGCTATCTGACCTTTGACGACGGCCCCTCCTACGTGACCCCCCAGGTGCTGGACACCCTCAAAAAGTACAATGTCAAGGCCACCTTCTTCGTGGTGGGTGGCAACTGCACCGGCGACAGCAACGTGAAAATGCTCAAGCGGATGGTGGCGGAGGGCCACACCATCGCCCTGCATTGCAATAACCACACCTACGCCAAGGTGTACGCCAGCGAAGCGGCCTATTTTGCTGACCTGAACGCTGTATCCAAGAAGGTGGAGGCCGCCACAGGCATCAAGAGCATGGTGGTGCGCTTCCCCGGCGGCACCTCCAACACCGCCAGTAGCTACTACACCAAGGGGTTGATGACCACCCTGTCCCAAAAGCTACCGGAGATGGGCTACGCCTATTTTGACTGGAATGTCAGCTCCGGCGACGCGGCGGGCGGGGTGCAGAGCCCCTCCACCATCAAAAACAACGTGCTGCGCAATGCCGGCAGCCAGGACAAGATCTGCGTGCTCATGCACGAC
The DNA here is from genome assembly GCA_045537135.1 of Acutalibacteraceae bacterium. Lineage (GTDB taxonomy): Bacteria > Bacillota > Clostridia > Oscillospirales > Acutalibacteraceae > UBA5905. Next base: position 16,105 of record JAZSOW010000014.1, read on the forward strand.
GGCGGCGGGAAAAGCACCACCGCCCAGGCCCTTCCCGCCATCATCGAAGGGCTAAAAAAGAAGGGCTACGCCTTTGCTACCCTCACCACCGAGGTGGAGGGCTTTAAGCAGCGCCCCAACAACTGACGAAAAAGGGCTTCCGGCGGAAGCCCTTTTTCAGCCTTTCAAAAAAGTCCGGCATCCGCCGTCCTTTTTCTCCCGGCTGAAACAAAATGGGGAAAACCACACGCGATTTTCCCCTTTTTGCCGCCTGCGGGCGGGTTTATCCGCGGGCTTTCGCCCGCTCGAGCGCAGGGAAACCCTAACGGTTTCCCCGCACACACCCTTTCCCTCCGTTTTCCCGGTTTGCAAAAGGGTTTTTGACACTCTAAAAAGGGCTTCCGCCGGAAGCCCTTTTTTTCTTTACTCCTTGCCGCTTTTGTGCTATACTGTACCTGACTATCACACACGGAGGTCTTTTTATGCGGTATCCCTTATTTCTCGCTCCGGCGCTCAAGGATTTTATTTGGGGCGGCACCCGCCTGCCCGCGGAATACGGCTACGAAACCGACCTTGCCAAGGTGGCGGAGGCCTGGGTGCTTTCCTGCCACCCCCAGGGCAGTAGTGTGGTGCAGAACGGCCCCTACGCCGGGTGGCTCCTGCCCCGGGTGCTGGAGGATTGGGGGGAGAAGGGGGAGTTTCCCCTGCTCATCAAGTTTATCGACGCCCGGGATCGCCTGAGCGTGCAGGTGCATCCGGACGATGCCTACGCCCGCCGGGTGGAGGGAGAGCAGGGCAAGACCGAGATGTGGTACGTGCTGGATTGCCAGCCGGGCGCACAGCTTCTGTACGGTGTCAACCGAGAGCTGACCCGCGCGGAATTTCGCCGGCACATTGAGGATAACACCATCCACGAGATCGCCCGCTACGTGCCGGTGAAGCGGGGGGATTGCTTCTTCATCCCCGCCGGCACCCTGCACGCCATCGGGGCGGGCATATTGCTGGCGGAGGTACAGCAGAATTCCGCCACCACCTACCGGGTGAGCGATTACGGCCGCCTGGGAGCGGATGGCAAGCCCCGTGAGCTGCACGTGGATAAGGCCCTGGACGTGACCACCCTTACCCCCGCCCCGCTGAATACCGAGGGAGAGCTTATGGCTCCCGGTGTCCGGCGGCTGGCCGCTTGCCCCTATTTCACCGCCGAGGTGTGGACGGTGGCGGGGGAAAAGACGATGGAAGCCGGGGACACCTTCCAGTCCCTCCTGTGTCTGACCGGCACCGGCACCCTCACCGCCGATGGGGTGGACTATCCCATCAAAAGAGGGGACAGCGTGTATATCCCCGCCGGGCTGGCATTTACTCTCACCGGCGAGATGGAGATGTTGGTGAGTTGGTAGGGGTTGGGAGTTAACTCCCCCCGCCGCCTACGGCGGCATCCCCCTCGATGAGGAGGGCTTGCAAGATCTGTGCAGACCATATAAGGCTCCCTCTTCGAGGGAGCTGGCAGCCCGTCAGAGCTGACTGAGGGAGTTCCGGTTTTCGCCGACTACCGTTTGCGGTGCTCGAAATGCGGTGTCATATTCCTCATTAACCGAAAGGAGCTTCAACCATGAACATGAACGAATTTTTCCCGGTGCGGGAGGACGAAAAGCCCTTGGATCATGCGGTGGCCAATGGGGGCTACTGCGGCATTTTCCGTACCATCGCCTGCGTGGGGGACAGCCTGTCCTCCGGCGAGTTTGAGACCGTTGAGCCGGACGGCACCCGCCATTACGTAGACTATTTCGACTATTCCTGGGGGCAGTTCTTGGCCCGGGAGAGCGGCAACACGGTGTATAACTTTTCCCGCGGCGGCATGACCGCCAAGGAATACTGCGACGGCTGGGCGGCGGATCACGGCTGGTGGGACCCGGAGAAGGCCTGCCGCGCCTACATCATCGCCATGGGCTGCAACGACGTCAACCAGGTGAACGCGGGCAACATTGAGATGGGTTCGGTGGAGGATATCGACCCCGCCGACTGGCGCAACAACAAGCCTACCTTCGCCGGGTACTATGCCCAGATGATCCAGCGGTACCGCGAGATCGCTCCCAAGAGCCGGATGTTCCTTATGACCATGCCCCGGGGGGACGAGCCCAACGCCTGGGAGGAGCGGGCGGAGGAGCACCGCGCCCTCTTGTACGAGATAGCGGCGCTGTTCCCCTTCACCTACGTCATCGACCTGCGGCAGTACGCGGTGCCCTACGACAAGGCGTTTAAGCAGCAGTTCTTCCTCTCCGGCCATATGAACGCGGTGGGCTACCAGCTCACCGCCCGGATGGTGGCCTCCTACATCGACTACATCATCCGCCACAACATGGAGGATTTCTGCCAGATCGGCATTGTGAACACAAAGCAGCCCCCGGACAAGGACACCAAATGGTAAGGGCGTCCGGCTTGCTTTTTCCCGCGGTCTGCTATATAATGGACAAGTATATCATATATGAAGGATGGTTTAACCATGAAAAAACGTTACAAGAATCCGCGTGACCGGAGACCTGCCTCCCAGCGGGTGTGTCTCATTGCCCTGTGGCTGCAGATGGGGTTTGGCGTAGCCGTGACCCTGGATTTCATTGCCGGCATCGGACACGGCGTGCTGGCAGGGCTTTTGCTGGTCATGCTGTTTATGTGGGGCGTGGGCAAGGATAACCGGAAGCTACGGCTCACCGCCCGGGTGCTTGTGGGGGTTGCCTACGCGTTTGCGGGAATCCTGCTGTTACCGGCACTGGCCGGCTCCTACACCCAGGAGGATCTGGTGAAGGAGTTTTTGCCCAACCTGGTGCTCAACTCCCTGCCGGTGCTGCTGTGGCTGTCCCCCATGGTGGGGCTTATGTCCTTTCTCCGGGGCCGCTATGACCGGTTTGTGGCTTGCTTTACCCAGGCGTGGATCGTGGCGGATGTGGCGCTGGCGCTGACCGTGGCGGCAGTGGATACCCAGGCTCGCGTGCTGTTTGGGATCAGTGCTATGCGGTTTATTCTGGTACTGCTGGTGGGCTTTGCCACCGTTACCGTGGGGCTGTGCACCTTCCTGCGCCCCCGCCGTGAGAAAGTGGTGGAGGGAACCACGCTTTCGTTGTGAGCCGCCAAGCGGCTCACAGCTAAATTCACCCTGGCGGCGAGCGAAATGTGCCTGTGGGCATAAAAAAGTCGGCAGAGCCGAGGCTCTGCCGATTGCTATTACAGATTCTTTTCTGCGGTATGTAGCAGGTTGAGCAAGGAGTTGGCGAACAAGGGGTACTGGGCGGTCAGGTCGTCCGGCAGGATGGCGGGCAACCGCTCCGGCTCCACCCCGGGGTCGCCGTCCACCGCGTGTCCCCGGGCAAGGGCTCCGGCCTTAGCGGCGCTGGTACCGGCGGAGGCGATGGCGGCAGACATGTACAGACAGTCGGCGGCAGAGAACATGGCCTTGGGATTCTTGGGGTTGGCGGCATAGATCTGCCGGAACACCACGTAGGTCATTTGGATGAGGCAGTTGGACACCTCCACGGTCAGCGCCTTGCAATTGCATTTCTGCAATAGGTCAAAGATCACCTGCAGGGAGTTGATGACCAGCTTCTTGTTGAGGGTGGGCAAGACGCCCCCCGCCTGCATCCGCTTATCCTGGATGGCGGGATCCTGCTCCGGGATCTCCTCCACGGCGATCATGGTGCCGCTCTTGTCGGCGGTGCGCCCCAAGAGATAGTCACAGGACACGCCGTAATAATCCGCTACCCGCACCACAAAGTCGAGACCGCATTCGCGGACTCCCTTTTCGTAATGGGACAGCAGCGCTTGGGAGATATGTAAGTCGCCGGCCACTTGCTTTTGGCTGGCGCCCCGCTCCTTGCGTAGCAGGGTCAGTATTCGCGGAAACGCGGCGTTCACAGGCGGCACATCCTATCCTCGTCATTTTTGCGGTCAAAAATACTCCTCTGGCAGGGTCTCTGTTCCAAGGGGAGCACTGACCATTCTACTCGCAACCGGGTGGATTGTCAAGGAAAATTTTACAGAAAGTAAATTTTTGGACTTTTATCACAAGAAAACCGTCGAATTTTCGGTAAAAACAAGGAGGCACGTCCATGAAAACCTACAAGATCCATCTGCTGCGCCACGGCATGACCGAGGCCAATGCCGACGGCCGGTACATCGGGCGCACCGATCTGCCCCTGTCTGCGGAGGGCCTGGCCGCCCTGCTCGCGCTCAAGGAGCGCTACCAGTACCCCGGGGCGGTGCGGTTTTTCACCAGCCCCCTGACCCGGTGCCGGCAGACCCTGGAGGTGCTGTATCCCGGCTGTGAGCCCACCCCGGTGGAGGGACTGCGGGAGTGCGATTTCGGGGATTGGGAGGGCAAGAGCCTGCGCCAGCTCAAGACGGACGAGCGGTTTTTGCAATGGATGGAAGGAGCCAGCCGGGAGATCCCCGGGGGCGAAAGCACCGAGGATTTTCGTCAGCGGGTGTGTGCCGCTTTTGAAGCGGTGGTGGATACCCTCCTCCACAACGGCGAGACCGAGGCGGTCATTTGCACCCATGGCGGGGTCATCACCCTGCTGATGCAGCTCTATTCCCTGCCCCGGCTGGATCCCAAGGATTGCCTGGCCGCCGCCGGCCAGGGCTTCACCCTGCGGGTCACCCCCTCCATCTGGATGAACGAGCCATTAGCAGAGGCGCTGTGCCTAATTCCGTGGGAGAAACCGGACGAGGAATGAGAAAAAAGTCGTTAAGGAGCACAGAATGTAGGCGCCTCCTGCAGAGAGTGGGCACCGGCGGATTGCGCCGGTGTGGCACATCGCAACGCGTATGTGTGGAGCCACCGCCTTGCGGCGATGTGCTAGAGGCGCTGTGCCAAATACCTTGGGAGAAATAGGCACCGGCGGATTGCGCCGGTGGGGCACATCGCAATGCGTATGTGTGGAGCCACCGCCCTGCGGCGATGTGCTACCTTGGGAGAAGGAGAACGAGGATTGAGAGACGCCCTCTCCGTCTGCGTGACATTCGCCTACGGCGAAGTCTACGGGCAGCCACCTCCCCCAAAGGGGGAGGCAAAATAGGCTCCCCCAGAGGGGGAAGGGGGACCGCCGAACGGCGGTGGATGAGGGGTTGTAGGGTGCGGCAGTAGATAAGGACAGAGGAGAACAATCCCCCAGCCATTTGCATTGCAAATGCCAGCCCCCTTTACACAAGGGGGCCTTTTCAAGGTTTGTGCAGACCTCACAAGCCTCCCCCTTCGAGACAGGTGGCACGCGGAGCGTGACGGAGAGGGTACAGGACGACCGGTGGAAAAATTTCCCGAAAATGCGATATTTTTTTAACATACCCCTTTTCTTTTTTAAAGAGATGGGGTATAATACATTGTGAAGTATGCGCAATCGCGTGAAAAATCAGGAGGTATCGTTATGCCACTCGTTAATACTAAGGAAATGTTTAAGAAAGCCTATGAAGGCGGCTACGCCATCGGTGCGTTCAACGTGAACAACATGGAGATCGTGCAGGGCATCGTGGAGGCGTGCAAGGAGCTGAACTCCCCGGTCATCCTGCAGGTGTCCGGCAGCGCCCGCAAGTATGCTCACCACAAGTACCTGTACAACATGGTGCAGGCCGCTGTGGAGGGGACCGGTCTGCCCATCGCTCTGCACCTGGACCACGGCTCCAGCTTCGAGCTGTGCAAGGATTGCATCGACGGCGGCTTTACCTCTGTGATGATCGACGGCTCTCACCTGGACTATGAGGAGAACGTGGCTCTCACCAAGAAGGTGGTGGAGTACGCTCATGCCCACGGTGTCACCGTGGAGGGCGAGCTGGGTCAGCTGGCCGGCGTGGAGGATGAGGTCAGCGTGGAGGCCGACAAGGCCAACTACACCGACCCCGATCAGGTGCAGGATTTCGTCACCCGCACCGGCGTGGACTCCCTGGCCATCGCCATCGGCACCAGCCACGGCGCGTTTAAGTTCAAGCCCGGCCAGAAGCCCCAGCTCCGGTTTGACATCCTGCAGGAGGTCATGGACCGTCTGCCCGGCTTCCCCATCGTGCTGCACGGCGCGTCCTCTGTGATGCCCGAGTACGTGGCTACCGTCAACCAGTACGGCGGCCAGATGGCGGATGCCATCGGCATCCCCGAGGATATGCTCCGTCAGGCCGCGTCCATGGCGGTGTGCAAGATCAACGTGGACTCCGATCTGCGCCTGGCACTCACCGCCGGCATCCGCAAGCACCTGGCGGAGAATCCCACTCACTTCGATCCTCGTCAGTATCTGGGCGATGGCCGCGAGAACATCAAGGCGGTTGTCAGCCACAAGATCCAAAACGTGCTGGGCAGTGCCGATCAGGCATAAGTACCCCTCCCATAGCAAGCAACCACAGGCGGAGGGGCATACCCTCCGCCTGTGATTTTGCAGGGGCCGTGGCGGGACGTCGGCAAGCGCCGTCCCCTGCGGTTCGCCGAACAACGAAACTTGCCGTTTGCGGTGCCCGAAATCCCTAACGCTCACTATCGTTCGCGGGATTTCGACCGCGGCACCAGCCTTTTTGCTCGCTGCATCCGCCACTGGCGGCGCTCGCAAACGGCTACCTAACTTCGGAGGTAACTATGCTGCTGGTATTGGATATGGGTAACACCAACATCACTCTTGGCATATTCGAGGGCAAGACGTTGCGTCTGCAGTCCCGCATCGCCACCGACCACACCAAGATGGAGGATCAGTACGCGGTGGAGCTGATGGATCTTCTCCGGCTGTATAAGCTGGAGGCCACCGGCTTTTCCGGGGCGGTGATCTCCTCGGTGGTGCCCCAGCTCAACCACGCTCTGTGCGGCGCGGTGAAAAAGGTCACCGGCGTCCAGCCCCTGCTGGTAGGCCCCGGCACCAAGAGCGGCATCAACATCCGCATCGACAACCCCGCCTCCCTGGGCGCTGACCTGCTGGTGGGCGCGGTAGCGGCGGTGGACCGGGTGGGTGCCCCCTGCATCATCTGGGATCTTGGCACCGCCACCACCGTGACGGTGGTGGATAAGAGCTGCGCTATCCGGGGCGGGGCCATCATGCCCGGCGTGGTCACCGGCGTGACCTCCCTGACGGAGCGGGCCTCCCTGCTGCCCAGCGTCAGCGTGGATACCCCCGACAGCGTCATCGGCTCCAACACCATCGCCTGCCTGCAGTCCGGGGCGGTGTACGGCACCGCTGCCACCATCGACGGCATGAATCGCCGCATTGTGGAGGAGCTGGGTTACACCGCCCCGGTGGTCATCACCGGCGGCCTTGCCCGTCAGATCGCCCCCCATTGCGCCGGGGAGCTACTGTACGTGGAGGAGCTGCTACTGGACGGCCTGAGGCTTATCTGGGAGAAGAACCGGAAGTAAGACGTAAAATTCCCGGCCGGGCGCGGGAGAGGTGGACTTCCCTCGGAAGCCGCCATCCCCAACGCCCCCGGACGGTTTATATAAATGTCCGAAACGTTGTATCGTAATATGAACGACAGTAAAGGAGTGTATTTTCTATGGCAAATACAAACAACAAGATCATTCGTTTGGCACAGATCGCGATGCTTAGTGCCATCATCGTGGTGTTGCAGTTGCTCAGCTATCTGCTGACGGCGCTGGGGGTCTTCCCGCTGTCTTTAGTGCTCATCCCCATTGTGGTTGGAGCGATCCTGTACGGCGAAAAGACGGGCGCGTTTCTGGGCGGGCTGTTCGGCGTGGTGGTAACCGTGTGTTGCGTTCTTGGTTGGGATAAAGCCGGTGCCGTGCTGTGGAATGCAGGTCCAGTATTGACGGCGGTGATCTGCATTATCAAGGGTGCCGCAGCGGGCTTTTGCGCCGGATGGATCGCAAAGCGGTTCAAGGGCCCCCGCAGTCAGTATGTGGGGATGGTGCTGGCGGCCATCGCTACCCCCATTGTCAATACCGGGCTGTTTTTGATCGGTCTGACCACCTGCTTTTACGACATTCTGGTAAAATGGGCTGGCGGTGGAGATCTGCTGTACTACATCGTCTTTACCATGGTGGGGCTCAATTTTCTTGTTGAGTTCACTCTCAACACCGCCCTTTCCCCGGTGGTGGTACGTATTATCAACGCGGTGCGCAAGATGAAGTAAGCATAAAATCCCCATGATGGAGATATCCTACATAACGAGGTGATAACAATGGCGGTGCGTCTCAACGAGGACAAGGCCGTGGTAGCGAAGATCAAGGAAGGGCTAAAGCAGAAGGGCGGCTACTGTCCCTGCCGCCTCCCCCGCACCCCGGAAAACAAGTGCATCTGCGAGGAATTCCGCCAGCAGATCGCCGACCCGGATTTCGAGGGCTATTGCCACTGTATGCTGTACTATAAATCGAAGGAGGACTGAACGATGGCTGTTATTCACGCAAACGAAAAGACCTTTGCCGCCGCCGTGCTGGAAAGTGATAAGCCGGTGCTGGTGGACTTTTGGGCCACCTGGTGCGGCCCCTGTCAGATGATCGCCCCCCTCATTGAGGAGATCGCGGCGGAAAACCAGGCCATTGTCGTGGTGAAGGTGGATGTGGACGAGGCTCCCGCCCTGGCCCAGCGGTATGGCATCATGAGCATTCCCACCCTGCTGAAGTTTGAGAATGGGCAGGTCACCGGGCAGATGGTGGGTATGCGCCCCAAAGAGCAGATTCTGGCTATGTTTGAATAAATTTTTGCAAAGGAGCGACAGATATGGAAAAGAAAAACCCCTATGCCGGCACTAAGACCGAGAAAAACCTGATGGAGGCCTTTGCGGGCGAATCCCAGGCTCGCAACAAGTACACCTACTTCGCGTCGGTAGCCAAGAAGCAGGGCTTTGAGCAGATCGCCGCTCTGTTCCTGCAGACCGCGGAGAACGAGAAGGAGCACGCCAAGCTGTGGTTTAAGGCCCTGGGCGGCATCGGCGATACCGCCGAGAACCTGGTGGAGGCCGCCGCCGGCGAAAACTACGAGTGGACGGATATGTACGACCGCATGGCCAAGGAGGCCGACGAGGAAGGCTTCCATGCCCTGGCGGAGCAGTTCCGCGGGGTGGCCGCCATCGAAAAGACCCACGAGGAGCGGTATCGCGCTCTTCTGCACAACGTGGAGGCCCAGGAGGTCTTTAAGAAGAGCGAGGTGCAGGTGTGGGAGTGCCGCAACTGCGGCCACATCGTGGTGGGCACCGAAGCCCCGGTGGTGTGCCCGGTGTGCAAGCACCCCCAAGCGTATTTCGAGATCCACAAGGAAAATTATTAAGCCAAAAAAGGCCGCCCTTGGGGAGACTCCCTTATGAGAAGCCCCCCAAAGGCCGGCCCTTTTTGCAATTAAGAGTTAAGAATGAATAATTAAAAATGAAGGTGTCCGCAAAGCGGACGGATTTAT
>JAZSOW010000051.1:0-6421 GCA_045537135.1 Acutalibacteraceae bacterium
GTAGTTGGAGAAGTAGGGCGTGCCGTACTTGGCGGTCATTTCGAACAGCAGCTTATTGTTCTCGGTCTCGCTCCAGTCGAAGTTACGGGTGATGGAGTAGGTGGGGATGGGGTACTGGAAGCCACGGCCGTTGGCGTCGCCCTCGATCATGATCTCGATGAACGCTTTATTGACCATGTCCATTTCCTTCTGGCAATCCTTGTACTTAAAGTCCACTTCCTTGCCGCCGATGATGCAGTTGAGCTCCGCCAGGTCAGCGGGCACCACCCAGTCCAACGTAATGTTGGAGAAGGGCGCTTGGGTACCCCAGCGAGAGGGGGTGTTGACGCCGTAGATGAAGCTCTCCAGGCACTTCTTCACCTGATCGTAGGTCAGGCTATCCACCTTGACGAAGGGGGCAAGGTAGGTGTCGAAGGAGGAGAACGCCTGGGCACCCGCCCACTCGTTCTGCATAATGCCCAGGAAGTTGACCATCTGGTTGCACAGGGTGGCCAGGTGGCTGGCGGGGGCAGAGGTGATCTTGCCCGGCACACCGCCCAGGCCCTCCTGAATGAGCTGCTTTAAGCTCCAGCCAGCGCAATAGCCGGTGAGCATGGACAGGTCATGGATGTGCAGGTCAGCGTTGCGGTGGGCGTTGCCGATCTCCTCATCGTAGACCTCGGACAGCCAATAGTTGGCGGTAATGGCGCCGGAGTTGGAAAGGATCAGACCACCCACCGAGTAGGTGACGGTGGAGTTCTCCTTTACGCGCCAGTCGTTGATGTGCAGGTAGTTGTCCACCACGTTCTTGTAGTCCAGCAGGGTGGTGCCCAAGTTGCGCAGCTTCTCCCGCTGCTTACGGTACAGGATGTAGGCCTTGGAGACCTCATCGTAGCCCGCCTTAATGAGAACCGACTCCACGCTGTCCTGGATGGATTCCACGGCGATCTTGCCGTCGGTGATCTTGGGCTCAAAATCCGCTGTCACCTTGAGCGCCAGGAAGTCGATGGTATCGGGGTTGTACTGCTTTTCGCAGGCGTCAAACGCCTGGGTAATGGCGTCACGGATCTTGCTCAGATCAAAATCCACGACCTTGCCGTCACGCTTGATAACTGTGTACATACTTTCTCCTCCTTTTCTTTTCTCGTCGTACAAAAGAATACGCTGTATACTGTGTCAACAGCGCGTTGCCTACACAGTATACAGCATATCTTGAGGACTGTCAATAGGAAAAACACAATATCTTGTGGTTTTTTGGCGATATTTTCACACGCCGCGTAAAGCGGTCTCCTTTACAAATTCCGCCGCTACCGCCTGAAAAGCCTGCATTTCGGCAGGAGAAAGGCCGGTCAAGCCGGTGCCGATGAGGTTACCGCTGTCCACGAAGCTCTGCAAAAAATAGCGGGGAGCGCCGGCGATCCAACGGGCGGCCTCCCGGATGGAGGCCGCGGTGTGGTACTCCGCCACAACCGTGGTGCGGAACTCATAGTCCACGTGCCCCTCCAAAAGGTAAGCCACGCTTTCCCGGATGGGGGTCACATCAAAGCCCTCGATGCCCACGGTAGCGGGGTACATGGCGGGACTGTTCTTGATATCCATAGCCACGTAGTCCACCAGCCCCTCCTCCACCAGTTGGCGGAGTACGTCGGGGTAACTGCCGTTGGTATCCAGCTTCACCAAGAAACCAAGCGCCTTGATCTTTTTCAGGAAATCAGCGATATCCGGCTGCAGCAGAGGCTCCCCACCGGTGACACACACCCCATCCAGCAAGCCCTGCCGGGTGGAGAGAAACCGTAGCACCTCCTCCTCAGGGATGGCGGCGGTAGGGTCGGGCTCGGTGACCAGCCCGGCGTTATGGCAAAAGGGGCAACGGAAATTACAGCCGAAGGTGAACACCGTGCAAGCCACCCGCCCGGGGTAGTCCAGCAGGGTCATCTTTTGCAGCCCATGTACGGTCATAGGAATACCTCTTTCTTACCGTGCGTTCAAAATATGCTTGATAACAGAAGACATACCGTCCGCCATGAAGTAGAAGCCCAGATCGGTGGGGTGGCACCCATCCACGGTACAGCTGTCTGCCATATCACCGCGGAAGAAATCGGAGCCGTTGATGAAGTACACGTGGCGATCCCCCGCTTCTACGGCGCGGCGATAGCTTTCCGCCACGATGTTGAGCCGTCGGGCCCCTTCCTCGCCAAAGGCGAAGTTGGGGCGGGATATCATCACGTAGGGCAGATCGGGGTGCTTAGCACGAACGGTCTCGTACAGCTTATAATGGGTGTTTTGCAGATGCTCCGGCGTGGGGGCGTTGTAGTCGTAGTCGCTGACAAAGGCGGCCATCGGCAGGTCGGCAATATAGGCGCACATGGCGTCCTCGCCCTTGGCACTGCCGGAGAAGCCCAAATTCACGTAGTCCATATTGAAGCGGCGGGACAGCACGTTCTGGTAGCAGTTGCCCGGGCGGGAGGCACAGCCCCCCTGGGTGATGGAGGAGCCGTAAAACACCACCGGCAGGTCGTTGACGTAGGTCTCGGTGCCGGGGGTGATGGCACAGCCCTCCTTGATGCCTATGTATAGCTCATCCACCGGATTGTACAGGGGCAGGTTGAGCACATACTCGGTCACACCGCTTGGAGACGGCCGCAGAATGCTTTCGAAGCCTTTAACGGCATCAATGGGGGGCACGTAGGTGCCCACGTAGGTCTGGGAACCCTTGCGACAGGTGTACAGATCCAAACCGCAGGAGCCGGTGATGGCGAAGTGCGGCATATGATCCAGATAGGGCCACTTGACCTGCAGAGCAATGTAAGGGGAATCGGTGGCAAAGCGCAGACGCACGCCCGCCCCATGGGCGCCGTGCCACGCCACACCGGGGCTGACCGTCTCGGCTACGTCGGCGGGGATGCGGCAAAAGGGGATGCCCTCGGGACATTCACCGAAATGGCGGAAGGGGGCCTTGGCGGCATCGTACCACACGATGTCCGTCTCAGACAGCTTGGTCTCCACCTGCAGGTGAGGATCATAAGGATTACCAATGCGACTCATAACATATACACTCCTTATAATAGCATTATACTATGCCGCCCAGATAGTTGGTCAGGGCGATCATCAAAGGCATGGTGACCACGGAAAACAAGGTGCTTACTGAAACCAGATTCACCGACAGCAGGGGGTTGCAGTCATAGCGGGTGGCAAACATGGTGGTCGCCGTAGCCACCGGAGTGGCCACGCAGATCATAATGGAGGTGAGCAGCTCTCCCCGCACCCCGCATAGTAGCAAAAGCCCTAACGCCAGCAGGGGCATGGCCACCAATCGCACCGCGACACACAGATAGCTGCGCCCATCCTTGAGGGCGGCCAGCAGGTTGGTCTGCCCCAAGTAATAGCCCACGATGAGCATGGGAATGGGGGTGTTGAGGGCCGCAATGTGTTCCACCGCCTTCAGCATCACGCCGGGCACGGGAATGTGGCACAGGAACACCAGCAATCCCACCACCACACCGATGATGCCGGGGTTAACCACCAGCCGTTTAAAGGACAGCTCTTTTTTGTCCCCGCTCATGCACACCACGCCGTAGGTCCACACAAGGATATTAAACACGATCACGTAGGCCGCGCAGTAGAACACACCGTTTTTCGGCAGGATGGCCTCCTGCAGAGGGATGGCCATGTAGCCCGCGTTGGAAAAAATGGTGGCAAAACGCAGCACTCGGCGGCGGCTCTCCTCCTTGTCCCGGAACAGAGCGTGAGCGACGCCAATAAGGATAAGATGGTTGACAAAGGCCGCCGCCAACACCACTGAGAAGTCCTTAAGCATGTGGATGTCAAAATCCCGCACGCAAGCCTTGATGATCACGCAGGGGGTGGCAAAATACAGCACCAGATTGGCCATGTTTTTGACCGCGTTGTCGTTGAGAACCTTGCCCTTTTGGCAGAAGAAGCCTACGGCAATGAGAATAAACAGCGTCAGCACCTGCTGGGCGACGGTCCAAAGGCCATTTAACATGGGTAAAACGCTCCTTACGTATCCTTGGTGGATTTGGTGGGGTCACTTTGCTTATTTTACCACATTATCGGCCAAAGAAATAGCCCGCTCTTTTTCAAAAACAAACGGATTTTAAGCTATTTTCGTAATTTTTTGAAATTATCACAGCAAAAAGACGCTTTTTCTCGTTTTCTCTCCTGTTTTATCAATTTTTTGAAAAAAGTTAGTATTTTTTTCAATTACCACTTTACTTTGCTAAAACGATGATGTATAATGACACCACGTTGAGCGGATGCTCATGTGCATAATCCACAAAACAGAAAAGGGGATACTGTCATGAAGAAATTGTTTGCATTACTGCTGGCTACCCTGTTGCTGGTCACCGGCTTGGCCGGCTGCGGCGCCAAAGAGAAGATCATCGTTGGCTACACCCTGTATGAGCCCATGAACTACCTGGACAACGACGGTAAGCTGATAGGCTTTGACACCGAGCTGGCCGAAGCTGTATTCGAGGAGCTGGGCTACGAGGTGGTGTTCAAGGAGATCAAGTGGGAGAACAAGTACACCGAGCTGAACAGCGGTGCCATCAACTGCATCTGGAACGGCTTCACCTGCAACACGGCGGATGACGACGGCGTTTCTCGTGCGGATAAGGTGGACTTCTCCTACAACTACATGGAAAACCGCCAGGTGGTCGTGGTGAAGAAGGATTCCGGCATTGCCAAGAAGGAAGATCTGAACGGCAAGATCGCCGATGCGGAGATCGGCTCTGCGGGCGAGACCTATGCCAAGAGCCTGGGCGACGGCGTGATCTTCAAGGGCGCTACCAAGCAGACCGATTGCCTGATGTCTGTCAAGTCCGGCAACGCGCACTTTGCCGTGCTGGATGCGCAGCTAGCTAAGAGCTACTGCGGCAAGGGCGACTATGCCGACCTGCAGATCGTGGATGCGCTGTCCAGCGAGGTAGAGTACTACGCCATCGGCTTCAAGAAGGACAGCGAGCTGACCGCCAAGGTCAACGAGCAGCTGGAGGCTCTGGGCAAGGACGGCACCATCGCGGAGCTGGCCAAGAAGTACGGCGTGGAGAACACCGCCATCACCGATTTTGCAGACCAGAAATAAGTAATTTAAGGATGGAGTGCCCTCATGTCATTTTGGGAAGTGGCGAGCTTTCTGTTTGACGGCTTTAAAATATCCTTGCTTATCTTTGCGGTGACGCTGCTTTGCGGCGCACCGCTTGGTTTGCCTATAGCGTTCTGTTCCATGAGCCGTTTCAAACCGTTACGCGTTGCGTCAAAGATTTTTGTGTGGATCATCAGAGGCATACCGCTGATGCTCCAGATATTCATTATCTATTATGTGCCCTCCCTTGTATTTGGGCTGGAAATATGGAGAGATATCAATGTGTATTTCACATCAGGCAATACGTTGTCCTATGCGGGCAGTGTGATCGCCGTGCTGATCGCGTTTGTCATCAACTACGCCTGTTATTTTTCCGAGATCTACCGGGGCGGTATCGAAAGCATTCCCCAGGGCCAATACGAGGCCGGCCAGGTGCTGGGAATGACCAGGCAACAGGTATTTTTTAAGGTCATCCTCCTGCAGGTGATCAAGCGGACCCTCCCGCCTATGGGCAATGAATTTATCACTTTGGTAAAGGACACCGCTCTGGCCCGGATCATCTCCATTTATGAGATCACTTATATGGGAGAATCCTTTATTAAAAAGGGCTTGATTTGGCCTCTGTTCTACACCGGCGCATTTTATTTGCTGTTCAACGGCGTGCTGACAGTGGTGTTTGCGCGGCTGGAAAAGAAACTAAACTATTTCAAGGGGTAAGCCATGGCTATTTTGGAAGTAAAAAACTTAAAAAAGAGCTTTGGCTCAAGCCAGGTGCTCAAAGGGATTGATTTTTCCCTGGAGCAGGGGCAGGTTCTGGCCATCATCGGCTCCTCCGGCAGCGGCAAAACCACCCTCCTGCGATGCCTGAACTTTTTGGAAACCCCGGATGAGGGCGATATTATTGTCAATGGCAAGGTCCTCACCGGTTCCCATCTGACTGAGGCGCAGATCCGGGAAAACCGTCTGAGCTTTGGGCTGGTTTTCCAGAACTTCAATCTATTCCCCCAATACACCGCCCTGGAAAATGTGACCCTTGCCCCCTCCTGCCGGAAGCAGGATACCCCAGAGGCGATCCGGGAACGGGCGTTGCAGCTTTTAGAACAGGTAGGTTTGGCTCAGAAAGCGGATTTTTATCCTTATCAGCTTTCCGGCGGTCAGCAGCAGCGGGTGGCCATTGCCCGGGCTCTTGCCCTGAATCCCCAGATTCTCTGCTTTGACGAGCCCACCAGTGCCCTGGACCCGGAATTGACCGGCGAGGTGCTCCGAGCCATCCGGGGCTTGAAGGAGACAAACAATACGATGATCGTGGTCACCCACGAAATGGAATTTGCCAGG
>JAZSOW010000020.1:0-27796 GCA_045537135.1 Acutalibacteraceae bacterium
AAAAACGACCAAAAGTAGTGTAGTACTAATCTTAAAGAACGTATTTATCTTTTGTACCGTCGGGATTTATATGATACCCGTCAACGATTTCGTTAAATCCGCCACCAAAATACCAACCTTTTGATTCAATCCATTCGATAAAAGCATCGGTAAATTCATCTATTGAAATTTCACAAGGTATTTCAACACAACCATTTATCTCTATTTCTTTACGCATTATCATCACCTCTTAAGGAAAGTATGTCACTTAGTCGCTTACTTTTCAATGATATATCGCTGGTGCGATATGATATACGGCGTTGCCGTATGATATATTTGCTTCGCAAATATGATATAATATCCGTTCCTTTCATATGCCGAAGGCATATATCATCGCTCGTAGAGCGATATCATATCGAAGATATATCATCCGTTCCGACAGGAACGGATATCATTGTAAAAAACCTCTTTTGTCTGGTAGACAAAAGAGGTTTTTTACATGGTGGACAATAACGGACTCGAACCGCTGACCCTCCGCACGTCAAGCGGATGCTCTACCAGCTGAGCTAATTGTCCTTATGCATTTGGAACACGCATGATTATAGCCGAAAGCGCCGCACTTGTCAAGAGAAAACTTAAAAATGATGTTAAAAACGGTCAAAGTTGCCAAAAAGAGGGCTTGAAAATCCGTTTTAGGGGCTAAAAACGAAAAAATTTGCAAGATTTTGTTTTTTGTCTTGCAAAATGAGCCACTATATAGTATAATGGCAAGCAAACTAGGAGAAATGAGGACGAACACCATGATGGCCCATGCACAGAAGTTAACCGAAATGAGCGCTTCGGCATTGAGAGAGCGCCGGGAGGCGCTGACCAAGGCTTACGCTGCCTACAAGGCCCAGGGATTATCCTTGGACATGTCCCGGGGTAAGCCGGGTGCGGCTCAGCTGGATCTGACCCTGCCCATGCTGGATTGCGTTACCGCCCGGGAGGGTTACCTCTCTGAGGGGGGTATCGACGGGCGTAATTACGGCATCGTGGACGGTCTGCCGGAGGCCAAGGCGCTGTTTGCCGCTATCCTGCACATGGAGCCGGCCCAGGTCATCGTGGGCGGTAATTCCAGCCTCAACATGATGTTCGACTATATTGCGCAGGCGTACAGCCGGGGTGTGTGTGGCCATCGGCCGTGGTGCGAGCAGGGGGAGGTTAAGTTCCTTTGCCCGGTGCCCGGTTACGACCGGCACTTTGCGGTGACCGATCACTTTGGTATCCGACTGATTCCGGTGCCCATGACCGCCGCCGGTCCGGACATGGATGAGGTGGAAGCGCTGGTACAGGATCCGCTGGTCAAGGGTATGTGGTGCGTGCCGATGTACTCCAATCCGGAAGGTATCACCTACAGCGATGAGACGGTGCGCCGCCTGGCGGCACTGCGTCCGGTAGCGCCGGATTTCCGGGTGATGTGGGATAACGCCTACTGCCTGCATCATCTGGGGGAGGAGGGGGATGTTCTGCTGGATATCTACCCCGAGCTGGTCAAGCACGGTAACGAGGATATGGTGGTGATGTTCACCTCCACCTCCAAGATCAGCTTCCCCGGCGCCGGTGTGGCGGCCATGGCGGCAAGCCCTGCCAACATTGCGGATGTGAAGCGCCGTATGACCATCCAGACCATCGGTCACGATAAGCTCAATATGCTGCGCCATGTGCATTACTTTAAGGATATCGATGGCATCCGTGCTCACATGAAGCGGCATGCCGCGGTGCTTCGCCCCCGCTTTGAAGCGGTGCTGACGGCACTGAATACCCGGCTGGGTCAGCGGGGCATTGCCTCCTGGCATGCGCCCCGGGGCGGTTACTTTGTCAGTGTGGATCTGATGGAGGGTTGTGCCGCCCGCACAGTGGAGCTGCTGCGGCAGGCGGGTGTGGTGATGACCCCCGCCGGCGCGACCTACCCCTACGGCAAGGATCCGGCGGACAGCAACATTCGCATTGCCCCCTCCTACCCCACGGTGGAGGAGCTGACGCTGGCCATGGAGATGTTCTGCGTGTGTGCCGAGCTTGCCTGTGTGGAGCAACTGCTGGCTCAATAACTCAATAATAGGTAAAAACTGTGCGGCATACGACTGTTTGCCGCACAGTTTTTATTGACTTTTTTGCCGAAGGCTTGTATAATAAAGGAATACTGGCGACAGAAGGCTGTCGCACAACCAAACAGGAGGTCTATTCACATGAAGCGTACGCCAAAATGGGCATTCTTCATCGTGGCGATCCTTATCCTGGTGTTGAGCTATACCGCTGTTTTCGGCGTGTATACCCGCTATGGAGATCGTACCGATACGGTGATCCGCAGCGTCAGCGAGATTCGCTGGGGCATTGATATCCGCGGTGGCGTGGATGTCACCTTCGGTCCCGTTGATGAAGGAGTCAAGGTTTCATCCGCTGATCTGGATGGCGTCAAATCCATTATCGAGCAGCGCCTGGTCAGCAAG
The DNA here is from genome assembly GCA_045537135.1 of Acutalibacteraceae bacterium. Taxonomy (GTDB): domain Bacteria; phylum Bacillota; class Clostridia; order Oscillospirales; family Acutalibacteraceae; genus UBA5905. Next base: position 2,469 of record JAZSOW010000020.1, read on the forward strand.
AACATAACCGATTATGAGGCCTATACCGATGTTTCCAGCCAGCGGGTGATCGTCCGGTTCCCCATGGCCAGCACGGATGGAACCCCGCAGGAAGCGGTGGCCGAGCTTGGCCAGACCGCGATGCTGGAGTTCCGCCGCGGTCAGGAGAAGGATGCCGATGGTAAGCCCACCGGTGAGCTGGTGCTCAACGGTAACGATGTTCAGTCCGCCAAGCCGAATTATATCGCCTTACAGGAAAACGGCACGCCCCAGTACGTGGTGGAGCTGGAACTCAAGGAGTCCGGCAAGGCGGCCTTTGCCAAGGCGACCACCGAGCTGGCGGGTACCGGCGAGGTGATTTCCATCTGGCTGGACAATGAACCGATCTCTACTCCTACGGTGAACGACCCCATCCCCGATGGTAAGGCGGTCATCAGCGGTGCGTTTACAAGCTACCAGGAGGCTAAGGAGATGGCTGACCTCATCACCGCCGGCTCCCTGCCTTTTGAGATCAATGTCAAGAGCCAGGGCTTTATTTCGCCCACCATGGGCGGTAACGCCCTCAACGCCATGGCTATTGCTGCGGTGATTGCCTTGGCGCTGGTGTGTGTCATGATGATCCTCGTGTATCGTCTGCCCGGCCTGGTAGCCGCCGTGGCTCTGCTTGGCCAGATGGCCGGCTCGGTTGCCGCCATTACCGGCTATTTCGGCGTCTTTGACAGCTTCACCTTGACCCTGCCGGGTATCGCGGGTCTGATCCTGTCCATCGGTATCGGTGTGGACTGTAACGTTATCACCGCCGAGGCTGTTCGCGAGGAGCTGCGCGCCGGTAAGACTATCGATGGTGCCATCCGTTCCGGCTCCAAGAATTCCTTCTGGGCCATCTTTGACGGCAACATCACCGTGCTGATCGTGGCGGTGGTCCTGATGGGTGTGTTCGGCACCTCCGACAGCATGTTCGGCTTCCTGTTTAGTTGGTTGCCCACCTCCACCACCGGTACGGTGTATTCCTTTGGCTACACCCTGCTGGTAGGTGTGGTCACCAACTTCATCTTCGGCATGTGGGTCTCTCGTGTGATGCTTCGCTCGATCTCCCGGCTGAAGATCTTCCGCCATCCTTGGTTCTATGGAGGTGATCGCAAATGAAAAAGTTTGATTTTGTCGGTCATCTGAAGTTGTTCGCCATCATCTCCGCCGCTATCATGCTGGTAGGCCTGGCGGTTAATGTGATCTTTGGCACCCGACTGGATGTGGCCTTTAAGGGCGGTACCGTCATCCGCTACAGCTACGAGACCGCGCCGGACCTGGACAAGGTGACCGCCGCCGCTGCCGAGACGCTTGGCAAGGATGTGAAGGTTGCCTTTGACGTGCTCCATGACGCCGATGTTGTTACCGCTACCCTTCCCGGCCAAGTTAGCACGGAACAGCAGGAGGCGTATGCCAAAAAGCTGGAAAAGGATTTTGCAGACAACAAGATGGCCAACTTCAGCACCAACACGCTGTCTGCCTCTATGGGCACCCAGTTCTTACTGCGTTGTCTGATCGCGTTGATGGTCGCGGCCGCGGCTCTGCTGGTCTATGTGGGCTTGCGTTTTCGCAAGATCGGTGGCGTTTCCGCCGGCGTGTCGGCACTGATCGCTTTGGCGCATGACCTGCTGATCGTGTATTTCACCTTCGTCATCTTCCGCATCGATCTTAACGAGAACTTCGTGGCGGTCATGCTCACCATCCTGGGCTACTCCCTCAACGATACCATCGTTATTTTCGACCGCATCCGCACCAACCGCCGTCGGATGAATGCCCCGCTGGACGAGGTGGTCAATCTGTCTGTACAGCAGGCGATGCGTCGCACCATCGTCACTTCCGTGACCACCGGTGTAGCGATTGCCACCGTGTTGGTGGTGGCTCTGGTGATGCACGTGGATTCCATCATCAGCTTCGCTCTGCCCATGCTGTTTGGTGCCATCTCCGGTTGCTACTCCTCGTTGGCTCTCAGCCCGGCTATCTGGTGCCGCTGGAAGCTGCACAAGGAGAAGAGCAAGAAAAAGTAAGAACTCCTTCCAAACACCGCCGACGCGTACGTCGGCGGTGTTTTTTATGAAAAATTAGGAAAATCAAGAAAATGTGAAATTTTCTCTTGCATTTTTCGCCGGGATGTGCTATAGTTTATCCGCTAATCTATTGGCTGAAGGCGGCGCAACGAAACAATAAGACGCCGACCCATAAAAAAGAGGTGACAACAAATGAAAGCGAGCATCCATCCCGATTACGAGCAGACCACCATCACCTGTGCCTGCGGCAATGTGATCGCTACCGGTTCCACCAAGAAGGACATCCGCGTGGAAATTTGTTCCAAGTGCCATCCCTTCTTCACCGGCAAGCAGAAGCTCAACGATGCCGGCGGCCGTGTGGATCGTTTCAACAAGCGTTTTGGTCTGAGCGAGAAATAAGTGAACAGCTTAGAACGGCAGTGCAAGGCTTTGCACTGCCTTTTCTCGTCTTATTAAGCGGAAGGGAGGGGCTGTGTGTGACCCCATACCGTACCATAGAAAAAGCCGCGGTGGATGAGTTCACCGAAAAACGCTCCCGGTTTATTGGGGCGATCCAACCGGTGACCACCGAGGAGGAAGCCCAGGCGTTTATCCGCGCCCGCTCTAAGGAGTATTGGGACGCCCGGCACAACGTGTACGCCTACATACTGGACGGCGGCAGTCTGTGCCGCTTTTCCGATGACGGAGAGCCCCAGGGTACCGCCGGTATCCCGGTACTGGACGTACTGCGCAAGGAAGGGCTTACCGACTGCGCGGTGGTGGTGACCCGCTATTTCGGCGGCATCCTGCTGGGTGGCGGCGGGCTGGTGCGCGCCTATTCCCACGCCGCCAAGCTGGCGGTGGACGCGGGCGGCATCGTTACCATGCGTCCCTGCACCACCGGCGAGATCATCTGCGATTACGCCCAGTACGGCTGGGTGCCGGCCCTGCTGGCCCAGGCCGGGGGTACTGTGACGGACACCGCCTTCACCGACAACGTGGCCGTGTCCTTCTCCCTGCCGGAAGAAGCCCTGGGCGGGATGCAGGCGGCGCTGACCGAGCGCTCCGCCGGGCAGCTGACGGCACAGGTCACCGGTACGGTGATGTTGCCCTTTAAAGAGGAAAAATAAAAAATTCTTTTCTCTTTTTGCAGGATTTTGCCGATTCCCTGCGTATAACAGGGATATAAGCAGAAAGGAGTGTGCGCCATGCCTGCCATCACCCCATGGGAAGAGACTGAACGGTTGATTCTGTCCCCTCATGCGGCCTTGTCTGCCGCCACCCGCGGGCGGGAGCTGCCGGAGGAGCCCAGCCCCTATCGCACCGCCTACCAGCGGGATCGCGATCGGGTACTTCATTGTAAATCCTTCCGTCGTCTCAAGCATAAGACCCAGGTGTTTCTGGCACCGGAGGGGGACCACTACCGCACCCGCCTGACTCACACCCTGGAGGTCTCCCAGATCGCTCGTACCATTGCTCGCGCTCTGCGGCTCAATGAGGACTTGACCGAGGCTATTTCTCTGGCTCACGACCTGGGGCACACCCCCTTTGGTCACGCAGGGGAACGCTCCCTCAACGGCTGTATGGAGGAGGGCTTTCGCCACTACGAGCAGAGTGTCCGGGTGGTGGAAAAGCTGGAAAACACCGGGCGCGGTCTCAACCTGACCTGGGAGGTGCGGGACGGTATCCTGCACCACACCAAGGGGGAGGAGGCCGCCACCCTGGAAGGACGCATTGTCCGTTGGGCGGATCGCATCGCCTACATTAATCACGACATGGATGACGCCATCCGCGCCGGGGTTCTGCGGGAGGAGGATATCCCCATGGAGATCCACCTGCACCTGGGGGATTGCACCGCCACCCGCATCGATACACTGGTATCCGCCATGGTGCAAGCCAGCGGCGACATCATCGCCATGGATCCGGCGGTGGAGCCGTATTTTGAGGAGCTGCACACCTTTATGTACGACTACCTGTACCTCAACTCCGCCGCCAAGGTGGAGGAGAGTAAGGTGGACGGCATTGTTTCCGCGCTGTTCGACCACTACGTATCCCACCCGGATGCCCTGCCGGAGGAATACGCTCTCATCCGGGAGCGGGACGGTGTCCACCGGGCGGTGTGCGATTACGTGGCGGGCATGACGGATAATTTTGCCCTGGAGACCTACCACACCCTGTTTATTCCCCGGGGCTGGTCGGTCATTCTGTAAGACAACCTTATTTGACGGAAAGGAGGGGGAGGCATGGCCTTACCGGACAGTTTTATACAGGAGCTGATCGCTCGCAACGACGTGGAAAGTGTCATCTCCGGCTATGTGCCGCTCAAGCGGCGGGGACGTAACCTGGTGGGTCTGTGCCCCTTCCATGGGGAAAAGACCGCCTCCTTCACCGTGTACCCGGAGACCGCCTCCTTCTACTGCTTCGGCTGTCATGTGGGCGGCGACGTGGTCACCTTCATCAAGCAGATGGAAAGCCTGGAATACATGGACGCCATTCGCTTTTTGGCGGATCGCGCCGGGATGAAGATGCCGGAGAACAACCGGGAAAACGATCAGACCACCCGCCTGCGTATGCGGGTGCTGGAGGCCAACCGGGAGGCCGCCCGGCTGTACCATAAGGCGCTGTATTCCCCCGAGGGGAAGGTGGCGCTGGATTATTTCCATAGCCGCGGCTATACCGACAGCACCATCCGCCGCTTCGGGCTGGGCTTCGCGCCTCCTGGGTGGGATTACCTGCTGGGGGGCCTGCGGGGAAAAGGCTTTTACCCGGAGGAGCTGGTGGCGGCGTGGCTGGTAGCCAGGGGCCGTAACGGCGGCCATTACGACGTGTTCCGCAACCGGGTCATCATCCCCATCATTGATGTGCGCGGCAACGTGGTAGGCTTCGGCGGCCGTGTGCTGGATGACACCAAGCCCAAGTACATCAACACCCAGGACACCCTGGCGTACAATAAACGGCGCAATCTTTTTGCTCTCAACTATGCCAAAAACGCCGGCAAGGAGCTGAACATCTGCGAGGGCTATATGGATGCCATCGCCATGCACCAGGCCGGGTTTGAAAACACGGTGGCGGCGTTGGGTACCGCCTTCCCGGATGAGCAGGTACAGCTTATCGCCCGCTATGCGGATAGGGTCAACCTGATTTTTGACGCGGATGTGGCGGGACAGGAGGCCACCCGCCGGGCTATCACCAACCTGCGAAAAATCGGCATCGACGTACGAGTGGTATCCATCCCGGACGGCAAGGACCCGGACGAGTTTATCAAGAAAAATGGCCCGGAGGCCTTCCGACGCCTGCTGGAGGGTTCTGCCAACGCGGTGGAGTACCGCCTGTTGGAGATCGGGAAAAAACACGATGTGCGTAGCTCTAATGGCAAGATCGCCTACTTTAAGGAAGCGGCTAAGGTGCTGGCAGAGCTGGACAGCCCGGTGGAGCGGGATGTGTATGCCGGAAAGCTCAGCGAGCTGTTGTCCATCTCCAAGGATGCGATTCTGCAGGAGGTAGCGGATAACCGCCGCAGCCGCCAGCGGGTAGAGACCCGCCAACAGCTCCCCAATCTGGTGCGGCAGGAGAGCCGGGAAATGCGTCGGGTCAACCCGGAGGCAGACGCCCATCCTCGCGCCGCCAGCGCGGAGGAAAGCCTTATCGGCACCTTGATCCTGCACCCGGATTACTTTAAGCACATTACCCCGGTGCTCGCACCGGAGCAGTTGGTTACCCCCTTTAATCGGGAGCTGTACACCCGGTTGCTGGAGCGCCATCGGCAGGGGCTGATGATCGAGCTTGCCTTCCTGTCAGCAGACTATGACGAGGCGGGCATGGCCTATATCACCCGCATGGTGCGGGATGCGAAGGAGCGGGTGCTCAACCCGGAGGATGCGGTGAACTACGCCACCATCATCCGGGACGAATACGCATTGCGAGGGTTGACGGATCCCGCCGGTGCCACCGATGATGACATACTCAAGATGATGGAAACCTTGCGCAATCGCAAGAAGAAATAAAAAGGAGAGGACTGGATCACATGAGCAAGAAGGATGAACATATCGTGGACGATCTGCAGACCACCCAGCCGGATGCGGCGGAGGAGTTTCTGGACGAACACGCCCCGGTTAAAAAGGACAAGCACACCCAGTTGGCCGAGCTGGTGGAGATGGGCCGCGCGAAGGGCAAGCTGACCGCTCAGGAGATCATGGACGCCATGGAGGCGTTTGATTTCGACCCGGAGCAGATGGACAAGCTGTACGAGACCCTGGAGAGCCACAATGTGCAGGTGGTGGATGATTTTGATGCCTCCGCACTGGATGATGTGGACTTTTCCCTGGATACGGTGGAGCCGGAATCCACCGATGAGCCTGTCGCCGGCGATGCCGTGGCTATTGATGACCCGGTGAAGGTGTACCTTAAGGAGATCGGTCGAGTACCTCTGTTGACTCCCGAGGAGGAGACCGCACTGGCTATGCGCATTATTGATGGAGACATCCGCGCCAAGCAGCGCCTGTCGGAGGCGAATCTCCGCCTGGTGGTCAGCATCGCCAAGCGGTACGTAGGCCGCGGCATGCAGTTCCTCGACCTGATCCAGGAGGGTAACCTGGGTCTTATCAAGGCGGTGGAGAAGTTCGATTACACCAAGGGCTTTAAGTTCTCCACCTACGCCACCTGGTGGATCCGCCAGGCCATCACCCGCGCCATTGCCGACCAGGCGCGCACCATCCGCATCCCGGTGCACATGGTGGAGACCATTAACAAGGTCAAGAAGGTGTCCAGCCAGCTCTTACACAAGAACGGCCACGAGCCCACCGCGGAGGAGATTTCCGAGGAGCTGGCTATGCCGGTGGATAAGGTGCGGGAGATCATGCGCGTAGCGCAGGAGCCGGTATCCTTGGAGACCCCCATTGGCGAGGAGGAGGACAGCCACCTGGGCGACTTTATTCCCGATGACGATGCCCCCGCCCCGGCGGATGCCGCCTCCCACACCCTGCTCAAGGAGCAGCTGGAGGAGGTCTTAGGCTCCCTGACTGACCGGGAGGCCAAGGTGCTTCGTCTGCGCTTCGGCTTGGAGGATGGTCGTCCCCGCACCCTGGAAGAGGTGGGCAAGGAGTTTGATGTGACTCGTGAGCGCATCCGCCAGATCGAGGCGAAGGCTCTGCGTAAGCTCCGCCACCCCAGCCGCAGTAAGAAGCTGAAGGATTTCCTGGATTGATAAAAACAACAAGGCCGCTGTACCCTTTGGTACAGCGGCCGTTCTTTATGCGTTCTTTGCGGTGTCGGCTTTTCCCCGGGGGGCGCGCCCGTAAAGCACGGTATTCTCCCGGATGATGCCCGCCAGCCAGTCGTTGATACAGCCGTCGGCGATGCGCCAGCGCCAGTTGTTCCCACCCACGGTGGAGGGGGTGTTGATGCGCCCGGTGGAGCCAAGCCCCATGAAGTCCTGCATCATAAAGATGGCGATATCCGCTACCGATGCCATGGCGGCGCGGATCATAGCCCAGTTAAAGCCCTCGTTCTCGTCCACATGGAGGTACTGCCGTGCCAGCCGCACGTCTGCCGGGTCGGCGGTGGCTACCCAGCCCATGACGGTGTCGTTGTCGTGGGTGCCGGTGTACACTACGCAGTTTTTGCCATAATTGTGTGGGAGATAATCGCTCTCCTCCCTTGAGTCAAAGGCGAACTGTAACACCTTCATCCCGGGGAAGCCGGATTGTTGCAGGAGCTTACGCACCGCCGGGGTGAGAAAGCCCAGGTCCTCCGCGATGATGGGCATGTGCTCGCCAAGATCCTCCTGCAGTACCCGGAACAGCTTCATGCCCGGCCCCTTGCGCCACGTACCTTTTTTGGCATCCTTGGCACCGTAGGGGATGCAGTAGAAGGACTCAAACCCGCGGAAATGGTCAATGCGTACCATGTCGTACACCGTCAACGCTTGGCGGAGCCGTTGCCGCCACCAGGCGTAAGGGGTATCCCCTGCGGCCATCGCCTTCCAGTCGTATACCGGCATACCCCATAGCTGGCCGTCGGCGGAGAAGGCATCCGGTGGACAGCCTGCCACTACCCGGGGGATGAGATCGGCGTCCAGGTCAAACTGATCGGTGTGGGCCCACACGTCGGCACTGTCGTCTGCCACATAGATGGGCATATCGCCAATGATCTCGATCCCCTTGTCGTTGGCGTAGGCTTTCAGGGCGTGCCATTGGGTGTAGAACAGATATTGCAGGAATTGGTAGAAGCGACTATCTGTGGCGTACTGCTCCTGCGCTTTGCGCAGTGCTTCGGACTCCCGACGGCGCAGGGGCTCCGCCCATTCTCGCCAGCTTACGCCGTTATGGGCATCCTTGATAGCCATAAAGAGGGCGTAATCCGTCAGCCAGCCCGCTTCTTCCTTGCAAAAGCGGTCAAAGGCTGCCCCGCCGGTAAAGCGGGCGTAGGCTTTTCGCAGCACCGGCAGGCGGTTTTCATACAGCTTGCCGTAGTCTACCAGCCCCGGGTCATCACCGAAATCCACCCCTGCAAGGTCGGCCTTGGTCAGTAGCCCCTCCTGCACCAGCTTTTCCAGGTCGATGAAGTAAGGGTTCCCCGCCGCCGCTGAGAAGGATTGGTAGGGGGAATCGCCGTAGTTGGTGGGGTTAAGGGGCAAGATCTGCCAGTAGCGTTGGCCGGCCTTCTGTAAAAAATCCACAAAAGCGTAGGCTTCCTTGCCCAAGGTACCCACCCCATAGGGGGAGGGCAGAGAGAAGATCGGCATGAGTATACCGCTGGAACGCATGGATAAAACACCTCATTTGTTATCGGCTATCAGTAGGATCACCGGCAGATGGGCGCCGTTGCCCATCCGCCAGGGGATGGAGCTGTTGCCAAGCCCACGGCTGACGATCATGGTGGTGCCGTCGGCGGTGTACCGACCGGCGGTGTAGTGGGGGAAGAAGCCTTGCCCCGGAGCATAGAGGGAACGCCCCTTTACCCGCACCTGCCCACCGTGGGCGTGACCGCAGACCACTAGCTCCCACCGGGCTCGTCGGTAATAGTCGAAGTAATTGGGCTTGTGCGCTAGAGCGATGGATGGCTGTCCCGGCACCTTGAGGGGAGCGGGACGGCGCCGTCCCATGCCAAAGAGCCGCAGGGTCTGCCCATCCTTTATCCAGTCGGCGTAGCTGTCGCACATGTAGTGTATACCGCAGGAGGTCAGAATATCACCGTAACGTGCCTCCCGCTCCAGCCGTAGCTCATGGTTGCCGGGGATGGCAAAGCAGGGGGCGATGGACGCCAGCCTGCGGGCGAGCTGGCGCAGCCCCCGCTCATCAAAAGTGGTGTAGCTGTTGGTCAGATCGCCAGTCAGGAAAATGGCATCCGGCTTTTGCAGGGCTACGCCATGTGCCAGACGCTGGGGCGACACCAGCGCATCCGGCATATGCACGTCCGATACCACTACGATACGCGTCATATGGAAGGCGGGGGGGAGCTGTCGGCATATCACCGGAAACGCTTCAGCGGTGATGCGCGTAGCGGGCATGTCCAGCGCCATTAGTGTATGAAGCAGCCGCTTGGCCCTTGAGGGTTGCGTCATATCGGTGACCTCCTGTCCCATGAATTTGTACACCAATTATCATACCAAATTTTTAAATAATTTGCAAGAGCGGTCCTATTTTACCCGGTATAAAGAAGAAAAACCATCCTTTTCTGCCCTTTTTCTTTGCTCCACAGAAAATTCTTGCGACTTTCCAACGGTTTCCCTGTTGTCGGAGGTTGACACCGCCTCCAAAATGGTGTACAATTATACCGACTAGGCTGACCCTGTTGTACGTTTGTCTGCATGTCGGCCTGTTTTTGTGTGTAACGCGACAAAGTGTGGGCGAAACGACGCCCGCTGATTACAAAACGGCGAAAGCGGAAAGAGGTTACTTATGCAAGAACTGGATATTCAAGCCTTATTTTTCGTACTGCTCAAGAAGGTCAAATGGATTTTAGGCGTAGCTCTGGTGGGTGCTGTTCTTTTCGGCTCTTATTCACAATTCATGATGCCGGACACCTATCGTTCTAAGTTCCAGATGTATGTGAGCAACTACACTACGGCTGAAGATGTGGTAGGCACCTCTGCCAGCAGTATCTCGGCATCTAAGGACATGGTGCAGGAGTACATCGTGGTGTTGCGGAACGATCTGATCATGAACGAGGTGGCCGACAATCTGAAGGATCGCGGCTACAAGCTGACAAACCGCGAGATCAGCAGTGCCATGAGCCTTTCGGCAGAGGGGGAAACGGCCATGCTCAATGTGTCGGTGACTACCACCGACCCTAAGCTATCTCGTGCCATCTGCCACGCCATTGCGGATGAGGCACCGACTCTTTTGCAGGGCGTTATGAAGATCGGCTCTATCACGGTGATGGCTCCCGCTAAGACAGGCGAAAAAGTGGGTCCCGCTGTGATGCGCAACACGGTGTTGGGTGCGCTGATCGGCTTCATCCTCAGCTGTGTGGTGGTCATCGTGCTGCATCTGATGGATAACACCGTCACGGACGAAAAGAATCTGAAAAAGCGGATGGATGTGGTTGTGCTGGGCACCGTGCCTAGCTTCCAGCAGAAGAGCAAGGGGGGACGAAACCGTGCCAAAGATTAAGGGTAGAATCATTGAAAAATCCGATCAGAATGCGCAGAGTCTCAACTTCCGTATCACCGAGGCACATCGCTTGATCCGCACCAACCTGTTATATACGCTGGCTAATGCGGAAAGCCGCGTGGTGGTGTTCTCCAGTGCGGAGCCCAGCGCCGGTAAATCCACCCTGTGCTCCAACCTATCTCTTATCATGGCACAGAGCGGGGCAAGGGTGTTGCTCATCGACGCTGACCTGCGCAAGCCGGTACAGCATCGGCATTTCCGTCTGCGCAAGACGGAGGGTCTGTCCAAGGTTCTGGGTGGCTTGACGGATCTGCAGACCGCTATTCATCAGCAGGTCGCTCCCAATCTGGACGTGCTGTTGGCAGGCTCTATTCCGCCCAACCCGTCGGAGCTGCTGGGGTCTGATCGCATGAAAGCGTTGATCCAGGTCGTGGCTAAGGAGTACGATTACGTGTTTATTGACACGCCGCCCGTCGGCGTGGTAGCGGACGCATTGGTGCTGGCATCCCTGTCTGCCGGCATCGTGCTGGTGGCTCGTCAGCGGCAGACTACCTATGACGAGATCGAGGATAGCATGGAGGCGATCAACCGCGTCAATAGCAAGCTCTTGGGCGTGGTGCTCACCGATGTGAAGGAGGAGCGGATCGGTTACAGCCGTCCCTACCTCAACCACTATTACCGCTATGCAAACTATCATTATCAGATAAACAACGAAAAAGACAATGATTGATTTTCATACGCATTGTCTGCCGGGAATGGATGACGGTGCCGCCGATGTAGCTGAGTCCATCGCCCTGTTGCGTGATAGCCTGCAGCAGGGGGTGACAACGGTGGTGGCGACGCCCCATTTCTATCCCGGTGAGGAGAAGGTCTCCGCGTTTTTGGAACGCCGCGAGGCTGCCACACAGCAGCTGCAGCAGGCCATAGATGCGGATGCCGTTTTGGCAGGGAACATACGGCTGTTGACCGGCGCTGAGGTGCTGGTGCGCGAGGGAGTCTCCCAACTGGATCTGCGACCTTTGTGTTTGCAGAACAGCGACGTTGTTCTGCTGGAGCTTCCCTTTGTATCACCGCCGGTTTGGCTGTATGAGGAGATCGAGAACATAGCTTTTGAGCAGGGCCTGCGGGTCATGCTCGCCCACGTGGATCGGTATATGACCTGGTACTCCTCTGATAAGGTGAGCTACCTGGTGGATACCCCCGGTCTCATCGTGCAACTCAATGGAGAGAACATTCTCGGACGTCGTAGCTTCCGTCTTCTTCGGCGGTGGTTGCCGCAGACGGAGCGGATAGTCCTTGGCTCGGACATGCACAACGGCACTGATCGCACACAGAATCGTGCGGCGGTGTGCCGTCGTTTAAGTCGCTCGCGTATAGGGCGGCAATGGTTAGCTGCGGCGGATTCCTTTTCTGCGCAGTTGATAGAATAATAATTGGAGGGGTCTTTTTGAGGAAGGGTTGGATCACAACGCTATATCGTATGCGCCACCTGTTCCTTTTTGGCGCCGACATTGTGGTAACGTCGTTGATATACGCGGTTAGCTGGTTGGCTTTCCATGAGCCGTTTGGGCTTAATGCAGACGTGTGGTGGATCCACTGGCTGCTTGTGCTGGGCTGTCAGAGTATAGCTCTCCTGCTGTTCCGTTGCTATGCCAGCTTATGGCGGTATGCGGATAGCAAGGAGTACTTAATGCTGTTCCTGGCCATGGCCACCAGCTGGGTGCTGTACCATGTGGTGGATGCCCTTCTCATCCCCGGCGAATATAAATATGTCAGCCGGTTTACGCTGATTATTGTGGTGCTGTCGCTGGTGGGTATGTGGCTATTCCGCTTTTCCTGGCGGTATCTGCGCCAGCTGCGTAAGCTACAGGAATATCATCATCGCCCGGACGCTCGCCCGGTGGTCGTTGTGGGCGCCGGTGATGCCGGCGTGGATCTGGTGGAGGAGATCAAGCGCAACAGTAAGGTCGGCTACCATGTGCAGGGCTACTTTGACGACGACCCGGCCAAGCAGGGCAAGATGGTGCGGGATGTGGCAGTCCTCGGCACCATCGACGAGATGCCGCAGAAGCTGGCAAACACGCCGATCAAGGACATTATTGTGGCTATTCCCTCCATCTCCGATGAGGATCAGCGGCGGGTGCTACAGCTTTGTAGCCAGACCGGCTGCCGGGTGCAGATCCTGCCCCGGGTCACCGAGTGGATGAACAAGGATGCCGATGGTCTTTGGAGCCACGTTCGTGATGTCAAGGTGGAGGATCTTCTCGGACGAGAGGCGATCACCTTCGACAACCAGGAGGTCTATGACTTCCTGGAGGATAAGGTGGTCATGGTCACCGGTGGCGGTGGCTCCATCGGCTCGGAGCTGTGCCGGCAGATCGCCTGCCACGCCCCGCGCCGGCTGATCATCGTGGACATTTATGAGAATAACGCCTACGACATCCAGCAGGAGCTGCGGTATCAGTATGGTGACCGGCTGGATCTGTGTGTGGAGATCGCCTCGGTGCGTGACCGTGCCAAGGTGGATTGTCTGTTCCGCCGCTACCGGCCGCATATCGTATTCCACGCCGCAGCGCACAAGCACGTGCCGCTCATGGAGAACTGCCCGGAGGAAGCGATCAAGAATAACGTGTTCGGCACCTACAACGTGGCGCAGGCCGCCGCTGATTTCAGCGCGGATAAGTTCATCCTCATCTCTACCGATAAGGCGGTCAACCCCACCAATGTGATGGGCGCCAGCAAGCGGATGTGTGAGATGATCGTGCAGAGCATGGAGGGTGTGGGCAATACCTGCTACGTGGCAGTGCGTTTCGGCAACGTGCTGGGCTCCAACGGCTCGGTGGTGCCGCTGTTCAAGCGCCAGCTGGAGCAGGGTGGCCCCCTTACCGTTACGGACCATCGGATCATCCGCTATTTCATGACGATCCCCGAAGCGGCACAGCTGGTGATGCAGGCCGGTGCTATGGCTGACAGCTCCCAGATCTTTGTGCTGGACATGGGTGAGCCGGTCAAGATCCTCACTCTGGCGGAAAACCTGGTACGTCTGGCGGGCTACATCCCCTACAAGGATATCGACATCATCGAAACTGGTCTGCGCCCGGGCGAAAAGCTGTACGAGGAGCTTCTAATGGATAATGACCGTCTGGGAGCCACCAAGTATAACAAGATTTTTGTGGAACAGCGGGAAAGCCTGTCCTACGATAGCCTACTTGCTAATTTGGAGAGCCTGCGGCAGGTGCTGGAAACGGAGGATAAGGATCGGATCATCGCCGTCATGCAGGAGCTGGTCCCCACCTTCCGCACTCCGGAGGAGGTCAATGCCGAGGCGGTTACCGCCAATGCGGTTTCCGAATAATGCCAAAATCTGCCCTGCGGGTAATACCGCAGGGCCTTTTCAACTATTTCTCCATATAAACGCGCTAAATTTCCTATACTTTTTTATTGAGCTATGGGATAAAATGTGATAGAATATAGGTGTTATTTACCAAGGGAGGGTGCAGATATGATCGAGCAGACATACGCATTATGGTGCCGTAAGGCAACAGAGGACCCCGATCTTCTACAAGAGCTGGCGGCGGTAGCCGACAAGCCGGAGGAGATCCGTGACCGGTTTTACCGGGAGCTGGAGTTTGGCACCGGCGGCTTGCGGGGTGTGATCGGCGCAGGGGAAAACCGGATGAATATTTACACCGTGCGCAAGGCCACTCAGGGCTTGGCGGATTACCTGAAGGCGCGGTATGCGTCTTGTGCGGTGGCAATCTCCTTTGACTCCCGCATTAAGTCGGATCTGTTCGCTCGTCAGGCGGCCTGCGTGCTGGCGGCCAATGGGGTGCAGGTGTACCTGTTCCCCCAGCTTCAGCCCACTCCGGTGCTGTCCTACGCGGTACGGTATTACGGTTGCCAGGCGGGCATTATGGTCACTGCCAGCCACAACCCGGCCAAGTACAACGGCTATAAATGCTACGGCGCGGACGGCTGTCAGATGACGGATACGGATGCCGGCGAAGTGACCGCGTGTATCCGCCGGCTGGATATCTTTGAGGATGTCCATACCATGGCGTACGAGGCGGCCGTTGCCGCTGGGCATATCACCCTCATCGGGGAGGAGCTGCTGGAGAGCTACTTGAAGCAGGTGGAAAGCCAGCAGGTCAACCCGGGCATTTGCCGCCAGGCTGGTCTCAAGGTTATCTATACCCCCCTTAACGGTACCGGTAATCGGCCGGTGCGGGAGATCCTACGCCGTGTCGGTGCCGCCGACGTGACAGTGGTGCCGGAGCAGGAGCTGCCGGACGGCAATTTTCCCACCGCTCCCTATCCCAATCCGGAGATCCGTCAGGCCTTCGCGTGTGCACTGAAGCTGGCAGAGACCGAAAAGCCGGATCTGTTGTTGGCTACCGACCCGGACTGTGACCGGGTGGGCATCGCTGTGCGCGATGGAGCAGACTATATGCTGATGACCGGCAACGAGGTGGGGTGCCTCATGCTGGATTACATTCTTGCCTGCCGCCAAGCGGCGGGCACCCTGCCTAAGGATCCGGTGGTCATCAAGACCATCGTGACCACCGCTCTAGTCAAGGCCATCGCGGATAAATACGGCTGTGAACTGCGGGATCTACTCACCGGCTTTAAATATATCGGCGAGCAGATCGGTCTGCTGGAGCAGGCGGGGGAGGAAGCCCGCTATGTGCTGGGCTTTGAGGAAAGCTACGGCTATCTGGTGGGCACATATGTGCGGGACAAGGACGCGGTGGTGGCGTCCATGCTCATCACCGAGATGGCGGCCTACTACCGCACCCGGGGCAAGACCCTGCTGGAGCGTATGCGGGAACTGTATGAGGAGCACGGCTACTACCGTAACGCCCTCGTCAACGTAGCCTTTGAGGGAGAGCAGGGGATGCTCACCATGGGTCGCCTGATGGACGGCCTGCGCGAGATGCCTCCCGCCGCTATCGGCGGGCGTCGCGTGCTGGCGGTGGCAGACTACTACCGGCAGTGCCGCCGGGACGTGGTCACCGGGGAGGAGACCCCTCTGACCCTGCCCAAGTCCAACGTGCTTTCCTTTACGTTGGAGGGGGGTGCCGGTGTTATCGTGCGCCCCTCCGGCACCGAGCCTAAGGTGAAGGGATATGTCACCGCTATTGGGGCAGATCCCGCCGCCGCGGCGGCATTGGCGGAGACCCTGTGCGCCGCCACCGGGACTTTGCTCCATTCCGCGGATTGAGTATAATGAAAAGCCACCCTTAGGATGGGTGGAATTAGGGACGAAAATAGGCACTATGTATCTTGAAGGATACATAGTGCCTTGTTGTTTGTGCAGATTGATGGGAGGCGAAAGCCTTCCCCCCCAGGGGGAAGGTGGCACGGCGTAGCCGTGACGGATGAGGGGAAACGGAGGTATAACGCCACCTGCACATCGCTGTGGTTAGGCGCTTTTCGTAGTGCACGTTGCGATGTGCCCCACCGGCGCAATCCGCCGGTGTTTAGCTCGCTGTAATCCACAGTGGCTACCCCTCATCAGTCGCCAGACTTCGCCTGTGGCAAAGTCTAGCGACAGCTTTCCTGGGGGAAGCCTTTTTCGCTCAATCCCTACCCTCACCCGCCCTAAGGGCGGCTTTTCTTATATCCAGCCTTGCTTATCATAGTACCGTAACACAAGCTCCACCATCTCACTGTAGCTCAGGGTGCCGCTTTCCACACCGTTGACCTTGATGAAGGTGTCGTTCACCTTTTGGGCGGCCTCCTGCACCTCCCCCTCAAACTGTTTCCAGTAAGCGTTGCGCAGGGAAAGATCCCGTCGCATGGCCTCGGAGCAGTGGCTGGCGGCTTCTTTCCACAGCTCCTTGTCGTAGCGGTACAGGGCGTTGGAGCAATAGACGTAGGCCATCAGGTAGCCGGAATAGACGTAATCCGGCTGGCCGCTGGTGACACAGGCCAGATATCCTAAGAAGTTGCACTCCTTTTCCTTGGCAAAGCCCATGGTGTGTCCCAACTCGTGGGTGATGGTGTGCCCCAGGTCGCAGGCGGGGATATCGATGTTCACACTGGCTTCTCCCAGCCAGGGGCAATATAAGCCGGTGTAGCCGGTATAGGACCACTCGTGGGAGAGAGCGACACCCTTCACCCGCCAGGTGCCGCTGAGAAGAAAGGGGAAGTCCTCCCGCAGGTTGCCGTAGGCGTCATCCCCCAACAGTAGCAGTTGCTCCAAAGGCACTGTCAGTGCGGCACCGCCCCCGGCATCCTCCGGCAAAGCCGCCCGGGCGGCGGAGGCTTTCTTGGCTAGGTCGGCGGTGACCGTCATCAGCTCCTCACCGGTGTATGCACGCTTCGGTAGCTCCATCAGCGTCCCCAGTGGTTGCCGGGAGAAGCCGCACCCGCAGGCGAACATAAACACCAGCAACCCTATGGAGGCGCACCAGGCGATAAAGCGGCAGCCGCGTTCCACTATGCGCCCCTTGTGGGGACGGCGGACGATCCGTATTACCCACATCACCAGTAGGGCGAGCACCGCCGGCACCGCCAGCAAAACGTACAGCTCCGTTAGCGAGAAGGGTACGAGGCACACGAGCCATTCCAGGGGAAAGGCCACCACCCGGAACACCCCGCGCATCATTACGCTTTCCGTGAAGCCGGGGAACAGGGGCAGCAGCAGATACAACGCCGCACCGATCACTCCCGGTAGCAGGCACCATAACCATCGCCACCACCACGCTCGTTTCATGCCGATCCCTCCCGAAAACAACAAAAGGTGTCAAAAGCCGCCGCTTTTGAACACCCAACAGCTCCATTATAGCATAAAGAGGGGGGTGTTTGTCAATAGGCGGGATAACAAAAGTTTTTCTCTAATAATTGGATATTCTGCGAATAGACAAAACCGTGTGTATCGGGTATACTAAAGGCGAAGAAAGACAAAAGCACAAGAAACCATGAAGCAGATGGGAAAGAAAGGGGACTGATTCCAATGGCGTTCAGTGAAGAGCCGCCCGTTTTTCAACAGAAAATCGATGCAGAAGGGAATGAGTCCAAAGATTTAGTTAGCTGACAACCCAAACAAAATCCAAAAGAAAGATTTGGTGTTACCGATGCACAGATAAACCGGCTCGAACAACGACAACTGTCACGTAAGAAATGGTGAATCCGATGTACTGATAACAACGAGCCTCCGGCAGAAACCGGAGAGCCGAATAAACTGCATACAAACGTCAAAACGCCCGCCGAAAAGAAGTCAAGCTTTTCGGCGGGTTTTTCGTTTTGCATAGACGATTTTTACCATGTTTTTTCATAGGCTGGCAAAAATGGGTAATACTAATGACACAGATGTTGCTGCGTGCAAATAATCAGGTAAAAACTTCTAAAAACCCCTTGACTTTCCATGAAACATACTCTAAAATAGAATGTGTACTAAGACAGAACGCATTCTACTTCGTGCGATGCGGCTCTTAGAAGGGGGTTACACCGTGGCTCATAAAAGAAAGAGCAACACAACAAAGCTGGAGATTGTTCAAGTAGCCTCCAGGATGTTCCTGGAGAAAGGCTATTCCAAAACCACTATCAAGGCTATCGCGGACGAGCTGGATATCAGCACCGGACATCTGATGTTCTACTTTCCCAGTAAGGAGCACTTGCTGGCGGTGCTCACTCAAATGCTCTGTGACTTTCAATGGAGGCTGATGCAGGAGCTGGTGGAGGAGGGCAATACGTCACTTATGGCAGTGTGTTTGGAACTGGCCACCATGACGGCCGCCTGCGAGGAGGATGAGGTCGCTAAGGATTTTTTTCTGTCGGCGTATTCCAGCCCGCTTGCACTGGAGATCATTCGCAAGAACGACAAAGAGCGATCAAAAATGGTGTTTGGCGAGTTCTGCCCCGAGTGGAAGGACGCGCAATATGCAGAAGCGGAGATCCTTGTTTCCGGTGTGGAGTATGCCACGTTGATGACCAACGATGATGCCGTTTCGCTGGACATCCGGGTCACCGGAGCGTTAAACTGTATTATGAGCATCTACCATGTTCCCGAGGAAACGCGGCGGTTGAAGACCGACAAGGTGCTGGCGCTGGACTATCGTACCGTCGGCAAGCGGGTTCTAAAGGACTTTAAGGATTACGTGGAAGAGGTCAATGAGCAAGCTTTTGAAGACAGGCTGAAGTAAACGAAAGCTATAACGGCCAAGCCGTTTATCCAACACGTATCGGGAGGTAATAGATATGAAAAAGAAGACCCAATTCATCAAAAGGCTACTCAGCATCGCGCTTTCCCTGCTGATACTGCTCAACCTGGTGCCCATTACCGCTATGGCGGCGGCTACGGATGCACCGTATTACAACCGTGTTGTGGATGCCAACACGATGGACAACTGGAAGCACTACTTCGATCTGGAGAACCTGGACACCTCCAATGCCGGCGGCGTTTGGACGGATAAGTCCGTCTTTATCGATGCTACCGCCTTTGGTGGCAAGGTATCTATGAAGGACGCGGGGAAGAACTTCCTCACCGCTCTGTCCGCTCTGGCGGCCAACAAGGAGGTAGTCGGCTACTCCACTATCCCCACCGACACGGTGCTGGTGCTGGATCTGTCCGGCTCTATGGACACCTCCAACTCCGAGAGCGACCTGATTACCGCAGCCAACAACGCCATCAAAGAACTGCTGGCCGTCAACGAGAACAACCGCGTGGGCGTGGTGCTGTATTCTGCCTCTGGCTCCACCGGCTCCTCCACCTACGCACAAAGCGTGACCCGTATCCTGCCCATTGACCGGTACACCACCGGCAGCCATGGCAGATTCCTCAACCTGAGTGGCTCTAACCAAGTCTCTGTGAACGACGACGTGCGGGGTACCGTGGCCAACGCGGATCTTAATAACACCAAGTCCTTCGGTGGCGGCACCTACATCCAGGCCGGTCTGTGGGAAGCCAAGAAGATGTTTGAGGAGATGGACACCGTCATCGGCGAGAACAACTGGCAGGCCGGTGACAACCGTATGCCCATCCTGGTACTAATGTCCGATGGTGCTGCTTCCACCGGCACCTCCTACTACGACAACGTGGAGAACTCTCAGTATACCACCGGCTCGGGCTTTTGGCGGGAAACGGTGGTTGCCTCCGATGTGGGCAACGGTAACGAGACCGGTCTGCGTCCCGGCAACGCCTTCCTGACCCAGCTCACTGCCTCCTACGTGATGAATATGATCGAGAGTCACTATCAGGAGGTCGATCCCGACGTGCGGGGTCTGTTCTATACGCTGGGCTTTAATATTGACGGCAACGACGTGGCTGAGGCCGTGATGGATCCGGATAGCTCCAACTACACCGATAGCCTTTGGCGTACGTATAATAACCTGCAGGCGGGCACCATGTCCGTCACCGTTAAGGACCGTAGCGGGAATCAGGGCACCGTAGCTATAAGCAAGAACTCCTATGCTACCGGTAAGTCCTATGTGGATCAGTATTTCTCTGCTTCCGGCACCGGCCTACAGGATGCGTTCCGAGCCATCGTGGAGGAGATCATCCTTCAGTCCCGCTACTATCCCACCCACCTGGAGGGCGGCAACCCCGACTTCTCCGGCTATGTGGAGTTTGTGGATACTCTGGGCGCCTATATGGAAGTAAAGGATATCAAGGGCATCCTGTTGGGCGACACCCTGTACGACGGCCATATGATGGCCTCCAAGCTGAGCGCTACCGGCGAGGATGGCCTGGGCACGGTGGAAAATCCCACGGCCTTGGGCGATGAGTTTATCCGCGCCGTCAAGACCCGCTTGGGTATTGCAGAGACTTTGGATGCACAGCAGTTGGTGGGCTACGCCTTCGCAGCCGGTCAGCTTAAGTACAATTCCGCCACCGATTGGTCCAACTACATCGGCTGGTATGCTAAGGCGGATGGCAGCTACGCGGGCTTTTGGGATGAGAATTCCACCGCCGCACCTCCCGCCAACGCTGTGTTCAAAATGAAGTCCTACGGCTTCCTGGGCGAGACCCACGGCAGCATTAAGAACTCCGATATGATGTATATGTCCGTGCAGGTGCGCACCGATATGTCCACCGGCGAGCAGACGGTGCTGTGGCGCATCCCGGCGGCTCTGGTGCCGATGATCACCTACGCTGTTAGCTTAAAGGGCGACAACGTGGATGAGGCTACCGACGTGAGCATCGCTGTGGAGAACGCGGACAGCGTATCTCCCATCCGCCTGGTCTTTGAGAGCGGCCTGCGCAGCGACCTTAACGAGCTGAATATCACCCGCGTTACTGAGACGGAGCACATTGCCGCCGACGGCGTTACCAGACAGTTCTGGACCAACCACTTCGACGTGTCTGCACCGAATCATGACGATCATGTTACCACCACCTCCGAGTTTACCCCCTCTCTGGAGAACGAGCGGTTCTACTACACCTTTGATTCCGCCGTGCATAAGAAGGTTGGCGAGGACTATGTGCTGGTAGGTGCCGGAGAAACCTTGAATCCCAACGGTGAGTACTATCACCGCCGCTATATTTTCAAGGAGACCTCCACGACGCCCGTTTTCTTGTATGAGCGTATGTCCTCCGCCTCCATCGGCACAGCGGTCTGGGAGGATGACTTCGAGACCATCACCGGTCAAAAGACCGGTGCCTACGTGGTGCC
The DNA here is from genome assembly GCA_045537135.1 of Acutalibacteraceae bacterium. GTDB lineage: Bacteria > Bacillota > Clostridia > Oscillospirales > Acutalibacteraceae > UBA5905. The sequence goes on from JAZSOW010000020.1 coordinate 23,706, forward strand.
TGCCGGCACCCCCGCCCGGGAGCTGCAGATGTACAACGCGCAGAAGACCGGCAATCCCACGGGCTCGGCCACGATGGTGTTCCATCCCTACCTGACTGAGCACAATAACCTCGTTTACGTGGATATGAACCTGGGCAACAACGGTCTGCTGCAGGTCACCCCCGCGCAGGGCATCAAGCTGTCCAAGACGGTGGAGAACTACGCCTCCGGTACCGATGATGCCTTCACCTTCCGCATCACTGTGCACAACGCCAACGGTACGCCTTATGTGGGCGCGATGAATAGCTGGGTCACTGCTTTGGATGTGGTTCCTTTGGGCGAGGCCACGGTGGTCAACACCAACGCAGCGGGCGTCTACACCGCACAGCTTACCAGAAACCAGACGCTGTGGCTGACGAATCTTCCCGCCGGTGCTACCTATACCGTGGAGGAGATCTCCGACAACGAGGATTACAAGGTCATGTCCGTCCACGTGAACGGTGTGTCCACCGGCACCTCTGCCGAGGGCACCGTGGCCGCCTACTTCATTGACGACGTAGACTTTGTCAATACTGCCTTGGGCGAGGGCAACCTGAACATCGTCAAGCAGGTAGTGGATGAAAACGGCAACCCCGTGAACGTGAACAACAACGTCACCTTCACCGCCGAGGTTACTCTGGCCGATCCCTCTGGGGATCCCGTTTCCGGCCGCTTTGAGGCCAACAACGCTGCCGGCTATATCAACGTTCCCGCCACCGGTAAGTTTACTGTAACCCTCACCGACGAGACCTCCTTTATGGTGCGTGGTATCCCCGAGGAGACCACCTATACTGTGGTGGAGACCAATGTACCCAACGGCTTTACCTTTAACGCGCAGCGCAGCGTTTTGACCGGTGTGGTGGATGCCTCCGCCAACGACCGGGCCGTTATCGTCAACACCTACGCGCCTACCGGCACCAACGGTACCGCCGTGACGATGGACGTGACAAAGGCCATCACCGGCAACCGCACCACTTGGCTGCCAGGCGAGAGCTACACCTTCGAGCTGCGCCGCGGCAACGCCCTGTTGGAAACCTTCACCATCGATGCCAATGATGCCGATAAGAAGGTCAGCCTGGATCTCTCCGGCGAGACCTATACCGAGCCTGGCACCTACCGCTACAGCATCGTGGAGAAGGCGGGCAACGGCGGCGGCATCACCTACGACACGGCTGAGCGTCGCTTCGCCGTAGTAGTTGCTGACCGGGATATGGACGGTGATCTGGAGATCACTGCGGTAAACAACGAGCTACACACCACCGTTACCGGCACCTACAACGTAGCGGCACACTTCAATAACGTGTACCAGCCCACCGGCTCCGCCTCGGTCACCATCGACGTGCAGAAGAAGATGACCGGCGATACCCGGCTCAACGGCTTCCAGTTTGCCCTGGTGGACAATGCGGATCTTACCGTTGCTACGGAGATCACCCGTTCCACCGTGACGGATGCGGCCGGCCGTGCACACTTCACCATGACCTATGCGCCCAATTTGGCTACGATGGAGGGCGTGAAGTACACCTATTATCTCATCGAGCTCAATACCGGCAATCCCAACATCACTTACGATACTGCTGTGTATCGCGTGGAGATCACCGTGAAGGATAACGGCGACGGCACCATCACCGCCACCCCGGTGATCGTTCCGGTATCCGGTGGTGCGTTGGAGGGCGGTATTCCCACCTTCACTAATGTCTTCACCCCCTCCGCTTCCGCCTATGTGACGCTGACTGCCGACAAGAGCATCAGCGGTGACCGTGTGCTCAACGCAAACGAGTTCACCTTTGTCATCGAGGCGCTGACCAATGGCGCTCCCATGCCGGCAAGCACCACCGTGCGCAACGCTTCTAACGGTGCCGTGATCTTTGACACCATCGAGTTTGATACGGTAGGCACCTATAAGTACAAGGTGTCTGAGTCGGCGGCCAACCCCATCGGCGGTTTCACCTATGACAGCAAGTTCTATGAGGTCACCGTGGTGGTTACCGATAACGGCGATGCCACTCTGTCCGCCGCTGTCAGCCGCGTGGTCAAGACCTCCGACACGGATCCCGGTACGGCGCTTGGGGCCAACGAGCTGATGACCTTCACCAACGAGTACGATGCCACCGACGCGGTGGTGACCCTCTCGGGCGATAAGCTGCTTGTTGGCAAGGAGCTGCAGGCGGGCGAGTTCACCTTCGTGCTTACCCCCGACAATGCGGCTAACCCCATGCCTGCCAGCGACACCACCACCAATATGGCGAACGGCAAGTTCGCTTTCGGCGAGATCACCTACGACAAGGCCGGTGTGTACACCTATACGCTGGTGGAGCAGGCAACCGCCGACACCCGGTACACCTTCGACACCTCCGTGTATGAGGTCACCGTAACGGTTACCGATAACTCCAGAGGTACCCTCAGCGCGGTGGTCACCTTAGTACGCAACACCATTCCGGCTACGGCGATCGTGTTCCGCAACGGCTTCGCCCCCACGCCCATCACCTACGATATCACAGCCAAGTTTGGCGGTGATAAGGAGCTGGATGGCCGTCCGTTAAAGGCTGATGAGTTCGAGTTCGTGCTCATCAACGCCATCAACGGTCAGCAGATAGGCTCCAGCGTGAAGAACGATGTTTCCGGCGCGTTTGCATTCCCCGCTGTGACCTTGCCCGAGGCCGGTATCTACCACTTCAAGATTACGGAGGTTGTGGGTATTGAGAAGGGCGTATCCTACGATTCTTCCTCCTACCATGTACGCCTGGAAGTGAAGCAGGCGGCGGATGGCACCCTGTCTGTCATCGACGAGCAGCTTCACAAGGGTACCGTCACCAAGGAAGAGGTTGGCGGCGTGCTCACCGAGGTCGTCCGCTACAATGACATCACCCAGGGTGGCACCATCGTCTTCAACAACACCTACGAGGCTGACCCGGCTCACGTGACTCTGGAGGCTACTAAGGTGCTTACCGGTCGCGAACTGGTGGATGGCGAGTTCAAGTTCGATCTGCACAAGACCGATGCGACCTACGCCATTGACGATGATACCATAGAGCAGGACGATGTGGTGCTGGCACTCAACCCCGACGGCACCGGCACCGTGACCTTTATGACCCTCTCCTTCCACACGGCGGGCACCTACCACTACGTCATTGTGGAGGATGAGCTGGACGAGAAGGGCGTTACCTCCGACAAGACGGCCTATAAGGTGGAGATCACCGTCACCGACAACCACGCCGGCGATCTGGTGGCCACCGTTAAGGCAGACAATACCGATATCGTCGCCTCTACCTCCGAGGTGGTCAAGTTCGTTAACACCTACACGGTTGCCCCCGGCTCTATCCTCATCAGCGGCAACAAGACCCTTGACGGCCGCGATCTGGTGGCTGAGGAGTTCACCTTCGCGCTGTACGATGAGCAAGGCACGGAGCTGGATACGGCCAAGAACGATGCCAATGGCAAGTTTACCTTCGCCGCTATCCCGGTCACCGCAGAGGGCACCTACGTGTACACCGTTAAGGAGCTGGCCGGTGATGACGAAAACGTGACCTATGACGACAGCGTCTACACCGTTACCGTGACCGTCACCGACGCTCTGGACGGCACCTACACCATCGCGTATGCCTACGCGAAGGACGGTACGGCGGCTGAGGATGTTCTCTTCGAGAACACCTACACCGAGCCCAAGCCCGAGCCCGAGCCCAAGCCCGAGCCTAAACCCGAGCCCAAGCCGGAACCCGAGTCTCCCAAGACCGGCGACGACTTCAACGCTCTACGGTTGTGGATCGCCCTGGCCTTCGTTAGCGGCGGCGCCTTGGTAGCGTTCGCTGTCTGCGGCAACAAGAAGAATGAAGCCGAAGAAAACTAAACCCTAAAGAAACCAGCCCCTCCCGGTTACCCGGGAGGGGCTGGTGAGAGTGTCAAAAAACCTTTCGCCGATTCAGAAAACGGAGGGAAGGGGTGTGTGCGGGGGAACCGTCAGGGTTCCCCTGCGCGTCGAGCGGGTGTAAACCCGCGGATAAACCCGCCCGCAGGCGGCTAAACGGAGGGAAGCGCATGCGCTTCCCTCCGTTTAGTTTCAGCCCCTCCCGGCCACC
>JAZSOW010000021.1:0-6591 GCA_045537135.1 Acutalibacteraceae bacterium
TGTGTGTGTATTCGTTCTTGTCATACACTGTTTAATTTTCAAGGTCCATGGCGCTGCTCTGCGCGACGGCTACACGCCCTTCTCGCGAGACAGCTTTGCTATGATACCACCAATACCCCCTTCTTGTCAACACTTTTTTTCGTTTTTTTGCAAGAAAATTTTGCCATTCCAAATCTTGTGTCCGAACGCGCATGATACCACAATTTATAGGGAGGCTTTTGGGCAGAATGACGAAAAAAGAATGTCCCGATTTTGAATTGCGGGATAGCACCAGCTAAAGCTCGTATCTGTAAACCGTAAACATTATAGCGGAAAATGTTTACAATTTTTCGTTTGACTATATGCATCCTCAGTGGTATACTATATACACATTTGTTATAAGGGGGAATGTGGTCGTGGCAAAGCTGGACGCTACCATCCGCCGGGAGGCGAAGGCTGTGGCTCTTTGGGTCGCGGCCGGCTGTGTACTGTTGCAGGGCGTATTCCTCCTGCTGGGGCAGTGGGACTACACCGTCCTGCTGGGCGCCCTGCTGGGCGGTGCCACCGCGGTGGGGAACTTCCTGCTGCTGGGGCTGATGATCCAGAAGGCCGTCACCCAGAACGAAAAGCAAGCAAAAAACACCGTACGTCTGAGCCAGGGCGGACGGCTGCTTCTGCAGGGGGTCATCCTCTGCCTGGCGGCGGCGCTTCCCTGGTTTAACATCTGGACGGCGGCCATTCCCCTGCTCATCCCCCGGATTGCTGTCAGCGTGCGTGCCAGTCGGATCAAAAACGGCGAGCCCCGTCCGGACACCTCCACCGTGGATGACGAGGAGGATGAGGAGGATGAGGACGAGGATTGATTCGTCCCACCCATACAGGAGGTGACAACACCATGAATACAAAGAGCCGCTTTCGGGCGGTGGATATTTTGCTACTGGCGGGAGCACTCCTGCCCCTGGCAGCGGTGATGCTGCTCAAGGTGCTCACCGCACCTCCCAGCGAGGGCATCGAGATCACCGGCGCGCTGGTGTACTTTACCATTCCCATGCCGCTGCAGGATCTGCCCATCACCGAGGCACAGGTGAACTCCTGGGCGGTGATGCTGACCATCCTGTTCCTGTGCCTGTATCTCACCCACGGCATCGCCGCCAAGCCGGTGACAAAACGGCAGCTGGCGGCGGAGTGGATCGTGGAAAAGTGCCAGAACATGGTGGCCACCAACATGGGGGACTATTTCAAGGCCTTCGGCCCCTTTATCGCCGCCGTGTTTGCGTTGTCCGGGCTGTCCAGCCTGTCCTCGCTGCTGGGGCTGTTCCCGCCCACGTCGGATATGAATGTGGTGGCCGGCTGGGCGATCCTGGTATTTACTCTTATTACCTATTATAAGTTCAAAGCCGGGCCCCTGCGCTATCTCAAGAGCTACGCGGAGCCGGTGCCCTTCCTGGCACCCATGAACATCATCAGCGAAGTGGCCACGCCGGTGTCCATGGCCTTCCGCCATTATGGCAACATTCTTTCCGGCTCCATCATCTCGGTGCTCATCGCCGCCGCCCTGGGTGGGCTTTCCCAGCTGGTGCTGGGGTGGCTACCCGGCATACTGGGAGAATTCCCCTTCCTGCGCATCGGCATCCCCGCGGTGTTGAGCCTGTACTTCGACATCTTCAGCGGCTGCCTGCAGGCCTTCATCTTCGCCACCCTGACGATGATGTATGTGTCCGGCGGCTTCCCCCAGGAGGCTTACGAGCGCCGCCGCCAAAAGCGGCTGGCTCGTCGGCAGGCGCGCCTGGAGAAAAAACAGCAAACAGTAAGCAATACAAAAGAAGAATAAACGGAGGTAATCATTATGTTGGAATTGGCTTTAGGTATCATTTTGGGTGGCTGCGCCGTGGGCGCCGGCCTGGCTATGATCGCGGGTATCGGCCCCGGTATCGGTGAAGGTAACGCGGTAGCCAAGGCCTGTGAAGCCATTGGCCGTCAGCCGGAAAGCAAGGGTGACGTGACCTCGACCATGATCACCGGCTGTATCATCGCCGAGACCACCGGTCTGTACGGTCTGGTCATCGCCATTCTGCTGATCTTTGTAGCCCCCCGGCAGTTCGTCAACATCCTGCTGGAGAGCAGGATGTAAAAAAGGAGCCGAGCCATGCAAACCTTAGAGATCATTTCGGTCAATCTGTGGCAGATCCTGATTTCTCTGGCTAACCTGCTCCTGATCTTTCTGATCCTGAAGAAATTCCTGTGGAAGCCGGTCAAAAAGGTGATGGACGAGCGACAGGCCGCGGTGGATGAGCAATACGCCGCCGCCGAGAGCGCCAAAGCCGCCGCCGAAGCGGACAAGGCCGCCTACGAGGCCGCCCTGGCGGGTGCCAAGACCCGGGCGCAGGAGATCGTGCAGGATGCCACCGCCGCCGCGGACCGGCGGGGTGCACAGATCGTTCAGGACGCCGAGGACAAGGCCGGGCGCATCCTGCGGCAGGCCCAAGCCGAGGCAGAGCTGGAAAAGCAGAAGGCCGAAAACGAGGTCAAGCAGGAGATCGTGGACGTATCCGCCCTGCTGGCCGAAAAGCTGCTTGAGCGAGAGATCAAAGCCGACGATCACCGTAGCCTCATCCATGCGTTCATCGACAATATGGATGGGGATCAGTAAGTATTGCCAATGGGAGGTGCCAATGTGAACGCCGCATATACCGATTACGCCGACGCGCTGTTTGCGTTGGCACAGGAGACCGGGCAGGATCTGGCCGACGATCTTATGACCGTCCGGCAGGTGTTCCGGGAGACTCCCGCCTACACCGAGCTGCTGTCGTCCCCCGGCATCCCGCTGAGCGAACGCACCGCCGCTATCCGGCAGGCACTGGGCACGGCGGTATGCCCCACCGTGTGCTCCTTTGTGCAGCTTCTGTGCGAGCAGGGGTACATCAAAGCATTGCCCGCCTGCATCGACGCCTATATGGAGATGGACCGGGCGGCAAAGCGCCGTTCGGTGGCCGAGGTGACAAGCGCTGTCCCCCTCACGGAGGAAGAACAGGCGCAGCTCATCAAAAAGCTCACCGCTATGAGCGGCCGCACCGTTACCTTAGACTGTACTGTGGATCCAGCTCTGCTGGGCGGCATCATCGTCCGTATGGACGGCAAAGTGCTGGACGGCAGCGTCAAGCGCCGCCTGCGTGATATGAAAGAAGTGATCAACACATGAACCAACGCCCCGAAGAAATCAGCCGTATTATAAAGGAACAGATCCGTCACTACGAGGACCGCATCGAAATGGTGGAGACCGGCACGGTCATCCTGGTGGGTGACGGCATCGCCCGGGTGTACGGTCTGCGCGGCTGTATGGCCAACGAGCTGCTGGAATTCGACGGCGGCAGCTTCGGCCTGGCGCAGAACTTAGAGGAAGAAACCGTGTCTGTGGCCATCTTATCGGATAATAACGATATCCGGGAAGGCACCACCGTGCGCCGCACCGGACGGGTGCTCAGCGTCCCCGCCGGCGAAGCCATGCTTGGCCGCGTGGTCAATGCCCTGGGTGAGCCCATCGACGGCAAAGGCCCCATCCACACCACCGAGACCCGCCCCATCGAGGCAGAGGCCCCGGGCATCATCCAGCGGCAATCGGTGTCGGTGCCGCTGCAGACAGGCATCAAGGCCATCGACAGCATGATCCCCATTGGTCGCGGCCAGCGAGAATTGATCATCGGTGACCGCCAGACCGGTAAGACGGAGATCGCCATCGACACCATCATTAACCAGAAAAACAGCGATGTGCTGTGCATCTATGTGGCCATCGGGCAGAAGATTTCCTCGGTGGTACAGCTGGCAAACCAGCTCACCCAGGCCGGGGCCATGGAGTACACCATCATCGTATCTGCCGGTGCATCGGAAAGCGCACCGCTGCAGTATATCGCCCCCTATGCGGGCTGTGCCATGGCGGAATACTTCCGCCAGCAGGGTCGCGACGTGCTCATCATCTATGATGATCTGTCCAAGCACGCGGTGGCTTACCGCGCCCTCTCCCTGCTTATCCGCCGTCCCCCGGGACGAGAAGCCTACCCGGGCGACGTGTTCTACCTGCACTCCCGCCTGCTGGAGCGGGCGGCCTGCGTAGCACAGGAATACGGCGGCGGCTCCATCACCGCCCTGCCCATCATTGAGACCCAGGCGGGTGACGTATCCGCTTACATCCCCACCAACGTCATCTCCATCACCGACGGTCAGATCTTCCTGGAGACCGAGCTGTTCCACGCGGGTGTCATGCCCGCCATCAACCCGGGCATCTCGGTGAGCCGTGTGGGTGGCTCCGCCCAGCTTAAATCCATGAAGAAGGTGTCGGGCGAGCTCAAGCTCCTGTACTCCCAGTACCGGGAACTGCAATCCTTTGCCCAGTTCGGCAGTGATCTGGACGCGGATACCAAGGCTCGCCTGGCTCTGGGCGAGCGCATCGTGGAGGTGCTCAAGCAGGGCCGTAACGACCCGGTGCCGGTGGGCTGTCAGGTGGCCATCATCTACGCGGTCATTCACGGCTTCCTGGACCAGGTGCCGGTGAAAAAGGTGAAGGACTACGAGGCGTGGCTGTATGACAAGATGCAGAACGAAAAGACCGACCTCAACCGGCGGCTGAGCGAGGGCTGTTTTGAGGACAGCGACATCGCCGCCCTGGAGGAGACGCTCAAGGAATGGCAGGGGTGATGATCGATGGGCGCTGATATTAAGACCCTTCGCACCCGGATCAAGAGCGTCGGCTCCACCCAACAGCTTACCAAGGCCATGGGGCTGGTGGCATCCTCCAAGATCCGCCGTGCCACCGAAGCGATGAACAAAAGCCGGCAATACGCCGCCGCGGTGGAACAGGCGGTAAGCCTGCTCACCGGGGTGGAGGAATGTCGCCGCAGTCCCTATATGCGGCAACCGGAGGAGGGTACACCGCCCCGCACCCGGCTGATCGTCATAGCGGGTGACCGGGGCTTGGCCGGCGGTTACAACGCCAACATTTTCCGCTTGATGCGGGACTACCCGGACGCTCAGGTATTGCCCATCGGCAAGCGCGCCTGCGAACGGTACGGCCAGCCGGTGGTGTCCTCCGAGGATTACCGCTACAGCGACGCCCGGGCGCTGGCGGTGGCGCAATGCGCCGCCTTCGCCGCCGGAGAATTTGACTGGCTGGGGATCGTGTGTACCGAATATGTGTCCATGATGACGCAACAGGCGCGGGTGCAGTGGATCCTGCCCTTGGCGGTGGAACCCGCCGGCAACAATGCCGGGGCGGTGTTTGAGCCGGACGAGCGCACCATCCTGGACGCGGCAGTGCCGGAATACGTGGCGGGGATGCTCATCGCCGCCGTACGGGAGAGCTTTTTGAGCGAGGTGGCCGCCCGCCGTATGGCGATGGATTCTGCGGATAAGAACGCCCAGCAGATGCTGGATGATCTGCAACTCACCTATAATCGCGCAAGACAAGGGGCCATCACCCAGGAGATCACCGAAATTGTTGCAGGCAGTTAGCACCCATAGTCTGCACAGACCCCTTTGTAGGGGCCGGTGCTTGCAATGGCCCGCTATGGCTTGCACAGACCCACGGCGGCACCGTACCTCACGGTCTGCACAGACCACACAAGCCTTCCCCCCTGGGGGGAAGGTGGCATTTGCGAAGCAAATGACAGATGAGGGGTATACACCGTAGGCGATACCCTAACTCCTCATTCCTAATTTGGGAGGTTACACTATGGAAAACACACATATCGGCCGCGTGGTCCAGGTTATGGGGCCTGTGGTGGACGCCCGCTTTGACGAGGGTGCTCTACCGGACATCCACAACGCCCTGACTGTTCCCATCGGGGAGCGTACCCTGACGGTGGAGGTGGCACAGCACATCGGTGACAACACCGCTCGCTGTATCGCCATGGCCTCCACCGACGGTCTCAAGCGAGATACCCCTGTCACCGACACCGGCAAGGCCATCAGCGTGCCGGTGGGCAAGGAGACCCTGGGACGCATCTTCAACGTCCTGGGCGACCCGGTGGACGATCAGCCCGCCCCCGAGACTGAGGAGCGCTGGGATATCCACCGCCCCGCCCCCGCCTACGACGAACTGTCCACCTCCACCGAGATTCTGGAAACCGGCATCAAGGTGGTTGACCTGATCGCGCCCTACGCCAAGGGTGGCAAGATCGGTCTGTTCGGCGGCGCAGGCGTTGGCAAGACGGTTCTGATCATGGAACTGATCAACAACGTGGCCAAGCAGCACGGCGGTCTGTCCGTGTTTGCCGGCGTTGGCGAGCGTACCCGCGAGGGCAACGACCTGTACAACGAAATGAAGGAAAGCGGCGTTCTTTCCAAGACCGCGCTGGTCTACGGCCAGATGAATGAGCCGCCGGGAGCCCGTATGCGCGTGGGTCTCAGCGGTCTGACCATGGCCGAGTACTTCCGCGATCGTGAAAAGCAGGACGTGCTGCTGTTCATCGACAACATCTTCCGCTTCACCCAGGCCGGTTCTGAGGTATCCGCTCTGCTGGGCCGTATGCCCAGCGCCGTGGGTTACCAGCCCACGCTGGCCACTGAGATGGGTGCTTTGCAGGAGCGTATCACCTCCACCAAGCAGGGTTCCATCACCTC
>JAZSOW010000017.1:0-12675 GCA_045537135.1 Acutalibacteraceae bacterium
CTGCAGGGCCTCAACGGTCTTGTTGGACGGTCTGAGGATGTCGATCAGACGCTTGTGCGTACGGGTCTCAAACTGCTCACGGGCATCCTTGTACTTGTGAACAGCGCGCAGGATGGTCACCACTTCCTTCTCGGTGGGGAGCGGAACGGGACCGGACACACGAGCACCGGTGCGGTGCGCGGTCTCCACGATCTTGCCGGCGGGCTGATCCACCAACTGAGGATCGTAACCCTTGATGCGAATACGGATTTTCTCTTTGACTGCCACTTAAAACGCCTCCTTAAAATTTTAGTTGGCGGGCGACGCTAAAAGCCGAACACGCAGCCGGGTGTTCCCACCCTTCCCATGAAAAAACCGAAGCTTGCACTCCTTGCAAGCCCCGGGTCGGCACAGCGTCCTGCAACACAGAGACCGACAGTTGACGCAAGATGAGTCATTATCGCCCGTTGGGCAGGCGGTATGACCCTTTTCGTCGGTCACTGCACACAGTATTCTTTCGCCCGGTTTGAAATCGGACATACTCCGCGGAAAAACCGGCTTCAACGAGCCGCAACCTCCCGCATCATCGCATATCGTGCAGTCTTGCCCGAGCCCAAAGCAGGGCATAAAAGCCCCTTGTTTCAAACTCGCGCCAGACTATAATACCGCAAACGGATGCAAAATGCAAGCATTTTTTTGCATTTTTTGAAAGTTTTTTTGAGAATTTTTTCGACATACCATATCTTGTGCTCCAACGCAAAAATGGGCACAAGATGCGTTGCGAATGAGATGTGAAAAGGGAAAATAAAATCGCCCACCCCTTTCGGATGAGCGATTTTATGTCCTTATTTCTTCTTCGTTTTCAACACGAGAATGATGGCGAGGACACTCACCACAATGACGCCCAACGCGATGCCCAGGATCAAGTACAGGGTGCCATTGCCGCTGCCGTTGTCGCTCTCCTCTGCGGTCTCCTTCGGCGTCCCATCCACGTCTGCATCCTCGGCAACGCTGTCTGCCGCCTTGGTGGTGGTGGTGACCGAGTCGCCCGGCTTAGAAGTGGTCGTGGTGGTCGCCACCCTCTCCTCGTAGATAAACCGATGCAGCTCGGCGGCGGCTACCTCCATATCGTAGCGCCACACCCAGCCGTTACCGTCATCCCAGTTACCTCCCTTAGCCTGACAAGCCTCGTTGGGGAGAGTCAGCAAGCCGAAGGCGGGTCTGCTGGCCAAAGCCCAGGTGGCTATCTCCAGCATCTGTGAGTCGGTCAAGGTGGTGTGACACATAGACGTGAGCTTATCGACAATGGCGGGGAGCTGATCAGAGGGACGCTCCCTCATCTCGTCAAACAGCGCCTGCAGTACCTCTTTGTTCCGGATGCCCCGCCCCAGATCCGAGTCGGAATAGCGGTTGCGGCAGTAGGCCAGTGCCTGGGCGCCGGACAGCCGCCGACGTCCAACGGACACGGCCTCATAGGCAATGCCCACCTCCGACAGCTCCGAGGCGCAAATTTTGTTCATCGCCCTCGCCTCGTTCTCGTCCACGTCCACCAACACGCCGCCCATATAGTCCACCAGCTCTACGAACTCATAGTAGTTCACATACGCATAGTCGGTGATGTTCATCCCGAAGTTGCGGTTAAGGGTGCGCACCGCCAGCACAGCCCCGCCCCAGGAAAAGGCGTGGGTGAGCTTGCTCTGACCGTAATCGTGTCCTTTGAACTCGCCGATGTCTACCAAAGAATCCCGGGAAACAAAGGTCGTCTTAATGGCGTTATAATTCTTATCAATAGACAAGATGATAACGGTCTCCGCGCACCCGGACTCCCCCTTCGCTCGTCTGTCCAAGCCAAAGAGGGCGATGTTCTGCACGCCTGTCTCGTTCACCCTCACCGTGTTGTGCTCCACCGCCGCTGCCGTTACCGGCACCGCCAGCCCCGCCAGCAGACACACCGCCAGCAGAAGGGACGCCCATTTCTTCATGCTTAATCGTTCCTTTCCCGCGCTTTCCGCGCATGGTTTTTCTCATTATAGCGCAAGGGGGGCCATCCGTCAAGATAGAACGTCCGGTGGGGGGCTTGTATAGTCCTCGGAAAGGCTCCCCCTCGCCAGGGGCGGCCCCCCCTTTGTCCGCTTTGCGGACATTTCCCCCGCAATGCGGGGGAATTACCGGGGGGCTGGCAAAATCGCAGGTTTTGATTGAGAGGGGTATCCGGATCGGTGCGGACCCATCAAAAGCCTTCTCCGCCCCTTCGGGGCACCTCCCCCGGCGGGGGAGGCTTTTCGGAGCAAGCCCCTGCCCTACAAAGAAGATTGTACAGATCTTTATAAATCCTGTCGCCGGACTTCGCCTCAGGCGAATGTCGCGGCGACACCTTAACTCCTAACTCCTAACTTCTCACTCCTCACTACACACAAAAAGCCCGAGGCAAATGCCTCGGGCTTTTTGTGGGAACTTATTTCTCCAGGAAGTTCTTCAGGTTGAACTTGGTGAGGCGGATGTGCTGGCGGCCCACGGTGTAGGCCATGTACACATCGTCGCCATAGGGCTTGTAGAAGGCATAGAACAGGCTGCTCTTCATATCCGCCACAAAGACAACCTCGGTCTTGGCGATGTCGTCCTTGTTGATCTTCAGCAGACCAAAGCCGTCCCGGTTGCGGGGGGCGTGGAACAGGTACAGCTCGCCGTCATACTCGATGAAGTCGGAGCGGGACTGGCAGTCACGCACAATGACGGGCTTGGCCCACTTGCCGGTCTTCAGATCATACACGGTCAGGAAGCCGTGGAAACACTCCAGCTCCTCCTGACGCACGAAGTAGTACACCTTGTCGTCCAGCACGTAGGTAGCGTTCTCCCACTTGGAGAAGTTGTCGAAATCGGGGCGGGACACGTACTCCCAGGTGATGAAATCCTTACTCTTGATGACCGCGGTCCACAGGCCGGAGTAAGCGCCGGAGTAGTAGTAGGTCTCGCCGTTCTCCACGCGGGTGGACATCTTCTGCATAATGCCGATGTCGGAGAAGAAGCGCTCGTGGCCGATACCGTTGGCAGACAGGGCGTTGATGATGCCGCTGGTAGAGAAATCGTTTACGACGTCGCCTACCTTGAAGCGGTTGGGCATCACGGGGCCCATGGTCTTGGTGGCCACGTCGAAGGTGCGGTAGAAGCGATAGTACTTATCGGTGGAAGCAGTCCACAGGATGTACAGGGTCTTGTCATCCTTGTGCATGAGGATGGTGTCGTACACCATCTTGATGGGCATGCCGTCCACCAGATCGCCCACCTTCTGCACGGTGAGAACGGTGAGATCGTCGGGGTTGTCCAGGGGGCAGTAGGCGATGCGAGCCTCCTGCTCGGTGGGGGTCTCGCCGCCAGCAGAGGTGTTGGCGTAGTAAGTCATGTAGGCCACGCCGTCGATGATGGTGAAGGTGGGCACGTGCACCATCAGGTCGGGGTTCTCCTCGCCATGCTTCTCGCAGTACGCCTCGGTACGCTCAAAGTCAGCGATATGGTTCTTGGTGATCTCCTCCACCACCCTGTCGCCCAGAGCAACAGCTGCCGCATCGTCCGTGGGACGGATGTAGGCCGCATAGTCGCGAATGGGGAGGTTGGGGATGTGGATCTCCGGTTTGTCAGATACAATATCGGGGGTGAAAACGCCTGCCATAGTCTTGTCCTCCTTATATTGGAATATTGGCACTTACTATTATATAGGAAATCACAAGTTTTGCAAGCGAATTCCGTAAATTTCTCCGCAATTTGGACAAAAAATGGAAAAGAGACCATATTGACGAGGCGACACGCGCCCGACGGAAGAATTAACAATTAAGAATTAGGAGTTAAGAGTTAGGTGTAACTTCTCGTGGGGCAGGGGCTCGCAATGGCCCGCTCTCCGTAGAGGACGGCGCACATCGCCGCAGGACGGTGCTTTCCATAGTGCGCGTTGCGATGTGCCCGAGAATGGCCGGTGGTCATTCTCCGCAACTATCTACTATAATTGGACGTCCCGCGCCTATGGTCTGTACAAACCCTTAGCGGCAGTGATAAGCTCTGCCATACAAAAATACCGCCCACGGAGATCCGTGGGCGGTATTTCGTATTCGGATGGGTGAAAAATTACTTCAGCTCAACCTTAGCGCCAGCCTCTTCCAGCTTCGCCTTAGCAGCCTCGGCATCGTCCTTGGACACGCCGGTCTTCACAGCCTTGGGAGCGCCGTCAACCAGCTCCTTGGCTTCCTTCAGGCCCAGGCCGGTCAGCTCACGGACAGCCTTGATAACCTGAATCTTGTTGGCGCCGGCATCCACCAGCTCAACATCAAACTCGGTCTTCTCCTCAGCGGCGGCGGCGGGGCCAGCAACAGCGGCAACAGCCACGGGAGCAGCGGCGGAGACGCCGAACTCCTCTTCGATAGCCTTAACCAGATCAGACAGCTCCAGAACAGTCAGAGCCTTGATCTCTTCGATCATAGCAGCAATTTTCTCAGACATGATTCATTTCCTCCAAACGTTTTTTGTTGTTTTTTGTTGGTTGCTGATTACTCAGCAGCGGGAGCCTCGGCAGGAGCCTCGGTGGGAGCAGCCGCCTCGTCAGCGGCGGGCTCCTTTTCGGCGATGGCGTTCAGAGCCACAGCCAGGCCACGGATCGGGCCATTCAGCACGCTAAGCAGCATGGACAGCAGACCTTCCTTGGAAGGCAGCTTGGACAGCTCTACCACCTTACCGGCGTCGATCACTTCGCCGTCCATAAAGCCGGCCTTGATCTTGAAGTTGTCCTTACCCTCGGCGTACTCGCACAGAATCTTGGCAGCCGCCACGTAATCGTCGCTGACAGCCAGAGCCGTGGTGCCGTGCAGCACATCATCCAGACCGTTCAGCTCAGCAGCCTCAGCGGCGCGCTTGAGCATGGTGTTCTTGACGACGGCGTAGTCGACACCGGCCTCACGGAGCTTGCGACGCAGAAGGGTGTCATCCGCCACGGAGATACCGCTGTAATCCACGATCACACCGGCCACCGCGCCGTTGATCTTCTCGGTCAGCTCGGCTACGTAGGCCTGCTTTTCTTGCAGAACTTTTTCGCTTGCCATTGTTGATTTCACCTCCGAATAACAGGATGATCGCTATTCATCCCAAAAGAAAACCTCTTCCGTGGTTCCACAGAAGAGGCTATAACTCTCAGTTGCCCCGCAAAGGGGGTACCGTTTGTTATGCTCTCCTCGGCAGGCGCGTTTCACGCATTAGGCAACCGGCGATCCGGTTGCACCTGCTGTCTGTGGTAGAACAGCAATCGGTTTTATGGGTGGTAAGACACGGTGTTCTTGCCACCCATGCTATCGGCACGGCTGTGCCGGATTAGCTAAAGGGGATCAGCCGCCCAGCTTGGCGACGTTGATCTTCACGCCGGGGCCCATGGTGGAGGCCACGGTGCAGGAACGGATGTACTGACCCTTGGCAGCCGCGGGCTTGGCGCGGACGATGGCACCCAGCAGGGTGTCAAAGTTCTCCTGCAGCTTCTCAGCACCGAAGGAGACCTTGCCGATGGGGCAGTGGATGATGTTGGTCTTGTCCAGACGGTACTCGATCTTACCGGCCTTGGCCTCGTTGACAGCCTTAGCCACATCGGGGGTCACGGTACCGGCCTTGGGGTTGGGCATCAGACCGCGGGGGCCCAGCACCTTACCAAGACGGCCAACCACGCCCATCATGTCCGGGCTGGCAATGACCACATCGAAATCGGTCCAGCCGCCCTGGATCTTGGCGACCAGCTCCTCCGCACCGGCGTACTCGGCGCCAGCGTCCAGAGCCGCCTGCACCTTGTCGCCCTTAGCGAATACCAGAACGCGGATGGTCTTACCAGTGCCGTTGGGCAGCACCACCGCGCCGCGGACCTGCTGGTCAGCGTGACGGCCATCCACACCCAGACGGACGTGGACTTCCACGGTCTCGTCAAACTTAGCCTTGCCGGTCTTGACGGTCAGGTCAAGGGCCTCGGCAACATCATACTGGGCATTGCGGTCGATGAGCTTGGCGCTCTCGACATATTTCTTACCATGTTTCATAGATCTTTCCTCCATTGTGGTTCATCGGAACGGCGTTCCTCCCACGTATTCTATCAGTCGAATTACTCGACGACGGTGATGCCCATGCTGCGGGCAGTACCGGCGACCATGCTCATCGCGGACTCGATGTTGGCAGCGTTCAGATCGGGCATCTTGGTCTCCGCGATCTTGCGAACCTGCTCCATGGTGACCTGCGCCACCTTGTCCTTGTTGGGCTTGCCGGACGCCTTATCGATACCGGCGGCCTTCTTGAGCAGAACGGCGGCGGGGGGCGTCTTGGTCACGAAGGTGAAGGAACGGTCAGCATATACCGTAATGACAACAGGAATGATCAGACCCGCGTCATTCTTGGTACGCTCGTTGAATTCCTTGGTGAAAGCCATGATGTTAACACCATGCTGACCCAGAGCCGGGCCAACAGGGGGGGCCGGAGTCGCTTTGCCGGCGGGGATTTGCAGTTTAATGTAACCGCTGATTTTTTGAGCCATTTTTAATCGCACCTCCAAAATTTGTGGTCAGGCGGAGTATGCCGCCTTCGGCGGGTGTCTCCTCCCACAGCCGGAAGGGTGTCCGGCGCACAGGTAAGGGGTCGGTGACCCCGAACTTTCTTTTCCACACAGGGGGCTTAGTCCATAAGCTCCGCCTGCTCCAGCTCCAGCTCCGCAGAGGTCTCTCTGCCGAACATGGAGATCTTGACGCGAACCATGTTGCGTTCCATATCGATCTCCTCCACCACGCCGGAGAAGTTCTCCAAGGGGCCATCCACGATCTGCACCGTGTCGCCCACCGCGTAGTTGATGACGATCTCCTTCTTTTCCACGCCCAGTGCCTCGACCTCCTGCTCCGTCAGGGGAACAGGCTTGCCGTTGGGGCCGACGAAGCCGGTGCAGCCGCGCACATTGCGTACCACAAACCAGCTCTCATCCGACATGACCATCTTAACCAGCACATAGCCGGGGAAGGTCTTGCGCTCCACCTCGCGGCGTTGGTTGTCCTTGACCTCCACCACCGTCTCGGTGGGGATACGCACCTCATGGATCCAATCCTGCAGATGCCGGTTTTCCACGATCTTCTCCAGGTTGGTGGCTACCTTGTTCTCATAGCCGGAGAAGGTGTGTACGACATACCATCTTGCCTCGTCCATGTTATGCCTCCCCGCCGCCAAGACCCAGCAGCAGACCGGTTAGCTGGCTGAGCACGAAATCGGCCAGGATGATGACCACGGCGGTCACGGCACACATGGCGATCACGACGCCCACGTTGCGGATAACGCCCGGAATGGCCGGCCAGGTGATCTTCTTCATCTCACTCTTGGTGTCGCGGAAGAACTTCTTCACCTTTTCGGGGATGATGGGGTTCTTCTCGCCCTTGTTGCGGATACGACCCACGATGTAGAGGATCAGACCCACCAGGGTAACCGCCGCCCCAATGACGAAGAGGGTCTTTTGGTTGGTCAGGCTCTCCTTGGCGAAGAACAGCTGCAGATAGCCGCCGAAGCCCAGCGCGCCGATATGGGAGAAAATGTCAGCCGCATTGCTGAGGAAAAGGATCAGGCTGGTCAGCAAACCGCCAACCAGTAAAATGAATCCCCAAAGAAGCATGTTGTTTTCCTCCTTAGTTATCGGACTTACTTCGTCTCCCGATGCAGAGTGTGCTTACGGCAGAAACGGCAGTACTTGTTCATTTCCAGTCTGTCCGGATCGTTCTTCTTGTTCTTCATGGTGTTGTAGTTGCGCTGCTTGCACTCGGTGCAGGCTAAAGTGATTTTGACTCTCATAACGGTACCTCCCGATAGCTTAAAAAGCCGGAAATTTGTGAACCTCCCTCATGCCTTGCGGCAGGTGGGGTCGCGCCCAAAAATGGGCACAAAAAATAAGACCCCATTCGAGGTATCTCAAAGTATACCCCATATACAGCCTTATGTCAAGCCTTTTTTGCAAAATCGCCGCAAAAATTCACTCCCGCCGCTATCTTGTGCCGGCTCCCCATCCCAACCACAAAATGTAGGTTTCTTATATTATAAATAAGGTATATAGGGGGAATTAAAAATTAATAATTAACAATTAAGAATTGTTGGAGTACGTACAAGCCATTCTCCGATCTGCGCCGCTTTGCGGCACACCGCCATTCTCAATTTTTAATTCATAATTATCAATTGATGTAAGAAGAACCCGGTGCCGTAGCACCGGGTCGTTTGTTATATCTCACACGTGATCGTCTGGCCGGTCTCCACGGAGGAGAAGGCGGCCTCGATGACCCGCAGCACCCGCATCATCTGCTGATGGGTGACAAGCTGGGGCGCTTCGCCGGCTACCGCCTTGACGAAGTTGCGGTAGTAGTCGTGCACGTCGGACAGAGGCTTTTCCAGCTCGTAGGTATCGGTGGTCACCTCGTCCCGGGGGGCCATGGTCTTGGTCAGCCCTGCGGCGGTCTCCACCGGGAGCACCTCACTCTCGTGCCAGTACTTGCACCGGACCACCTTACACTTCTCCCGCCAATCGGTGATGAGGGCGGAGCCCTTTTGCGCCCGCATGTAGAAGCGAGGCATGGCGATGAAATTGTAGGTGCCCACCTCCACATAGGCGGTCTTGCCGCTGGCAAAGGTGATATCCAGCCGGAAGCCGTCATCCACCTCCTGGTTGGTGATGTGATCGAAGCGGCAGTTGACGCCGGTCACCGTTTCCGGGATGACCAGCATCACCTGGTCGATGAGGTGGATGCCCCAATCGTACAGCATACCGCCGCCGTACTTCTTGATACCCCGCCAATCGCTGGGGATGCCCCGGGAGCCGTGGATGCGGCTCTCCACCCGGATCACGTCCCCGATCTCGCCGCTGTTCGCCAGCTGCTGCATGGCCAGGTAGTCCACGTCCCAGCGGCGATTCTGATGTACCGAGAACACCCGCCCGGTGCGGTTAGCGGTGTCGATCATCCGCTGAAGGCTGTCGCAGGACAGGGTCACCGGCTTTTCGCAGATGACGTGCTTGCCCGCCTCCATGGCGCGAATGCACACGCTTTCGTGGTCGTCGTTGGGGATGGCCACGGTGAGCAGATCTACCTGCTCATCCGCCAGCACCTCCTCAAAGCTACCGTAGGCGTGGATACCCCGGCTCTCTGCCAGGGCGTTACGCTCCGGCTTGATATCGTAGACGCCCAGCAGCTCCACCACATCACTGTCCAGAGCGTGCTGGACGTGCCAGCCGCCCATGCCGCCGCAGCCAATGACCGCTAACTTCAACTTGCTCATAGTAAAAACCCTCTTTTACGCCCACCACATAGCCGCAGGCTTCTCGGTGATCATCACATCCTGGATGAAGGCCACCGCCTTTTCCAGTCCCTGCTTGACGGACATGAGACCGTCCTCGTGCTCAATGGACACCGCCCCATCGTAGCCGATGAGCTGCAGGGTGGACATCATATCCTTCCACAGCTTCATATCGGAGCCGTAGCCCACGGTGCGGAAGATCCAGGAGCGCTCCGCCATCATGCCGAAGTTCCGAGTATCCAGCACGCCGTTGACGGCGGTGTTGCGGGGATCCACCCGGGTATCCTTGGCATGGAAGTGGTACACAGCGCCCCTCAGCTCCTTGAGAGCCTCCACCGGGTCCATCCCCTGCCAGATCAGATGGCTGGGGTCGAAGTTGGCGCCCAGGATGGGGCCCACCGCCTCACGGAGCTTGAGCACCGTGCGGGGGTTATACACCGCAAAGCCGGGATGCATCTCAAAGGCGATCTTCTTGACGCCATAGCTTTCGGCAATGGCGGCCGCCTCTTTCCAGTAGGGGATGAGCACCTCGTTCCACTGGTAGTCCAGGATCTTGCCGTAGTCGTCCGGCCAGGCGCAGGTCACCCAGTTGGGGTACTTGCTGTCGGGGCAATCACCGGGGCAGCCGGAGAAGGTGACCACCGTCTCCACCCCCAGCTTCTGCGCCAGCTGGCAGGTCTGCACGAACACCCGATGGTATTCGTCGGCAATGGCCTTGTCCGGGTGCACCGGGTTGCCGTGACAGGACAGGGCGCTGATGGACAGCTCGTACTTGGCCAGCAGGCCTTTGAGCTCCTCCACCTTGCCGTCGTCCCCCAGCAGGATATCGGGGTTACAGTGGTTAGGGTTGGTATAGCCGCCGGTACCCAGCTCCACCTGCTGTACTCCCAGAGAGTGCAGGTAGGCAAAGGCCTCCTCGGTGGGAAGCTGCTGCAGCGGGACGGTCAAAACACTCAGTTTCATATGTATCTCTCCCATTTCAATTATTCGAGACATATCTATCTGTATTATACACAGGCCCCCCGCTGTTTTCAACAACTATTTCCTAACTTTTTATAAACTATTTTTAGATAGGGAGGGTGAGCACGAAGAATTAAGAGTTAAGAATTGGGTGTAACTTCTAGCCGTTTCCTCCCGGGTCGTCGACAAGCGACGTCCCGATGGGGGTTGTGGAGACTTCGATCACCCCTCATCCGTCACGGCTTACGCCGTGCCACCTTCCCCCCGAGGGGAAGGCTTATTGGTCTGTGCAAACCGGGGGGAGTGCGGCGATAACTCCTTCCGACCTCGCTACGCTCGGCCACCTGTCTCATAGAGGGAGGCTTTTGCGCCCTCCGGCGTCCCGATGGGGGTCTGTGCAGACCTCAAAAGGCTCCCTCTTTATTCCCCCGCCAACGCCTTCGCACAAGCCCGGCATAGGTATACCCCCTGGGCCACCTCCGCAAGCCCCTTTGTCAACTGACAGCGAACACAGCAAGCGGTGTGCCGCCGCAGCATAATGGCTCCCCTGTCAACGGTGATCTTGATCACATCGTCTGCCCGAATCCCCAACTGACGGCGGGCATCCCTCGGAATGCAGATACGCCCTGTGTTATCTATGCGCCGATAAATTTCGTCTTTTTTCATGTTTCTGCCCCCTTTTCCCATATTTTACCATGTATCCTCAAAACGTCAACCCCTATTTGGCTATTTTTCCCCAATTAGTTCATTTTTAACTGGCAACGCGTTAGGTATCCTATTAGGTGTAAAAACCCCGAATAGGAGTGATCTTATGGATGTTGTCAGTATGGGCAAGCAAATCCGCGCATATCGTGCCAAGAGGGGCTGGACGCAGGAGGAGTGCGCCGAACGTGTCGGTATCACCTCACGGTATTTGGCCGATATTGAGCGTGGTTATAAAACGCCTAAGCTGGAGACGCTGGTGCACATCTTAAACGTGCTGGGCGCCTCTGCAGATGATGTTTTACAAGACAGCCTCACCATAGGCTATGCGCCCAAAAGCAATGCTCTGTTGGAGCGGTTGAATACTCTGTCCGACGAGAAGAAGGCGCAATCGCTGGAGATCTTCGATTGCGTGATCAAAACAATGGAGAAAAACAGATAAACGGAAAAGCAAAAATCCCCGGTCATGATGACCAGGGATTTTTGCGTTTTTGTGTAGACCCATGCGGGCCGTCGTAAACGCCGACCCCTACGCCCCCTCTCCGTCTCGCCTACGGCGAGCCACCTGTCTCGCTGCGGCTCGGTCCACTCGCGGCTAAAGACTTTCGGTTACTCATCACCGGCGGATTGCGCCGGTGGGACACATCGTAACGCGTTTACAATAGCCACCGTTCTACGGCGATGTGTGACGTCCCCCCGGACGGTCATTCATTGCCGCTCGTGTCGCTTCGCTACCCATAAGGGGAGGCTTGTGGGGTCTGCACAAACCTCTCTAATTCTTAATTCCTAACGATTCATTTTTAATTCCCCTCAGAGTGGGCATACTGGTGGGGGAGGGATGTATATGCCGCTTACACGACCCATCACCGGCTGGCACCGGGCACAGGCGATGACGGCAGAGGGACTGTGCCTGCTATGGTGGCTGGTGCCGGGAGCTCTACAGCTTATGTGGCTGTGGCAGGGGCTCCCCTTGCCCCACAGCCTGCTGTTGCCCCTGGGGGCGGCGGCGGTACAAGGCCTACTGCTATCCCCCTGGCGGCTGTCCCGCCTGGCCTACTATTGCCGGATGGGGGAGCAACCCTTTTCCCTCGCGCCCCTGGCCACCGGGTGGCGGCACTGGGGAGCGGCGGTGGCGTGGCGGTGGCACCTGTGGTGGCGGCGCAGCGCCGTAGGGCTGGCGGCAGTCGCCCCGGCGTTCCTGCTGTGGCATTATGGCGCGCAGGTGGACACCCCCATCCTGTGGTTACCCTTGGGGGCGGCGGCTCTTTTGCTGACCCTGCCGGCGGCGGGGGCGTTCCTGTGCCGGTACGCGGCGGCACCGGTGCTCATCCTAAAGGGGTACCCCGCCGGGGCGGCCATAAGCCTGTCCACCCGGGTGATGCGGGGGCATATCCGGGAATACATCAATTTTTACGGCGCCCACCTGTGGCGGCTGGGGCTGAGCCTAACGCTGTTTCCCGCCCCCTGGGTGCTCCCTCGCTTTGGTATCACCCGCGCCGCCCTGCTTCTTGCTTGGTGCGAGGAGGAATTAACAATTAAGAATTAAACGTTAAGAATTATCGACATCCGTACAGACTAATCAAGGCTCCCTCCTTGAGGGAGCCTTTTGAGGCTTGTACACATCGTCCAAGTTTGCCCACATAAATCCGTCCGCTTTGCGGACACCTTCATTTTTAATTATTCATTCTTAACTCTTAATTGCAAAAAGGGCCG
>JAZSOW010000080.1:0-14750 GCA_045537135.1 Acutalibacteraceae bacterium
GTCAAAAACCTTTCGCCGATTCGGAAAACGGAGGGAAGGGGTGTGTGCGGGGGAACCGTCAGGGTTCCCCTGCGCGTCGAGCGGGTGTAAACCCGCGGATAAACCCGCCCGCAGGCGGCGGAACGGAGGAAAGCGCATGCACTTTTTTTCCTTTTCGTTCCAGCCGAAAGAAAAAGGGCGGCCTATGCCGCCCTTTTTTGACAGGCTGAAAGCCCGCTGTCCAGACGGACAGCGGGCTTTTTTTTGATCGCTTTATTGAGCCGTGGGATCGGTGGGGGTAGTGGTAGGATCCGTCGTGGGGTCAGTGGTAGGATCCGTGGTGGGGTCCCCATTTGTCGTATTGTTATCGGGAATGGGGGTTTCTTCCTTCTTCTCCACGTCGCTTATACGCAGGACGATGGTGTCGCCTACCCGCCGGGTGGCACCGGCGGCAGGGTCGGTGGAGTCCACCAGCCCCTTTTCGTACTGAGAATCCTTAAGTGTAGCCGGGTCTACCTTGAAGCCCAGGGCCTCCAGATACGGTATGGCGTGCTCCTTTGGCCAACCAGCCAGATCCGGCACCTTGACCTCGTCGTTCTTACCGGCGCTGATCACCACCGTAATGGCTTGATTTTCCTTTACCGGTTCGCCGGGTTTCGGATTCTGGGAGAGGATGGTGCCTTTTTCCGCTTTATCGTATTTCATGGAGCCGACTACAATGGTCATGTTACCGGCCAGCGTCTTATCTCGCTCTTCGTAGTAATTCTTACCTATCAGGTTATCCACGGAGTCAACGGATACCCGCCGTGTGGTGGTGGTAGTGGAGACGTAGACGGGGGCGGTGGTGCTGGTATCCGATTCCACCGACTCCTTGTTATCGCCGGAAAGCATGACCAGTATGACACCGCCAACCACCAGTAACGCCGCTAACACAGCGATGAACACGATGAGCAGGGCCTTGGAGCTGCCCTTTCTTTCCTTGGTGTCCTCCTCCGACTGATCCTCCTTCACCTCATCGATGAGGGCGGATACGTTGGGCTCGATGCCAAGCTGATCTCGTAGCTCGGCCACCGTGCCGGTGCGCTGGGTGGGGGAGACCAGCAGGGCGTTAAACAGCGCGACACACACCGGTTGAGACAGCTCCTGCGCCACATCGGCAGACATAAAGAGATCGTCGGAGTCCTTGGCGCGCTTGTTGCCCACCGGGGGCAGGTTACCGGTTACTGTGTAGAATAGGGTGGCGGCCAGGCCGTACACGTCAGTCGTATCGCTTATCGCGGTCTCTCCGGACATGTCGTACTGCTCCGGCGCGGCAAAGCCGGCGGGCAGGTCGGGGGTCAGGTCACTGCCCACACAGTGCGCCTGAGGAATGGCGAAGTTGCGCAGGTGCGCTTTGCCGTCGGCGCTGATGATGATGTTATCCGGGCAGATAGCCAGGTGGCGGATGTGCGCACTGTGCAGTTGGCTGACGCAGGTCAGCAATGACATGAACAGGGCGCGCGCCTCGCCCCAGGGGATCCGTCCCCCCGCCTGTTTGATTTTCTTGGTCAAGGTGACGCCGGCACAATAGTCGGATACGGCGTAGAGGGTGCCGTTTTCCTCAAAGAGATCGTACACCGGAATGATGTTGGGTAGATCCTTTACCCGCGCCAGCGAGCGCATGGTGTTGCGGAACTCCTCCAAATACTCGGCGAAGGGACGCTCACAGCCCCCCAAGGGCTGTACACGGCCGTCATCGGCACGCTCACACAGCGCACCGGGATAGAATTCCTGCACAAAGCAGGGCTCCTTGAGCATGCGATCGTAGCCGATGTACAGCACGCTGTCACTGCCCTCGCTCATGCGCCGCCCCACGATGTAGTGCTCCTGTAGTACCGTGGCTACCGGCAGGTACCCGGCGGGGTTGGTGTCGCCGCGGGAGAAGCCGCATACGCTACAGGTGTCGCTGCCCTCCGGCAGGGGATTCATACAGCCCATACACAGTTTTGCCATAATGATCTGACCTCCTGATAAAACATCACGTAGATTTATTCCATGGAACGCATCCGCATAAGCTGGCGTATATCTTTGCCTACACAGATCAGCGGCACGAAGCCGCCCATGATACGGCTGGCGATCTGGTCGCCGTACCGCTCCTTAATAGCGGTAAAGCCTAAATTGGTGCTAATAACGGTAGGACGCCCCTCCAGAAGGCGGGCATTGAGGATATTGTAGACGCAGGCTCGGTAGAAGGGACTGTCAAACTCCATCCCCAGGTCGTCCAGTACCAGCAGGTCACAGCCGATGAGCTGGGCCTCGCTGTCCCCGTCGGCGCGTCCGAAATGCTCGCTCTCCATGCGGCGAAGCAAGGGCTGCACCGAGCCGTACACCACCCCATAGCCTTGCTCGGCTACCGTGCGGGCAATGGCCAGACACAAGTGGGTCTTGCCGGTGCCGGTGGAGCCTTGTAGTAGCAGGCTGTCTGCCGCCGGGGCAAAGCGGGAGGCATAGCTGCGGCAGTAGGTGATGATATCCTGCATATGCTGGCGAGGGGAGACTCCCATCTTGGGATCCACCGCCGCGTCGTAGTAATCTAAATCCATGCTCTCAAAGTCGGTGAGCTTCATGGCGGATAACGCCGACAGCCGCTTGCAGGCTTCTTCCTTGAGCAGGCGGCGGTAGCAATCGCACATCCGCCCCTCTACATACCCGGTGTCTTCGCAATGCGGGCAGGTATACCGGGGCTCAAAGTTATCCCCCTCGTAGCCGGCGGCGTGCAACAGTCCGGCCAGCTCCTGTTGCAGGGCTATGTTTTTGTCCTGTACTGCCTTTATCTCCTCCGGGGTACCGTTGTTCAAGATAATATCGGTGATAGCGGGGAGGGTGGCGGCCAGCTCCCGTTCCAGCGCAGGCAGACGTGGGATCTGCTCACACAGCCTCGCTCGCAGGGCGGCGGCGGCGTTGGCGGCATCGGTGCGTCGCTTTTCCAGCCGCTGGCGGGCTGCCTTGACTACCTGGGGATCGTATGCCATCCGTGTTCACTCCTTTTTCTTTTGTCCGTTTCCAAACTTGGGGCGATAACGGAGCAGCTGCTCGTCAAAGCCGTCGGTGTCCAGGCCGCTTTTCTCCGGGTTGGTGGCGGCGGCGCCCTTCTTCTTCTTGACAGCAGGGTTGTCAGAGGGGATCTTGTCGGGTGTGTCGATCCCCTCAGCATGCCACCGTTCCAAAATACCGTTGATGTATTCCGGGGCAAATCGCCCTTTCTTTTCGGTGGCCATGGCGGCGGCCTTCTGTATCATGACCTCGCTGAAATGCCAATGCTCCAGCCAACGATCCGCCATCTCGCTTTGCGGGACGGTTAAGGGTTTTACCAGCTGCAGCAGGTTTTCCACCCGATGGGCGGCCTGTTGCCACCGCTCCAGCTTGTGGATGTGGGCATCCACTGCCTCAAAGGTGGTTAGATCCTTATCCGCCCAATCCAGCGCCAGCTTTTCGATGTAGCGCATGTTGGGCTTGCCAATGGAGACGGCATAGCCGATCTCCTGTATAATGACGTTTTCCGGCAATCCCACCGTGTCGATGAGGTACAGCAGCGTAGCGGTGTCCCCATGGCCAATGGCCTTGCCCAGCATAGCGGATACGTGCTCCAGGAAATCCGCAAAATGAGGGTGCTTTTTATGATAGGCCTGTACCTCCTGCACCCGGGGTTTTACCGCCGCCGGGCGGGCGGCAGGGACAGGCGTGGATGTGGCGGTAGCGGGCTGTGATGCCGGTGCCCCCTCCGGCTGGAGAAGCACTCCTCGCTCCAGCCAGATATGAAGGCATTGCTCGCACTCCTCCCGGGGCATCCCCAGGGCGGTGGCGCAGGCATCCGCGTCCCATACCATCCGTTGCCGGGAGAGCCACAGCAGTACGCGAAGTTCTTCGGCACTGGCAAGCTTAAGGCCGGTGTCTGCCACGGTGCATGACAGCACCAGCGGGGCCGTCATTCCTGCCGGATCCCAATGATAGATCATGAGGGCTCTCCCTCCTTTCTTACATACTAGTTAAGTGTAGCATATTTTGTCGCCATGTTCAAGCACAAACGGAAAATTTAATTTTTTGTCATGTTTTCTCTTGACAAGTGGAGCGTTTGGGTGTATGCTGTGCTCACCAAAATAAAAGACGGCAAACAAGGGGTGCTGTGTGACGGCGTGCTGTCACCCGGCTGAGAGGGCGGTTCCGCCTAACCCTATGACCTGATCCGGATAATACCGGCGGAGGGATGTTTCACATCGGACGCTTTTTGGCGTTCTCTTAGGACCTCTGTCTATGTGACAGAGGTTTTTTGTTTGCTGTGGGGTGGGTAGCCCTCACCCGGAAAGGAAGGTAAACAATGAAAGAAAACACAAAAGTCCTGCGTCTGGTGGAAAGTGCCCTGCTGCTGGCTCTGGCGGCGGTGCTCAGCCTGATCAAAGTGCTTGACCTGCCCTATGGCGGCAGTGTCACCGCCTGTAGTGCCCTACCTCTGCTGCTCATTGGCTATCGTCATGGAGTGGGCTACGGCTTGTTTTCTGGCACGGTGTATGCCCTTATCCAGCTTTTGCTGGGAGCGGGCTCTTTGTCGTACTTCACCGCCCCCTTGGCTGTGGTGGCAGTGATCCTGCTGGATTACCTGTTGGCTTTTGCGGTGCTGGGTCTCGGCGGTATTTTCCGTCGGGGTCGTTCCCAGGGACAGGCGTTGGTGCTGGGTGGCCTGTTTACCGGTGTACTGCGGTACGTCTTCCATGTGATCGCCGGTTGTACCGTGTGGATGGGTGTGTCTATCCCCAGCGCGGCCGCCCTGGTGTACTCCCTGGCGTACAATGCTACCTATATGGTGCCGGAGATCCTGGTCACCCTGCTGGGTGCCTGGTACTTCTCCCGGGTGGTGGATGTGCGGGGCGCTCGTCCTGCCCGCGTGACAGTGTCCGACGGCGGCAAGCGGAGCGTGTGGTCGCTAGTGGCTGCCGGTGCGGCGGTAGCGGCCTTGGTCACCGATGTGGTGCTGCTGTTCCGCCATCTGCAGAATGCGGAAAACGGCCAGTTCGACTTCCAGGGCCTGGCCCATGTGAACTGGATGGCCGTCGTGCTAGTTACTCTGGTGGGGGCGATGCTGACAGTAGCCTTTGCGTGGCTTGCCCGGCGCAAGAAGAACGGATAATTAAACGCCCGATGAAGCCGTTTTCGCTTCATCGGGCGTTTTTCTTACAGTAGCAAGGTGCCGTACACCGGGGTGTCCAGCCGTTGGCACAGCTCCAGCTCCCGGTAGATGTCCCCGTAGGTGGAGATATGCTGTTTTTCCACCAGGACAACGCCGTCGGCCTTGGACAGGGCGTCCATGGCGGAGGCATCCTGCAGCGGAGAGGGCGCCACGGTGAGGGCGACCCCTTCCTTTTCCAGCGCCGATACCAGCGGTTGCAGTCGCGTCCCATCCTCCTCTGTTAAGGTGCTACCGGTGAGCAACAGCGTATCGCCTGTTGCCGCCAGCCGGATCTGCCGGATGGTCAGCGCCAAGGCTTGGTCGGCAGACAGGGGGCTCTTCTTACGGAACAGCCCGGCGATCCACCGGTCAATGGCGCGTGTCTTGCCGCCCTCTGCAGGCAGGGTGCCCAGTAGGCTCAGGCCGTACCGCTCCTGCATATCCTCAGGAGATTTCACCCGCCCGCCGAACACGTAGCCCAGACCATAGATGAGCACCATCAGTACCCCGCCGGCTACAAAGCCCAGCACAAGGAACTTCTTGCTCACAGAGGGCTTGGCCGGCTGTGTTGTCTCGTCGTTTTCCTCTCCGGCGATTCGTTGCTCTAAGGCGGCAGTCTCTTGCGAGGACAGGGTCTCCTTGGCCTTTTCGTAGTTAGTGCGCAGGGTGTTGGCGGTGTTGAGGCTTGCCACCTGCAGAGCCTTTATGTTAGCGTCCACCGCCAGGGAGTACACCTGATCCTCCAGCACACAGCCCTCAAGGCCGTTCATCTTTTCTGCCAGGCAATCGGCGATGCTGCGACACAGGGCCTCGCTGTCGGCGACTACCTGCACACACAGTAGCACCGGCTCAGCCGGCGCGGCGGTACCGGTCTCTGCCCGGTGCAAAACCGTGGAGGAGACCAGATCCGGCAGGAGATTGTGGTCATAGGAGATCGCCTCTTTTTCCACCAGCTCCTTATACAGGGCGGCGTCCTTTAGAATGGGCTGGTACTGGGTGGCGGTGTTAAAGCTGTGATCGCTTTTCACAGAGAAGGTCAACGTGACGAGAGGCACCGCCGTATGGTCAATGCGCATGAGGGGGGCGGTGCTGTTGTAGGCTGCCGCGGCTTCATAGGCCTTGTGATAACCGTACGCGTTCTCCACGTTGGCTTGCTGTGTAGCGGATAGGGTGGACGTTTCGCCGGCCGAGGCGTTCAATGCCTTTTGGTAGCTGCGGTAGTCCAGCAGGTACTTGGCACCGCCCGCCAGCAGGGTGATGAGCAGAACGCCCACCAGGATGCTACGCCAGCGAAGCAGGATGTGCACCAGCATATCGCGGAAGTTTATCAAGATATCTTCTTTTTCATAGCGTGGGGAGGTGTTCATAATCGGCACTCCTTTTTGCGTTTATTTCAGGTAGTCCAGGTAGCTACGCTCAGTATCAAAGGTAATGGTGCCATGGTAGGAGTTTTCCTTTTTCATCACCATGTAATCCCCATACTGTACACGCAGGATCTCATCGTACCCGGCGGGGATAGCGATCTCGCCCGCCTCAAAGGGGACGGTCAGCACCTCATCAAAGCCGGCTTTAGGGAACAGCAGCCGGTCATCGTCTGCCATAAAGGTGAGCAGACCCACCCGACTTTGGCCGGTGCCATTGTAGCGGCAGGCCGCCTTCTCCTTCTGCCGGTAGACCCAGCGGTAGGGGAGGAGGGATGCCACCGCGTGCACGCAGTTTTTAATGACATTCTTGCGGGGGTTGGCGGGATACCGCACCCCGGCGTCCAGCAGACGCTCGTATAAACGAATGCTGTCTCGTTGCTTTTTGAGCAGCTTCGGATCGTCTGCCGCCTCGTCAGCGGGGAAGATGTCGATAAAGATGCCCTGGTTGAAGGGGAAGCACTTCCCCTCATTGTGCAGAATGCCGGTGGTGTTGCTGTGGCGTAGCTGGGCGTGTCCCCGGCTGTACCGCTTGTCCGTATCCACCGTCTGGAAGAAGTAGGGAGCCTCAAAAGCACCGGGTGCCACCTGCAGTAGCTTTTCGTAGTCCTCTCGCAGCATCATCAGGTCAATATCGTCATCCCAAGGGATGAAGCCCTTATGACGGATCGCCCCGATGAGGGTGCCTCCACTGGCGAAATACCGCAGATTATGCTCCTTGCATACCCGCTGGAATTGCGTGAGTAGATCCAGCTCCACCGCCCAGACCTTTTTCATCTCGGCGCTGACGGTAAAGCCACAGCGTTCTTCTTCCAAATAAAAGTCCTTGTTGAGTTCCATACAATAGCCATCCTTTTACTTCTTGATAGCCCGGAGCTTTTTGCCTACGTTTGCCCGTAGGGTCTTCCAGGCAGGATCGTTGGTGACAATGAGGGACAGGGCGTAGACCGTGACCCCCACGGCGATCTGCAGTAGCGTGGTACCTACGCCTCCCGGCAGTACCCGCCCCAATAGGTAGGTGGGCACAAACATGATCGCCGACAGGATCAGATATCGCGCGCCGGTGTACAGGATACGTGCCACAGATATAAACCGGCAGGAATACCGCAGATAGAGGAACGAAATGACGGTTTCTGCACAAAGGGAAGCGACCACCGCTCCGAACACCTTAAGGAAGGGAATGAGCACCAGATTGAGCAGAAAGTTGCACACCGCGCCGGCGATGATGGCGCGGTTGCTGCGGGCTCGCTGTCCACTGGGGGTGAGATACAGCGTCCCCAGTACGTTGCTGGTGCCGATGACGAACAGCAGGGGGGCGAACAGGACAAGCAAGGGGACGACAGTCTCGCTATCCTTGCCGTAAAACCAGGGGACAAAGGTAGGTGCGCAAGCGCACAGCCCTGCCGCCAGAGGGAAGGATACCATGTACATAAACCGGAAGGTGTCGTGGATGTGATGACGGATCTCCCGCCTCTTGTTCTGAGCGAACAGATAGGAGGTGCGCACTCCTACCACCACGTTAAGGGAGGTGATGACCGTCATCACCATGTTGATGATCTTGTGGGCTCGCTCGTAGTAGCCGTTGGCGGCCATATCCCCGTTGATCATACCCAGCATGGCTCGATCCAGCACCGTATAGATGGAGGTGGCGATGGTGGGGATGAAGTACACCATGGTCTCCCGGATATGGTGGCGGAAACGCAGCCGTCGGAAGGGGATCTTTTCTACTCGATGGATCAGCTGAGCCCGCAACAGGACGTTGGACAGAAACATGCCGCCGCCCTGGATGAGGATATACAGCAGAAGATCGTCTCGATCCCGCACAAACAGGAAGATGCACAGGATGCCGGTAAGCTTGACGGCAAAATTGCGCACCATCAGGGTCTTGAACTGCTCCATGGCCTGGAAATACCAGTTGGAGTCTACCCCCACCGACAGGATCACCAGGCTACAGGCCAGGTACACCCGCATATCTCCGCCGCTGAGCAGGCTGTAGCCCAGATACAGCAACAGACAGATGGCGGTGGATGCATACCGGATGATGGACAGCTCCCAAAACAGCCGGGAGGACATGTGCCGGTCGTCCCGGGCGCGAGAGACCTCTCGCATGCCATAGGAGGAGATGCCCAGCGCCGCGATCAGTGAAAAGAAGGTGGCGATGGAGTTGACGTAGCTGTAGGTGCCTTCTCCATCCGCCCCCAGCACACGGGCCACGTAGGGGGCCGTGATGAAGGGGATGATCAGCGAAAAGATCTGAAAGCTGACGTTGTATATATAGTTTTTCTTGATACTGCTACCCATATACAACTCTCCGTTTTAGCCGAATATGGACCGATATGGCAACACGCTTTCATCGCCCAATATGACGATGGAGTAGAAACACAGCACGCCGAACGCCGCCAGCAGCAAGCCCTTAACCCAGCGGCGGGCGTACAGGCGCTTGGCAAAGGTCTCGGCGGCCATGGGCATGCCGAGCAGCTGCCAAAAGGAGAACAGCCGCAGGATGCGGTAGGTGGCGGGGATCACGCCGTCGAAGCAGCAGACCACCACCGCCAGGAATTGCAGAATGACGAATATATCCAGTCGCTTGCCGCCGCCCACATACCGGCAGAAAAGCAGCAGACAGAACAGCGCTACATTGAAGGCTGTTCGCAGTAGCCCTATGGTGGGTGTAACAAAAATATTATATTTCACATAGTAAGCCAATCGCTCAGGCAGGATGGAGGCCAGCAGAGCGGGACTCCCCTTGATGAGCAGAATGGCGGTGGCAGCCGTTATTGCCATGGCGATCAGCAGACGCCCCAGGGGAATGTATTCTGCCGCGATGATCACCAACAGCGCCGCCGCGAATACCAGCATCCCCTGGTGCAGGGTGGCGCACAGCAGGGTGAGCAGGCCGAAGCGTATCCACTGCTTTTTTCGCAAAAAGGCGTAGCCTAGTAGCAGAATAGCTGAAGCCAGCGCCTGACGCAGGTTGTTTAAAGAAATAAAATATTCCCCGCTGACAAAAAAGAAGGCGACGCAGAAGGGCAGATCCTCCACATACCGGTAAAAGGCGGTGAACACGCACACCCCAAAGATGACCGAGGTGGTGATAAATATCCACTGGGGTTCCGATGTGAAAAGCCCAATCAGGCGGTTGAACAGATAAAAGCCGATCTCGTAATAGGTGCGTTCCCCCTTCAAGATATCCAGAAAACGGGGGGTATAGGTGTAATAATAATCTGTGCCGACGCCTTCCCGGAAAGCCGAGAGCAGGATCACCGGCATGATAGCCAGCAGGAATACGAGGTATTGCCGCAGTTGTCGCCGACGGATGGCGATACCGCCCCGGGAGCGTGTAACGAGCGCCCGCTCCGGCAGAGCTGCCGTGCGCCGGGATACCAGATATACCAGCAGGAATGTCAGCGCAAATGTGACGATGTACGCCATCCCTTGCAGCTCCTTTCCTCAGATAGATGCGGGATTTACCGATGCCCGATGGCAAAGAGCAGCCGGTTTTTCTGCCGTCGCAGCCACAGCCGCAGGGCATCCTTTCGTTTTTTCTCCGTATTGACTACCCGCACCGTATGCACCTTGGCACCGGTATGGGTGAGCCACACGTTCAGCAAGCGTTCCCCCAGGAAGCCGTATAACCGTTGCTGATAAGGGGTGTAGCCGGTCATATCCACCCGGGGCTCCATGTGGCCGAGCACCGCAAACAACCACTGGCAATAGCGGTCGAAGGTCTCCTGTCGGGCAATAACCATGTTGTACAGATGCAGACGGTTGCCCCCCATCACCTTATCAAAAGTGGGGAGCACGGTGGGATCCACCGCTTCTACGGCTTCCCGCAGGAGGGAGAGATCTCGTGGGTGACCGCTGTACAGGCAAAACTCCTCCGAAGCCGGCTCCCGCAGGTATTCCGCCGGGGGTAGGATGGCATCGTATGTCTTCAAAAGCTGCCGGATCGCCGTTTCGCTCAGCAGATCGCCGCCCTGCATGAAATAGCGGCGGTAATGCACCAGCCCCTTGTAGGGATCGTCGGTGTTTTTCCAGATCCAGTACAGGCCGGTCAGCTCACAGTAGGTGGGATTCTTTTCGGATATATGGTCACCGGTATTGTCACCAGTGTAAGGCAGAGCCTCGTGCAGGGCCGCTCCCACCTGCAGGGGGATATAGCCCGGCGTTTCCCGCACGGTATAGGCCTTATGTGCCGCTACGTACACCGCCATTTACGTCATCTCCTCATAGAGGCGCTGCATCACAGCCGCCGCACCCTTCACATCATAGCCCGCGTCGATCATAGCCTGCGTGGTATCCCGGCGAGGCAACCGGGCGCTTTCCAATAGCTGCTGTGCCCATGCCTCGGGGCTGTCGGATAAGGGCTTGTACACGGCAAGAGCCGGCAACGGCAGCTCCGGGGTAACACCGGTGGAGGTGACCACCGGCAGACCGGTAGCCTGGGCTTCCACTCCTACCACCGGTAGGCCTTCAAAGAAGGAGGGCAGCAGGAACACGTCAAAGGCGTTCATCAGCGCGGCGGCGTCCTTGCGCACGCCCAGGAACTGCACCCGGTCGGCAAGGCCCTTGTCCCGGATCTTTTGCAGGATCTCTTCCTGCAGATCGCCGTAGCCTACCAGCACCAGCTGTGCCGTCGGCTCCATGGCCGCCAGAGCCTCAAAGATATCCACCAGATAGTGATGGTTTTTCTGCGGGGCGAACCGCCCGATGTGTCCTACCACCAGCTTGTCCGTCAGCCCCAGCTCCTGCCGATATTGCTCCCGCACGGCGGGGTCATACCGGAACAGGGTGGTGTCCACCGCGTTTTTTAGCACCCGGTAGTTGCCACGGCGGATAACGATGGTGGGGAACTTCCATCGTGCCGCCAGATGGGAGCAGGCAAAGTAGTCGGTGGGGTAGGTGAGCAGGTCATGCCGGGACAGGGCCCGGATAAGCTTGTACTTCAGGTTAACAAAGCCGCCGCAATGGGAGTGGACGATCACGCGGCGTGCGCCGCACTTACGGGCTACCTTGGCACCCAGCATCAGCGCGTAGGTGCTGCCGGAGTGGATGTGCACGATGTCGTAGGGATGGGCTTTAAGAAAGGCGGTAATGCCCTCCCGGAAATACCGGTTATTATCCTCGCCGAAGGGGTAGCCGGCGGCGGTCATGTGCCCGCCAAGCGCTTCCACCTCCGCCTGCATAGCCTCGTTGCGGATCATGAAGGGAGTAAAGAAATCAAACTGTACTCGCTGGCGGTCGATGTGGCGGTACATATTCATGATATAGCTGTCCTGCCCGCCGTTGGAAAACGGCTCGCCAAACACTTGCAGTACACGGATTACGCTCATTTGTTCACCTGTCCCTTTCCGCCCGACAGCATCTCCACCGGAGGGTGGAAACGAAGCCCTTCTATAAAGGAAGCGACGATTACCCGGGCACGCTCCAGACGCTGTCCCCGGGAGCAGAGTGCCCGCAGCAGGTGGACACCGATGCGGGCGATGAGATACAGCCAGCCGCGCAGTCCTTCCCGTCGATAGACGTATACCTCGTTGCGGTACAGTAGCCGGTAGCGGGGGATACGATCCGGGGTGTCGGTGGCGATGTTGACTTTGTTATTGGAGTGCATGTCGTGGAGCACCCGGCATCCGGTGACGGCATAGCAGGGGTAGAGACGAGACAGCCGGCGGGTGTATTCTAGGTCGTCTGACCAGATGAAGAACTCCTTGATGGGCAACCCCACCTCCCGCACCCGGGAGACAGGGAAAAAGGCCGACACGAAGGTCGCCATGATCACCGGCACATAGGGTGCATCAAGGCTTTTGAGCTTCGTGGTCAGCCCGGTTTTTTGGATGTTCATATTGCACAGAGAGCCATCCCGCCAATAGGCAATGCCGGAGAGGAACCCATAGTCCCCCTCCATCACCCGGTCAGCCTCCAGCAGGGCAGACAACGCGCCGGGGTCGGGAATGCAGTCGTCATCCATGACCCACAGATAGTCGTAGCCCTGCTCTGCCGCCAGCTTCATTCCATAGTTGAAGCCGCCGGCACCGCCCAGGTTCTCTCCGGTGTTGTAATAGTGAAGCCGCTCGTCTGTCGGCAGTGTCGCCACGGTGTCGCCGGTACCGTCGGTGCTGGCATTGTCAATAACGAAAATATCCGGTCGCACTTCCGTCTGCTGTTGCAGGGCGGCGATGCACCGTACGAGGAAAGACTTCCGATTATATGTGACCACAATGGCCGCCACACGCTTTGTCATACGTAGCCTCCAAAATGTGAAACGGGGCAAGGTGGTTCGGGTTACGCGTGCCACCTTATCTGTTTGGGACATCATACCACAGTTCTGTCCGAATGTCAAATTTTACAGAAGAACGGAGAGAGCCAGCATCTCCTCCGCCTTGTCATAAAGCGTCTCAAAATCCGTCAACGGCAAGGGGTTTTCTCCTCGTCCAAGCTCGATGGTGAAGCCGGGGCGACCATAGCAACGGATAAACCAATCCTTAAACCCGCCGTGGGAGGCAAACCCTTCCGGATCCGCCACCCGATAGCCGGAAACGCTTGCCAACACCTGGGCGATGATGTGGCTCTGCGGGGGTGTGCGCGTGCCGTACCGCCAGTAGATCTCCTCCCCCTGGCTGTGGAGCGCTACCACGTGGCGGAAGTCACTACGGCGGCAAAGATCGGCTACCGCCCGGGTCTCCGGCTCGCTTTCCGGCAAAGGGCCGCTGTACCGTCGCGGAGCGGGCTGTGTCTTGCCGTGTTTTTGTGCGGCCTCTTGCATTTCTTCCCAGCCTGCGTTAAAATTATGGTTAAGATCCACTCCCCGGGCGTTGGCTTGCCATAGCCCGGGCGTGTCGGCACCGACCTCTGCCGCAAAGGATGCGTATGCCCCAGCGGCAGCACTACCCCTGAGGGCAATCTCCACCCCATCGGGGTTGACAAGGGGCAGAAACCAGATCTGCCGCCCTCGCAGGGCCTCCTCCAGTGGCAACCCTCGCAGAGGGAGTGCTCCATCCAGGTGACGGCACATGGTCTCGCACAGCCGTAGGGTACATAGCGCCGTTAGCCATTCCTGCCCATGAAAGGCGGCGGCCATCAGCACCCGCGTGGGATGGCTGTGCCCATCCGGCAACCGCAGGGTAAGTCCCGTAATGGCTCTGCCCAGCACGCTGGAGCCGGCGATGAAGGGCTGCAGATAGTGGGGATACCGCCCTCGCAGGGCGGCGCACAGGGAACTGACCGTGCTGTGATCCATAGGTTGGGGACGGGTGAGTGTGTCCCGGTAGGTGATGCGCACATCGACACCTCCGTATAATGTAGTATGTATAAGAAGAAATTTGATTATGCAAGGAGACGATACGATGAAATTGACAGAAAAAACCGTGACCAGCGAAAAGGTATTCTCCGGACGCCTACTGCAAGTGTATGCCGACACGGTGGAGCTACCGGACGGTAGTGTGTCCGGGCGGGAATACATCCGTCATCCCGGCGGGGTGGGGATCGTGGCATTGACCGATGACCGGCAGGTGCTGCTGGTACAACAACATCGCTATCCCTATGGGGAAGTGGTGACCGAGATTCCTGCGGGCAAGCGTGACCCCGGCGAGGCGCCGCTGACCACCGCCCAGCGAGAGCTGGAGGAGGAGACCGGTATGCAGGCAGAGGAATGGGTACCCCTGGGGGCT
Source organism: Acutalibacteraceae bacterium (assembly GCA_045537135.1). Classification (GTDB taxonomy): domain Bacteria; phylum Bacillota; class Clostridia; order Oscillospirales; family Acutalibacteraceae; genus UBA5905. The sequence continues at coordinate 14,268 of JAZSOW010000080.1, forward strand.
ATGTATCCTTCTCCCGGCTACACCGATGAGGTAGACTATCTGTTTTTGGCTACCGGTCTGCACGCCACCCACGCCCACCCGGATGAGGATGAGTTTTTGGATGTGCTGTACATGCCTCTGGAGGAAGCCTTGATATCGACGATGACGGGCACTCTTCCCGATGCCAAGACCCAGCTGGCGCTGCTCAAGGTCGCCCGCGTACTGGAGCGGGAGTGACCCCCTGTATATGTACGCGGCATCCCCGCCGGATATGAAAACGCCCGCCTTACGGCGGGTGAGAGTGGGGATGAAAATAGGCACTATGTATCTTGAAGGGTACATAGTGCCTTGTGTTTTGTACAAATTGATGGGGAGAAAAGGCTCCCCTTAATGTATAAGGGGAGCTGGCACGGCGTAGCCGTGACTGAGGGGATTTAGCCCAAACAACCCCTCCGACCTCGCTAACGCTCGGCCACCTCCCCTTACACAGGGGAGGCTCTTTAA
>JAZSOW010000010.1:0-3128 GCA_045537135.1 Acutalibacteraceae bacterium
GTGGCGTGGACACAGCAGGTGATCTCCAGGTCGGGGTTGTATTCCTTCAGCGCCTTAGAGGTATCGGACAGGGTAAAGAGCGCCTCCCGCCACCGGAACTGCTTGACATCATCGTTCATGAACTTGGGCATCTCGTAGCCATAGTAGTCCTCAAACTTCTTCATGCACTCCGGGCAACGGCAGGCCCAGTCGTCTCCCGCGCCGCCGGTGATGGAGGCGTAGGATTTGGGGTAGGCGTAGTGGGGCTCATCCCAGAAGAAGCCGTCCACCTCCGTTTCCCGGGCAAGCTTTAAGCAGATGTTTTTGAAGTAATCCCGGAAAGAATTGGTGACAAAGCAGGCGGCATTCAGCACCTCGCCGGTGTAGGCAGACACCTGCCGATGATGGATGTTGTTCTGCAGGAACAGGCTCACCTGCTCCCCGCCGAAGTATTTGCCGATGCCCCAGGTATCCGCCAGCACCCGCAGACCCAGGTCGTGGGCGGCCTTGACGATATGGTTGATGTTGGGGAACCAGAAATCCATGTCGAACTCGGTGATAGCTAAGATCACGGTGTCACAGCCGTGCTCCTTCATCTCCTCAAAGTCCTTAATAGCGTGCTCCACGTAGTTTAAGCCGTAGTAGCTCACCGCGGTATGTTTGATAGCCATAGTGTATACACTCCTTTTTCAATAGTCGATCTGTGTGGTATGCCAGCCCGCGTCGGCATAGCCATTATCCGCAAAGCTGACCCGCCGCAGCAGGGTGGCGGTGAGGGTGTGGCGGTCGCTAAAGTCCTTCCAGGGGAAGAACCGGGCCCCGCACAGGGCGGCACAGCCTGTGACTCCCACCATCTGTCCGGCGAGGGTGTGCCAGGTGGTGAGCATCAGACCGAAAAGCCCCTCCTGCTCGATAGTTTCGATATGGGCCTTGTAGTTTGGTTGCCGCAGCCAGGGGGCACCCAGCACGTCGTGGCCGCACCCGGCCAAAGACACCAGGGTCTTGATAGGTGCCTCGTCAATGTCGTACTGCCAGTCCACCATCACGGTGGAGGGGTGCAGGGCCGCCCGCAGGGTGGCCGCCTCGGTGGCATCGGCGGTGGCGCAGTAGCCTGGGTCCTTGTTGCCCTCTAGTAGCATATCCATCCACAGCATCGGCCGGCGGCCCTCGGCGGCTACCGCCGCTGTCAGGTCGCGCAGGTAGTCCGGTAGCTGTCGGCGCAGGCGCTCGCAGTTGGAGATGTAGTAGGCCTCGTCGATCCCTATGTGGATGTAATCGCCTTGGCCGAAGAGCTCATAGAGCTCCTGCCGCACCTGCCGGAGCAGGTCTACGGTGGCGGGGTTCTCGATGTTCCACGCCCAGCCGTCGGGGGTGAACAGCTCCTCCAGTGCCGGGTTCTGATCCAGCACCACGTGCTTGCCGTAGCACATTCTCGAGGCGGTGGCGTGCCCCAGGGAGTTGAACATGGGCACCGGCTCCAGCCCTAGGTTGCGGGCCTCGACGATGATCTCTGCCGCCTGGGCCTTGGTAAAGGCGTGGGGCCAGGCCAGCTCTTTGAGGCAGTCGTACTGAAGCATGCCCCAGAATTCCAGCACCACGTGGGTGTACTGGCACAGCCCGCACAGCCGCACCAGCTTTTTGATAAAATGTAGATCGTTCTCCGGGAACACGCACAGGTGGATCATGCGGTTTTTCAGCCGGTACCGTCCCTCCTGTGTCACCGGGGCAATAAACGTTTGCCCATCCTGATGCTCCATACGCATCATCAGCGCCATCACGCCCCGCACCAGTCCATTGTAGTCCGCGCCGGTGACGGCCGCGCCGTTTTGGTCGGCCTGCAGGACGTATTCGCACCCCTCCGGTAGCGCCGGAGGCGTGGCCTTCCCCAGCACAAAGGTGCCGGGAGCGCCAGGGGCCACGGCGAGAGTGCTTCTGCCAAGAGAAAAGCGCTCCCACAGGGTTTTCACGGTGAGGTTATCAAGCTCCGGATCTGCCGTGACCGTCACAGCGGGGTCGATGTGTAATATATTTTTCATTGTCAACACCTCCTGTAATCCCAGTATAGCAAACCCTGCCGCCGGGAAACACCCACAATTCCACGCAAAAGGTGGATTTTTCCGCGCTTGAAAAATGCTTAAAACCATGGTATACTGATGGAGAGGTGGATAAAATGCTTTATGATATGGACAACCCCATCCTGGAGCTGGAGACGGTGAGCCGCCTGAAGTGGGACGCCAACACCTTTCGGGTGGCTCCCCGGCGGTACGCGGCGCTGGCCTACCGCATCCGGGGCAGCGCGGTCATCGGCTGCGGTGGAAAAAGCTATCCTGTCAGCCCTAAGGACGTGCTATATCTGCCGCAAGGGGTGGGCTACACCGCGGAGTATACCGACACGGAGCTGATCGTGATCCATTTCATCACCGCCCGGGAGGACGAGGAGATACAGGTGTACACCCCCGCTGACAGCGAGGCGATCTGCCGGCTGTTTCGCCGTGCCCACGAGCTGTGGAAGCAAAAGAGCCCCGGCTACGCGGCCCATACCATGGGGGTGCTGTACACCATCCTGGGGACCCTGGGGGCAGATGCGGAGCGGGGGGCGCGATCCGATGCCTTCGGGGTGGCTATGGACCACCTGCACGCCCACTACACAAGCCCCACCCTGTCGGTGGGGAGCCTCTGCGCCGCCGCGGGGATGGGGGAGACCGCTTTTCGTCAACAGTTTCGCCGGCACTTCCGGCAGACGCCGGTGGAGTACATCACCGCCCGGCGGCTGGAGCACGCCCGGGATCTCATCGCCGGCGGGGTGCCGGTGGAGACTGCCGCTTATCGGAGCGGATTTTCCGATCCCAAATATTTCGCCCGGGTGGTGAAAAAGCATTTCGCCTGTACCCCTCGGGAACTGAAGCTGTACGCCAAATAAAAGAGTTCGCCGTTGGGCGGGTGAGGATAGGGACGAAAATAGGCACTATGTATCTTGAGGGATACATAGTGCCTTGTTGATTGTGCAGATTGATGGGGAGAAAAGGCTCCCCTTAATGTATAAGGGGAGCTGGCACGGCGTAGCCGTGACTGAGGGGATTTAGCCCAAACAACCCCTCCGACCTCGCTAACGCTCGGCCACCTCCCCTTACACAGGGGAGGCTCTTTAA
>JAZSOW010000006.1:0-45959 GCA_045537135.1 Acutalibacteraceae bacterium
CCGTAGGGTGGGTGTGCGTAGGGATTTAAAGAGCCTCCCCTGTGTAAGGGGAGGTGGCCGAGCGTTAGCGAGGTCGGAGGGGTTGTTTGGGCTAAATCCCCTCAGTCACGGCTACGCCGTGCCAGCTCCCCTTATACATTAAGGAGAGCCTTTCGCTCCCCATCAATTTGTACAAAACACAAGGCACTATGCATCCCTCCAGATACATAGTGCCTATTTATACCCCTCATGCCCCTTCGGGAGCGGGCCTTCTATCCGTCCAGCTCGTCTAACAGCTCTTCCAACTCCGCTTCGGTCACGGTGGCATTTAGCACCTCTAACAGCCGGTTGGCGGAGAGATGCCGGGGCAGACCCAGCCGCTCCAGCAACGCCTGGCGGCGGGCGGCACTGTCCGGGTGCCCGGATAGCCCCAGGGTGTACAGATCCCCCTTGGTGAGTGTCATTCGGTTGGTGGGGGCGGTATCCAGGGCGCCCGCCCGCCGTAACGCCTCCACGATGATCTGCTCCGGCACCCCTTCAACTCCCAACAGCCCCTCCTTGGAGGGGGCGGCCTTGCGCCGCTCCTTGCCGGGGATGGGGGGGATGTAGGCCACCGTCACCTGCTCCGGGGGCAGAAAGCTCAGCAGATGGTTGCGGATGACCGCCCCCGCGCTGTCGCTGTCGGTGAGGATCAGCAGCCCTCTTTCGGCGGCGTACCGCCGGATAAGCTCTCGCTTTTCCGGCTCCTTGAACAGCCGGAACCCGCCGGTCTCCACCACGGTGGCGTCCACGGCGGCGCGCACCCGGATGGCGTCGTATTTTCCTTCCACCACGATCACCGGGCGGATGCGGGGCTTGTCTGACACGGCTTACCCCTCCTGTGCCTGCCGGATGAGCCGGGTGACGGTCTGCTCTAGCAATATCCGTTCCTGCCCGCCGCCGCTCTTGAGGGCGGTATCGGCTTCGGCTAAGATCTCCAGGGAGCGGCGCAGGGTGTCCACGCTCATCCCGGCGGCATCCCTGGCGGCGTTGCGCAGCTTCCATTCTTTATTCTTATACGCCTTGAAATCCTTGGCAAGGTCGGTGGCATGGATGCCACCGGCCACCGCGATCTTGGCGCGGTATAGGTCGGCGTAGGCGTTGGACAGCACTCCCAGCACCGACACCGGCTCCTCTCGGAGCACCATGAGCTGGTGCAGCAGGTGAAACGCCTCCCCTGACCGGCGGGCGAGGATAGCCTTGGACAGGTCAAACACCCGGGCTTCCAGGTTTTTGGTGCCGGCCTTGTCGATGATCTGGCGGGTAATGACCCCTTCCTCTGCCAGGGCAGAGAGCTTGTCCAGCTCTCCCAGCAGGAGATTCAAGTCGTTCCCCGCCTGCTCCACCATATAGCGGGCATCCTCCGGGTGAAGGACACAGCTCCGCCGCTTGGCACCGCTGACCAGCATCCGGGCGATGTCCCCGGCGCTCTTGCGCTCGAAGTTTACTACCGTGCCCAGTCGATCGACCTGGTCAATGAAGGTCTTCCACGCCTTCTTACCATCCGGCTGTACCGTCATCTGCCAGAACACCAGCACGCAGGTGTCCGGCAGGGCGGCGGTGAGAGCCAACAGTCGCTCGGCGTGGGCACCGGCAGCGTCCATATCCCGCACCAGCACGCATTTCTGCTCCGCCATGAGGGGCAGGGCTTCCACCGCCTCCTCCAGCGTCTCCAGGGTGACCTCCTGTCCGTCAAACCGTTGCAGGTTGAAGGCATCAAAGTCCTCGTCCACCGCGTGGCGAGCCAGTAGGCGGGCATACTGCTCCACCAGATAGCTTTCCTCTCCGTACAGCAGATACAGCCCCCGGGGGCCTTCCTTGATATGCTGTTTTAAGGCGACTTCGTCCATCAGCATGGGGCGTGCCCCTCCTTCTTCGACGGTATTTTCTCCATTATACACCATCCCGCCGAAAAAAGCCATAGAAAATTCTCACCGGCTGGCCACGCTGATCAGATCCCGGGGGGAATAGGCGGGCTGCAGAGCCCGGTTGATGCTCATGGCCAACAGACGGGCCGCCCGGCTGATGGTGAGATCGATCTCCCGGGGGGTCACCATCATGGGGGTCTGCCCGGCATCGGGTAGCTGTGCCTCCGGAAGATACGCCGCCACCAGGGTGGCCACGTCCACCACCGTGGGTACCCCCAGGCCGATGACCGGCACCCCCAACAGCTCCCGGTTAAGGGGGCGGCGGTCATTACCCACCCCGGAGCCGGGGGCGATGCCGGTGTCGCATAGCTGTACCGTACACCCCAGCCGCTCCATGCTGCGGGCGGCCAGGGCGTCCACCACGATCACCGCCGCAGGGGATACCTCCCGGCAGACTCCCCGGACAATTTCTCCGCTTTCGGTGCCGGTCTGCCCCAGCACCCCGGGGGTGAGCACCGCCGTGGGACGCAGGTCATCCAGCCCCACTGCCCGGGCAAACTCTCCCCGGATATGCCGGGTGGCCAGCACCATGTCTGCGGTGGCGGGCCCCAATGTGTCGGGGGTGACGGTGCGGTTGCCCAGCCCTACCACTAGCACCGTGCCGGTCTGGGGCAGGAGAGCCATCAGCTCCCGCCCGATGTGCTCGGCGTGAGCGGCTAACCCCTTTTCGTCATCCGACAGGGGTGGGAACTGGGCGGTGATATACCGCCCCCGGGGCTTCCCCAGTCGCTGGGCGGCCCGGTCGGAGCGAATGTGCAGGCGGGAGATGCGCATGGTGTCAACGGCGTCCTCGCTTTGGGTCACGTCGGTGTCCTCCAAAGGGGTGCTGTCAGCGGCGGCTTCAATGGCAAGATCGGTGCGTGTTTGCATAGAGTGAGCCTCCTGTTTGTGGTTTTGTTCCTATGTTTACCGAAAAAAGCTGGGTTTTTCTTGGCAAATCGCAGAAATTTCCTAAAAAAGAAAAAATTTTAGTTGCATTTTCGCAACAAAGGTGTTAATATAGCTTGTGCGTGATTTATTCTATTGCTAGGAGGTGTGACCATGCCCAACATCAAATCCGCTAAAAAGCGTGTGAAGGTCATCGCGGTCAAGACGGCCCGCAACAAGGCCAACCGCTCCGCTCTGAAGACTGAGATCAAGAAGGCGAATGCCGCGATCGCTACCGGCGAGAACAAGGAGGAGGCGCTGCGCGCCGCTACCAAGAAGATCGACCAGGCTGTCGCCAAGGGACTGCTGCACAAGAACACCGCAGCGCGTAAAAAGTCCGCCCTCGCTAAGAAGGCCAATGCCTGAGATATTCTGAGTCACCAAAAATGAGGCTCTGTCCGTCACGGACAGAGCCTCAGCCTGTTAAAAGGGCGGCTCGTACCGCCTTCTTAACAGGCTGAAGCAAAACGGAGGAAAGCATTTATGCTTTCCTCCGTTTTGTCGCCTGCGGGCGGGTTTATCCGCGGGTTTACACCCACTTGACGCGCAGGGGAACCCTGACGGTTCCCCCGCACACACCCCCTCCCTCCGTTTTCTCCATCCGCGATAGGTTTTTGACACGCCGTTGCTCTGTCCACCACGGACAGAGCCTTTTTTGTTGCCCTCCGGTGGAAAATGGCGGGGAATGTCCCCTGTCGCCCGTCTTCTGCCAGATACGGCATCGGGTGCCCCATTTCGCCCCCGGATTGCGACACGTCCCACCCACGGCTTGTCCTATACTGTAGGTATCAACATACAAAGGACGTGACAGCTATGAAACAATCCACATCGGCGGCGGTCAAGCCCGCGGAACGGGCGGGGGCTTCCCCTGCGTTTCTTCCCCTGCTGTGGTGCCTGTATGGTTTGCTGGTACCCCGCGCACTGCTGTATGGGGAGATGGCTCCCTTTGGTATCAGCCTGGCGGCGGCAACTGGCACCGGCGCGGTGCCGGTGACGGTGGCCACCCTGGCAGGGTACCTGCTGGCGGGGACTATGCTGTCTCCACTACGGTATCTCACCGCCGTGCTGATGGTGGCGGGAGGACGCTGGGTGTTGGCGGCGGTGCCGGAATGGAAGGAGCGCCCTCTTGTGGGGGCGATCCTCGCTTTCGTATCCACCCTGTCTACCGGGCTTGTGCTGTTGGGGCAGAACGGCCTTGACGGCTATCTCGTTTTACTGATGGTAGCGGAAAGCGCGGTGGCCGCCGGGTGTGCCGTATTTTTCTCCATTGCCATGCAGTGGATGACCACCGCCGTCGTCCCCGGCGAGCCGGCGCTGATGACCCAGCCCCGGCAGGCGGCGTTGATTCTTACCGGTGCCATCGGTGTCATGGCGGTGTCCACCCTGTCCATCGGTGGGTTCTCCCCGGGGCGGGTGGTGGCGGTGCTGCTGATCCTGGTGCTGGCTCGCACCGGGCGGGAAGCGGGCGGCTGTATGGCAGGGGTGATCCTGGGCGCGGCTATCGCGCTCAGCGCCCCCGGGCAGACGGTGCCCGCCATGGCGATGGCGGTAGGCGGCCTGACGGCGGGGGTGTTCTCCCGCTTTGGGAAAGCGGCTGGCGCCGCGGCCCTTCTGGTGGCGGGTGGGGTGGTCACCTTGATGGAGGTGGATGACCGCGCCCTATTGTACATGTATGAGCTGTTTGCGGCAGGGGTGCTGTTTGTGCTTATGCCCCGCCGGTGGGATCACGCGCTGTCCCATCTGTTCATCCGCAGCCGGGAGGAGCCGGCGGTGGCGGGACTGCGTACCGCTGTTACTATGCGGCTGGGGGTGGCGGCACAGGCGATCCGCGAGGTGTCCGACACGGTGGAGACGGTGTCCCGGCGGTTGGCCCGCCACAGTGCCTCGGATATGGTTACGGTGCTGGAGGAGGCTTGCCGTACGGTGTGCGCCGCTTGCCCTCTGCAGGCTATGTGCTATGAGCACCACCGGCAGGAGCTGATGGGGGCGCTGGACGCCCTGACCCCCCTCCTGCGGCAGACAGGACAGGTGGCGGCGGCGGATTTTTCCGGCTATCTCCGACAGCAATGCCGACAGCAAGAACGGCTGGCGACGGAGCTTACCCGCCGGTACGAGCGGCATCTGGTGCACGCCGCCGCATGGCAACGGCTGGCAGAGCTACGGGGGGCACTGCGGGATCAGTTCGGCGCCACCGGAGAGCTGTTGACCGCCTTAGCGGCGGATATGGACAGTCCCCAACAGGTGGACACGGAACTGTCCGCCCGGGTGCTGACGGTGTGCGGGGATTACGGCATGCCGGTGAAGACAGCGCTGTGTACCCGGGGCAGAGGCAACCGGCTGACGGTGGAGATCCTGACCGGGGATGTGGGGGTGCGTACCGATAAGGGGCGTTGGCTGCGGGATATGCAACGGGTTTGCGCTCGCACCTTTGCCACCCCCACCATCACCCCCAGCGGAGAGGATATCCGCATCACCCTGACCCAGCGGTCTCGCTACCGGCTGGAGATCGGGCAGACCCAGCTTTGCTGTGATGGAGAAAAGCTGTGTGGTGATGCGGTGGATCGGTTTACCCTGCACGGCGAAACCGTGGTGGTGCTCAGCGATGGCATGGGGAGCGGGGGACGTGCCGCCGTGGATGGTGCCATGGCGGTGGGATTGTGCACCCGGCTGTGGCAGGCGGGCTTTTCTGCCGACAGCATCGTCAAGACGGTGAACGCCGCCCTGATGGTGAAAAGCCGGGAGGAAAGCCTGGCCACCCTGGACGTGGTGGTCATTGACGGCTTTTCCGGCAGATTGGACAGCTTCAAGGCGGGGGCGGCGGCCTCCCTGCTACGTAGTAAAGGGCGGGTCTCCCGGCTGGAGCGCCCCTCTCTGCCGGTGGGCATCCTGCCGGATGCCGCCTTCTCCCGTAGCCACGATTGGCTGGCGGTGGGGGACATCCTGCTGCTGTGCAGTGACGGTGCCTTCCCCGATGGGGTGGCGGCGGTGGAAAAGCTGTTAGCCACGCACCCGGAGGGGGACAGCATGCAGGCGTTGGCGGATCATGTGGCCGCCATCGCCCGGGCAGCGGAAGGCCGGCACCCGGACGATATCACGGTGGTGGCGATCCGCCTGCAGGAAAATCGGTGAACAAGCCGCAAACGACACAAAGGCACCGTGTGTTGCAACACACGGTGCCTCAATGACTGTCTATCTGGTATTTACAGCTCTGGGTCGTTTTTGACCTCGGCGGGGGGCTCCTCCAGCAGGGAGGGGTCGGCCAGGAACTTCTTCATATACCGGAAGGCCATGGCGAAATAGCTGCCGGAGCAGATGCGCTCGTCCATGACCACCCCCAGGGGCATGCAGGTCTCGTGCACGATCTCCCCACCACGGCGACGTGGTACCTCCCGGGAGTTGCCGGCGGCCATCACCAGGCTGGTGGTGCCGAAATCGTAGGCGTGATGGTGGATGTGGTTGGTGCGGATGCTCTTTAGGTTGGTGAACACCATGGAGCAATGGAAGGGGCTGGCATCGATGATAGCCTTGGGGAGCAGGTTGTGTTTGTCGCCCCACTTGAGCACGTTCACCGCGAAGCGTAGCAGGCCGGGGATGGCCACCAGCTTGGCAATGAGCTCGTCGGTGGCATTGCTCTTTTCCTGGTTGCGGTTGTCGCTGACGTATTTCTGGATACGCTCCTCCACGTCAAAGATGGTGTCGGTGGGCTGCAGGTAGATCTTGGACATGGTGCCGCCGTTGGCACTGTCCTCGTGACCGCCCCGCAGGACCACCATGCCCACAGCGATCTCGTTGCGGGAGTAGGCCCGCTTGTTGACGATGAAGCGGTTGAGGGCGGGGTATTCACACAGGGTGCGCACGTAGGCCGCCAGTACCACGGCCATGTGGCTGATGGGGGTACCCTCCTTCTTTTTGCGGCGCAGGTAGCTGTCGATGGGGGCGGTGGGAACATCCAGGGTGATGTTGTTCATGGAGTCGCTGCGCTTCGCCATCACGTGGGCGGCGATGCGGTACATGGGGTCGGTGTGACGTAGTAGTTTGCCGTCGGCTCTGCTCATAGGACACACTCCAAACGTAGTTTATTTTAACACCTCGACAGTATACCACATTTTTTGACCTTTGTAAATAATTTGTGAAGAATTTCGCGTTTTTCTGCAGCCGCAAAAGCGGCAGAAGGGTACGCCCTTCTGCCGCTGGATGTTACTGTCGTATTTTTTGAATAATACTTCTGCGAGCTTCCTCGAATTCCTGTGGGGTAATGATTCCTGCCTGGAGATATTGTTGCATTTTGGCAATCCGTCTATAGCATTTATCCCGGTAGGAGACTGACCGGTGCCAAGCGATTATACAGCGATGGGCAAACAACCTGACCCACAGGACAAGATTGAAAAGGATTATGAATATGAAGGTGATCGTCCAAATTGTGTTAAGTGTGTGCACAATCAACCGATTATCGTAACTGCCATGGTTACCGTAATACCCGAGATACCCTTCAAATATACTTTCGTTAAAGCCTTCCGTTGCGATAAGTACAACGAGGAATAGCAACAGCGGGAGTATTCCGATGGTAGCCTGCAATCCACGTTTGTCATTAAGCGTGGCGTATAGCAGAGCAACCAGGTAAGTGATACCGCCAAACTCTATGATTCCATAGAGAAGGGTGGGAGAGAAGCTCTCGTAAAGATCCCGGCGCGGATCCTGTAGCAGCATCGCAAGGATGGCGCAAAAGATGGAGATGGCCGTGAAGCCTATGCACAGGTAGGACAAAAAGGAACAGAAAGCATCCGTTGTTTGTTTGATGGCCAAAGGAGTATATGGAGCGAAAGACACCGTTGTTGCCACTGGGGTGCGTGGGGGCTCTGCTGAGGTGGGGGTGGACGGCTTGTCTGTAGAAGCTTCGGTGGAAAATCCTATGTTTGCACCGCAAAATTGGCAGAATATGCTGTCCTCCGGGTTGTTCTGGTTACATGCTTTACAGATCATGGGGTGTTGCACTCCCTCATTTGTAATTTTTCCGTACCGCAGTGGGTACAAAAGCGCATACCGTCAATCAACGGTTGCCCGCAACGCCTGCAAAATCGGACGCGCTCTTGTACAGGGCTTGGCACCGCCGGTGAGGTCGGTGACGGCAGTGGTGCAAATTCCTTTTGCAAGATATCGACGAATAGGTGTTTCACATCACCGCTTTTTACGCACGCCGCCAAAAATGTCGCTACCTCTTGCGGGTTGTCCCGTAGGGCCTCTAAGCGCTCTAAAACCTTCCCCGGTATTTGAAATTGTATCTGAGAGAAGGTGGCCTTTCCCTCTTTTACCAGTCGCGTCCAGTACAGGGTGTCGTTGAAGGCCTTGGCGTAGAGAACTGCAATTAGTGCGATAAATGCCAAGATATTCAAAAAGTGAAGTCGTGTGGTAGTGTCGAGCAGAACGTCGAAATTGATCAACCCTATTACCAGTGCGGCGATCTCCAATCCGTCGCCGTATTTACCAGAGCGGGAACGACAGAATTTTGACAGTATGGGAAAAAAGGGGGCGATATAACTCAGCCCTATCCAAAGGAAAATGGTCAAAGCGGAAGAAAGTAACGGATTAAGAAGGAACAAAGAAAGAGCGATTACACTAATTGCCAGGGATATAACCGGTAGGATTGATTGTTTTTGTCCCACATTACCACCTCCAAGTATATCCATTATACCATACTTTCCACGAAAAGCAATTGCAATCTTTGCTCTCTTCTGGAGAGGGCATGATGCGGTTTTTCAAGCCAGAGGTATGCTTGTAGGGGCCGACGTTCATTTCGGGGGCATACGGAATGCCCCCTACGATGCTCATGTAGATAGTACCCGCTCCTATGGTTTGTACAAATCCTTTCTGGCGGGATCGTAGGGCAGGGCCTTGGTCCTGCCGCTTTCTCCCGGGTCGTCGTAAACGCCGACCCCTACAAAAAGCTTGTGCGAACCTCATTGTAGGGGACGGCGCTCGCCGACGTCCCGCCGCTGTCCGCGCAAACCAAACGATTCGTCGTAAATGCCAACCCCTACAGCCGCCCCGCACGCAAAACTTGTTGACAAATCAACAAGTTTTGCGTATACTATCCTCGTTCTGTGTAAAACCTGTATGATAAGGAGGATAGATCAATGAGTGTACGCATTATTATCGATTCCACCGCCGATGTGACCCCGGCTGTCAAGGAGCGGGTGATCACCGTGCCGCTGACGGTGCATTTTGGCGAGGAGGAATACGTCGATGGGGTGACCATCACCCACAAGGAATTTTACGAAAAGCTTATCGAGAGCGACGTCATGCCCCACACCAGCCAGGCTACCCCCGCCGTGTTCCAGACGGCCTTTGGGGAAGTGGCGGCAGCCGGGGACAGCGCGGTGGTCATCACCCTGTCGCAGACGCTGTCCGGCACCTACCAGAGCGCGATGATCGCCGCCGCGGATTACCAGAACATCCACGTGGTGGACAGTGCCTCCGCTGCCATCGGCTCCGGTATCCTGGCGGAGCGGGCTTGCGTGCTGGCGGATGCCGGCATGGATGCCGCCGCTATTGCCGCTACCTTGGAGCGGGAGAAGGGGGACATCCGCATCGTCGCCTTGCTGGATACGCTGGAATACCTTAAGCGTGGCGGGCGCATCTCCAAGACGGTAGCCTTTGCCGGGGGGCTTCTCTCCATCAAGCCGGTCATCAGCCTGGAGGATGGGGAGATCCGCATGCTGGGTAGGGCCCGGGGCTCCAAGCAGGGGAACAACCTCTTGGTCACCGAGATCGAAAAGGCCGGTGGTGTGGACTTCGGCCGCCCGGTGCTGTTGGGCTACACCGGCTTGAGCGATGCTCTGCTACAAAAGTACGTGGCAGACAGTGAGGCACTGTGGAGGGACAGCGACCGGGAGCTTAGTGCCGCCTGCATCGGCAGTGTCATCGGCACCCACGCAGGCCCCGGTGCCATCGCCGTAGCCTTCTTCAAAAAGGGCGAGTAAATGCCATAAAAAACCGCGCCGTGTCCCTCGGGACACGGCGCGGTTTTTCATCGTGCTTATTTATCCTTCTTCTCCGGGATCTTGCCCAGCAGGGTCATTACCAGGATGATGACCACCGTGACGGCGAAGATGCCCAGCATACCGTAGCCCATAATGGGCAGGGTGTTCAGAAACGCGGGGATGTCAATGGCTAACAGAGACATGGTGTATTCTCCTTTCCGCTCTTATAACATATTGCCTACCAGACCCATAATGAGACCACCGGCGATAACCGAGGCGATCTGGCCGGACACGTTGACGCCGATGGAATGCATCAGCAGGAAGTTCTGGTTGTCCTCCTCCAGGCCCATCTTGTGCACCACGCGGGCAGACATGGGGAAGGCGGAAATGCCGGCGGCACCGATCATGGGGTTGATCTTCTTCTTGGAGAACAGGTTGATGAGCTTGGCAAACAGCACGCCGCCCACGGTGTCGAAAATGAAGGCGACCAGACCCAGACCCATGATCAGCAGGGTGTTCCAGTTGAGGAACAGGCTTGCCTGCATCTTGGTGGCGATGGTGATGCCCAGGAAGATGGTGATGAGGTTGGCCAGCACCTTCTGCGCTGTCTCGGACAGGGAGTTGAGCACGCCGCACTCTCGGATGAGGTTGCCGAACATCAGGAAGCCTACCAGCGCCACGGATTCCGGGGCCACCAGGCCGGCGATCATGGTGATGACGATGGGGAACAGGATGCGGCTCAGACGAGACACGTTCTTCTGCTCATAGGGCATGCGGATCAGCCGCTCCTTGCGGGTGGTTATCAGCTTGATAACCGGGGGCTGGATGATGGGCACCAACGCCATGTAGGAGTAGGCCGCCACCATGATAGCCCCCACGTAGTTGGAGCCCAGCTTCTGCGCCACCACGATGGAGGTGGGGCCGTCGGCGGCACCGATGATGCCGATGGAGGCGGCATCCTTGAGCTCAAAGCCGAACAGCGCCGCCAGGCTTAAGGTCAGGAAGATGCCGAACTGGGCCGCCGCGCCGAAAATAAGCAGCTTGGGGTTGGTCAGTAGAGGGCCGAAATCGATCATGGCACCGATGCCGATGAACAGAATAAGGGGGAACAGCTCGTTGGCGATACCTGCATCGAACAGGGTGGTGAGAGCACCCTCCACCTCTTCCAGCCCCTTGGCGCCCTGGGCACTCAGGGACTCAAAGGCTTCCTTGGTGATCTCCACGCCGTCCTGGAAATACCGTGTGACACTTCCCGACAAGGGCAGGTTGACCAAAATGGCACCGAAGCCCATGGGCAGCAGCAGGGTAGGCTCCATCTCCTTCTTGATTGCCAGGAAAATCAGCAAACCGCCGATGACCCACATGACGACCTGTTGCCAGGTGATCGTCAATATATTTTCGTACAAAATTTCCATCAATGACCCTCCATTAGAGTAATTAAAGGTATTGTATCACAGTCGTGTAGACAACGCAAGCATCTTTGAGGATTTTTTCACAGCTTTTCCCTTGCGGGACGCTCCCTCGACCGGCTGTAACAATTTTCCGCATTTTCTATTGACGAAGGGCCGCGATATATAGTATAGTATATGATATGTAAGTATACCCATAAGCTGTATACTCACGAGTTAGAGGAGGAATGTCCATGAAACACAGACGCCCTGCGGTGCGCCTGCTGTCGCTGCTGGTATCCCTGCTGCTGTTATGCGGCCTGGTGCCCTCGGTCAGCGCGGCAACGACAACCGCACCGCGCAAGGTCTACGATATTGCCGTAGCCTATGATAACTCCGGCTCTATGTACGATGAGGGCTCCACCGCCAAGCCGGTGCCCTCCAAGCGCTGGTGCTATGCCAAGTACGCCATGGAGATCTTTGCCTCCATGCTGGACTATGAGGCCGGAGACAAGCTGACCATCTTCCCCATGTGGCAGGTGAAGGCGGGTGGCAGCACCTACAGCGACCAAAAGCCGCTGGAGGTACGCAGTAAGGCGGATATCGATAAGATCAGCGATATGTACACCCCCTCTCCCTCCGGCACCCCCTTTTCCACGGTGGAGACGGCGTACAAGTACCTGTCCACCAAGTCTAAGGCGGATGAGAAGTGGCTGCTGGTGCTTACCGACGGTGCCTTCAACGGTGTCACCGACGCCGATGACACCCGGGCAGATCTCAAGAAGCTGTCCTCCCAAAGCATCAAGGTGCAGTACCTGGGCTTTATGGGAGCTCCCACCCTGTCGGCGGATGAGTCCGACGGCTTCTATGCCGCCACGGCTAACAGCGGCCAGGAGCTCCAGCAGAAGCTGGTGCGCATCTGCAACCAGATCTTCCAGCGGGATGAGCTTCCTAAGGATAAGCTCAGCGGCAAGACGCTGGCGCTGGATCTGTCCATGAAGAAGCTGATCGTGTTCGTCCAGGGCAAGGACGCCAAGGTGACCGGCCTCAAGGGAGCTGATGGCAGTGCCGTGCCCATCACCATGAACAGTGGGCAACGCCGCTACAGCGAGATCAGCAACGGTCTCTACAAGGTGGAGGTTGACAAGACCCTGTTCGGTCAGGTGGTCACCTTCGGGGCTTGCGCCAAGGGCCGCTATACGCTGGAATACAGCGGCGCTACCCAAATACAGATCTTCTACGAGCCGGATGTGACCCTTAAGGTCACCCTGACCAACGCCGATGGCGAGGTGGTGGATCCCAATGCGGGCGAGATGTACGCGGGGGATTACACCTTCACCGCCAAGGTGGTGGATAAAAACACCGGCGAGGATGTGACCAACTCTCCGCTGATGGGGGGCAACGTCCCCATCGACATCGCGCTGACCTACAGCGACGGCAAAAAGGTTAAGGCGGAAAACGGCGGCACCCTGACCCTGGAGGAGGGGCAGGAGATCGACGTGGATGTGACCGCCACCTATCTTGGCAAATACACCCTGAGCAATCACGATGACCCCGACATTTTCCCCGGTAAGATCGACATCATCCCTGCTGCCGCCCCGCTTCAGATCGTCGCGACGGTGGAGCAGACAGGCTCCTGGTACACCCTTATGGAGCACGAGGAGTGGAAGCCCATCCGTCTGGAGGTACTGCTGGAGGGGCAGAAGCTCACCGATGAGCAGATGAAGGCGCTGGACTTCACGGTGGCCATCGACGGCGATGAGGTGCCGGTGTACAAAACCGAGCTGTTGCCCGGTGAATCGGCCATGAATGTCTACATAGGCCTTGACGAAAGCGGAAGCTACGTGGAACCGGCCACTGGCGACTATACATTGACCGCCACGGCGGTTACCATCGATGAATATGACCGGGAGCTTAAGGCGACCACCTCCGCCGACTTCGGCATCAAGCGCATCCCCTACTGGTTGTGGCTGCTGCTGGTGTTTGTGATCATCGCCCTGGTGATCTTCATCCTGGGTCTGCCGGTGCGTCCTAAGCAGTTCTATCTGTACTTCGCCGATACCGACACCTCCGCTCATTACCGTGTGCGTAAGGCGATCACTATAAACTGTAGTGAGGACTACACCACCCCGGCCTTCTCCGCAAAGACCAGCGTGTCCTTGCGGCTGTGGGGACGCAATTGCATCTTCTGCCGCTGGCTGTCCGCCCGCTGCATGGCATTTTACATTAAGGACATTTCCGTGGATGAGGATGGCATTTCCGACCTGCGCGTCAATGGCGCCCGGATCAACGACCGGGCTACCCCTAAGCTGATCAACCGGCGTTCCCGCTTTGTGTGGGACGAGGTTGACGTGGGAACAGTCGTTGGTTCCTGCCGCATAAACCGAAACATATAAGACCACAAGATACGACGAAAAGAGGAGAGTAAACGTATGAGTACCAAGGAAAAATTGCCGGGCAACAAAGCGGCGGCTACCCTGTTTGTAGGTATGGGCGGTATCGGCTCCAAGATCATCCGTCGCGTATGCGACCTGGCCAAGAATGACGATCTAAGCAAGGCGCAGTTTGTGATTCTGGACACCGATGTCAATGACCTGAATCGCTCGGAGGATGGGATCCGTATCACCGGTATCCAGACCTCCTCCCCTCGCACCATCCGCGACTATCTGCTGGAGGACGATGATGCCCGGGAGGAATGGTTCCCCAACAACATGATCATCAACGGCAAGACGGTGTCCGAGGGTGCCGGTCAGGTGCGTGCCATCTCCCGTCTGGCGCTCAATGCCACCATCAAGACCGGGCGCATCAACGCGCTGTACAGCGCCATTGACAACCTGTACAACAAGGACGGCTCGGATAAGAAGCAGACCATCAAGGTGGTGGTCGCCTCTACGGTGGCCGGCGGTACCGGCTCCGGTATTGCCATGATCGTGGCGATGCTCATCCGCAACTACATTGCGGAGAACTACCCCGATTCCTCCGCCATCATCCGTGGCTTCCTGCTGTTGCCCAGCGTCATGGATTCCATCAATCCCGCTACCAGCGAAAAGCTGAGCCTGCGCCGCAACGGCTACGCCACCCTCAAGGAGATCAACGCGTTCATGATGCGTCCCTTCTTCCAGGCGGTGCCGGAGCTCAACCGCTACCTGGATCTGGGCGTCGATGTGCCCAACGCCAGCGGCGGTGTGGATACCCTGCAGTGCTCTCCCTTTGATTTCTGCTTCCTGTTTGACCGCACCGACGACAATGTGTCCAATATGGTGTCCCTGCCTCAGTACCTGTCCTATGCGGCTCACAGCATTTACGAGCAGTGCATCGGCCCCATGAGCAGCAAGGCCTCCAGCAAGGAGGACAACATCCACCGGGAATTCCTGGATGAGAAAAAGCTCAGCCGCAACCGCTTTGGCGCCGCCGGCGCCTCGGTGGTGCGCTATCCCTATGAGACCATCCGCGACTACATCGCCTATGAGTGGATCGAGAAGCAGATCATCGGTCATTCCAGCGAAGAGGTGGACGATAAGCTCCGGGAAGACCTGATGAAGGAAAGCTGGCTGGTGTACGACAAGCGGTACGAGGCTAAGAAGAAGGCCTACGAAAAGAATCCCTACGCCGGGGAGGAGCCGGACAGAGCGCAGATGTATATTTTCGGCGTGGAGACCGGCACCGAGCGGTTTAGCCGGATGCTGCGGGAGAAGCACATCGAGCCCCTTAACGCCCTGTATGCAGAAGCCGCCTCCAAGAAGGGGGCGCGGGGCAACAAGGCCGGTGAGGAGGATGCCGCCGGCACCCCCAACCGCAAGAACAAGGTGGAGGCTATCCCTTGCGTGGAGTACTACATCCGCAAGCTCATGGAGCAGGTGTATGATCTGTGCGAGGTCAGCAAGAAGGAAAAGCACGAGCGCGATATGTTCAAAAAGACCGGTGGCGAGCCCGCACCCAAGGGGCAGCTGAAGGGTCGCTTTGACACCATCCACAAGATGGAGAAGCACGTGGATTCCAAGAAGATCCTGAAGATCACCCGCGCCTTCATCGAGAGTGTGTTCGGGAACAACGAGCCCATCACCGCCCAGGCGGAGCCTTACATGTTTGAGTCCTTTGTCTCTTTGGGCGGCAAAGCGGTGCACCCCAACGCCGTTCGTTACCTGCTGTATAAGCTGGCGGATCAGCTGGCGGCGGAGACGGCGGAGAATCAGCCGGAGCAGGCGGTGTTTGACGATGAGATGAGCGCCCACCGCAGCGGCGACGTCCAGGAGGGCGGCGGCAGAAATACCGAGAAGTTCCAGGTCCTGGGCGGCGGAAAGGAAAACACCCTGGGCGAGATGGCGGAGCACGCCAACAGCGCGCCCGGCGACGGTGCCCGGGAGGCCTGTAACAACCTGCTCAACGCCTACGCAGACGATATCGTCAAGTGGTACGACCGGTTTGTTCGTTTCTACGTGTGCTCCGAGGCATTGCCTTACGTGCAGGAGCTTATCAAGCAGTATGAGAGCTTTTATGACCAGTTCGAGTCCAAGGTGGTGGGGCTGGAGAAGCGCAAGAAGTCTCTGTTAGGCGACATTGCCTTTGAAAACGGCGACTGCGAGCTGCATTTGTTCCGCGACCCGGCGGATCTCAAGCTGCTGGTCAGCGTCCAATCGCTGCCCTCCGGCAGCACCGACCAGGATCGGGAGCTCAGTGCTCAAATGTACGATGTTCTCAAGCGTAAGATGCAAAAGGCCATGCACAAGGATCGCTTTGCCATGGACAACGAGGGCGACGTTTTTGAGACGGTCATCGTTGCCCAGTATAAGGATCTGGTGGCCGAGTGGTGTGGCGGCATGATCGACGTGGATATCATCCGCGCCTGTGCACTGGAGCACAAGATCAAGTGCATGCGCAAGGCCGAGCAGGATCCCCACAAGAAGGAGGAGCTGTTGGCACAGGCCAACGATCAGGAGGCCAAGATGGCGTACATGCGTCGGATCATCAAGACCGGCCAGAGCCTGGCCAGCCCCTGCGTGGTCAGCAAGGGCTTCACAGAGCCCCGCGCAGTGGAGGCCATGACCTACAACTGCTATATGGAGGAGGGCGACGGCATGACCATGCCCGGCGACCTCTTTGTGGCGGATAACGCCGCTCCCTCTGTGTCTAAGTATGAGTTCCGCTTCTTCCGTTCCTTCTACAACATGACCCCCATGCAGCTGCAGAAGCTGTGCCCGCCTCAGACGGATCCGGGCGCGTTGATGGAGTGCGTGGATCGTGCCGCTCCCGGCATGGTGGGCGCGTACTTTACCGCCTACCAGGAGTATATGGCGAAGATCGGCCCCGACAACCGTCTCAACCCGGTCATCACCCCCCACATTGATAAGCGGTGGAACTCCATCACCGTTCTGCCCGAGCTGGATCCCCAGGGCTACCAGCGTATTCTGATGAAGCGCATCCATAAGGCGCTGATCTACGGCTTTGTACTGCAGCTCATCGAGAAGCGGCAGGCCTCCGCCTACGATCCGGAGAAGCTGGTGTACGAGTACACGGATGGCCGCAACGGTATGAAGAAGTTTACCGTGTCCAATCACACCAAGTGTGACCGTCTGTTCGAGGTGCTGGATTCCTTATACTTTGACCGCTACGCCGTGCACTCCATTCACGATACCATGGACGGCAAGCGCAAGAGAGAGTACGAATGCAGCACCGCTTACGAGGAGACCACCTTCGCCCGGTATCTGCGCCGGATGGATCGTCAGGTGCTCATCGACGTGCCTGCGCGGAGGGAGCTGGCAGAGAAAAAGCTCAAGAACACCGCCGACAGATGGGTGTCGCTGTTCGAGATCCCGCTGTTGTACTGGAACTCTCTGCCCAAAAAGGATTCCTCCGAGCTGGAGATCATGATCGATGCCACCTTTGAGATCCTGGAGAAGGAGATCGGCACCTTTGCTGACAGCGACGACGCCGTCCCGCTGATCGCCGGCAGCATCCGCGACCATTACGACATGATGCTCAAGAACTACGAGACCTGTCCCGAGGTCTATGCCGGCAGCAACGCGCTGGCACCCAAGAACAACCCCGCCCTCAAGGTTATCCGCAAGAAGGTGCTGGAGAAGATCAGCGACCTGGATGTGTCCCAGAGCGGTGCCTTTGCTCTGTGTGACCAGACCGACAAGGATATGCTGTTTGTTTGATAGCCCATCACTTCCCCGCCGGAAACGGCGGGGAAACCGGGAGGTGAAACCACTTGTTTACAGTATTAATATGCGGCAAAGCCTTTATCACCCGCTTGCGGGAGGATTATTCGTACATTTTGGACATATTGAACCGCAGTCCCGACTGCGCCCTGTGTCCGTGGGATCCCCAGGCGGCGACGTTGCAGCAGGCGCTCCCCACCCTGAAGGACGCCATCGCCGGCAAGGCGGCGTGGCGGGCAGTGGTGGTGCAGGACAGGGATCTGCTGGACCCTGCCTGTATTGACCGGCAGAATCCCTTTGACCCGGTGGGCGCCCTCTCTGTTCTGCAGGATTTTGGCGAGCAGGAGGTCTTTGCAAAGCTGGGCGAGCTGGCAGAAATGAAGGATGCCGACACCGATGAGGCCCTTTCCGAGACCCATCACCGGGAGGAGGAGCGCATCCGCCGGACGCTGGAGCAGTTGGTTGCCCAGAGCGCGGAGAAGATCGCGGCCTTCCGCACCCAAAAGGTGGCGCATTACGGTGCGGCGGTGAATAACCCCTTGACCCGGCTGGCGATCTGGCTGCTGGGAAGCCCCATGGAGCAAAAGCCCCGGGCATCCGTTGCCTGGCCGCAGGAGCTGCTGGAGCCGGCTTGTCCGGTGGACCTGGCGTACTATGAGCGGCTGGCAGATCACGGCCTGATGGCTTACGATGTGGAGCAGGTGCGGGTGGCGTGCCGCAAGCATGAGACGCTGGCGGAGAACGGTCTGACCGGCAGCCTGCTGCCCATCCCCCCCGCCACGGTGTTGGTTATCGGCGAGCGGCTCAGCCGCCGTGCCGACGACGTCTATCACACCGCGTGGAAGCATCACGAGGAGCTGGAATACAGCAATTTCTGCGACGACAATCTGTATCCGGACGGCATGCGCTTTGTTCTGTACGATGTGGCCTATCAAAATGAGGTCTGCTCAGCGGAGGACTACCTGGCCTTCGTCACCTTCACCTATCTGCTGGTGGAGAACGACGTGCCGGAGGGGGCCATGCGCTCCCAGCGGGTGTACAACGGTCGAGTCTGTGTGGATACCGACCGTGTGCGGCGGTTTTTCACCAAATACCTGCAAAAGCTGGAGGTCACCCGCCGCCTGCTGGTCACCCATCTGCGGCGACAGGAGTACAACGACGCCCGCCACGAGCCATTAGCACCGGAGGAAGCCATGGAGACCTTTGAGTCGGATGTGGAGATCCCGGTAGAGATCCGCTCGGTGGTGGATAAGGAATCGCTGATGGCCAAAAAGGACGTGGGGTTGTCCAAGGATTGTCCTCGTGACGAATACGACTATTGGTATGGGCAGGTGCGTGAGATCAACAAGCGTTTTCTGCGCTATCTACGGGAGCCGCGCCGCGCCCTGCACCATGCCACCCGCCACAGCTTCCGCGACCAGTCGATCATTGAGGACGAGCGGATCCACCGCCTTAACGAGGATCAGCTGGAGGATATCGACTACCGTCTGCTGGAGGAAGAACAGAAGATGGTGGAGACCGGTACGCCTCGCCTGTTTGTGACCAAGGAATACACCGCACGCATCGACAAGGCGGATCAGGAGGTGCGCCGGGTCATCGAGCATCGCATGACCAGGAAAAAGACGGTCATCGCGGCGTTGATCGCCGTGGCGGCCTACCTGTTCGGTTTCCTGCCGCTGTTGTTTGATAACACCCAGAACCCTGTGGGTATCGCCAAGGCGTGGATGGTGACCGGCATCGCCGTGGGCGCTCTGATGCTCATTGGCTTTGCGTTCCTGTGGTTTATGCGCAAGCGACTGCGGGATCGCATCACCCACTTCAATAAAGAGATGAGCGGCATTTTAGGAGAGATCCACAACGGCCTGCAGGCCTTTTCAAGGTACCTGATGCATGCCTGCAACGTGCGGCGGGAGTTCTCCGTGTTCCGGTATCTGGAGCGGGATACGCGCCGCAAGCAGAACATCCTCAAAAAGCACATCCATGATGTGGAGGAGCAGATACATGGCGTCAATGCGCTGTTTGCCACCTCCATTGCGCCGGATGCGTTTATCGGGGATGAGGTAACGCCCTATGACTTCGATTTCACACAGCCCGGCTCGTACGTCTATGAGGTGCCCTACGAGGATGCTGATACCAAGGTGGAATTCATTCAGATGGGGCACACCGTCACAGCATCCGTCGATTACGTGCACCGGGTAACATTGACGAGGGAGGAGTTATATGATTGACTTTCTCATAGCCATCGGCAAGCTGTTGTTGGCGGCACTCCCCTTCGTCGTTTTGTGCTTCCTTTCCGCTAAGATCAATCTCAACGAGAAGGAGCGCAGCCGCCAGTTTGCCATGCCGGTGATCGCTCTTGTGTACGCCATTGTGGGTATGCTGCTGATGGATACCATCAACGATTGGCTGCTGTGGGTCATCCATGCCATCCCTCAGTGGATCGACAACCTGGCGTACGTATCCTGGATGCCGGAGATGATCAGTGGCTGGCTTGTAAACCTCAGCGACTGGGTGGAGAAGCTGTTGAGCGGCCTCAACCTGGAATACTGGATATTCTTCATCTCCAACGCGGTCATCCTGCTGGTATACCTGATGCTCAAGAATATGTGCATCGGGCTCATCCGCAAGCTAGTAAAGCCGGATGGGAAGATCTACCAAAAGGTGGCACCGCTGTTCTACCGCTTCTACTTTGAGCGCAGTGCCTGGTACCTAAAGGAAAGCTATACCCAGGTGCGTGGCTTCCTCAAGACCTTCTACTACGGCGCGGTGGTGGTGTCCACCCTGCTGATGCTGTATAGCTCCCATCTGTATCTGACAGATGTACTGACCACCGTGTTTTACCCGGTGTTCGGCGTGCTGGTGCTGGGAGAGCTGTACTTCTACCTGGGCGGCATCACCCGCAAGGAGTACGGTACCATTACTGGGGAGGACGACGATGCCTACCGCATGGTCAACTACTCTCTCCTGCGCAAGTTCCTGCGCAGCCTGTTCAAGGACAAGCTGCTGGCAGAAAACACCGGCCTCAACAGTGCCTTGGCCTATACGGTGGCCACCGACGACATTCTGCAGGAGCTGGAAAAGAGCGAGGACCCCAAGGTTACCACCTTTGCCTCCTACATTAAGCAGCTCCACAAGGCAGGCTTCCCCGTGGATCACAACTACGTGTACTCCGCCCTGGATCTGTTGCAGGGCAAGAGCATCCTGTTCAACACCCCCTTCTATAAGGATCTGATCCCCTACGCCTTTTATCCCATGAACCGGCTACTGCTGGGTCACCGCAAGGTGCTGGTGGTGCTGGGGCGTCACGGCATGGAGGAGGACGTGAAGGAGTGGCTGGAGCAGGGCATCGGGGCGGTGACCAACATCCCCTTCCTGTGGGATGTGCAGGTGCTGGATAAGGAGGGCAAGACCCCCGACATCGGCATCATCACCCGCGCGGATGTGCTGAATACCGAGCTACACAATGCCAATACTGCCTTCCTCAAGGAGGTGGGCATGGTGGTGATCCTGGAGCCCTCCAAGCTCATCACCACCGCCCAAATCGGGCTCAACCTTCTGATTAAGTGTTGCGGCGCCCGGGAGGATAAGGAGATCGTCTACTGCCTGTGCGACAAGAACTGTGACGGCTTGGTGGATGCCATGTCCCACATCCTGCTGACCAGCCTTACCGAGGTGAGTGCCACCAACAAGCACAAGGGCACGGTGTCGTACATGTGCTGGGAGGCCGATAAGGATTACCTGCACCACCGTCTGATACCCAACATTTCCCGCTACCTGGGTCTGGGTACCGAGATCGCCTTTGCGGCACTGAAGAATCAGATCGCCAAGACTGCCTGGTACGGCGGGGAGACCTTCCCGGTTACCGATATGCGGTGGATCGCCCGGCAGTATTATTATGACCTGACCAAGTACGCCGGTCTGCCCGGCAACCAGGAATCCATGGACGAGTTCTTTCGCACCTCCGCCAACTTCTGGAGCGCGGATGTGGAGAAAAACAACTTCTTTGTGGTGGAGGACGAGGCCTGCAACATGTTTGAGATCCTGCGGGACTTCTCCACCCGTACCACCGAGCAGGGCTTTATCAACGTGCTCAGCCCGGAATACCTGCTGAAGGATTACATGGCCGACAACGCCTCCATCTTTGAGACGGACGCCAAGGCGATCCCCACCATCGTGGCAGATTACGCCCGCACCAACCGCAACGCTCTGCAGCAGCTTCTGCTGCTCATGAGCACCCATCCGGTGGGTGCCGGCATCCTGGAGCGGGAGCTGTCCCTGCTGGGGATCACCGTCACCGACCTGCCTCGCCAGCTATGGTATGAGGTGTACAAGTGCTACGCCTGTGCCCGGGATATCGCCACCCTCAGCGGGGATGCGACGGTTGACGTGCAGACCGTATGGGAGCGCGCCATTGAGCTGGAGGGGGAGACGTTTACCGCCGCCATCTTCTGCATAGAGGACGCCTTCAATCTGGAAAAGGGTTGCCTGGAGCCTACCTATGTCATCCGCGACCCGGCCTTTATCGCTCGTTGTGTGGCACCCTTACGCTCCGCCAGCTTTGTCACGGAGGACGAAAGGGGACAGCGGCACTACCTGGGAACGGAGCTTGCCGGTCACGTGTATCAGAAGCATCTGCCCGGCCAATTCTTCACCTTTGGCGGCAAATACTACGAGATGCAGTACCTGACCGCCGACGGCCAGATCCTGGTACGTCGTGCCGCCGACCACATCGATGGCCGCCCGGCCTATCGTCAGCTCCGGCAATACACCCTGCTGGGGACCACCCCCAGCAAGCAGGTGGGTGCGGTGCGTGACGTGGCCGGACTCAAGGTGGTGCGGGAGTTTGCGGATATCCTGGTGGAGACCCCCGGCTTCTACCAGATGGATCGGTACAACGATTTTGCGACTGCCAAGAAGACCCTGTTCCACGAGAACAATGGCATCGCCCCCCGCCACTACCGTAACAAGGAGCTCCTACGCATCGAGCTGCCCGATATGGATGGCAAATGCAGTGAGCGGGTGCAGCACACCATCGCTATGCTGTTCAACGAGATCTTCCGTACCTTGTTTGCGGAGAACGCTGCCTTTATCTGCGCGCTGATAGCGGCTCCTGCCCAGGAGACGGAAGGGATCGACCCCCTGACCTGCTTCATCAAGGCGGAAGGTATGGAGCTGCCCTCCAACGCCATCTACATCATCGAGGACAGCCAGCTAGATCTGGGTCTGACGGTGGCGGTGGAGCGCAACCTGCAGCGCATCTTTGCCATCATGCAGGACTACCTGGATTGGCACAACACCACGCTGGAAAACAGTGTGGCCCCGCCGCCCCCGCCGCCCTCGCCGGTGACCTTCTCCAATGAGGAAGGCACTCCGAAGAAGAAGGGCCTGCTCCAACGCATCCGCGAGAAGATCCGCAACCTCTTTAGGCGGAAGAAAAAGGGCGACGAGCCCACAGGGGACGACATCTCCGCTACCGGGGACGTGCCGCCCGCCGAGGGCACCACTCCCCCCGCCGAGACGACCCCGCCTGCCGGGGAAGCTCTGGCCGAGAACCCCCCCGCCGGGGAGACCCCCGCGCTGTCTCTCACCGATAAGAATGCCCCGCCCGAGGAGCCTCATGCGCTCTCTGGCGAGCAGGATAACCCGGTTGTCGGGCTTATCCCGGAGCGCCGTCCCTACCATCAGCGGTACTACCTGCTGTTTGGGGATGTGAACGAGCCCACGTGCATCGACCAGGGCGGCACCAAGGCGTACCTGGAGGCTATGGGCTTTGGGGATAACAACCCCCTGCGACGCGCCCGAGAGGGTCGTCGCATTGCCGAGACCATCGAGGCCACCTTTAAGCCCGGCCGCGCCAATTCCCGCTACTGCGACTTCTGTGGTACCGAGATCTTTGGCGTGGAATACGAGACCCTGGCGGATGGCCGTGACCGGTGTCTGCATTGCAGTCGTACCGCCATTAAATCCGGCGAGGAATTTAAGACGATCTTTGAGGACGTGCGCCGCAACATGGAAGCCTTCTTTGGCATCCGTCTGAATGTGGCAGTGCAGGTGGAGATGGTCAATGCCAAGACACTGCATAAGCGGCTGGGTCACAGCTTCACGCCCACACCCACCCGGGATGGTCGTGTGCTGGGTGTGGCCATCAAGGATCGCCGCGGCAACTTCAGCCTCCTGGTGGAGAACGGCTCGCCCCGGATGGCGTCGGTAATGACCATGGCGCATGAGCTGACCCACATCTGGCAATATGTCAACTGGAACGACCGGGCCATCCGCCGCCAATACGGCAAAAAGATGGAGCTGGAGGTGTACGAGGGCATGGCTAAGTGGGTGGAGGTGCAGTACGCCTACCTTATCAACGAGCCGGCGCTGGCTAAGCGCACCGAGATCATCACTGCCTTCCGGGATGATGAGTACGGACGCGGCTTCCTGCGCTACCGTGCCAATTATCCCTTCTCCACCGGTACGGTGCTCACCCGCAACACCCCCTTCATGGATACCGAGCTACCGTTGAGCCCGGATTACTGCGGCGAAATTACGGTGGTCACGCCCCATGACAACGGTACCGGTCTGCCGGAGGAGGGGGACGCCCCCACCGGCGGCAACGGTGGCGGCAACGGTGGTTCCACACCGCCTCCGCCTGCCCCTCCCGCCGGAGAGGCCGCCGACGGCCCTACGGACAGAACGCCCAATGACGCTCCCGCCTTCTGCTACCGCCTGCTGGAAGGGACAGACAAGGCGGCATACGAGCTGTTTTTGGATGCTATCATGGCCTTCACGCCGGAGCTGACAGCGGTGCCCCCCGGGCTGACCATTGACCGGGCAAAGGATATCATGACCTACGTGCAGGCGGATCACCCGGAGCTGTTTTGGCACTACTACAACAGCACCTACTTCTACCAGCCGGAGACCGGGCTTGTCAGCTCCATCCGGTTTGATTACCCCCTCACCAAGGAGCAGGCGGACACGCGCCTGGAGGAGATCCGGGAGGCGATTGCCCCCTTCCTGGCGTCGCTGAGCGATACCATGAGCGACTTTGAGGTGGTACAGCGGGTGTATGAGAACATCATCCGCCTGGTGGACTACGACACCGTTGGGCTGGAACGCCAGCGCAAGCTGCCCCGCAATGTGCGGGAAGGGGAGCCGGACGATCTGCGCTCCATCTACGGCGTGTTCGTGCAGAAGAAGGCGGTGTGCGCCGGCTATGCCAAGGCCATGCAGTATCTGCTGAATCTTATGGGCATCGAGTGTGTGTACGTTACCAGCGAAAAGCATGCCTGGAACCTGCTGAAGCTGGAGGGCGACTACTACCACCTGGATGTGACCTGGGGCGACGGCTCCAACACCAAGGCAGAGGCGAACATCACCGACGCCGTGGATTACAGCTGCTTCTGCATCACCACCGAGGAAGCCCTGCGGCTGGGCGACCATGAGCCGGAGGCTCATACCCCCCTGCCCACCTGCACCGCGGTCAAGTGTAACTACCACCACCGCTACGGCCTGTATTTCGATGCACCGGACTATGAGCGTATGCGCGTGATGGTGTGTGACGCCATTGCCCGAGGGAACAAGACGGTCTCCTTTAAGTTCGCTACCGATGCCCTGTATGAGCAGATGCGCAGTGAGCTGGTGGAGGGCGGCAAGCTGGGCGAGATGCTGCGTTACGCCAACCTGAAGAATCGGACGCAGGTGAGTATGCGGTACACCTATGTGCCCGCCGCTAACAAGCGGATCCTCACCTTCTACCTGACGCTTCTGTAATCCGCTATAGGGCACGATTCACGATTGAAAAGGCCACGGTACGCCAACGGCGTTACCGTGGCCTTTTCCCCATGGCGGGGATAAAATTCTGCGCGCCCCTTGAATTCCGCGGGAAAATCCGTTATAATAAAAGCAGAGTAAAGGAGCTGATAACCATGTCCAACGTATGGCACGACGTATCCCCCAAGCGCATCTCCCCGGAGGATTTTCTCTGCGTGGTGGAGATCACCAAGGGTAGCCGCAAAAAGTATGAGCTGGATAAGGAAAGCGGGCTTATCATCCTGGATCGTATTCTGTACACTTCCACCCACTACCCTGCCAACTACGGCTTTATCCCCCGCACCTATGGGGACGATGGGGATCCGCTGGACGTGCTGTTGCTGTGCGCCGAGCCCCTGGAGCCGCTGACGCTGGTGCGGGCGTATCCCATCGGGGTGATCTCCATGATCGATAATGGGCGTAACGACGAAAAGATCATCGCCATCCCCTTTAAGGATCCCAACTACAACCAGTACAGCAATATCGATCAGCTCCCGCGGCACATCTTCGACGAGATGCGGCACTTCTTCTCCGTCTATAAGAACCTGGAGAACAAGAGCACCGCCGTGGACGAGGTCAGCGCCCGGGACGAGGCGGTGCGGGTCATCCGTGATGCCATAGACCGGTATGTGGAGAACTTCTGCAAGTGATCGGCATACAATATAGAGGATAAGAAGGAGTGAAAGCCTGCATGCATATCAAGCGTTTGGTTATTCCGGTGCTGTGCACCCTGTTGCTGTTACCCTCGGTAGGCTGTGGTTTGGCCGCCCGGGAGCCGTCCTCTGCTTCGGAGCTCCCTCTGCCGGAATCCATTCTCGGCGGGGAGGGGGAGTCCTATTGGGGCGAGGAGAGCACCACCACGACCACCACCGAGCAGTATTATTTTGACGATAGTGGGGATGTCAGCTTCAATGGTCAGACCGAAAACTCCACCGTCAGCACCGGTAACAAAAAGCCCAACAGTAGCGGCAACAAAAAGCCCACCAGCAGTGGACAGAATGGGTATAGTGGCGGCGTCTATATCGAGGACCCCACCGTCAGTGCGGAGATCAACTCGGATGCCACCGACAACGAGGTCTTTTTCAAGAACATCCCTGTCAAGCTCAAAGGTAAGACGGTGATCTTCGCCGACTGGGGCGAGGCTAATGCCACGGAGTATCAGAAGGTGGTTATGAAATTCACCAAAGATACCAGTATCAAGGTCGAGATGCTGGTGTTCAGCCAGACGGATTACATCTCCAAGGTAGCCCAGCAGATCGCGGCGGGCGCTTCTCCCGACATTGCGGTGTGCAACAACGCCTTCCCCCAGGCGCTGGAGGTGGTACAGCCCCTGCCCATCTACTTTAACATAAACAACGGCTTCTGGGACCCTCGGGTCAGCGAGGCCGCCAAGGTGGGCAGCAAGTACTACTTTGTGAACACCTACAACTCCCCCTTCACCGGCGGCTATCTGGTGTACTACAACAAGAAGATTTTTAACAACAACGGCTTGACCTCTCCCCAGGATTACCTGGCTATGGATCGGTGGACCTACGAGAACCTGTTCCAGTGCATGAAGGATGCGAAAAAGCTGGGCTACATGGGTGGGGTGGTTGAGTCCTTGCCCCTGGCCGAGCAGATGGGCGTGTCCCTTATGAAATACGACCCGCGGAGCGGCACCTTCTCCGGCACCACCACCAATGCCAATCTGGTGAAGGCGATGCAGTTCATGGCCAAGGCGGTAGACGAGGGTCTGACCGGTGGCTCTGCCAGCACCTTTGCCAACGGCCAGGTGGGTATCTGCATGCTGGACACCGATGGTCTCAAGTACAACGGCCGCTTCAGCGGGCTGTCTCCCTCCGATATAGGCGTTGTGCCGCTGCCCACCAGCTATGATGGACAGTCGCTGCCATATATGCCTTTGAGCTACCGTGGCTACGGTATCTGTAAGGGGGCCAGGAACGGCGAGGCCGCCTACTACTTCCTGCGCTATTACCTCGATCTGAACAAGTACGAGCCCGCGGGCGCCAACATCTTCGCCAACAAGGTGCTGGAGAAGTACTTCCGTCAGACCCATTTGTCGCAGCTCCAGAACAGCCCGGTGTATTTTGAGCACTATCAGGGCGCTCTGTCTGTGATCAACAAGCCCTGGAGCGGCAGCACCTGGACGGCTGTTCGGCACGCCGCGTCCAGCCAGGTGTCCACCGAGCTAAGCAAGATGAAGAACGTGGTGGATTCCGCTGCGGCTACCGCTACCGCTAAGGTTAGGGCGTATACCTGATCGCTACGGCGAGAAGCTATCTCGTCCAAAACGGACAAAATGACTACAATTAAGACGAAAACACCTATTCCTTTTGGTTAGAATTGTGCTAATATAATAGTGAACGCAATACATACGCAACAAAAAAGATATTCATTGAAAGGAG
Source organism: Acutalibacteraceae bacterium (assembly GCA_045537135.1). Lineage (GTDB taxonomy): Bacteria > Bacillota > Clostridia > Oscillospirales > Acutalibacteraceae > UBA5905. The sequence continues at coordinate 27,605 of JAZSOW010000006.1, forward strand.
AACCCCATTATGAAAAACGCAAAGATCCTGAAAGTTTTGGCTCTGGCGTTGGTCGCCTGCATGGCGGTAGCCCTGCTTGCGGGCTGCGGCGGTAGCAGTGAGACCACCTCCAGCCAGGTCAGCACGCCTGTGGAAAGCGATGACGATGTCTTCGTTGCCGGTGGCGATCTGGATGCCAACGTGAGCCTGGAGCAGAACTCCACCGTCAGCAACGGCAACCCGAATCAGAGCGCTAACGTCAGCAAGGGTGATGACAACACCATCAGCGCGGAGATCAACTCCGATGCCGTACAGCAAGGCGACAGCGTTATGATGACCGACAATGAGACCATCTTCAAGAACATCCCTGTCAAGCTCAAGGGTAAGACGGTGATCTTCTCCGACTGGGGCGAGGCTAACTCTGAGGAGTACCTGAAGGTGATCGATAAGTTCACCAAGGATACCGGTATTAAGGTCAAGATGCTGGTGCTCAGCAACACCGACTACCTCGCGAAGGTGGCTCAGCAGATCGCGGCGGGCTCCGCTCCCGATATCGCGGCCAGCAACAGCACCTATCCTCAGGCGCTGGAGGTGGTACAGCCCCTGCCCAGCTACTTCAACGTTAGCGACGGTTTCTGGGATCCCCGCGTCAGCGAGGCCACCAAGGTGGGCAACAAGTACTACTTTGTGAACACCTACAACTCCCCCTTCACCGGCGGCTACGTGGTGTACTACAACAAGAAGATCTTTAACAACAACGGCCTGACCTCTCCCCAGGATTACGTGGATAGCGAGGAGTGGACCTACGAGAACCTGTTCCAGTGCATGAAGGATGCGAAAAAGCTGGGCTACAATAATGTGATCGAGTCCATGACCCTGGCCGAGCAGATGGGCGTGTCCCTGATCAACTACGATCAGAAGACCGGTACCTTCTCCGGTAAGACCACCGATCCCAGGCTGGTCAAGGCGCTGCAGTACATGTCCAAGGCGGTAGACGAGGGCTTGACCGGTGGCTCCACCAGCAGCTTCGCCAACGGCCAGTCGGGTATCTGCATGCTGGGTACCTACGGTCTCAAGTACGACGGCTATTTCAAGGAGATGGCTCCCTCCGACATCGGCGTCGTGCCGCTGCCCAACAGCTATGATGGGCAGGAGCTCAAGTACATGCCTCTGGGCTACCGTGGCTACGGCATCTGCAAGGGCGCTAAGAACGGCGAGGCTGCCTACTACTTCCTGCGCTACTACCTCGACCTGAACAAGTACGAGCCCGCAGGCGCCAACATCTTCGCCAACAAGGTGCTGGAGAAGTACTTCCGTCAGACCCAGCTGGTTCTGTTCCAGAACAGCCCCCTGTACTTCGAGTACTTCCAGGGCGCTCTGGCCCTGATCAACAAGCCCTGGAATAGTGGCGACTGGACGGCTATCCGTCACTCCGCCGCCAGCCAGGTTGCTATCGAGCTGGCCAAGATGCAGAACGTGGTGGATGCCGCCGCGGCTGCCGCTACCGCCAAGGTTAAGGAGTATACCTGATAGCGGTTATCTTATTTGACTAATTCCTTGCGTATGTTTCCTTCTATGAAAGAGGGGGTGCACCGGATGGTGCACCCCCTCTTTCTGTTGTATCGAAACGCGAAAACCCCGGCGAAATCCCCGCCCCCTACAGTCCCGCCGGAGGGCGCAAAAGGCTCCCCCTTTGGGGGAGCTGTCGCGGCGAAGCCGTGACTGAGAGGGGCTCCCGCAGTCTCCACAACCCCCATCGGGACGGCGCTTGCGACGTCCCGAAATGGTTTACACACCCCTCCCGCACAACGAAAAAGGACTTCAAGCCACGGCTTGAAGTCCTTTTCTACACCGATCTTTACTTGTCTTCCGGGCGGCCGGCGGCCAGCTTGTGCTGGCGGCGATCCCGCACGTGATCCGGCATGGGGTGGATCTCTCCGGCGGCGGCCAACGCCTGTCGGGTGAGCAGGGGACCCACCAGCTCGTAGATGAGCACCGCAAACAGGGTGATGTTGCGGATGAGGTCGCCCTGAGCCCCCAACTGCATGGCGGTGGTGCACATACCCAGGGCTACGCCCGCCTGGGGCAGCAGGGTGATGCCCAGATACTTGCGGATCTGTGGTTCACACCCACACAGGCTGGCACTACCCAGGGTGCCGAAATATTTACCCGCCGAGCGGGAGAGGATATACACCACGCCGATGCCCACGATGGCGATATCGGCAAACACCGACAGCTTCAGCTCCGCACCGCTGATGACGAAGAACAGAGCAAACAGCGGGCTGGTCCACTTGTCGGCGGCGGCCATCAGGTCGTGGGACAGAGGGCAGATGTTGCAGAACACGGTACCCAGCATCATGCAGGTCAGCAGAGAGGAGAACTGCACGTGCACCGGCCCAATGGGGAACTTCAGCATGGACAGGGAGGCGGTGAGGAACACTGCCGCGATGGTCAGATTGAGACGGTTGGTGTTGGAGTTAAAGAGCTTTTCCAGCTGGGTGAGCACCCAGCCCATCACCGCGCCCAACAGCAGGGAGCAGAGGATCTCGACGAGGGGGTTGACCAGGATGCTGACCAGATCCACTGCACCGCTTTGCAGGGTGCGGGCGATGCCGAAGGACACTGCAAACACCACCAGACCCACCGCGTCATCCAACGCCACGATGGGGAGCAGGAGCTTGGTCAGCGGGCCCTTGGCCTTGTACTGCCGCACCACCATCAGGGTGGCGGCGGGAGCGGTTGCCGTGGCGATGGCACCCAGGGTGATCACCTGGGGCAGGGTGAGTCTGTCTGGCATAAGCAGATGCACCCCAAAGAGGCACACATCCACCAGCAGGGTGGCAACTAACGCCTGGAGAATACCGATGGTGGTGGCCTGGTGCCCGGTCTTTTTAAGATCCTCCAGCCGGAACTCGTTGCCGATGGAGAAGGCGATAAAGCCCAGGGCTACCTCCGACACCAGGGACAGGCCGGCGACGGCCTCCGGGGAGTCAAAGCCCAGACCGCCCAGCCCCAGCCGCCCCAGGCAGTGGGGGCCCACCAGCACGCCGGCGATGAGATACGCCGTCACGGAGGGCAACCGCAGGGGCTTGAACAGCCGGGTCATCAGCAGTCCCGCCAGCAGAGCTATGGAAACAGATAATAGGGTGGTATCCACAATGTCATCTTCTTTCGTAGAGTTTCGCACGATTGGTATCATAGCACAAACGCCCCCCCTTTGCAATGGCTAAATTGCACAAAGAAAGGCGGGGGCTTACTTTTTTTAATCATATGTGGTACACTAACATCGCCAAACAAAATCAAATAGGTATAACCGCGGTCGGCATGGGTATTTTTATTTCGGTAAAAATACAAATGCTCCATTTCAGCATACGCATGCCTTGCGCGGTGGATGTTTGATTTTGTTTGGCGACAGTTGGAGCGACGTATTTTTCGGTGCGTGGCTTCGGCTGCGCACTTTTTTATTTATGGAGGGTATATGATGAAGAGGATGAAGAAAATCGTTTCGGTTTTTATGGCGACGATTATGTTGATAGCGTGTGTTCCAACAGTCGGGCAGGCTCTGGCAGAGGCCGCATCAGCAGAATACGCCTATTTCCCCGGCAGTGTGCTCAGGGTGACACAGGGTGCATACGGCGAATACAATTCGTATTCTCATAATGGGCAGGGCGGTTATTATCAAAACGCCTTTGACCTGGGCGGGAACGCAAATTACTGCGCACCATTTTCGGGGACAATAACCAAGATTAAGACCAGCTACAACGCGGTTGTCTTGCAGAGCGATGCAAAAGTATACTGGGCGAATGGTGACTACGACTATATGTCGGTGACCTTCGTGCATGACAACGATATCTCCAATCTGTATGTGGGCAAGCATATTAATCAGGGTGAGGTTTTTTATCAGCCCGGCATAAAAGACCCCGGCGGATGGACTACCGGAACGCATCTGCACATATGTGTCAATAAAGGCTTGACAAACAGCGGTATTAGCTATTTTACCGGAGATGTCAGACCGAATGAAGCATTCTTTTTAAAATCCTCAACAAGCATTGTACAGACCGGTAACTACAATTGGAGAACGGATGGCGCACAGGTACCCTCCTATTCTACGATTGCGAAGGGCGACTACGTCATTAAGCATAACGCTTCCGGGCGGTATCTGGACGTTTACGAGTGCGCGAATGTTAATGGACAAAACGTGCAGGTGTATCCGTTTAATGGCACGACAGCACAGTGGTTCGAGATCCTGGAATCCCCCGCAACAGGTGGGTATTCTGCGCGCCCTGCTTGTTCCACCACGCGCATGCTCAACGTGTACGCCTCTACCGTTTCAAGCGGCAAAAACGTGTGTATCTGGGACAATACCGGACACAATTCTCAGCGGTGGTTCTTCGAGAAAAAGAGCGGCGGCTATGTAATCCGCAACGTGCAAAACACCGGCTGTGTTCTGGATGTGTCAAGTGATTACAATGTTTATGTGAACACCGATTCCGGGTCTGCCAACCAGTTGTGGTCTGTCCAAAACACCATCCAGTATAACGCCAACGGCGGCTCCGACGCTCCTGGCCAGCAGTTCAAGAACTATGGTGAGGCTGCCACATTGAGCACAAAAAAGCCGGTGCGCAGTGGCTATGAGTTTGTTGGCTGGGCCAAAAGCTCCACCGCTACCTCCGCACAGTACAGCGCGGGCGGTCAGTTCGCGGACAACGCCAACACGGTGCTGTATGCCGTGTGGCGGAAAGCCACGTACAGGGTGGCATCCGTAACCCTGTCGTCGGATGTCTTTGTTTACGATGGCAAAGCGAAGACCCCTGCCGTGACGGTGAAGAACACGGCCGGCAAAACTCTTGTTAACGGCACCGACTACACGGTATCCTATCCCGTCAGTAGAAAGGCGCTGGGTGTATATACGGTCACAGTGAATATGAAGGGCAACTACAGCGGCACGAAAACACTGAACTTCGTTATCACCCTGGCTACCCCCACTGTGAAAATTGCTAACGCCTCCAAGGGCGTCAAGGTGACCTGGAACAAGATCGCTGGTGCATCGGGTTACATTGTGTACCGCCGGGTGTACAGCGGCGGCAAATGGTCCGGCTGGACGAAGCTTGGCAAGGTGACGGCCACCTCCTACGGTGACACCACGGTGAAATCGGGTGCCACGGTGAAATACACCGTTCGCGCTTACTATGGCAGTAGCAAGAGTGCCTACAAGGCCAGTGCTGCGACACAGTTCCTGGCCATGCCCACCGTGAAGATCGCCAACGCCTCCAAGGGTGTCAAGGTGACCTGGAATAAGATTGCCGGTGCATCGGGCTATATTGTATACCGCCGGGTGTACAGCGGCGGCAAATGGTCCGGCTGGACGAAGCTTGGCAAGGTGACGGCCACCTCTTACGGTGACACCAAGGTGAAATCGGGTACCACCGTTCAGTACACCGTCCGCGCGTATCGCGGAAGCTATGCAAGCACCTACAAGGCCAGTGCCACCACCAAATTCCTGGCTCAGCCGTCTACCAAGGTGACCAAGACCTCCACGTCGCTGAAGGCTACCTGGTCCAAGGCTGCCGGTGCCACCGGGTACATCGTGTACCGCCGCACCTATTCCAAGGGCAAGTGGTCTAACTGGACGATTCTGACCAAGACTAAGAGCCTGTCCTACAACGATAAGGCCGCCAAGAAGGGTGTCAATTATCAGTACGCGGTCCGGGCCTACAACGGAAGCTACAAGAGCTCATATACAGCGAGTAAAACGACGAAAAGATAATACAATCAGTAAAGCAAGCCCCATCCAAAAGGATGGGGCTTGCTTTCTTTCGGTGTGGATGGTACAATAAAAGAAAAACGATGGGAGCGATACGCTATGGTTAAGCACGTTATTTTATGGCAGCTCAAGGATGAGCTGAGCGATACGGAAAAGGCCACCGTCAAGGCGGGGATGAAGGAGAGCTTAGAGGCACTGGTGGGACAGGTCCCGGGGCTTCTGGAGCTGCGGGTACAGACCGAGGGCTTGTCCACCTCCAATGCCGACGTGATGCTGTGGTCGGTGCTGGAAAGCGCCGAGGCGCTGGCAGGCTACGCCGCGCATCCCGCCCACATGGCGGCGGCAGACGGCAAGGTGCGCCCCTTTGTGAAACAGCGGCTCTGCCTGGACTTTGAGGACTAAGAAACGCCCCCCGCTTAGGGCGGGTGAGGGTAGGGATGAAAATAGGCACTATGTATCTTGAGTGATGCATAGTGCCTTATGTTTTGTACAGATTGCTGGGAGGCGAAAGCCTTCCCCCTCGCCGGGGGCGGCCCCCCTTTGTCCGCTTTGCGGACATTTCCCCCGCAAGGCGGGGGAATTACCCCGAGGGGGAAGCCTTTCCCAATCCCTACGCACCCCCACCATAAGCGAGGGCGTTGTTGCTGTTACGGTGCGGTATCGCTGACGATGTTAATGGAATAGTTGATGGTTGTCAGCGGGTCGTCGGTGATCTGCACATACTCCGGGGAGATGAAGAAGCAATAGTCCGTATACCCACCCGCAGGAATAGAGAGGGTTTCCGCGAGCTGATCCGAATAACCGCTGCCGATCACCGCATTATTGCCGTTGCGAATCACCACATGCATAGAGTGGACATTTCGGACGGTTTTCCTACCGTTAGCAAGCACCATCTCAACAGCCAGATGGCCGCCGTTTGTGTAGTACACCTGCTGCACCGCCGCTGTGACTCGCTCCTCGTTCGGTTCGGGTAGATCCGACATGTTGGTAAAATACGGCTTGCTCTCGTCCCGCCCAAAGGGCGATACGTACGTGTAGCCATCTATGGTAATGGAATGATAAATCGTTGTCAGCGGGTCATCCTTAATTTGCACATACTCCGGGGAGATGTAGAAGACGTAGTCATTATACCCACCCGCGTCAATATAATAGGTATCTGCAATCTGATCCGTAGAACCGCTACCGATCACCGCATTATTGCCGTTGCGAATCTCCACATACATCGAGTTGATGTGCTTAAGCTTGTCTGCACCATTGGCAAGCACCATTTTGACAGCCAGATAACCGCCGTTTGTGTAGTACACCTGCTGCACCGCCGCCGTGACCCGCTCCTCGTTCAGTTCGGGCATCTCCGACATGTCGTTAAAATAGGCCTTGCTCTCGTCCCGATCAAAGCTGCCACGGTCATCGTCCGTGGTGTCGAAGAAGCTGTCTACGACCTCCGACAAGTCGAACTCGATGGTTGCGTCTGACGTCTCCCGATCCTTCCCGCTGCGCCAGGACGCCATGCCGCAGCCGGTGAGAACGGTGGCCAGGATGGCAAAAAGCAGGAACACCGCCATCAGGCGGCGGGGAATGGGTTGTAGTTTCATAGCGTGCCCTCCCAAATCGTTCATTCTTGCCTCTATCATACCATTCCCCCCCACAAAAAGCAAGGGCGAAACCGGGGGACGCTGAAAAACACGGCAAAATCAGACAATTTCCGATTGGGTGTTGCCTTTTTGTTAAGAAACCAGTATAATAATAAAATAGGTAAGCATAGTGTGTACGGAGCGGATTGTCAGGAGGTACGGCGATGAAGCTGCAGGCGATAAAAAAATTCTTAGACACGGTGGTGCCGTCGTTTGTGCGTCTGCCACTGCTCCTTGCTGTGGGGACAAACATGCTGACCTATTACCTGGTTCCCATCTTGCTGGGAGAGAACATCCATCGCTACGACCTGGCATGGATGTCAGCAGGACTGGATGATTGGCTCCCCTTCGTGCCCTTTTTCGTTCTGTTCTATGCGCTGGCCTTTGCCCAGTGGGGATTTAGCTACATCTTCCACTGCCGGGAAAGTGCACAGCTTTGCTACCGCATGGTGGTCGCGGATATCATTGCCAAGCTGATCTGCCTTGTATGCTTCGTGCTTCTTCCCACCGAGATCGTCCGTCCGGAGATCACCGGCAACAGCATCTGGGAGTGGGCTACCGGGATATTTTATGCCACGGATAAGCCCATCAACCTGTTCCCCTCCATCCATTGTCTGGAAAGCTGGATCTGTTTCCGCACCGCCATGATGATGGAGAAAAGGAACGGCTGGTACATCACCGCCCAAGGGATACTCACGGTGCTGGTGATGGCCTCCACCGTGCTTATCAAGCAGCATTTCGTGATCGATATTCCCGCCGGTGTCCTGGTGGTGGAGATCGGCCTGTTCCTCAGCGACCGTTGTGGCCTGTGGCGGGTGCTGCGTAAGGTGGAGACCCCGGCGGCGCGCCGGGCGATTGCCCAGCGGAATGCCGACCCTACACAACTGTAAACGGAGCTTTTGATCGATGAAGAAAGATAAAACCGTCATTCCCCCCGACACGGGGCAGAATGCCACCCCCATGGCGGATAAAAAGCAGTGGCTTTTCATGGTGCTGTTTGTGTTCATTGCCGCGGCCAGCATATGGGCGGTGATGGCACAGAGCCGGGAGTTTTCTCTGTCGGATTTCAAGACGTATGTACAGCACGCGTCCATACCGTGGTTGGCGGTGGCGTTGCTCAGCATGCTGGGGTTTATCCTCTTTGAGGGCTTGGCCCTGCTGGTGCTATGCCGGGCCTTTGGCTACCGGCAGACCCTGTGGAGAGGATACATCTACTCCACGTCGGACATTTACTTTTCCGCCATCACCCCCTCGGCAACAGGCGGTCAGCCGGCCAGCGCCTACTTTATGATCAAGGACGGCATGAACGGCATGATGGTCACCGCCCTGCTGTTGGCCAACCTCTGCATGTACACCCTGGCGATCATCGTCATCGGGCTTGTGTGCTTTTTCCTAAAATTTGACATTTTCCTGCAATACAGCCTGCCTTCGCAGATCCTGATCGTGGCGGGCTTTGGTATGCAGATTGGTCTGCTACTGTTTTTCTATATGCTACTCAAAAGGGAGCGGCTGCTCCACCGGATGTGCAATGGCGTGCTGGGGCTGCTATGCCGGTTGCGTCTCCTGCGCAACCGGGAGGAAAAGCAGGAAAAGCTGGATGCCTACATGGAGCGATACCGGCAAAATGCCCGGTTGCTTACCGGTCACCCAAAGGCGATGCTCCTGTGCTTTGTGTTCAATTTCCTCCAGCGGGCATCCCAGATCGCGGTCACCATGTTCGTGTATGTGGCCACCACCGGGAAAGGCCTGTGGCATTCCCTGGAGCTGTGGTTTTTGCAAGGGTATGTGGTGCTGGGCTCCAACTGTGTCCCCATCCCCGGCGCTATGGGTGTGTCGGACTACCTGATGCTGGACGGCTTTCGCAACCTGATGACGGAATCCCAAGCGGTCAACCTGGAGCTGTTATCCCGGTCGTTTTCTTTTTACAGCTGTGTGATTATTTGCGGCATTTCCACACTGATACAATATTGTGTTGTTAAGAAGAGGGGAAAGATAACATGATAGGCTTTTACGATTACACGGTTATTTTAACCTACCTGTCGCTGTTTTCGGCGGGCACCGGCATTTTTGTTTCTCTGAGTGGGAGTGGGCATCCCTACTGGGGCACCTTTTTCCTGCTGTTCTGCGGCCTTTGTGACGCCTTCGACGGCCAGGTGGCGCGCACCAAGAAGGATCGCACCGATATGGAGAAGAATTACGGCATCCAGATCGACTCTCTGTCCGATCTGATCGCTTTTGGTGTGTTGCCGGCCTGTATCGGTATGGCGCTGTTGCGTAAGCTTTTTAATCCGGCGGAGGATGACGTGCTGTTCCCCATCATCAGCGGTGTCATATTCGCGCTGTACATACTGGCGGCACTCATCCGCTTGGCGTATTTCAACGTCACGGAGGAGGAACGTCAGCGCACCGAGGGCAATGCTCGCCGCCGCACCTACACCGGCCTGCCGGTGACCTCTGCGGCGCTGATCTTCCCCAGCGTGATGCTGTTGCACTATGTTCTGCCGCTGGTGTTGCCGTCTGTAGGCAACGTATCCATCGTGTATTTCCCGGTGATGCTGATCACCGCGTTCCTGTTCCTGTCCAAGCTGCAGATTCCCAAGCCGCACCTGCGGGGCATCCTCATCATGATCGCCGTGGGCGTGCTGGAGTGTATTCTTCTGCTGTTGAGCTTCATCTTTTTAAGGAAGTAAGAGGGCCGGTCTATGGCGGGTAAAACAACGGAAAGCGGCGCCCTGCGGTTTCTGTATCGCACGGTGCCGGGGCGCGTGCTGTTGCGTGTGCTCACCGCCCGGTGGGTATCGCGGCTGTGCGGCGCATTTTTGGATTCCCCCCTGTCCAAGCCGCTGATTCGGCGGTTTGTGCAGGGCAACGGCATTGACCTGTCCCAGTTCGAGGCGGATGGCTTTCGTTGCTTTAACGATTGCTTCTGCCGCCGGATCAAGGACGGCTTGCGCCCCCTGCCGGCGGATGAGGCGGTGCTGTTTGCTCCCTGCGATGGTCTGCTTAGCGCCTACCGTCTGCGGGCGGATACGGTGTTGCCCGTCAAGCAAAGCGCCTACACCCTGTCCTCCTTGGTGCAGGATGCCGAGCTGGCCGCCCGGTATGAGGATGGTATTTGCCTGGTCTTTCGCCTGTGCGTGACCCATTACCACCGGTATTGCTACCCGGCGTCCGGCGTGAAGGGGGAGAATGTGTTCCTCAAGGGACGTCTGCATACAGTGCGCCCCATCGCCCTGGAGACCTGCCCGGTGTTTACGGAGAATTGCCGGGAGTACACGGTCATTGACACCGCCCGCTTCGGTCAGCTCCTGCAGATGGAGGTGGGAGCTATGCTGGTGGGCAAGATCGCAAACCACCACGGTACCGGCCCGGTGACCAGGGGAGAGGAAAAGGGAATGTTCCTGTATGGGGGCAGTACCATTATCCTGTTGTTGGAAAAGGACAAGGTAGCCGTCAGCCAGCGATTTTTTGACGCCACCGCCCGGGGGGAGGAGACCCCTGTGGTCATGGGCGAGAGCTTACAGGCGTAGGACGCGCGATCCGTTCCTTCATAGACCACGCGATGCCAAATAAGAAAAGACCCCTGTAAGGCGGGGGTAAGGATAGGGATAAAAATAGGCACTATGTATTTTCGGATAATACATAGTGCCTTATGTTTTTTGGAGTGCGCTTACAGGGCTTTTCTGTAAAACCGCATATTCACTGTGTGACGTTGTACTTCGTTCTGGCCCCATATTTTACTGAGGTGAGAAGCCCCAACTTGACCTTTTGGATGGTCGAGATGACAGGATTCGAGTACTATCTTAGCGAATCGACCCTTGTCGGGCGATGAAGTCAACTGTGTATTCCTGCCACTTTTCAACTATGTTCCCCACTCTGGGAATGTTTTTGAGATTAATCTCATTGGTTATCAGGCGGGTCTTATCGCAGTTTTTCTACAGTTCAATAGTTGCAGTTTCAGAAAGCGAGTTGACTTGTTCAGCTTTGGCCACCTCTTATGGCAGCATAAGAGGTGGCCTTTTTGTTATATGGGCGGTTGAAGCAAATGGATTGTTATGGGAAAGGCGGCTCTCAATTAAAGCCTTTGGAAATTATGCTCGCAAAGGTACACTTCCCCCCACTACTATGTGCCGAGCACTCAATAATGGAAACCTTTTGCCACAATCAACGCGTTCCGCATGAGCCCCCATAGTCAATCATCAGTCTTTTGAGTGTACATAGTATTGAATAGAACTTTTATTTTTTATTTCAATCCGGACAGTAGTTGTCCGGATTAAGTTTTATTCTAGACGCAGGAAGGAGGGAGCATATGGGAACTGCCGAAAGACGGAACGAAATAATGAAAAAGCTGTGTCGTCGCCGATACGATACAATTGCCAATTTAGCTTCCGAATTCGGCGTTTCCGAAAGAACGATACGCCGAGACATTGATGTTATGAGTGCTACAGAGCCGATCTACACGCAAACAGGCAGATGTGGTGGCGGCATTTATGTAATAGATGGGTATTCACTAAATCGTATGTATATGTCGGAAGAAGAAATAGCGGTATTACACAAGCTGCAAGCAATTGCCGAAAGACGTATACGATGTGTGCTATCTGATTGTGAGCTCGAAATTCTTAAGCGTATCATCATCGAATATACCAAACCAATCCATCATGTTAGAAAGGAAAAACAGTATGAAACAAAGTGAAAAGCTTCTTTTTAAAGCGTTGTGTAGTTTCAAATCAAAAGAATTTGATGAAACTCTTCTTCGATCGGCAACCCCAACTGTTCTGGGGCAACTGTTCTTTAACCGTATGCAGGCTATAGCCTTTGGAACATTAAACAGTCATGACCTTCTCGGCAGGGTAAATCGTGAGTTTCGCAATTCGCTAAGAGACTCTTATACGCAAAGCCTTGAGAAAAACAGTAGTTTCTACCAGGGCGTAGGGTATTTGAGCGATATTTTGAACGACTGCACCTGTAGCTATGCGATGCTCAAGGGCGCGTATCTATGTCGGTATTATCCCGAAGGGTATCGCACATCTAATGATATTGATCTGCTGGTACTTCCCGAGGATGTTACGCAGATCGGCAACGCGCTGTCCTGTGCCGGTTTCAAGCAAGGCAGCATAATGAACGGAGAGTTTGTTCCCGCTACGCGTAAAGAGGTCATTGCTTCGAAAATGACGCGCGGAGAAACCGTACCGTACATCAAGGAGCTGGCGCTCCCCGGTATGCGTTATTTGGAGGTGGATGTTAATTTCTCGTTGGATTACAAAAATGGTGACGCACCAGTGCTGAAAGATATACTGAGCAGAGCCAAGCGTAGAGAGATAGGCGGCATGGAAGTGCAGACCCTTGAGGAAAGTGATTTCTTTATTCACCTTTGTAGTCATTTGTACAAAGAGGCAACCACGCTCCCCTGGGTGGAGATGATGCGGGACATGACATTGTACAAGTACTGTGACATCTATATGCTTCTTGCAGACATGACAGATGAGGATGTCAACAGGATCTTTAAACGTAGCGAGGAGATGGACATGGTCAAAGTGTGTGCGTTTGCAATCGCACAGACGGCGGCACTTTTTGATGTGAGCAACACGTATGCGGTGGAAACCGCTCGATCCTTTTTGCGATCCGAACCAGAATTTTTGCACCGGGTCGTTTCCCCGAAAGATAAAAAGACATTCGTGTATCACGAAAAAGATGTGTTGGAGCGTTTCTTTGCCGCCAACCGTAAAGACCTGCTCAAGGAGGTGTAATCAATGAAAGCGCTGAAAATGAGACCGAACACGACGGGCGGCTTGCTATTAACCTTTTGCGGACTGGATGGCTGTGGGAAAACCACCATGATACGCCGCCTTATGGCGGAGCTTGGGTCGCAATATTCGCTGTTTCTCACTAAGCAGCCCACCGATTCTGTGCGCAATTCGGCGATCTTCCGCACGTATATGGATAGCCCCGATCACGATGCGTATGACTATCGTAGCCTGTCACTGCTGGCGGCTAGCGACCGCCTGCAGCATGGCAGCAAGGTGATTGAGCCCGCTATGCAGCAGGGACGTGTCGTGCTCAGTGACCGGTATTTCTATTCCTGTCTTGCTAATCTGCGAGCCAGAGGCTTTAAAGAGGATCGGTGGATCTATGAGGTGGCGCAGTCAGTTGTCAAGCCGGATGTGGCCTTCTTCTTTGATGTCCCCGTGGAGACGGCTGTAGCTCGCGTTCGAAGTCGCGAGGAGGAAAAAGACCGGTATATTGATATGGCGTTGCAGTATCGTCTGCGCGAGGAATATCGTGCGATCTGCAAGGCAAATGGCGGGGTGCTGATAGCAACAGACGCTGCGGTGGAAGAAAGCTACAAACTGGTAAAAGACGCTGTAGAAAGGGTGATGAAATAATGAACATAACGGATAGAATCGTAGAAATTATTGTGGAGCTGAGTGGGCAGGAGGCCGTTAAGCTTGCCGACGCGTTGCAAATGGATCTTGGGCTGGATAGCCTGGCCATGGTGACACTTCTCATTGAGATCGAAGAGGCCTTTGGCATTGAGCTGGACGAGGCAGACATGAATCCGTTCGATCTGGAAACGGTGGAGAGCGTCGTGGCTCTTGTTAGAAAATACGGTGGTGACAACGATGCAGAAGAGAGTTGAACTGCCGATCGTCGAGCCGCTCTGCAGCACCTATCACCATCAGGGACAATGTACGGCTGTTATGGGAAGTAACCCCTCCATACGTAACTGGTACTTGAATGAAGTGATCATGCTGCGGTGTGATCGAAGGTTCCTATCCGGCTACACATCCCCGGAGCTGCGGCTCAACCAATCCGCTTGGAGCAATTCGCCTTGTCTTGAGCGTGTATGGTATCCTATGCGGCACATCAAAGGCCACGTACATTATGTTATCCGGCAATTGCTGGATGATGGTTTTTATGTGTGCTTTAGCGGTATTGATGACTACTATGTGGAAGGAAAAAGCTGGTACAAGGAAAAACACTTTAATCACGATGGTATGATCTGCGGATACGATGACGCGAATAAAGCCTATTGCCTGTATGCCTACGACAGTAACTGGATCTATCAAAAGTTTTGGACATCGCAGAAGAGCTTTGAGGCCGGAAGACGTGCCATGTTTAAGGAGGGGCACTGCGGTACCATCTGCGGGATCAAACCGAAAAGCCAGCCGTTTGACTTCGATCCGGTGATCGCGTTGCGGAAGATACGAGAATATTTGGACGCCAATATGCGCCAATATCCCCCCTCGGGGGAGGGCGAAGTTCTGGGAATTGCCGTACAGCGGTATGTCGCCATGTATGTGGACAAGCTCTATGACGGTTCTATCCCCTATGAACGGATGGATCGCCGGGTGTTTCGTCTCCTTTGGGAGCACAAAAAACTCATGCTGGAACGTCTTAAAAAGATAGAGGAGGCCCTGAAACTTAATTCCAGGACCAGTACTGCTTATAGACGGCTGGTATCAGAAGCGGGCACTATGCGGATGCTGTATGCTTCTCACCATATGCGGCGCCGGGATGCGGTCCTACCGATCATACGCGATAAGCTGCTGGCACTCCACAAGCGGGAGCGGGAATTATTGCGCCGATTTGTAAAGAAAACGGAAGGAGCGATGAGCCAATGAGACTTTGGCATGATCTAAAAGAAGGGATGCTGAAGCATCCCGGGCAGATCATCTGTGAAGGGCGGGCGAAAATGACCTTTGAGGAGGTGGCAGTTTATGCAGAGCTCTTCTCGAAAAAGTTAGCCAAGGAAAGCTGCTGTGCTATCCTGTGCGGATCAGAAATGATGACCTCCATAGCGTTGCTTAGTTGCTTTGCGGCTGGTGTTACAGCAGTTCCATTGTCTGTTAGATATGGCCAAGCGCATTGTAAAAAAATAATGGATATGATCGACCCTACTGCCGTTATAACCGATGTGGATGGAGAGTTACAGGTGTTGCATATTACGGATGCGGCATATCAAAAACCGCCGGTCCACCCCGCGCTGATCATGTGCACCTCCGGAACCACAGGCAGGCCAAAAGGGGCCATGCTTACTGAAAATAATATCCTGACCAATGTAAGAGATATCGGCGCTTATTTTCGGATCGGGCAAGAGGATACCATACTGATTGCCAGACCGTTGTACCACTGTGCAGTGCTTACCGGCGAGTTCTTGACCTCGCTTTTGAAAGGGACGGCTATCCGTTTCTATTCCGAACAGTTCAATCCAAAATTTCTTCTTGATCTCATAGAAGAGTGCAAGATTACGGCTTTTTGTGGGACGCCGACACTTCTCAGTATGATGGCGCGATTTGTACGAAAAAAGGTGGATAGCCCCCTCAAAACCATCTGCATCAGTGGCGAGTGTATGGGAGAAGAGACGGGGAAAAAGATTGCCGAAGCTTTCCCCTGCGCCAGCATCTACCACGTTTACGGCCTGACCGAGGCGTGTCCGCGGGTGAGCTATCTGCCGCCGCGCCTTTTCAATGATCATGTGGACAGTGTCGGTATCCCGTTGAATGGGGTATCACTCAAAATCGTTAAGCCGGACGGTAGCGAGGCGGCCAAAAATGAGGAGGGGATCCTTTGGGTCAAGGGAGACAATGTGATGGCTGGCTATTACAGGGATCCGGATCAAACGGCAAAGGTGCTATGTGGCGGTTGGCTGTGCACCGGCGATATTGCCGTGATCAACGCCGACGGATTGCTGAAGATCAGAGGGCGAAGCGATGACCTGATCATTCGCGCGGGCATGAACATCTATCCGCAGGAGATCGAAAGTGCGCTGAAGAACGACCCTCGCGTACACGAGGTGTTGGCTTATAAGATCGACAATCCCAAAAGCGGCGTGCAGATCGGGCTGAAGATTGCCGGTGATTTTACGGATGCAGGTGAGGTCAAGCGCCTCTGCATCGAGGCCCTGCCGCCTTTTCAAGTGCCCACCACTATCGAGCTGCTGGACGAACTGCCGAAAAATGGCTCCGTCAAAATCTTGCGGAGGTGATACAAGTGCTCGAATATGAGAAAAAGATCCCGCTGGCGGTGGAGGAATACCTGTACCTGTGGTACAAGCTGATGCAGGCGCCGATCACCGTTTTGCAGTATACCCAGATCAACTATTATTACGACACGGATGACCTGGCAATGAATAGGCTGGGCATTACCTGCCGTATTCGTGAAAAGAACGGTGCTTATACCGCTACCATTAAGGAACACGCCTGTGGCAGTGCCGAATGCAGTACGGAGATCTCACAGGAGGCAAGAAATGAGTGCGATGATGTACTGTTTGCTGACAAAGGTCTGAAACTGCAGGGAAAGCTGACCACAGAACGGCTGTGTATACCGTCTGAGCGGGGGCTCGAGATCGTCATGGATAAAAACACCTATCTCGGTTGCACAGACTATGAGTTGGAGATCGAATACAGGCCCAAGAACGAAATGCAGGCAGATAAATTCGTCCACTACTTAGCAGATACCTTGGGCGCCGTGTTCGAAGGTGTCAATTATGCGGATCTGCTCCGCCGGCAGGCATCCACCAGAAGCAAATCCGCCCGTTTCTTCCAACGGCTGGAGATGACGAATCTACAGAAAGGAGGTGAAAACGGATGCTATCGATCTTAAGTGAGATCGCGCAACTTCGGCGGGGGAGACCGTTCGTCATCGACCGCACGAATACCAATCGGTATTGTGTGCTTTTGCAGGAGGAGGACGGTTCACGGACCGCCTACTATTTTAGTGCACCGCTCTACAATCTGCACACACGTAAAGCTGTGGACCTGAAATTCAAGCCGGGCGAAAACCGTGCCCATCTTACCGGGAGCAATGCGCAGATCACGGTATCCGATACGATTCGTTTGGAAAACCCTGAGGGGTGCTGTGTGCTGTACAAGGGTGCCGGTCTTACCGGCGTTACGAAACACAAGCTCAGCTACGGTGGGGATATTCTGTTGCCCACCACCAACGGGGTGGCGTACAAGGCCGTCAGGAAGGATGGAGCTCCTATCCGCTTCGATCTGGAGGTGGGCAAGCCCTCCATGGAGGTGCGCTCTAATGATAAATACTTTGCGCTGATGAGCGAGACGTTCCGGCCGTTTGTGATCGTTTCCGCTATCGGCACCGTGAATGCTGACGGCGAGGTGATCGCCCCGGCCACGGTGAGCTACCAGAGAGTGAGCGACTGTCGTTGCCGACTAACGGTTACCCCCTGTAGCCCATTCGGAGAGGGGGTCATGTTCGAGTGCAATCTGTATGAGCCAAAGCTACTGCAGGATACAACGGTAGAGAGCCGCAATCCGAACACGAACAACGCCTTCGGCGGCACAGCGTTTATCGGCAGTACAGCGCTGTTTGGCGAGCAATGGCTGTATGCAAGACCGGATGTGTCCAAATTTTCCGGTCTGACAAACAAGCGTATTCGTAAGGCGATCCTGCATCTGCCGAAACATAACGGTGCTTCGGTGGAACTGCGGGCGTCTCAGGTGATGGCGCGCTTTTGTAGCTTTGGCTCCAACTGGAACAACAAGATCGCCGCAGGCGGCACTGTGACTGATACAGTACTTAACAGCCGGTATCAGGATCTGGATGTAACCGCGCTGCTCACCAACCCCCAAACCGGCTATATGACCTATACGGATGGATGGATATTAAGACCCCGGGTGAAGGACAGTGGTTTTTCCGTGATCGCCACCGGCGATAGCTGTTACGCCCCGCAAATTTTCGAAATTAATTTTAAATAATTATTTAATCCGGACAGTAGTTGTCCACATTTAGGGATATACTGGGGGCGCAGCCTTTGGAAAAGGACTGCGAATATGCGAATATATGTATTAAGTGAGGTGGAGAAATCCATGAAAAACACCCTTGAGCAGGAACTGGTTCTTGCTCCCGAAAATCAACCCATTTCTTCCGGAAATATTGGTACCATTATTCCGGAAGAAGCGCCAACCTACAGCCCCCAGGCCGCATCGACTTATGGGGCTGGCAGTAGCATGGCAACGGC
>JAZSOW010000001.1:0-117507 GCA_045537135.1 Acutalibacteraceae bacterium
CTACCGTTTGCGGTGCCCGAAATGCGATGCTCTCGCTACCGCTCGTCGCATTTCGACCGCTGCACCAGCCTTATTGCTCGCTGTATCCGCCCCCGGCGGCGCTCGCAAACGGCTACCCCCGCAAGGCGGGGGAATTACCCCGAGGGGAAGCCTTTTTTCCCCAATCCCTATCCTCACCCGCCGTAGGGTGGGTCTTTTTCGTTACAATCCTGTCATTCTTGTTACAATCCTGTAACATGTGTTGCGCCGACTAAGGGGTTGTGGTATAGTGAAAACAGAATAAAAAGCAGAAAGGGTGTGTTGTTGTATGAAACGAATGTTGGCGTTGCTATTGGTGTGCCTACTGGCGCTGTTTGCCACTGCTTGTAGCGAAGAGGATGCAAAGCTGTCTGCCGGAAAAGCGGCGCTGGAGGCAGGCGATTACGTGGAAGCCTACACACACCTGTCTGCCTCATCCTCCGAGGAAGCCGCCGCCCTATTGGAAAAGCTGGTGTTTGTGCCTGCGGAGAAGGTCTCCTATAATGGGGATGTAGAAAACGGACGGGTGAGCTATACCTACGATGCACACGGGCATGTGCTGACAGTCAAGCAGGCTTTCGTTGATCACGTAACCGATGAGACGTATACCTATGACGAGAAACACCAACTGTTGACTATCGAAAAGACGGGGTCTACCACCGATAAGACGACCTACACCTACGATGAGGCGGGTAACCGCGTGTCCAAGCGGTGGGAGCAGGAGGATATCGCCACGGAGTGGCTTTATACCTACGACAAGCAGCATCGTATGTTGAAAAAGACACAAATCGACCGACCGAGCGGTGATACCTTTACGGAGACCTACCGCTACGACGATAACGGAAACCGGGTCTTTGAACGGAATGTCTATCCGGACGGCGTATGGTATGAGCACCACTACGAATACGATGAAGACAGCAAGCCGCTCCACCAGTCCGGCGCGGATTCAGAGGGCGGGAATTACGAGTACGTTTATACCTATGACGAGGCCGGTTTGGTGACGGAAATTGCGCACAGTAGCGGCTGGACGAGAACGTACACCTACGATGCCCGGGGCCGTATGCTTTCGGAAGAACACACCGACGGCTTAAAAGTGACTTACACCTACGACGAGCAGGGCAATGTCCTCAAAGCCACCGAATACAGCGGCAACCAGTGGAGCGCTGTCAGCTACACCTACGACAGCCGCGGAAACAAGCTGTCCAAAGCGTACGAGAGCTCCTATGGCAATGCAGTTGACGATCTTTTCTACACTTACGATGCCTACGGTAACAAGCTTACGGAGGAAGCCCGGGAAGGTGATGCGGTGAAATACCGCTGGGAGTACAGTTGGGAACTGTACTACTACCCTGACGGCGTACCGGAAGAAGTGGCAAGCATCCGACAGTCCAGTATTGACGACCAGCCGTATATGTGACAACGAAAAAAGGACACCGTGCCGTAGCACGGTGTCCTTGTTTACGTGTCCGGGTGTTGCTGATAGAATTCCTGAAGAAGTTCCGATACAGGTGTGTGAAAAATGCGAGAGAAGCAAGCCAGCTCATAGTCGGTAACAAACCGACGGTTGTTTTCGATGCGGCTGATCATTTGCTGGTCGATATTAACGCCCATTGTCTGCAGGCGCGCCGCTAATTGATCCTGCGTCATCTTGCTTTGCTGTCGCAATTTTTTTATTTGTGCAGAAACCACGTTTTTATTATTGTCAAAGAGTATCTTTTTCATCGTTCCCTCACGTCTATCAAACGTATTTTCTTGACAATAACAGAATTGTTGACGTATAATACGTTACATAAACGTAAAAGGAACGAGATTTTATATTGGATACACAAGCTTGCTGCTTTTTTGGACACAGGGACGCGCCGGTGTCGGTCACTTCGCATATAAAGGTAGTGCTGGAGAGGCTCATAGAGGAGGAGCGTATCTATACCTACTACGTTGGTAATAGAGGCGCCTTTGATCGCTATGTGTATGGTGTCTTATCTGCCTTGCGGTCAGATCATCCGGAGGTCTGCGTTTCTGTGGTATTATCAAGAGCGGGTGAAGAGACGTGGGCTACATCTGATGAAACGGTTTATCCCGAGGAGGTAGCTGTCGCTCCTCCGCGTTTTGCCGTGTCTCGCTGTAACCGTTGGATGCTCGACAGGTCGGATGTTGTCGTTGTTTATGTTGCTCATTCCTGTGGAGGTGCATTCCGGTTTGCCGATATGGCGATGAAAAAGGGCAAAAGGGTAATCAATTTAGCCAAAGTAAAAGAAGGGAGCTAAGCAAGGCTTGGCTCCCTTCTCTTATTCGACTTACATATTATTCTGCATTTTTGCCGCTGTGATAGTATTTTTCAGTAGCATGGCGATGGTCATGGGGCCCACGCCGCCGGGCCCCGGGGTGATCGCTCCCGCCACCGGCTCCACGGCGGCGAAATCTACGTCGCCGCACAGTTTACCGTTCTCATCCCGATCCATGCCCACGTCAATGACCACGGCACCGGGCTTCACCATGTCGGCGGTGACAAACTTCGGCCTGCCCACCGCCGCCACAAGGATGTCTGCCCGACGGCAGATCTCCTTAAGATTTTTGGTGCGGGAGTGGCAGATGGTGACGGTGCCATTCTCGTGGAGTAGCAGCATAGCCATGGGCTTACCCACAATGTTACTGCGCCCGATGACCACGCACTCCTTACCCTCTACGGAGACCCCGGTGCGGTGGATAAGCTCCATCACGCCGGCAGGGGTGCAGGGGAGAAACCGATGATCACCAATCATGATATGCCCCACGTTGGCGGCGTGGAAGGCATCCACGTCTTTGTCGGGAGAGATGGCGGCGATGACCGCCTTGTCGTCCAGATGCCGGGGAAGGGGCAACTGGCACAGAATACCGTGGATGTCGGAGCGGGCGTTGAGCTCAGCCACTTTTGCTAGCAGCTCCGCTTGGGTGGTCTCGGCGGGAAGGTCGATCTGCTCCGCGTAGAGACCGGCTTCCATGCAGGCCTTTTGCTTGTTGCGCACATAGGTGCAGGAGGCGGGGTCGTCTCCCACCAGGATCACCGCCAGGCCGGGGGTGACGCCTTTTTCCTTTAGGGCGGTGGCCTCAGCGGCCACCTCCTGCCGGATAGCGGCGGCGATAGCCTTGCCGTCGATGATGTTAGCCATTGTCTGTTTCCTCCTCTGTGTCGGTTGCGTCCTCATCAGCCGTCTCTTGTTCTTGGGTGGCATCCTCTGCGGGAGCCGCCGCTTCGGCTTCGTTTTCTTCCTGCGCGGTGTCTGCCTCCTCGTTCTCGCTGTCAAAGCCGCTGATAATATCGTCCGGCAGATCCAATGTGCTTTCTTCCTCGATAGCTAATGCCTTGGGAAGAGCCTGATCCCGGCGCCGCAGGAGGAAGAACAGGATGATGCCCAGCAGGACGGCGAGGATGGCTACTAACTGCGAGGTGCGCATAGTGCCGATCATCAGGCTGTCGGTGCGTAGCCCTTCAATGAAGAAACGCCCGATGCCGTACCACACCAGATAGCTGCAGAATATCTGCCCCTTAAATTTGTAGAAGCGTTTGGACATAATGTGTAGTAAGACAAAGCCCAGAATACACCACAGAGACTCATATAAGAAGGTGGGATGTACCGGCTCGGTGAGCACATAATAGTCCAGACGATCGTTTTGCTGTTGGATAATATCACCGGTCATACCCCAGGGAAGGGTGGTGTTACCGCCAAAGGCTTCCTGGTTAAAAAAGTTCCCCCAGCGTCCCACCGCTTGCCCGATGAGGAAGCCAAGCGACGCCAGATCGCACATGGACCGCAGGTTGAGCTTGCATAGCCGGCACATGAGGATGCCGGTCAGAAAGGCAAAGATGATGCCACCATAGATGCCGAGACCACCATTCCACACCTGCAGTATGGAGAGGGGATTGGCTAGGTACTCGGCCAGTTGGTCGCTGAAGAACACATAGTAGAGTCGCGCACCCACAAAGCCCATCAGGGTGCACACCAGCGTGGCGTCAATCATCTTGTCCGGGTTAACCCCGAATTCGTCGGCGCGCTTCATGCCATAGATCACAGCCAGCAGGAAGCCGATGGCGATGAGCACGCCGTACCACTTGATGGTGATGCCGGTATTAAACAGCTCAAAGCCATCGCTAAGATAGAATCGCCATCCCAAGCCGGGAAACTCGATCCAGTTCGATGCGGTAAGTAATGCTTGCATATAGGTCATTCCTTTCTATGTACAGCGGAGTTGTCTCCGCTTGCTTTACTGAGGATTGATCACCGACAAGGTGTGGTGCTCCACCGGAATACGCTCCCGCAGCTGGGCGGTTAACTGCTTTCTGGTGATGGAGGCGATGGCGTCCAGCTCGCTCAGTGGCTCGATGCCGTCCAGCACATGGCTCAGCAGGAGCTCGCCGCAGGTGGTGGGATCATCCAGGTCGGCTACCAGCCGCCCATATACTGCCCGGCGTACCTCCTCCAGCCGTTGGGGGTCGATCCCCTCTTGCTGTAACCGGCTGATCTCCCGGCAGATAGCGGCCTCCACCGCCCGGGGATCGGTAGATTCACCACCGAACAGCCATACCCCATAGGCGGGGCCATTGAAATATTCCACCCCAAACTGATCGTTGATCAACTGTTTATCCATCAGGGTGGTGTACAGGTCGCTTCCCTTGCCTGCAATAAGCTCTAATAATAGCTGAGCACCGGCTACGGTGTACTTATCCCGTTGGCCTACCGGCTCCTTAAAGCCCAGGTAGAACAAGGGCGCGGCGACCGGCATGGCCTCCTCCACGTAGGGACGGCACACCGTTTGAGGTTCTACAACCTCGAAGTCGGTCGCCGGCACCGGGGGAGCGGGGCGAAGCTGTCTGTCGGCGGCGGCCAGCACCTCCTCGGGGGTGATCTTGCCGGCTACCACCAGCACCATGTTGTGCAGATTATAATATTGCTCATAGCATCGGTACAGGAGTTTGTCCGTGATGTGGACGATGGATTCCACGGTACCGGCGATGTCGATACGCACCGGGTGGGTGTGATACATCCCCTGCAGGAGATTATACAGCACACCGCGTCCCGGATCATCCTCGCACATGCGGATTTCCTGCCCGATGATGCCCTGCTCCTTCTGCACCGTCTCGGGTGTGAAGTAGGGCTTCTGTACAAAATCCAGCAGGATATCCAGGGATTCCACGATGTTGTCGGTGGCCTGGAATAGATACGCGGTACGCTCAAAGCTGGTATAGGCGTTGGCGGAAGCACCGGTAGCGGCAAAAAGCTGGAACGCATCGCCCTCCTCGCTTTCGAACAACTTGTGCTCTAAATAGTGGGCGATGCCCGCCGGCACCTCCTCTTTGCCGCCGTTGGCGGTGGGCAGGGAGTTGTACACCGAGCCGTAGCGGGTGGCAAATACCGCGTACGCTGAGCAGGCGCCCGGTTGCGGCCATACTAAAATGTCCAGTCCGGTGGGGTGTTTCACGCGGTATAGGGTGTCCCCGGTGAGGGGATGGATAAAGGACGTCATCACGGGGTCACCTCCTCAGTCTCCGGGCACAGCAGATACACACTGTCAAAATGCACCAGTTGTGCGACCCGGCACACCTCATCCCGGGTGACAGCCGCCAGTTGAGCGGCGGTCTCAGCCGGGGTGGTGTAACGATCGTATACCGTTTGGGACAGATACCAGCCCTCCCGGTCAGCGGGGGTCTCATCTGCCGCCGAGAATCGCTGGATCAAGCTCCGTCGAGCCGCCTCCAGCTCCTCATCGGAGAAGTTTCCTTCCTTGATAGCTTCCAGCTGTCGCAGGATCTCATCCTGGGTGCGCTGGGCGTCGGCGATCTCGATGCCGCTGTCAATGAGCATCACGCCGTGCATCCGATCGTAGGAGGAAGCACAGTAGTAGCACAGGCTTTTTTCCTCCCGCACGTGGCGGAAGAGCAGGGAGGATGGACAGCCGCCCAGAAGGGCGTTCATCAGGCGTGCCGCCATGACAGGGCCGTCCGGCTCGGTGGCGGCGATGCGCAAGCCAAGCACCAGCTTGGCTTGCTTGACAGCCATGGTCTCGGTGCGGCGGCTCTCCTTGAGGCGGTATGTGCCGTCCATGTTCTGCTGTACGACTCGCCGCTGGGGCAGGGTGTCAAACCGCCGCTCAATAGCGGTAGCCAGTACCCGTGCATCGGCGTCGTCTTGATAGATGAAGTGGATGCGTGCGGTGGACAGCAGAGTGTTCAGCGCCTCTGCCGCGCTCTGAGGCGTTAGGGCGGCAACCGTCTCAGGCGTGCCGCAGGGGTTGACGCTGTAGGGCTCATCCGGGCATAGCAGCCGTTCACACTGGTGGCGGGCATACAGACGCTTATTATTGATCTCCGCCTGCAGTCGCTCCGACAGGATGCGCTTCTCCTGAGCAAAGTCGGCGGGTCGGAAGCCGCCGTCCTCCAGCACCGGCTCGAACAGTAGCTCCAGCAGCAGGCCGGCGGCATCTGCCGCCAGGGTCTCCTTGCCTAAGGTGTATTGCTGCCGCAGATAGCTAATGGAAAAGTGCAGGACCTGCCATTGTCCCAGCCGCAGGGCGTCGGCCTGCACGGTGGCTCCGTACAGGCTGTCCAGCCGCCGGTTAAGGGCGGTAACGGTGGGATATCGACGACAACAGCGGGTGAGTAAGCCCGGCAGGATGGCGTAGCCGGCGGCGGTAGATTCCCGCAAAGGCACCGCCAGTACGGCGGTCAAACGGCCGGTGCGGAACCGGCTGTCCGTTAGCTGTAGTAAGGTCGTTTCATGACCAAGTGAGATGGTTTTTGGTTGCATGTGTTTTCTCCTTCTTATCATCCGTGTGGGTGTGTCCCTTGCCGGGGAGCAGCCACGAGATGGGCTTGCGGGCGGGTGGGCAGTGATAGGGTGTTTTCATGACAGACTCCTTGTGTTTTCTTTTTAGTCTGTCTGCATCTGTGCCCTTTATGCCATCAGCATGGCTATGGTAATGTCTCCTGCCAGCCTACCGGCGTAGATCTCCAGCTCGTCAAAGGATACATTGGCTTGATGCTCGGCCAGGTCGGATATCACCCGTAGGATCGCAAAGGGGACGTGGTTTGCCGCGGCGACCTGGGCAATGGCGGCGCCCTCCATCTCGGTAGCGGCGGCGCCGAACTGCCGGAGGATGCGCTCCTTGACAGCGCTGTCATTCACAAAAATATCGCCGGATGCCACCAGTCCGGTGATGGCCTTGCTGCCTGCCGGCAACACGGTGGCGGCCACTTGCAATGCCTGCTGCACCAGCCCCTCATCAGCGGGGAAGACCGTGGGCTTGGTGTCGTCCTCGCCGGCGAGAAATCCGGGGGCATGCCCGAAAGCGGTCAGGTCAAAGTCGTGCTGTGCCGTGCCGGTGGCTACCACCAGATCCTTTACCGCTAAGCGCGGGTCAAGTCCTCCGGCCATGCCGGTGTTGATAAGGACATTCACCCCATATCGGTCAATGAGAAGCTGGGCGGTAATGGCGGCGGCAACCTTGCCGATGCCGCTCTTGACGACAACGGCGTTTTTGCCTGCCAGCAGGCCTCTGGTAAACACACGCTCCGCTATGGTCTCCCGGACAGTGTCGGTCATGCGTGCCGTGAGATTTTCCACCTCGGAGTCCATCGCACCGATAATGCCGTAGGTAATCATGATAACGCACCTCGCATTGCGGAATAAGTTCTTTTTATTTTACCATATTTTTTCAAAGAGCGCAATGCTTTTTCACAGATTGCTTGCACCGATACGGCAAATGTGTTATCATATAGTATACCTCGTTATAAGTCGATGGGAGGGAAGTCTATGTCCAAAGGCCCCAGTCAGAAGCAAAAGCTGTTGCTTTTACTGGATATTCTGCAGCGTGAGACGGATGAGGAGCATCCGCTGACGCTGGAGCAGCTTCGCGGGGCGTTGGCGGCTCGCGGCGTGGAGGCAGAGCGCAAAAGTCTGTACGATGACCTGGAGCAGTTGCGAGTGTACGGTGCGGATATACTCACCGTCCGGGATAGGACGGTGCGTTATTACATCGGCTCCCGCACCTTCGATGTACCGGAATTGCGTCTCTTGGTGGATGCCGTGCAATCCTCCCGCTTCATCACCCAACGCAAGAGCCGGGAGCTGACGGCCAAGCTGGAAAGCCTGTGTAGCCGCCATCAGGCGGGACAGCTCCAGCGGCAGGTGCTGGTCACCGGGCGCATTAAGACCATGAATGAGAGTATCTACTACAACGTAGACGCGTTGCAGACCGCCATTGCCGAGGATAAGCAGGTCACTTTCCGCTACTTTGATTGGGGGATGGACAAGCAACGCCACTTGCGTCGGGATGGGGCAGCATATCGAGTCAGCCCTTGGGCGCTGACCTGGGATGATGAGAACTACTATCTCATCGCCTTCGATACCTTTGCCGGAGCGATTCGTCACTATCGGGTGGATCGGATGCTGAGTATTGCGCCTGTGGATGACAAACGACAGGGGGAGGAGGCGTTCCGGGCGCTGGATACCGCTGTGTTTGCTCGTAAGACCTTCGGTATGTTCGGTGGGCAGGAGGTGCCTGTCACTCTGCACTGTGCCGGGTGGATGACCGGTGTTATCCTGGACCGCTTTGGCAGAGATGTGACGCTGTACCCGGCGGGAGATGGCTTCCGGGTGCGGATACCGGTGACCGTCAGCCCGCTGTTTTTCGCCTGGCTGGCCGGCTTTGGCGCGGATGTGAGGGTGATGGAGCCCACACAGGTGGCGCAGGATTACCGGGCGTATTTGCAGCAGATTCTTACACAATATGCGGGCGGTGAAGCCGATGATTGAGTACACTCTCATTCGTTCCGCTCGCCGTACCTTATCCATGGAGATTGCTCCCGATCTAACGGTGGTGGTGCGTGCCCCTCGGCTTTGTAGCGAGAAGGAGATCGACCACTTTGTGGAAAGCCACACCGTCTGGATCGATACACACCGTGAACGCCAACGCCAGCGGCAGGCGGCTGCTGCCGCTCGGCAGGTGACTCCCGAGCAGGAGGCGGCTCTGCGTCGTCGCGCCGCCGAGGTGATCCCCGCCCGAGTAGCGTATTACGGCGCTTTGATGGGGCTTGTTCCCGCCGGCGTGCGCATCACCGGTGCGCAGAAACGTTTTGGAAGCTGTAACGGTAAAAACAGCCTATGCTTTTCCTGGCGGTTGATGCAGTACCCCATGGAGGCGGTGGACTACGTAGTGGTGCATGAGCTGGCACATATTCGCCATCATGACCACAGCCCGGCTTTTTATGCACTGGTGGAGCGGTATATGCCGGATTATCGCCGGCGACAGGCACTACTGAAGAATTGACAGGAATTACCGGATTGTTCTATAATGATACTTCAACAACGCAATAATTTTGAGAAAAGAGGGGTGAACAGGATGCGCTATCGACTAATGGTAACGGTATTAGCGGGCGTTTTGCTGTTCTGCACCGGCTGTAGTCTGGATGTGGAATCCTTTCTCCAGCCGCCGTTGGCGCAGGAGGAACAGCAGAAGATCCAGAACGCGCTGGAAACCTATATCCGTGACAGCGGCAATGCCGGCATCCGCTATACCCTGCAATACCCTTCTGAGGGGGAATATACCTCCGCTTTTATCCTGTGTGACGGCAACGGCAACCCGGTGGAAAGCGATACCGCGGAGGATGTGTCTATGGCGGTGGCTTTCTATGAGATGACCGCCTCCAAGGAGCCCCATGTAAACCTACTGCGTCTCAGCGGAGAGGAGTGGGTCTCGGTGGGCGATCTGGTCGGGGTCGGCACTGATGTTCTTAAGGTATCCTTCGGGGATCTTGACGGAGATGGTGTGGCTGAGCTACTTGCCGGCTGGAGCACCTACAACAGCCGGGATCACCGTCTGTCGGTGATGTCCATGGCCGAGGGGCTTTCGATGCTGTCGGATGACCGCCTGTACACCCAGTTGTTTGTGTGCGATGTGGAGGAGGCGGAATACGATTCCTTGCTGCTACTCAGGATCGGTGACGGCAATGATGTCACCGCCACTCTAAGTGTTCTGCGGAACGGCGCTCTCACAGATATTGATCAGGCGCCGTTGGATGGCTATATCCAGCAGTTCGGTGCTGTGGAGCTGTGCGAGCTGGGTGATCGTGTGTATGGGGTATATGTGGACGCCTTCAAAAGCGGTGGCACCACGGTCACGGAGCTGATCTATTTGGACGGCTCCGGACTGCACACGCCTTTTTACAACAAGGAGAAGGGCGTTACCACCGCCACCGCACGACGTACCGGCCTTTCCTTCCAGGATATCGATGGGGATGGGCAGATCGAGATCCCCATCAGCCGGCTGTTGCCCGACCAGGATGCAGGCGCCAAGGGGCACCCCACCACGGCCTACCTGACGGTGTGGCGGCACTGGGATTACCTTACCGGCGAGTGGACAGATGTGATGCACTCGGTGGTGAACAGTGTGGATAATTATGTAGTAGCGTTGGACACGTCCCAGCGGAAGGGTATGACCACCCGTTATGAGGAGGAAAGCCATCTTCTGACTCTGTGTGATACCGCTGACGAGGAAGCGTGGCTGCGCATACGCCCATTGGCAGAGGATGAGAAGCTGCAGGCTGGCTATGAGACCCTGGTGGCAGCCACAGAGACTCGTTCCGGGTTTCAGGTATGGTATGATGAAGAACGGCTGGATATGCAAAAGATCCGGTATATGATCTCGTTTGGATGAAAGGAGCGGTATGAATGAGCACCACTGTCACTAAAAAAATATTGGTATGTGAGGATGAAGAATCGATCCGCTCCTTTGTGGTGGTCAATCTGCAGCGCGCAGGCTATACGGTGTGTGAGGCATCAAGCGGGGAGGAGGCTCTCTGCCGGTATGAGGAGGATCCCACCGTGGATATTGCTTTGCTGGATGTGATGTTGCCGGGCATCGATGGCTTTGAGACGTGTCGCCGCCTACGGCAGAAAAACGGCACCATGGGCATTATACTGTTGACCGCGTTGACCCAGGAGGCTGAGAAGGTAAATGGCCTGCAGATGGGGGCAGACGACTATGTGACCAAGCCCTTCGGTACTGCCGAGTTGATCGCTCGTGTGGATGCCCTGTACCGGCGCCTGTCTGCGGCACGACAGGAACCGGCGGTGTACCTGGAACAGGTGAAGCACGGGGATTTCACCCTTAACCTGCGGACAAGACAGCTTTTGGTACGGGGAGAAGCGGTGGAGCTGACCCATGTGGAGTTCCAGCTGATGGAATACTTTTTCCGTCATCCGGCCACCCCTATCAGCCGCACGGAGCTTCTCCGCGCTGTGTGGGGAGCTGATTACTTCGGGGACGATAAGATCGTAGATGTCAATGTACGGCGTCTGCGCATGAAGATCGAGCATGATCCGTCCCAGCCGCAGCTTATTCAGACTGTCTGGGGGCATGGATATCGATGGAACGGTTGAATCTCCTCGGGCGTCACGGCCAGCGCGGTAGTCTGACAGGACGATGGCTACGTAATGCCTTCGGTATCATTGTGGTATTCTTATTACTTCTGTTGTTGCTGTTCAGCATTATGTTGCGCTTCTATTACTATGAAAGCGTCCTGTCGGCTGTGGAAAGCCGGGCAGAGCTGTATCAGCGCACGTTAGAGCTGTCCGGGGAATCCGAGACCCAGCCATGGGCATCCAGAAGCCGGGAGCTTATCACCTATTTTACCGATAAGGATAAGATGGAGCTGCAGGTGCTGGATGCAGACGGTCGTGTGCTGTTGTCGTCCACCGGCTTTGTCCCGGCAGATGAGCCCCAGCCGGCGGATTTTGAGGAGGCTCTTGCCGCCGATGATGGTCAGGGTGTTTTCCGGGGACAAAACAGCACCGGCGAGTCGGTCATGGCGGTGACCGTGTTGGAAACGGATGGCCAGGGACAGCCCATCGGCGCCTTACGGTATGTGGTCTCCATGACCCAGATCAACCGCCAGATCTGGCTGATGATCATGCTTTTGCTTGGCGTGATGTTGCTGATCGTGTTTTTTGTTGCTCTGTCCGGCTCTTACTTTATCAACTCCATTGTTAATCCGGTTACGGATATCGGGCGTACCGCCCGGCGCATTGCCACTGGTGAGTACAACGCTCGTTTGGAAAAGCACTACGACGACGAGATAGGCGATCTGTGCGATACCATCAATTTTATGGCTGGGGAGATCGGTGCCGCCGAAAAGGTGAAGAATGAGTTCATTTCCTCCGTCTCTCATGAGCTGCGTACCCCGCTGACTGCCATCAAAGGCTGGAGTGAAACTCTACAGGCAGCTCCGGATGACCGGGAACTGACCGCCCAAGGGCTGGCAGTCATCGGCAAGGAGGCGGAGCGGTTGTCCGGCCTGGTGGAGGAATTGCTGGATTTCTCTCGCATGGAGAGCGGGCATATCAAGCTGCGTCGAGAGCCTTTGGACGTGCTGGCGGAGCTGGAGGAGGCTGTGTTCCTTTATGGGGACAAGGCCGCGCGTGCCGGTATTCGCTTGGAATACTGCGAAGGCGAACAGCTTCCCCCGGTGGTAGGCGATGGGGATCGTCTCAAGCAGGTCTTTGTTAATC
This sequence comes from Acutalibacteraceae bacterium, assembly GCA_045537135.1. Taxonomy (GTDB): domain Bacteria; phylum Bacillota; class Clostridia; order Oscillospirales; family Acutalibacteraceae; genus UBA5905. The sequence goes on from JAZSOW010000001.1 coordinate 12,558, forward strand.
TTTTGGATAACAGCATAAAATACTCCCGCTCCGGTGACCGTGTCCGGGTGGAAGCGGTGTGTTTATCCAACACGGTACAGATCGTCATTAGCGATACCGGTGTGGGTATTGCTGAGGAGGAGCTTCCTCGTGTACGGCAGAAGTTTTATCAGACCGACCCCAACAACCCCGGCTCCGGTTTGGGTCTGGCGTTGGTGGACGAGATCGTGCGGTTGCATGACGGCACGTTGGATATTGAGAGTGAGCAAGGCGTGGGTACAACGGTAACGGTGACCCTGCCCATCGTGTCATCTTAAGAAAGGACGATGAACTATGGAGAACAAAGAGGCGTGTCCGCTAAAAAGGACCTCTATCGGCGGACAGGCGCTTATTGAAGGGGTTATGATGCGCGGCCCGGCGCGTACCGCTATGGCGGTGCGCCACATTTCCGGGGAGCTTGTGATGGAGGAATGGGATAACCCGCAAAACACTCGCCCCCAATGGACAAAGTGGCCGGTCATCCGTGGCTTGTTCAACTTTGTGGATTCCATGCGTGTGGGGTATAAATGTCTCATGCGCTCGGCAGAGCTTTGCGGCCTGGATGAGGAAGAGGATAAGGAGAAACAGCCCGACCCGGAGCGGGAAGAAAAGGAAAGTGCTCTGCTCAAGGTGGTGATGGTCGTTGGTACGGGGCTGGGTGTTTTGTTGGCGCTGGTGCTGTTTATGTGGTTGCCTATCCAGCTTTTTTCCTGGCTGACCATGGCCTTTCCCGGGATAGAGAAGCCCTATCTGCGGGGTATCTTTGAAGGAGTACTGCGTATCGTTATATTCCTGGCCTACATGCTGTTGGTGTCCCGCATGAAGGATATCCGCCGTACCTTCCAGTACCACGGCGCGGAGCACAAATCAATCTTCTGCTACGAACAAGGGTTGCCGTTGACGGTGGAGAACGTGCGTCGGCAGCGCCGTTTTCATCCTAGATGCGGCACGTCCTTTATGATCCTTATGCTTATTGTGGGCATCATCATCTCCATCCTCATTCCCATACATACCCCTATTCTGCGTACGGTTATCAAGCTGATGCTCCTTCCGCTGTCTGTGGGTATCGGCTACGAGCTTATCAAGCTGGCCGGACGTCGGGATAACAAGCTTACCCGTTTCATTTCCGCTCCCGGTGTGTGGATGCAGCATATCACCACCAAGGAGCCGGATGACAGCATGATCGAATGCGCTATCGCCTCCCTCAAAGCGGTCATTCCGGAGGACCCGGAGAGCGACCGCTGGTGACCCGCCGGGATTGGTGGCAACAGGCCACCGCCCGCTTGCAGGCGGCTGGCTGTGAGGATGCGGCGTTTGATGCTCGCTGTCTGCTGGAGGATATAGGGGGGATGCCCCGGGGACAGGCCCCGGATGATACTCCCTTGTCAGCCGAGGAACAGGAGCGTTTGTCCCTGGCGCTGAACAAGCGCAGGGAGGGATATCCTCTACAATACCTGTTGGGCGAATGGGAGTTTCTAACCCTCACCCTGTCCGTAGGGGAGGGGGTGCTCATTCCTCGCCCGGACACGGAGGTGCTGTGCGAGGAGGCCGCCCGTCGCCTGGGTAAAGCTCCCCAGGTGCTGGATCTGTGCGCCGGTAGCGGCTGCGTAGGGCTGGGCGTCGCCTCCCTGCGTCCCGACGCGGTGGTAACAGTGGTGGAACTGTCGGACAAGGCATTGCCCTATTTGCGTGACAACATCGCCCGCTATCCGTCGCTGCAGGTGACAGCGGTGCAGGGAGATGTGTTGTCGGATGCCGCTCGCTTTCCCGATGGGTACGATGCCATCTTGTCCAACCCTCCCTATATTCCCACCGGCGACCTGGCTGGCCTTCAGCGAGAGGTACATCATGAGCCGACCATGGCCTTGGATGGCGATGTGGACGGCTTGCGCTTTTATCGGGTTATCGCGGATGTTTGGAGCCGCAAGCTGCGTTCTGGCGGCCTGTGTGCTGTGGAGGTTGGTATAGGACAAGCTCCCGCTGTGGCGGCGCTGTTTACCGCCGCCGGCCTGACAGATGTGCAATCTGTCAGGGATCTTGCCGGTGTGGAGCGCGTGGTTTTGGGTGTGCGAAAATAAAAAGTGAACAAATGTTCGAAAAACTCTTGATTTTTCCAAAAAGATGGTGTATGATAAGGACATCGGCCCGCATGGGGCAGTCAGGAGGAACGGAATATGGCAGCAAAAACGGAAAAGACCAAGAAGACCGCCGAGAATACCGGCGAGCAGAGCGAACGCCGCAAGGCATTGGATATGGCGCTGGCACAGATCGAAAAGCAGTATGGCAAGGGTACGGTTATGCGCCTGGGCGAAAATGTCAAGATGAATGTGGACGCCATCCCCACCGGGTCGATGGCGCTGGATGCCGCGCTCGGCATCGGCGGTCTGCCCCGCGGACGCATTGTGGAGATCTATGGGCCGGAGGCCTCCGGTAAGACCACTCTTGCCCTCCATGTGGTGGCAGAGACTCAGAAAAAGGGCGGCGAGGCGGCGTACATTGATGTAGAGCACGCGCTGGATCCGGTATACGCCAAGGCGCTGGGCGTGGATGTGGATTCTCTGCTGGTGTCTCAGCCGGATACCGGTGAACAGGCGCTGGAGATCATGGAAGCGCTGATTCGTTCCGGTGCGGTGGACGTGGTGGTGCTCGACTCAGTGGCGGCACTGGTGCCCCGGGCGGAGATCGAAGGCGAGATGGGCGATGCCCATGTGGGTCTGCAGGCTCGCCTGATGTCCCAGGCCATGCGTAAGCTGGCCCCCGCTGTGTCCAAGTCCAATTGCTTAGCCCTGTTTATCAACCAGCTTCGTATGAAGGTGGGTGTGATGTACGGCAACCCGGAGGTTACCTCCGGCGGTAATGCCCTTAAGTATTATGCGTCCGTCCGTTTGGATGTGCGCCGCACCGAGACCCTTAAGAACGGGGCAGACGCTATCGGCTCCCACACTCGCGTCAAGGTGGTCAAGAACAAGCTGGCCCCCCCTTTCAAGCAGGCGGAGTTTGATGTGCTGTACGGCATCGGTATCTCTCGGGACAGCGAGCTGGTGGATCTGGCGGGGAAGCTGGATATCATCGGAAAGTCTGGCTCTTGGTTCTCCTACAAGGGAGAACGCCTGGCGCAGGGTCGGGAGAACGTGCGGGATATGCTCCGCGGTGACACCGCTCTGTCGGCTGAGATCGAACAGCAGGTACGGGAAAATATCGACAAGATTGTCCCCGGTGCCCGCCCCGCAGTAGCGGCGCCCCTTGCCCCGGTGGAGATCCCTCTGGCTGCGGCTCAGCAGGTGACCGGCACCGTTGCCAAGGCGCAGATCGATATCGTGGTAGACGAGGAATAATAGCATAAATAAGGCTGTCACATTGTATGATGTGACAGCCTCTTTCTCATGGAGGGTATTATGGTTATTACCGAAGCGCGGCGGCGCCGCCGTCACCTGTATCAGCTGGTGCTGGATGGGGCAGAGGGCCCTGAGGTGGACGTCACCGCCTTTGATGAATCGCCTTACCGGGTGGGCGGGCAGATCACCGAGGAACAGCTGGAGGCGTTGCTTTCTCATTCCCAGTATACCCGCGCCCACGACAAGGCACTGTATCTGTTGGGACTGCGGGACTACGCCTGTAAGGAGCTGGAAAAAAAGCTGTGTGATGAGGCGCCACCCTCTATAGCGGCGGCGGTGGTGGAACGCCTGCGAGAGGTAGGACTGCTTAACGATGCGACCTACGCCGCTCGCGCGGCGCGGAGCATGAGCACCTACAAGCAATATCCACGCCGTCGTGTAGAGCAGGAATTGCTACGTCGTGGGGTGGACAGAGAGACCGCCCACAATGCGGTGGAAGAATTGGATTGTGAAGATTTTCAACAGGCACTTGCAATACTGGAGAAAAAATATTATAATAAAATGAACGATCGCGATTCTCGGCAACGAGTGATGGCGTCTTTGGCGCGGCGCGGCTTCTCCTATGGTGCCATTCGGCAGGCAATGGAGGCCTTTGGCGTGCAAAACGATCTCGAGGATGGAGATAACTATGGTTAAGGTCGGCATGGTATCCCTCGGATGCCCCAAGAATCAAATGGACGCGGAGCTGATGCTGGCGCGTCTGGAGAAGGCCGGGTTTCAGATCACGGCGGAAAGCGGTTTGGCAGACGTGGTGATCGTCAATACCTGCGGCTTTATTGAGGATGCCAAAAAGGAATCCATTGAGAACATACTGGAATTTGCTCAGCTGAAAAAGGAAGGGCAGATCAAGAAGATCCTGGTCACCGGTTGCCTGGCGGAACGCTATCAACAGCAGCTGGTAGCGGAGATCCCGGAGTGCGATGGGGTGTTGGGCCTGGGAGCCAACGCCGATATCGTGGAGGCGGTCAACAAAGCGGTGGCGGGAGAGACCTACCACGTCTTCCCGCCTAAGAGTGCGTGGGTGCTGGAAGGTGACCGTCTGCTGACCACTCCCCATTTCTTCGCCTACCTTCGCATAGCCGACGGCTGTGACAACCGATGTACCTATTGCGCCATCCCCCTTATCCGGGGCGGCTTGCGTAGCCGCCGAGTGGAAACGGTGGTGGAGGAGGCTCGCGTGTTGGTAGCCGGTGGCGTGAAGGAGCTGGTGTTGGTGGCGCAGGATACCACCGTTTATGGGCGTGACCTGTATGGGGAAGCTCGCCTGCCCCAGCTCCTGCGTGAGCTGTGTGCCATTGACGACCTGCGGTGGATCCGTCTGCTTTACTGCTACCCGGAGCATATCACCGAGGAGCTGTTAGATGTGATGGCCACCGAGGAAAAGGTGCTCCCTTATATGGATATGCCCATTCAGCACGCCAGCGGCACCGTGTTGCGCGCTATGAATCGCCCCGGTGATCGGGAAAGCTTGACAAGGCTGATCGCCCATATCCGAGAACGGGTGCCGGGTATCACATTGCGCACCACCGTCATGACCGGCTTCCCCGGGGAGACCAAGCAGGATTTCCGGGAGCTGTGCGAGTTTATCAAGGAAGTGCGCTTTGAACGGTTGGGCTGCTTTGCCTATTCCCCGGAGGAAGGCACCTCTGCCGCCGCCCTGCCAGAGCAGGTGTCGGAAAAGGTAAAGAGCCGCCGTCGGGATATTGTCATGGAGGAGCAGGGCCGCATTTCCGATGCATACAATGAGCAGATGATTGGTCGCACTGTTACGGTGCTGGTGGAGAGCTTTGACAAATACGCCGAGTGCTGGTTTGGCCGCAGTGAAGCCGATGCTCCGGATATCGATGGCAAGGTGTTCTTCACCTGTCCCCGGGGCAAGGTGCGTCCGGGTGACATGGTTAAGATCCGCATTACTGATACCTTAGATTGGGATCTGATGGGAGAGATCGAGGAATGAATTTACCGAACAAACTGACCATAGCTCGTTGCGTTATGACCTTTCTGTTCTTGATCGTGCTGTTGCTGGATTTCCCCTTTCATTACGGCGTGGCGCTGGTGTTGTTTGCTATCGCTTCTCTGACCGACTTCTTTGACGGCAAGATTGCTCGCAAACAGGGCCTGGTGACCAATCTGGGCAAGTTTCTGGATCCGCTGGCAGATAAGACGCTTACCACCGCCGCTTTTCTCGGTATCATGGTGTCTATGCCTGACTTCGCAGACAGTCTGTGCTGGGCTGTGATGCTCATTCTGTCCCGAGAGTTTGCTGTTACCTCTGTACGCCTGTTGGCCGCTAAAGATGGGGTGGTCATCGCCGCTAGCATGGCGGGCAAGCTCAAGACGGTGATGCAGATGCTGGCTATCTTGTACATGCTGGCCGCCTTGCAGGTGGTGGCGTTGTTGCCGGCATCCCTGTGCAGCGTAGGCACGGTGCTTCTGTATGTGGGGCTGGGGCTTATCTGGCTATCGGTAGTGCTGACCCTCATCTCTGGCGCCCAATACGTGTGGAATTGCCGCAAGTATTTTAACGAAAATTAAAAAAGAGTAGACAAATCGGAAATTCTTGCTATAATAGTAACATAAGCAATCGATGGGAGAAGTCCCCGGTAGATGTCGCACCAGAGAGAAGCCGCCCCCGGCTGTAAGCGGCTTTGGCGTACATACCGGCAAAATGCACCCATCGGCTCCGGATGGGAAAGCGCCTTTTGCGCCGCGTATCGTCCGGCGGTAGCCCCCGTTACCGGGCCGGGCTCTGTTTGGAGCTGCTGAGTGAATGACGGAGTGGAACCGTGAAAGACATCTTTCACCTCCGTTGCCCTGAGGGGCAACGGAGGTGTTTTCTATTTCTTTTAAGGAGTGATGGATATGTTCAAACAAATGCGTGAGGATATCGCCACCATTCGGGAACGTGACCCGGCGTCTCGATCCGGCTTCGAGGTGTGGGCGCTGTACAACGGCTACAAGGCCCTGCGCTCTCACCGTCGCGCCAACTGGTTGCAGAAGCATGGTTTCCATCTGCTGGCGCGGTGGGAATCCCAGCGCTGTGTGCGTCGCACCGGTATCGAGATCCATCCCGCAGCCACCATTGGTAAGCGGTTTTTCATCGATCACGGCACCGGTGTGGTTATTGGTGAGACCACCGAGATCGGGGATGACTGCACCATCTACCAGGGGGTGACCCTGGGCGGTACCGGCAAAGATCAGGGCAAGCGCCATCCCACCCTCGGCAATCATGTGATGGTGGGAGCTGGTGCCAAGGTGCTGGGCCCCATCCGCATCGGCAACAATGTGCGCATCGCCGCCGGGGCGGTGGTGCTCAATGATATCCCGGATAACTGCACCGCCGTGGGCATCCCCGCCAAGGTGGTACGCCGGGATGGGGAAAAGGTGCCGGATTTAGATCAGATCCACATCCCTGACCCGGTGGCACAGGAGATTCGCCGGCTGGAGGAGCGGATCGCCGCTCTGGAAAAGAAAAGCCAAGACTAACAGGAGGACATAACTATGAAAGTATATAACACGCTGACAAGACAAAAGGATGAGCTTATTCCCATTGAAGAGGGAAAGATCCGCCTGTACGCCTGCGGCCCTACGGTGTATAATTTCATTCATATCGGCAACGCTCGCCCCCTGTGCATCTTTGATGTACTGCGCCGGTATTTGGAATGGCGTGGGTACGATGTGAAATTTGTGCAGAATTTCACCGACATTGACGATAAGATCATCCGTAAGGCCAACGAGGAAGGGGTCACCTATCAGGAAATTGCTGAGCGGTATATCGAGGAGTTCTGGACGGATGCCAAGGGTCTTGGCGTGCGACCTGCTACCGTGCATCCCAAAGCCACCGAAAACATCGATATGATCATCGAGATTATACAGACGCTGGTAGATAAGGGGTGCGCTTATGTGGCCAAGAATGGGGACGTGTATTTCCGTCCTCGCCATTTTGATGAGTACGGCAAACTCTCTCACCAGCCTATTGATGAGCTAGAGAGCGGGGCACGCATCGCGGTGGAGGAGCTTAAGGAGGACCCGTTAGACTTTGCGCTATGGAAGGCATCCAAGCCCGGCGAGCCCAGCTGGCCGTCTCCCTGGAGCGATGGTCGTCCCGGATGGCACATTGAGTGCTCCGCCATGGCCCGCCGTTTCCTAGGCGAGACCATCGATATCCACGGCGGTGGGCAGGATCTCATCTTCCCTCATCATGAGAATGAGATCGCCCAAAGCGAGTGCTGCAATGGCGTGCCCTTCGCCAACTACTGGATGCACAACGGCTATATCAATGTGGACAACAAGAAGATGTCCAAGTCACTAAACAACTTCTTCACCGTCCGTGATGTGGCGCAGGAGTTCGGCTACGAGCCCATTCGCTTTTTCCTCATTTCCTCCTCCTACCGTAGCCCCATCAACTACAATACCGAGATCGTCCAGCAGGGCATCGGTGCGCTGGATCGCCTGTACAACTGCAAGAACGCTATGACCTTCGCCCTGGGCAACGCCCCAGAGGGAGAGGCGGATGAGGCGTTTGTACAACAGGTAGCCGCCCGCCGTCTACAGTTTATCGACGCCATGGACGACGATCTGAACACCGCTGACGGTATTGCCGCATTGTTTGAGCTGGTTAAGGATATTAACCTTATGCTGACTCCCGGCACCGCTACCAAGGGCACCATCCTGGCGGGGCAAGGGCTGTTCGATGAGCTGACGGATGTGCTGGGCTTCTGCTATGAACGGCAGGAGGATGACGGTGACGATGAGGAGATCGAAGCCCTTATTGCCGCGCGCACCGCGGCCCGCAAGGAGAAGAACTGGGCTGAGGCGGATCGCATCCGCGATGAGCTGAAGGCGCGCAACATTGTGCTGGAGGACACCCCCCAGGGTGTCAAGTGGCACAGAGGGTAATGCCATGAGTCGTTTTAAAAGATCTATGGTATTTGCTGCGTTCACAGCGGCACTCCTGTGCTTTAGCTGGTGGTTGCAGGCGGATGTAGGGCTTGCTGACCCCGCTCCCTTTCTGCGGGCACTGGTCTGGTTGCCGGGTGCCGGTATTCTGCTGCTGGGCTTGGGGATCTTCCTGCGCCGAGGTAGCACCGCCCTGTTCCTCGACATAGTGGGTGCGGTAACGCTGGTATCGGGTCTTACCCTGTTTGTGCTGTATGGCGGCATGGAAAACACCTACGCTCCCGGTGCGGATACCGCCGTCAACCTGGTTTTATGCCTGTGGACGGTGTTGCCGTTGAGCTTTGTGGTGTATACGCTGATACTGGGGCTGAACACCCGGGATGACAGCCGCCCTCGCCGCCGTTTTGCCGCCGGCATATCGGTGGCACTGGCGGCATGGCTACTGCTATTGCTTATCAGCGGGCAAATGCTTCACTTTGTACGCCTGGAGGAAGGGGCGTCAGTCGGCAAGAACACACCGTATATCGCAACAGGGGAGACGATGCCATGACGATACAAGAAAAAGCTCTGCAGCAGCATAAGGAATGGGCGGGCAAGCTGGAGATCACCGCTCGCGCCAAGGTGGCTAACAGCGAGGATTTGTCTGTGGCGTACACCCCCGGTGTAGCCGAGCCTTGTTTGGCGATCCGAGACAACTATGAGCTATCCTTCTCTCTTACCCGCCGCTGGAATATGGTAGCGGTGATCACCGATGGCACAGCGGTGCTGGGGCTTGGGGACATTGGGCCGGAGGCGGGGATGCCGGTGATGGAGGGTAAGTGTGTGCTGTTTAAGGAGTTCGCCGGCGTAGATGCCTTCCCTTTGTGCCTGCGTACCAAGGATGTGGACGAGCTTGTTCGCACCATCTATCTACTGTCCGGTAGCTTCGGCGGTATCAACCTGGAGGATATCTCCGCCCCTCGTTGCTTTGAGATCGAGCGGCGGCTCAAGGAGCTGTGCGATATCCCGGTGTTTCACGATGACCAGCACGGTACCGCCATCGTGGTGGGGGCGGCCCTGCTCAACGCCTTGAAGCTGGTGGATAAACCGATCGGTGCGGTGCGCTGTGTCATCAACGGTGCCGGCTCTGCCGGTATTGCCATAGCGAAGCACCTGCAACGGCTGGGCGTGGGGGAGCTCATTTTGTGCGATAAGAACGGCATCCTCAGCCGCACAAGCGCCTACCAAAACCCCGCTCACAACGAGATGGCGGCCTGTACCAATGCCGCGTGCCTCACCGGCTCCTTGGCGGATGCTATGCGCGGCGCGGATGTGTTCATCGGTGTGTCGGCTCCCGGTGTGGTCACCGGGGAAATGGTAAGCAGTATGGCGGACAAGCCCATCGTGTTTCCCATGGCCAACCCGGTGCCGGAGATCACCCCCGAACTGGCAAAGGCCGCCGGTGCGTTTGTGGTGGGTACCGGCCGCTCAGATCATCCCAACCAGATCAACAACGTGCTGGCCTTCCCCGGTATCTTCCGTGGGGCGCTGGATGTGCGCGCCCGGGATATCAACAATGAGATGAAGATGGCGGCAAGCCTGGCGATTGCTTCGCTGGTCAGCGACGCGGAGCTTACCCCCGACTATATCCTGCCCAAGGCCTTTGACCCCCGGGTAGGGGAAACGGTAGCCGCGGCGGTGGCTGGTGCCGCGCGCCGCAGTGGTGTGGCACGTGTGGAATAATCGATGAGAGCGCAGGAACACACCTGCGCTCTTTTTCGGTAAAAACACTGGATTTTTTCTGTGAAATACAGTACAATAAGTACAAGTATAAGCAAAAGGACGGATGCATATGGCAGATCTGTTGGTGATCGATGGCAACAGCATTGTCAACCGCGCTTTCTACGGCGTCAAGGCGCTGACCACCAAGGATGGGCGGTACACCAATGCCATTGTTGGCTTTCTCAATATTTTAGCCCGCCTGCGGGACATGACCGGGGCGGGGCATATTGCTGTGGCCTTTGACGTACACGCTCCCACCTTCCGCCATGCGGCGTATGACGCCTACAAGGCGGGTCGCAAGGGAATGCCGGAGGAGCTGCACCAGCAGATGGAGCCGCTGAAGGCGATTCTGCGTGCCATGGGCCTTACGCTGGTGGAACAGCCCGGATACGAGGCAGACGACATTCTCGGCACACTGGCAAAGGCGGCTGTGGCGGCAGGGCTGACCTGTGCCATTGCTACCGGTGACCGAGATTCCTTGCAGTTGGTGGGGGAGCGGGTCAGTGTCCTGCTGGCCACCACCAAGATGGGACACCCGGAAACGGTGGTATACACCCTGGACACGGTGATGGAAAAATACGGGTTGACGCCCGCTCAGCTCATCGACCTAAAGGCTCTACAGGGGGATACCAGTGATAACATCCCCGGCGTCCCCGGTGTGGGGGAAAAGACCGCGCTGGATCTGATGCAGCGTTTCGGCTCTCTGGATGCCATCTATGGGGGGCTGGAAACACTGGATATCCGCGACAGCCTGCGTGCTAAGCTGGCTGCCGGAAAAGAAAGTGCTTACATGAGCCGGATGCTTGGCACCATCTGTTGCGTAGCACCGGTGGATACCGACCTATCCCACTATGCGGTGAGTGAGATGCAGCGTGGGGAGCTAGCCAACCTACTGCAAGGCTTAGAGCTTTACAGGTGGATGGAGAAATTAGGGCTGGAAAATGAAGTCCCTGCCGTGTCGGTGGAGGAGACCACCACCGTCCCTGACCTTCCCATAGCCGGTAACGAAGCCCTGGAGGATATGCTGGCGGCGGCCAAAGCCGCCGGACGGCTGGATGTTTTAGCGCAGGTGGAAGGGGCAGAGATTGCCGCTCTTTCGCTGGCGGTAGAGGGCAAATTGGCGCACGTTGATCGTATGGCCCCGGCCTTTGATCATCTTATCGCCCTGCTGACCGATCCGGCAGTGGAAAAGCGCACTCACGATGGGAAAGCTCTGTATGCCGCCCTGCTGGCGCAGGGTGTACAGCCAAAAGCCTTTACATTCGATATAGCGCTGGCCGCCTACCTATTGGACCCCTTGTCGTCGGAATATTCCCTCACACGCCTGTTCCGGGACTATGCCATCGCTGTGCCAGAGGCCATGCCGGAGCAGATGGCGTTGCGCGGTTTTCCTCTGCTGGCGGATCGATTGCAGGATTTGGTGACGGAGCAGCAGATGCTCCCCTTGCTCGCCGACGTGGAAATGCCGTTGTCTTTGGTGCTGGCTTCTATGGAGAACGACGGCTGTGCGGTGGATCGGGAAGGGATCGCCGCCTTTGGGCGGGAGCTGACCGCCCGCATTGCCGTCCTGCAGAAGGAGATATTTGACGCAGTGGGGTATGAGTTCAATCTCAATTCTCCCAAGCAGTTGGGAAAGGCCCTGTTTGAGGATCTCGGCCTACCGGCGGGTAAGAAGACCAAGTCCGGCTACTCCACCAACGCGGAGGTGCTGGAAAAACTGCGGGATGCGCATCCGGCGGTGGAGAAGCTGTTGGAATACCGCACGCTGTCTAAGCTCAACGGTACCTACTGTGAGGGTCTGCTGAAGGTCATAGCTCCGGACGGACGGATCCACTCGGTGTTCAATCAGACCGAGACCCGCACCGGGCGCATTTCTTCTTCGGAGCCCAATCTGCAGAATATCCCGGTCCGTTCCGAGCTGGGGCGGCAGATGCGCCGCTTCTTCCTGGCGCGGGAGGGTTGGATGCTGTGCGATGCCGACTATTCCCAGATCGAACTGCGGGTGCTGGCCCATATGGCGGATGAGCCTACCATGCTGCACGCCTTCAACACCGGCGAGGATATCCACCGTTCCACGGCGGCGCAGGTGTTTGGCGTGCCGGAGGCCGAGGTGACACCACTGATGCGCTCCCAGGCTAAAGCAGTCAATTTCGGCATTATCTACGGCATCGGCGCCCACTCTCTGTCGGAGGACATCGGCGTCACCTACGGAGAAGCTAAGGATTATATCGAGCGGTATCTGCACCATTTCGGCGCCGTGTCTACCTTTATGGACAGGCTGATCGCGGATGCCACGGAAAAAGGCTACGGTGAGACCCTGCTACACCGCCGTCGTCCGTTACCGGAGCTGAAGGCCGGCAACGCCATGACCCGCAAGTTCGGAGAGCGGGTGGCGCGGAACATGCCCATCCAGGGCACCGCCGCCGACATCATTAAGATCGCCATGGTACGGGTGTACCGTCGTCTGCGGCAGGAAGGCCTGCAAGCCCGGCTTATCCTTCAGATCCACGATGAACTGCTGGTGGAAGCGCCGGAGGACGAGGTGGAGCGGGTGAACGCCCTGCTTCGCGAGGAAATGGAAGCGGCAGTCTCCCTGCGGGTGAAGCTGGAGGTGGACGTCCACCACGGCCGCACCTGGTACGACGCCAAGGGTTAATAGAAATGAATACAGGAGCGGGATGTACAGCATCCCGCTCCTGTATTGCGTTTTAGCAGAACTTGAGCCAGTGTAAGGGGCCGTCCAGCCATTTCCGATAACAGCCGGTCTTTAACTCCTCCAGCCATTGCCGGTGTTCCCACCCCCATTTGGCACCTTCCTCCGTACGCAGGTATTCCTCCAGAATGGCCAGCGTGTAGGAGGAGATCTGCCCGGCCAATGAGGGCTGACTTTGCATCCACGGCACTAGCCGGGTAGCCCAGGCGAGGCCGCCCCTGTCGGACAGTAGCTTGAGTAGCTGGTGAGCGGCTTTTTTTACGACGATTGCCGTTCCACCCTTTTCGTCCGGTTTTCGTTCCTTGTACAGGGTGTTGTAGGGCTCTGACAGCCATTCCTCAAAGGTGCGCAGGCGGTTTGTGATATAGCTGTCGTCCCGTGTGCGCCAATACATCTCGGTACAGATCCGGTTAATCACCTGATGGCCGTTGAAATTAAACAGCTCAAAGCGCGGGTCGCAGCTCTGCAGGATCCGGATCAGTTCGAAATCGGATATGGGGGAAAGGTCGGCCTTCTCCAGGTCTTTGTTGTCCATATCCGCAACACCGCGCAACGCATACATTATTTCATACAAGAGCTTTTCGCGCTGTGTTTCGTCCATCGTCCCCGCGTACTGCGTGGCAAGCACGGTTAGGCGCAGATAGCCGCGCCACAGCAGTGTGCGCTCCTGCTCGTATGCGGCCGTCCATACGATGCACGTTGTGTTGGAACAGTAGAATACAGGGATCGTCTCCGCCAAAGGAAACGCCTGGCGAAGCAACCCGGTGCTGTTTCTTGCTTGTTTGTATTCTATGCGTTCTTGCATGAGGCGGTTGGACGCTACCTTGAGCAGGCTTAACAGGCGTTCAAACTGTTCGCCGGTCAGCCGGGCGATATCCAGCATTTCCCGGCTGTGTAAGAGGCGGGAATATACCGTTGCCGCCGGTTGCAGATCCTGTTGCGCGTCATTCTCCAATCCATTGAGCAAGTCGTCTACCGAGGAAAAGGGAGTGACGGCTATAGCCGCTTGCCGCTGCTGCCGCTCCTCCATCCGCCGAGCGGTCTCCTCCAGCCCATTGACGTGGATGCAGGCGGGGCGGATAGCCTCCAGAGACGGTGTGTTGGTCTTGGCCAGCACGGTAAAGAGAGCCTGATCGCCAAACTGTTGCAATTCCCTGTGCTTGTCGGGCGTGGTGGCACAGTGGTAGTAGCAGTAGGCCAAATAATACGAGGCGATGGCGTAGTGACGGCTCTCCCGCCGGTAGGCGCGTCGACAGACGCTGGAGCCTCTGTTGAAGATGCGGTACTTGTCGTCCTTTTCGTACCGCTTCTGTTCGCCCTCTTGCCAATACCGCCATTTTTGCAGAGCGCGCATCCAGGCTTTAGCGGCATCGGGGTCGCCGGTGGCCGATTGACAGTCCGCCAGCAGGGTGAGGTATCGGTTACCGGCAAAGGTGTTCTCTCCCGCCGGCAGATAGGCGCGGCTTTCCTCGCATAGAGAGTAGGCCAGAGCGGTGTCCCCGGCCTCCAGTGCCAGCCGCGCCCGGATGTACAGTTCTTCCCAGCGGTAGGCATCGCGGTTGGCATATTTCTCCGCCCTGGGGTCGTCCAAAAGACCGTCCAGCTGTTGACAGGCCTCCAATGCCGCGCTATCGTCCCGGGCATAGTAGCGTGCTTTGGCCGATAGTAGCGTCAGGTCGACCAGGCGGTTGTAGCGTCCCTGTTCCCGCGCCGCCGGAATGGCTTCGTCGATGCAGGCCGTTGCCTGCGTAAGCTCCAGGCGATCCAGATGCGCCTTGGCAAGGGTCGTCTTGACAATGGATAGCCAATTCTCCACCCAATCTCGGTATGCTTCTCCCTGCCGCCGGCAGATCTCCTCCAGCAGAGCGATGCTTTTTTCGCCGTGAGCGATGGCTTTTAGCAGATAGCCCCGCTCATAGGCGACCTGCGCCCGATCAGCGGTGAAAGAGGCATAGCTGTAAATGGCCGGGCTGTCGGGGTCGTCGGCTAACAGCTCGGCATACAGCTGCTCGCCGTGATCCCATACCCGCTCGTAGCCGGCGATCTCCTCATCGCTGTACAGCTTGACGCGGCTGTTGACCGCCTTGCCGGCGGCACAGGCGTAATAACACTCGGCGTAGGCCAGCTCCTGCTTGTAATTGGCAGTATTCAGCGTGGCATAACACCGCCGGATGCAGTGCATTGCCTGTTCAAGATATGGGTAGGCATAGGCCTCCTTTAGCCGCTTGCAGTAGGCGTAGAGTGCTTCAGCCTTCAGATCCAGGTTCTGTATGGTGGGGTGGCTGGAGACCGCTTGCTCACTGAGCTCCAGCGCCCGGTCACCGTATAGCTTGGCCTTATCGTAATCCCGGAAACGCCGGTTGCTATACAGGCGGCACAGCATAACGTCAGTGCGGCACAGACAATGGATGTAGTCCGGCTCCTGCTCGAAGCGGCTGTGCCGCTCCAGCAGATGCCGTATCCGCAGGGTGAGTGCTTCCTCCTGCTCACCCGCTATGTCCGTCAGCGGCAACAGCGCATTCAGCAGGCTCTTGATCGTTTGAAAGTCATTGCACGCGGGCAGTAGCTCCTCCGCCTGGTCGGCATAGCGCAGGGCGGCGTCCATGGCGGCGTGGGCATCCGGAGTGCTCTTCAAAAGGACGGCCCTCTCAGCCTGCACATGGGCCAAAGCAATGGAGCGTTGGATGGGCTCCTCCAGGGCGGCGGCATAGTGCTCAGCCCTCGCCAGATATGCCTGCCGGTCTGCCGGGTGCTTTTGGGTATGTAAGCAGCGTATAGCCAACTGCCAACGGACAGTGGCGGTCATCGTTTCCATTTCCAGCAGATGGTGGGCAGCTGTGTTTGCTAGCGTCTCCACCGCTTCGCCGTAATACCAGCCGTTGAGAGAAAGAAAGAACTGCGCCAGCGGCTCGGAAGGATGCCGGCAGACCAGCTCCATGATGAACGCTTGATACGCCGGCTCTTCCCGGACGTAGCGGGCAAAATGAGCCAGCACTTCCTTTTGGTTGTCCCAGGTGTTGGCCTGCTCCAGTACACGGACGGTGTCCTCGTCCCGTTGCTCCATGATATAGTAAAAGCCTTCCTGTCGAAGAAACGCTTCGTTTGCCTTGCTGTACTGCACCAGCAGTCCTTTGATGCGGTGGCTGTCCGCCGGTGTCATGGACGCCCGTATCGCCTCACCGAACAGCCGATGGCGGAAGCCCCATTTTCCTCCGGCCTTTTGCCCGAAAGCGTCGTATAGATAGGAGACGATGCGTTGAAAGCCAATAGGGGAGAAGGAGATGCCCTCCAACTGTAGCAGAGCGGCCAATTCCTGCTCGGTCAGCCCATTGCGGGACGTGGCTAACAGCATCAGGGTCTCGGCAAACTGTTGCTGATCAAACAGATGGGCGGTGACGTCCAAGATATATGCGGCAATATCGGCGGGGCTGTCCGGCATCTCCGTGAGCAGCTGTTGCATATACCGATGCAGGCCCTCCATACCAGGAGCCAGCGCTTCTGCTGTCTCAAACTCCCGCTGATTCATCATAAAGAACCGTTGCAGCACCAAGGATAGATACAATGGGTTGGCGGCCCCCGGTCGTCGGACGATCATACCGGTGATCTCATCGTCCAGCTTTTTGCCCCGCCGTTTAGCGGTAGTGGTAATGAGCTCCTCCCGCTGAGCGGGCGTCAGCTCGCCCATGGGCACTGTATGGAAGGTGCTCCCTGCCGTCGCGGCGGCAAAGGGAAACGTGGGCAGAGCGGAAAAGACCCAAAAGATATGGGGACACAGGGTGGGCAGGTCGATGTATGGCTTCTCCACCCCGGCATAGATCTGATCCAGGCCATCCACAAAGCAGACTACCTGCTTACCCGCTACCTTGTCGTTCAGGGCGCGCAGGCGTTCCTCCACGGAGGTGGCATCCGTCTCGTGCTCCACCTCGCACAGCTCCTCCAGGCGGTAAGCGATGTACTGCTTGAGCAGAGGGACGGTGCGGCAGGCGGCGGCTTCGGCAAAGCAGAGGATGGGCTTCACCTTATGCTGGGCAACAGCCTGCGCCGCATAGGCCATCAGGGCACTTTTGCCTTGACCGGCCGTTCCGCACAGTAGCACACCGTCACATGGCTTTTCGCTCTGGGTAAAGGAGGTGTTCCAGCTGAACACACCGATCCTCTTGAGGATACCGTATTCCTCGGCGTACCGTCGCACGTAGGTGGACAGGTGCTCCTGCTGCATGCGATGGATCTCCTCTTTTTGCTGTTGCGGCGGGCTGGACGCCTTCTTGTGGGCAAAATCCTGTCGGATCATTTTCTCCAACAGGGACAGCAGGTTTTCCTCGAAGTCTTGAAGGTCGCACAGGCTGTTGTTTAGCGCATCCCATCGGGCGGTGTAATGGAGGATGTTAGCCCCGGGACGAGCCTTGATCTGTCGCTTGAGAGCGTCTAGACGTTGCCGATGCTGCTCACTTTCCGCCGCGTACCGCCCGCGGTGCTCTTCGGCAATGTCCTCAATGACCGCCGGGTCGCGGAAACAGAAAACGCAGCGCTCGAAGGCTTCCTCCTTCAGCAGGGCACCGTATTGGATCTCCAGCTCGGTGATGCTCATCTCGTTCTCGTAGCGGTCGCTGATGCGGGTGTCATCCACCGCGTCTACGATCTGCTGCCCGGGGATCCAGCCGTACCGCTCTCCCAGCAGGACGATGATATAAGGCTTGCACCGGTCGATGGCATCAATGCAGACGGTGAGCACCTCATGGCCGCTTTCCTCTTCTGTCATGTTGACGGTATCGACGCCCCAGCGCAGGTCTACCTCCTGTACGTCTTCGCCGTAGGCCTTGATGATCTGCCGCAGGCGGGGAAATACCCGCTCGTGCAGGACGTCTCTTTCTGCCTGCATATCCTTAAATGTGCTGGAAATAAAAAAGCCTTTCACGATCCTTGCACTCCTTTGCGCCAACTATTGGACAGTATACCACAAACCCATCGCCCACACAACCGTTCTGGTGTTTTTTCACCTTTAAAAAATCAATCTGTACAGAAAAATCCTCCAATATTTAGCAATAATGACAAAACAAGCCTATATTACCAAAAAGTATTGCAATATTTTATACAAAAACGCTTGCCTTTTGTGGCAGTAATTGGTACAATAAATGAGGATTATGCTATTAGGGGGGATGCTGGTGCCGATTTCGCTTACATCATATGACCTCGGTGAGAGGCTACGTGCTTTTTCCATGGGGGAGGATAGTCGATGCTATGAGTGGCTGGGCTGTCACTATGCCGGCGACGGCGGCTACACCTTCCGTTTGTGGGCACCACAGGCGACAGGGGTATCCCTCGTCGGTGACTTCTGCGGCTGGGATGTTGCTACACAGCCGATGGAGTCGATTGCGGACGGTGTGTGGGAATGTACGCTGCAGCAGATCGAGGCATACTCCGCGTATACGTACCATATACTGGATAGAGACGGACAGGCCGTGAAAATAGTGGATCCCTTCGCCGCCTGTATCCGTGAGGATGCAGGTCTTGTGTACAGCCATGGTGGGTTCCCCTGGCAGGAGGAGGGCTGGCATTCTCCCGGTTGCCCGCCCAATGTTTATGAGGTGCACCTATCTTCCTGGCGACGGTATGCCGGCGGTGCGGTGTTTTCCTATGCGGCACTGCAGGAGGAGCTGATCCCCTATGTGCGGGAGATGGGCTTTACCCACCTGCGCCTGCTACACTTTGCCGACGGCTTCGCGCCACCCGCCTGCCACGGTACGCCCGACGCCTTTTGCGGGTTTGTAGATGCTTGTCATCAGGCAGGGCTGGGTGTGTTGCTGGATTGGTTGCCCCCGTCCGAGGAAACACCGGCGCAGCAGAGCGTGGCTCTGTCCAGGGCTTTGTACTGGCTGACGGAATATCGTATCGACGGCTTGTGGGCCGAAGGGGAGTCAGCCGCTCATCCGTTATGGCAGAGCTTGCACACCCTGTGCCCTGCGGCTATCCTGCTGGAGGAGGCACCGGGTGATGTGAAGCCCTCCCCGGGTCGGTCGCTGTTGGCGGGTATGCCCGGTGACTGCGAGCAACAGTTTGCCGGCGTACGTTCTTTGCTGGCGTACCGCCTGCTGTCTCCCGGACCGCGACGGCTGTTTATGGGGGACGAGTTCGGGCAACAGAAGCCCTGGGATCCCGAGGGTAGCCTGGATTGGCTACTGCTGGATTACGAGGATAACCGGATGCTGCGACACTACACCGCCACCCTCAATCACCTGTATCTGGAAACCCCCGCTTTGTGGGCGGGTGCGGTGTGGATGGCGTCGAACGGGGTGCTTGTGGCTCATCCCGACGATGGGCTGATCGCCGTTTGCAACACCACCCCCACCCGACAAGAGGGGGTACGCGTAGGGTTGCCGGACAGTGGCGATTACACGGTGCTGTTTCACTCCGATCTGACTCAGTTTGGCGGCGACAGCCGCGAGCTGCCGGTCATCCTGCCGGAGCTTTTGCCGGCTCAGGGCTGTGCCTATTCCGCACAGCTTACGTTGCCGCCATTGTCGGCGGTGCTTATCAAAAAACACGGTAACTAATCATAAAAGGAGGAGACCCGTTTCATGTTTCGTAAGCAAGAGTGTGTAGCTATGCTGCTGGCGGGCGGCCAGGGAAGCCGCTTGTACGCCTTGACCCGCCGCATCGCCAAACCAGCCGTTCCCTATGGTGGCAAGTACCGCATCATTGATTTCCCCCTGTCCAACTGTGTCAACTCCGGCATCGAGACGGTGGGTGTACTTACCCAGTATCAGCCGTTAGAGCTTAATGACTACATCGGCTCCGGTCAGCCTTGGGATCTGGATCGGATGGATGCGGGTGTACACGTGCTGGCTCCCTATCAGCGCAATAAGGGCGCCGATTGGTACAAGGGCACCGCTAATGCCATCTATCAGAATATGCAATTCATCGAGCGGTACGATCCGGAATATGTGCTGGTGCTCTCCGGCGACCACATCTACAAGATGGACTACAGCCTGATGCTGCAAGCCCATAAGGATAAAAACGCCGACTGCACCATTGCGGTGCTGGATGTGCCGCGGGAGGAAGCCAGTCGCTTTGGCATCCTCAACACCAACCCCGACGGCTCTATCTACGAGTTTGACGAAAAGCCGGCGGTGCCCAAGAGTACACTGGCATCCATGGGTATCTACATATTCACGTGGGATAAGCTGCGCAAGTACCTCATTGAGGACGAGCAGAATGCCGCCTCCCACAACGACTTCGGTAAGGATGTGCTCCCCTCCATGCTGGCGGCGGGAGAGCGGATGTTTGCCTACCGCTTTGAGGGCTACTGGAAGGATGTAGGTACCATTGACAGCCTGTGGGAGGCTAACCTTGACCTGCTCAATCCCAAGATACCGCTGGATCTGTCGGATCCCAAGTGGAAGATTTACTCCCGCAATCCCGGCATGCCGCCCCAGTACCTATCGCCTACCGCTCAGGTACAGAACAGCATGATCACCGAGGGGTGCAACGTCAGTGGCCGGGTGGAATACTCTGTGGTGTTCGCCGGTGTTACCATCGAGGAGGGGGCGGAGGTCATCGACTCCATTCTCATGCCCGGTACCGTGGTGCGTAAGGGCGCCAAGGTGCAGTATGCTATCCTGGCGGAGAACACCGATATCGGGGAGGGGGCTATCGTAGGCGAAAACCCTGAGCAGGCCGCTGACCTGTCCAAATGGGGAGTGGCGGTGGTTGCCTCCGGTATTCGGGTGGCACCCGGTGCTCGCGTCCCCGCCAAAGCGATGATCGAAGAAGATGTGACCGCAGAGGAGGTGAGCGCTCATGCGTAATTACACAGCGTTGGGATTGATCTTCCCTAATATGCACGACGATGCCATTCGGGAATGTACCGCGGTGCGCTCCTTTGGCTCCCTGCCCTTTGGCGGGCGTTACCGTCTTATTGATTTTGTGCTGTCCGGCATGGTCAACGCCGGTATTATCAAGGTAGGCGTGCTTACTAAGAGCAACTACCAATCCTTGATGGATCACCTGGGCTCCGGAAAGGCGTGGGATCTCTCCCGTAAGAATGAGGGCCTGTATTTCCTGCCGCCTCTGAGCAACAGCGATGCCAAGTACCAGGGACGTATTAGCTCTTTGGCGGATGTGATGACCTTCCTGCGCCGTTCCAAGGAAAAGCTGGTGATTCTCTCCGATTGCCACATGGTGGGTAATCTGGACTACAGTGCCATGATTCGTGCCCATGAGGAAAGTGGCGCCGAGGTAACGGTGGCATGCCGTCGTGGCGTGGTGCCCAAGCTGGCGGATATTCCTCTGCTTACACTGGATGCCGCTGGTCGCGTAACGGATATGCTGCTTGGTCGTGTGTCCGAGGAGGAGGCCCTGTACGGCATCGGTGTGTACGTGATGCAGAAGGATTGGCTCATGCGCATGATCAGCGAGGCGGTAGCCCGCAACCAGTACCACTTTGAGCGGGATATCCTGCAGGGCCGCCTGAGCGAGCTTGACATTCACGGCTATGAGGTCCCCGAGCTGGTAGTGCCCATCTATTCGCTGGAAAGCTACTATCAGGCTAACCTCAAGTTGCTGGATCCCGCCGTGCGCCAGGAGCTGTTCCCCAAATCGAGGCCGGTGTATACCAAACTGCGGGATTGCGCTCCCGCCCAGTATGGCTTGCACGCCAAGGTGGAGAACTCCCTGGTAGCGGATGGCGCGCATATCGAGGGCACGGTGAAGAATTGTATCATCTTCCGTGGCGTTACCGTTGGTCGGGATTCCGTGCTGGAGGATTGCGTGGTGATGCAGGACGTGACGATTGACCGCCATTGCGCCCTCAAGTGCGTTATTGCGGATAAGAACGCCATCTTCCGGGAGGGGCGTACCCTGCAAGGATTTGATAGTTACCCGGTGTATATCAAGAAAAATTCCGTGGTCTGATAATAAAGGAGTGACGGTATGAAGGTCTTATATGTGGCAAGCGAAGCGTTGCCCTTTGTGGCATCCGGTGGTTTGGCTGACGTAGCAGGGTCGTTGCCTCGTGCCCTGCGTCGGCGGCTCATCGGTTGCCGGGTGGTGTTGCCCTTGTATGACGCCATCCCCCAGGAGCTGCGGGACAACATGACGTTCCTTACCAGTTTATCGGTGCCGGTGGCTTGGCGACGGCAGTATTGCGGCGTGTTTGAGTCCAAGGTGGACGGCGTGATCTACTATCTGCTGGATAACCAATACTATTTCAAGCGGCAGGGCATCTACGGTCACTATGACGATGCAGAACGCTTTGCCTTTTTCTCCCGGGCGGCGCTGGAGATGTTGCCCTACATTGATTTCAAGCCCGACATCATCCACACCAACGACTGGCAGACGGCATTGGTGCCGCTGTATTACAGCCTTTATTATGCTAACAGAGAGGGCTTTGAGAACATCAAGACGGTGTACACCATCCACAACATTCAGTACCAAGGTAAGTACGGCATGGAGCTGCTGGAGGACGTGGTGGGTATTCCCCAACAGCATCGTCAGCTGATGGAGTTTGACGGTTGCGTCAACTATATGAAGGGAGCTATCGAGACTGCCCATTGTGTTACTACCGTCAGCCCCACCTACGCGGGGGAGATATTGGATCCTTGGTTCTCCTGGGGGCTGGATCCCATCCTGCAGGCGCGGCAGTGGAAGCTCCACGGCATCCTCAACGGTATTGACACCGAGGGGTACGACCCTGCCGCGGACGAGCAGGTGTACGAAAACTACACCGTCGATACGGTCGCCGCGGGTAAGGCGGCCAACAAGCAAGCTCTGCAGGAGCGGTTGGGTCTACCACAGCGGGCGGATGTGCCGCTCATCGGCATGGTCACCCGCCTGGCCTCCCATAAGGGGTTGGATCTGGTCAAGTACATTGTGGATACCCTACTGACCCGGGACGTGCAGTTCGTCATTCTGGGCTCCGGGGAATGGGTGTACGAGAGCTTTTTCCGCGATCTGCAGACCAAATACCCGGAGAAGTTCTGCTACTGCGCCGGCTTTGTGCCGGAGCTGGCACGGAAGATCTACGCCGGTGCGGATATCTTCCTGATGCCCTCCAAGAGTGAGCCCTGCGGCCTGGCACAGATGGTGGCCTGCCGCTACGGCACCCTGCCGGTTGTTCGGCAGACCGGCGGTCTCAAGGACAGCATCCGCGACAGCGGGGATGAGGGCGGCTTCGGCTTCACCTTCCAGAGCTACAACGCGGACGATATGCTGGCGGCTATCGACCGGGCGCTGGCGGCCTATGCCGACCCCCAGCAGCTCGCCACCCTGCGGCAGCGCTGTATGGCGGAGGATTTCAGTTGGGGACGCTCCGCCAACGAGTATATCCGCATGTACAAATCCCTGCTCAAAGGGGAATGAACCATAACAAAAAGCGTTCCGGCACCAAACGGTGCCGGAACGCTTTTTTTACGTTACTCTTTTATAAATTCAGCGATGTCCTCCAGCCGGCAATCCAATGCACAGCAGAGCTTATCCAATGTCTTGGTTTCGATGTTCTCATTCGCTTTTAGTCTTCGCACGGTCTTGCTGTCTATACCGCACCGCTCACGCAAGGTGTAAGTGGAAAATCCCTTTTTCTCCATTGTCTTCCACAGCTTTTCAAATACGATCATCATATGTCCCCCCTTGACACCAACTATTATGGGGGTTATAATCTTAAATATTAAGGGGATATAATCCCCATATTGAGAGGCGAATGCGATGGGGGTTTGTACATTCTTTGGACATAGCGACACGCCGGATGTTGTCGGGCAACGCTAGCGGACGGTTTTGCGTCATTTGATACGGGATGAACACGTTTCTATGTTTTACGTGGGTAATCATGGGAATTTTGATCGCCTGGTTTTGCACACTCTTGAGGGTCTACAGCAGGATGATCCTACAATACGTATCTGCGTCGTGCTTGCTTATTTCCCCAAACAAGAGAAGGAATATCTTTTGCACAAGTCCTTTGAAACGGTTTACCCCCACGTCCTTGAGGGTACACCGCCGAAATTTGCTATCTCCAGACGGAATAGATGGATGATAGAACAAGCAAACTGTGTGGTTACGTATGTGACTCGTTCCTTTGGTGGAGCGGCTACTTTCAAAGAAATGGCTGTGAAAAAGGGTAAAACGGTCATAGAGTTGTCCAAATATTAAAAAGAAAAGCCATAGCGATAAAAAGCGTTCCGACACCGTTTGATGTCGGAACGCTTTTTACTTTATGTACAGTTTGTCGTGTAGCCACCGTAGTGGGTTTTCGTCAATATAGCGGCACGCTTCTGCATAGTCGTACTGGTTGCGGATGATATGATCGTGGAAGGAGCGTTGAAACACCTTCTCGCCTGGAGTTGCGCGCTTGGCATTGATAGCTTTTGTTGCTTGATACTTTAGCCATCCGATAGCTGTATTCACCGTAGGGGAGACCCCTCCCCTGCGAGAAAAGATAACAGTGGTTTTCTGTCTTGGGTGCAGATCGTTAGGAAATAAGCTCCGGTGGTACTGTAGTCATACCCATTCAGATGGGTGGGCTTTCTCGTAGGCAATTCCTTTTGCATGGTGTCATTCTCCCATCGTGAATTCCAGCATACCGCCACGCATCATAGCGTCCACCGTCAGGCGGCGGTGGGGGAGGGACTCGCCGTTGAGTGCGACGGCGGTGGGATACCGTCCGTCCCCTTTACGGCGGATGGTGAGTGCCTTGCCGTTAGCAAGCTGCAGGGTGGCTTCCGCAAACTTGGGACGGCTCAGCAGAATGGTGTCCTGTCCGCTCAAGGGGAACAGACCCAGGCAGTTCCAGATATAACAGGAGGACATCCCGCCGGAATCGTTGTTGCCGGGGACGGCCCCCCGCCCGGCACCGCCTTGCTTGTCCCGGTAAACGTAGGCATCCGCCCCATCCAGAATGTCACACAGTCGGTCGTACCGCCCCACACAATGGTAGGCGTAGGGGGCCTCCATATCGCACTCGTTGTTAAAGCCCTCAAAGCGGGCAGATACATCCTCTCCGTGGGTGAAGCCGAAGAAACGGTCCAGCAGCGCCACGTACGCCTCCTTGCCGCCACACAGGGCTACCCGCTCCTCTTGCTGTGGGAGCGGGCGGAAGGAGTAGGTCCAATGATTTCCCTCATAGTAGGCCCCTTCCTCCCGCAACACGCCGGTGGCGGGGTCGAAGACGTTTTTCCAGTTGCCAGCCAGTGCCTCCAGACGCTCCGCTTCGCCGGTGAACCCAAATGCACGGCCCATCTCGGCCATGGCGGCACAGCCGATGGCCATATCCAGCGTGTGAGAGGAACATTCTCCCTTGCCACTTTCGGCATAGGCGCGCATGGCCTCGCTATCCATGTCTTTGAGCACGGTACGATAGATCGCCGGCCAATCTGCCGGGACTCCCCGCTTCCACGCATCGTACAGAGCGTGCTCCGTGAGTAGCTGTGCCTGCTCGGCGCAGATATCCATATTGCGAGAGAGCATAAAGGTGTTGGGGAAATGCCCCAGGGATTCACCCAGCTTTTGGAAGGTGCCCACAATGTGCGCCGACACTTGGGGGTATAGGGTGAACACCAGGGGGAGCTGGGTCTTATACATATCCCACAGGGTGCTGAAATCCACCACGAAGGGGCCGTCCTCCCACAGGAAACTGCCGGTCCCCCAATCGTTGGGCTTCACAATGGTTTGGTACAGGTTGGAGTAGAACAGCGTCGCTTCGTTTTCGTCAGCCCCCGTTATCCGTATGGCGCCCAGGGCATTTTCCCAGGCGGCTTCGGCGGCGGTGACGGTCTCGTCGAAGGTGGCGGTGGCACGAGCGTTTTCGGCCAAAGCCTCCGCCGCGGATACGGTGCTGACGCTGATCTTGAGGGTCACGCTCCCTGCCTGCGTGAGCCGGTAGATACCATCCTCTCCGAAGGCGCCGTGCCCTTCGGCGGTCACGGCAAAATACAGCCGCACGCCTTGCAGGGTGGCCGCGGCACGCAGGGTGGCACCGTCCACTCGCCGCACCGTCACGTCCTCCGGGATGCCCCGCAGCCGGGGGCTGTTGTACAGACCATCGTTTTCAAAGTCGATGGCGATACAACCTTCCGGCCGGGGGAAAGTGTAGCGATGGTAGGCGGCACTTTTGCCTACGGTCAGTTCGCAGTGCACACCGCTTTCTTCCAATGTAACGGCATAGTAGCCGGGGCGACCGGTTTCTTCCAGCATGCCGTAGTCGGTGGCTTTTTCACCGTAATATGGGGTCACCACCGCGTAGTTGTAATACACGGTGATACCGCCGGTGCCGCTGTTTTGGAAATGGGAGAACCCCTTTACACGCATGGTGTCCATGATCGTAGGGATGGGGTCGGCGGTGGAGTTGGCTACGTTGACCCCATAACCGGAGGAATACCCGCCGCTGTAGGCACACACGGCGTATTTGCCGAAGGGTAGCACCGTCCCGGGGGAGGTGTTGCCGGTCAGGGGCTTGATGGGATGCCAGGTGGCGGCGATCCCTTGCGGGGGAGGGGCATCCACGTTGCCGGATCCGTGGAACACGTTGACATAGTCGATCAGTCGCATAGCTGCTGCCTCCTTGCATTTCTTTCTGCTTCCATTATACCAATACACGCATTTGTGTCAACTGTAAACATTCCTTGCGAAAACCTCTTGCCGTTTTGCCCCGGTGGGGGTATAATGGGGGATGAACGGAGGTGCCCTTATGAAAGAGATCTTCATGCGGTTCCCGGGCGGTCTGGCTAAAACGCTGACCTTCAGCTACGATGACGCCGTGTGGGAGGACATCCGCTTAACCGAAATTTTTAAGAAACACCGGCTCAAAGCGACCTTCAATATCAACAGCGGCCTGTTCACCCCTAAGGACACGGAGCCAAAGCCCGGACAGATAGGCGGACAGATGCCGAAAAGCGTGGTCAAGTCCCTCTATGCGGACGAGCTGTTCGAGGTGGCATGCCACTCGGTGGATCATCCCTTCTTGGACAATACCGACCCGGCAGTGGCCTTTGGGCAGATCGTTTACGACCGCCGTAACTTAGAGGCACTTTTCGGCGTACAGGTGCACGGTATGGCCTACCCGATGGGCACCTATAACGACACGGTGGTGGAGATGTGCCGCGCGGCGGGTATCCATTATGCTCGCACCGTCACGTCCACCCACTCCTTTGACCTACCCAAGGAGTGGCTGACTCTGCACCCCACCTGCCACCATGCCGATCCCCGGCTCATGGAGCTGGCGGAGACCTTCACCCGCGCCACCTATAGACGCCACCCCCAGATGTTCTATGTGTGGGGACATGCGTATGAGTTCCACCGGGACGATAACTGGCATATCATCGAAGACTTTGCGGCAAAAATGGCGGGTCACGAGGACATCTGGTACGCTACCAACGATGAGATCTACGGCTACTGCTGTGCCTATGGTCGTCTGCGCTTTTCCGCCGACGGCCTGATAGTGTACAACCCCACCGCCACCGATCTGTGGTATGGCTTCGAGAATGGGCAGACGGCGATCATCCGCGCCGGTGAAACGGTACGTCTGTGAAAGGGGGAGAGGGAATGAAACGGTTATTTATGCGGTATCCCGGCGGCGCCACAAGAGCGGTCACCTTCAGCTTTGATGACGGTGTCCAACAGGATATGCGGTTTTTGGAGTTGCTGAAAACATACGATATGAAGGGTACCTTTAACCTCAATAGTGGCCGCTTTATCTCTCGGGATCACACCTATCCCGAAGGAACGGTGTGGCGCGCCATGGTGGATGAGGATGTGGTGCCCACCTACAGCGACCCTCACGCAGGGGTGGCCTGTCACTCTTTGCATCACCCCACGCTGAAAAACGCCTCCGAGGCGGAGATCGCCTACGAGCTGTTGGAAGATCGTAAGAATCTGGAGCGGCTTTTCGGGCGGGTCATCACCGGCCTGGCCATCCCCAATGGCCCTTATGATGATACCACTGTTAAGGTTGCCAAGATGTGTGGCATCACCTATATGCGCACCGTCAAGCCCACGTTGGATTTCCGGTTTCCTCAGGAGCTGTGTCCCTTTGACCCCACCTGCGATTACCGCCACCCGGAGCTGCCGGCCATCATCGATCGCTTTCTTACCACCCCCTGCATCGAGGAGCCGTTCCTGTTGTACATCTGGGGTCACACCTACTCCTTTGAGGAGTGTGACCACTGGGGACTTATTGAGGGGATCCTCCAGTCCTTGGCTCACAAGGAGGGGGTGTGGTATGCCACCGATGCCCAGATCTTCGACTACGCGGCTAAGTTCAAGTTGCTGGAAAAATCTGCCGACGGCACCAGTGTCCACAATCCCACCGATACCACCCTGTATATGGGCAACGGCGGCCCCACCCGCTGGAACAAACGCCCCGAGACGGTCATCTCCATCGCCCCCGGTGAAACCAAGAGGGTATAGTGCTTTTATAATGAGGAGGTAATACCCCATGATCTGCAATAAGTGTGGCAAGGAGATCGATGATGCCACGATATTCTGCCCCCATTGCCGTGCCTATGTCGATCAAACATCGGCACCTGCGTTCTTGGAGGACGAGAAGAAACCGCGAACAAGACGGAAGAAAACTGGCTGGAAAAAGCTGCTTTCCGGTCTGCGTCTGCTATTCACTATTGGCGCGTCCTTGTTGGCAGTTTTGATGGTATTTACCGTCGGACAGCATCCGGCTACGGTGTTTTTCTGCATCACCGCAACGCTGCTGGTAGGGTTGTCGCTGTTTAAGAAATGGCGGGTCTCCAAGGCACAGCAGCCGGATTCGCTGGAAACGATTTTACAGTCTTATAAGCTGCCATCTGAAAAAGCACTTACCCGGTTTTTTATCCGGGAGGAGCTACGGTCTCGCTCAAGCGACACGATCAAACCGGTGTCCAAGATGGTGCTCAAGCGCCAGTTTGTTTACGCCCTTGTGTTGGCGGTTCTCTTGTTTCTTTTTCTGAACACCCTGTACTACACGGCCGCCCTGCTCCCCTTGGTGTGTGTCCTCAGCTTGGTGTATGAGATGCTGGCTTTAAAAACCACCACCGAGACATTGCTGTACCGCCTGGCGAAAAAGCACCCGGATGATAGGATCTCCGACTTGGTTGCGCAAGAGACCTATAATGAGGTGGAAACGCCCAAGATCAAAACAACGGTGCTGGCCTCCTGTGCGGTGGTGGCGGTGGCGGTGGCGAGCTTTGTCGGGCTTCATTTAGAGACCCGCTATCAGGTGGAGGAGACCGAAAACGGCTACGCTGTCAGTGCCTATGTGCCCCGGCTGTTTGAGGATCCGGAGGTGGTGATCCCCGATACCATCGACGGAAAACCCATCACCGCCATTGGAGAGGACGCTTTTTCTGACAACGTATATATCCGGGAGGTTACTGTTCCGGCTGCTGCTACTTACATAGATGACCACGCCTTTTCGGGGTGTAGCGCGTTGACCACGGTCAGCGGCATCGACAACGTGACCCATATCGGCTCCGGAGCCTTTGCGAGTTGCCGGTCTATGAGAAGCATTGTCCTGCCAGCCGGTTTAAAGACGCTTAACGGCGAAGCCTTTATGAAGTGCCGCTCTCTGTTAGCCATCTCTATCCCCGAAGGGGTTACCGAGATCCGCGGAAACACCTTTGACGGCTGTTCGAAGCTGGAAAGCGTCACGTTGCACGAGGGAATCATCGATATCCACGCCTACGCTTTTAATAACTGTGGCGCCTTAAAGGAGATCCAGCTCCCCTCCAAGATCACCGAGATCCACACCTATACCTTTCACGGTTGCGAAAGCTTGGAGTTTATCGACATCCCCCGGGGCGTGACCCGCATCGCCGCCCATGCCTTCTCCGGCTGTGATGCGCTTAGCGGGGTGTATATTCCCGACTCACTCAAGGAGATCGGCAGCTCCGCCTTCCGTGATTGTGACAGCCTGATGGAGCTCTATCTGCCTCCGGATGTGAGCATTAATGAAAGAGCCTTTAAGGACAGCCCCACCGAGCTTTACGAGAAGCAATTTACGGACGACGTGGTGGACGAGATCACGACAGAGCTTGACGAGAGAAAGGTGGAAAAGCTGTACGTTGTGTATGACAAAGAGCAGGGTAAGGACACGGTGTTCAGCTACTACGGCAACAACACGCTGGCGGTGGCAGACAGCCTCAGGATGGCGGATGAACTGGAGGACAACATGGGCCTGTTTGCCGTAGAAACGCCCACGGAGTTTCTGACCTACCTGAAAAAAGCCCGCGACAGCGGCTTTGATACTGTGGAGGTTGGCCGATACAGCGAGGTTGCCACCGCCGACAAGGGGGAGACCTATTGGGTGTCATACGAGTTCACGATTGACGAATTGATCCAGTCATACGAAGAGGATGCATCGGAGTTTTGATATGAGTAAATTTATCCATCTTCTATACGTGCCCACCATGCAGTGCAATATGCATTGCACGTACTGTTATTTGGGTGATAACACGGTGGATAGCCACTCGGCGCACACAGCTTTGGAGACCCTGGAGTATGCGGTGGCTAAGCTGCGGGAGAGTGACGTTATCCCTTTTAACATCTCTCTGCATGGGGGTGAGATCACCACATTAAGCCAGCAGGATTTTCATGAGGTCATCGCGTATATTGATTGGTATTACCGGGACAACCGGGAGCTTCTGGTCGCCAATGGCTTCAAGGTAGGCCGCCCCCATATTAAGACAAACCTCTACGGCCTGGATAAGCATATGGATACCATCAGGAAGTTTGAGGTGAGTATAAGCGGCAGCCTGGATCTGCCCTTCTCTCTGCACCGGGAATACCGGCTGACCAAGGGTGGGCAGGACACCTTGGATAAGATATTGGAAAACATCGCACGGCTCGCCTCGCTCCCCAACAAGAAAAAGGTCTCCGCGACCATTTTTCAGGAGCATGCAGACAGGATGGATGAGCTGGTGGAGGATATCCGCTACCTTCATGCCAACACCTGCCTTGACATGAACGATTTTAATTTCATGATCGGCTTTGCCTCTCATCAGCCGGGGTGTACACAGCTGACCCCCTTGTCGGAGGAAGGGCAGGTGGCACTGTTTAAGCGCATGCAGCAGGAGTTTGCTGGCACCGACCTGCAGCCGGGGCTCGACAACGCGTGGTTTGCGGAGTTTACCCAGAGCTATTGCACCAACTGCGATCTGTGCGGGGAGAAGTTTTTCCTGCTGGAGCGCAACGGTGACGTGTATTCCTGTGTCAGAGGACAGGGGAATCCCCAGTTCTACTACGGCAACATCTACCGGGATACGGTGGAGGACATCCTGCGCCGTGGGGCTGAGCAGATCTTCAATGCGCACAACCGGGTGGGCTTCCATGCGGATTGCGCGGCCTGTGAGTACCTGCATTTGTGCAAGACCGGTTGCCCGTATGTGAAGAACGAGTACGGCAATAGCAAGTCCTACACCTGCTTACTGCAGAAGGAGATCTACCGCAAAAACGGCGAAGTCGCGGCCGGTAAGGACTATCCCTATGTGTACCTGGCGAAGGTACACCCGGCGCTGGCCGCCCCCTATTACCCGGCAGATATCGGGGAGAACTCCCTTGTAAGCCTGATCGAAAAGGACGGCCGCCTGGGGCAGGTCTATGATGATACAGCCTTCCTCCTTGTCAATGATGGGGTGGAATACCCGCTGGTCTCCCAGCTTCTCAAAACCTCCCGGGATATTCTGTTTTTCACCGAGCAAAGTGAGATCAAATTGTATATTCGCCGGGATGTGATGGATGCGCTGGCAGAATACCCTGTCAACAATTCCCTGTACATGATGCTGCTCAGCGGCAACCTGGTGGTCTATGGCGATGAGCAACGCCAAAAGCAGGAGCACGTTATGACCCACCAGATATTCAAAAGTGCCGTTGCTGCCGGCGAGTCAGACAGGGAAGGCTTTTATTGCGTGGATCTGTTGCCGATTCTTAAGCCATATTTTGGGCTTTTGCCGCAGGATACCCCCAACAACCTGTTTTTCACCACATCGGCCCTGCGGGACTATCACTATACCAAGCAGAAAAACAATGGTTTCTACCATATGGCGGCACTGAATCTGCCGTTTCCGAACATAGAGTTTTACTTTGTTGATATGAAGGAGGCTGTTGACCATGAGTAACGTGGTACGACCCAAAACATACGCCGAAATTCTGCGATTTCAGAAGTGTCTGAGACTGCGAAGGTATGTCCCGGAGATGGATGATGAATTGTTTAACCGCGTATATGAGTTCATTGGGGTGCCCGGTAATAAGGTCTACGTTTCCGGTGGTATGCTGGATTTTACGGATCCGCATGGCGTTCAGGTGGACTCGGTCAAGATCACGCCACCTGTAGCGGGGAACACCGGTTTCTATAGCATCATCGTCCTGTCGGCACAGGATAT
The DNA here is from genome assembly GCA_045537135.1 of Acutalibacteraceae bacterium. GTDB lineage: Bacteria > Bacillota > Clostridia > Oscillospirales > Acutalibacteraceae > UBA5905. The sequence goes on from JAZSOW010000001.1 coordinate 44,696, forward strand.
GAATATTTCCGTCCCCTACAGCGGATCGGATGGGGGAGACGGTGGCGGCGGTTCCAACAACAACAATAATAATAACAATAACAATAATGGGTAATCGGGTGAACGGAATGCGAAAAAAGCTATATCAGATGGTGCACGTTTATGAAAACGGCCCGCTGAGCACTTTGTACAAATACAGCATGATCGTCTTTATCCTCATCAGCCTGTTGCCGCTGGTGACCAAGGAGCGTTATGCTGGTTTCCGTTGGATGGAGCTTGTGTGCCTTAGCGTTTTTATCATAGATTATTTTCTCCGTTGGCTGACGGCGGATTATAAGCTGAAGGACGGCACGTGGAAGGCCTTTCTCAAGTACCCCTTCCGTCTGATTTCCATCATCGATCTTATGTCCATTGTCGCTTTGGCTGTTTCGTTTTTTGGGTGGTTTAGCGGTCTTAAGTTGGCCAAAGCCCTGACGGTTTTCCGTATCGTCCGTATTTTCCGGTATTCCAAAAGCGTCCGAAGGATCTTGGCGATATTACGAAATTCAAGAAAGCCCCTAATGGCGGTGGGCAGCTTGGCGATTGGCTACATCTTCATATCCGCTATTGTCATCTTCAATGTGGAGCCGGATTCCTTCGACACCTTTTTCGATGCGATCTATTGGGCAACGGTATCGCTGACAACGGTTGGTTATGGAGATCTGTATCCCATTACCACTGTGGGGCGTACGGTGGCTATGCTCTCCTCGTTTTTCGGCATCGCCATCGTAGCGCTTCCTGCCGGTATTGTGACAGCGGAGTATCTGAACACAGTAAAGGAGCAGGAATAAGCATAATATGCGAAAAAAGAGCGGCCTGCGTCGCCCTTTTTCTCTCGGCTGAAACAAAACGGAGAAAAGCGCCTGCGTTTTCTCCGTTTTGCCGCCTGCGGGCGGGTTTATTCGCGGGTTTATACCCGCTCGACGCGCAGGGGAACCCTGACGGTTCCCCTGCACACACCCCTTCCCTCCGTTTTTTGAGTCGGCGAAAGGGTTTTTGATACTCGCGAAAAAGCCTCCGGAAAACCGGAGGCTTTTTTCTCTTGACAAATCGGTCTACATGGTGTAGACTATAAGTGGTCTACAAGATGTAGTACAAAGGAGGGCTTTGGATGAGCGAACTACATTTGGGCGTGGTGGAAGCGCGTTTTGCGGATATCGTATGGCAGCATCAGCCGGTGACCACCGGCACGCTGGTCAAGCTGTGCGAGCGGGAGCTCCGGTGGAAAAAAACCACCACCTATACCGTCCTGAAACGTTTGTGTGACAAGGGACTGTTTATGAATGAGGGCGGCACCGTCACTGCGGTAATGACCCGGGAGGAATTCTACGCCCGGCAGAGTGAGCGGTTTGTGACGGATAATTTCGGTGGCTCCCTGCCGGCTTTTTTGGCGGCCTTCACCGCCGCTAAGGAGCTGTCAGAAGAGGATGTGGCCGAGCTTCGTCGTTTGATCGATGCGCACAAGGAGGGCTGAGGATGGAAGCGGTATTCTTAAAGGTTCTGAATATGAGCATTGCCGCCTGTTGGCTGATTCTGGCGGTGCTGTTGTTGCGTTTGCTTTTGCATAAGTCTCCCAAGACGCTTACCTGCCTGTTATGGGCACTGGTGGGGGTGCGGCTTGCCTGTCCCTTCTCCTTTGAGAGCATGCTCAGCCTGATTCCCAGCCGGGAGACTGTACCTGCGGCGATCATCACAGATACTGTTCCTGCCATTGATAGTGGGATTTCGGCGGTGGATCGGGTGGTCAACACGGTCATTTCACCGTCCTTTTACCCGCAGCCGGAAAGCGGTGCCACTCCCCTGCAGGTGTTCACCTTTGTTGCCTCGGTGGTGTGGCTTGTGGGCATCGCCGGAATGCTGGTGTATGCGGCGGTCAGCTATCTCCGTTTGCGCCGCCAGGTGCGGGAGGCCGCCTTTCTGCGGGAGAACATCTGGGAATGTGACTGTATCGCTACTCCCTTCATTTTGGGGGTGTTGCGTCCCCGCATCCTGTTGCCCACCTCCCTGCCGGCGGAGGATACGGACTACGTGCTGGCTCACGAGCGGGCTCACCTGGGGCGTTGGGATCATTGGTGGAAGCCGCTGGGTTTTCTCCTGCTGGCGGTGCATTGGTTTAATCCGCTTGTATGGCTGGCGTACGCTTTGCTTTGCCGGGACATCGAGCTTGCCTGCGATGAGCGGGTGGTGCGAGATATGGATACGGATCGTATCAAGGCCTATTCCACCGCCCTGCTGGATTGCAGTATGCCCCGCCGCTCGCTGTCTGCCTGCCCCCTGGCCTTTGGGGAGGTGGGAGTCAAGCACCGCATTAAATCGGTGCTGAGCTACAAAAAGCCGGCCTTTTGGTTGATCGTGGTGGCGGTGGTGGCCTGTGTGGTCACAGCGATATGCTTCTTGACGGATCCGGTCAGCCGCTATCCGGAGATCCCCAGCCAGTTAGATGTCTTTATTATGCAGACGGAGATGGAACGGCACGCCCCTGCGAACCCGGATCACATTGCGGTGGAAGCCCATCAGGTCCTGTTGGCGGAAACCGTCGGTGATACTACCACCGTGTATGCCTGGATAATGAATATGACCTATTCCTGTGAGGATGGGCAGCTCAAGGTCGAGAGCGGCAGTCACATTCCTACCGCTATTACGGTAAGAGAAACCACCGAGGGCTATGTTTTAGAAGAGTACTGGACCCCACGAGACGGCGCCTACCTTGCGCAGGATATCCGGGAGAAGTTCCCTCAACGAATATGGGAGGAGGGCCTGGACTCCACACGCTATGCGGCTAAGCATACCGTCGTGTGTGAGGAAAAGGCGAAGATTCACTTCGGCCTCATGGACGGAAACGCCCCGGACGAAAACGTCAACGAGAGCTTCTGTGCTACCGTGCTGGAGGTGCGGGAAAACGGCGGCGGTCTTTTGGTGAAGGCACTGCCTGGCGAGTGGATTACCGGACAGATTCACGTAAGCACCAACGTCATCTCTACCCACCCTGTACCCGAACTGCAGGTGGGGGACACCATCCGTGTGGTGTTCAATGGAGAGGTGCTGGAGACCTATCCGGCACAGGTACACAAGGTGTTTGCCATCTATAAGCTGGAGCCGGTGCTCGCCCGCACGGTTGCTACCGAGGCTTTTTCCGTCACGTTTTCCTCGTTCTACGTGGAGAACGGTCTGATCGACGTGATGGGCCATGGCGTGGAGCAGAGCATTGGTATTTTTGAGCAAAGCAGTTACCACGATTATGGCGGCCATGTGGCCAGCCTGCGTTTGATGCCGGAGGAGGTGGACCTGTCCGAATATGGGCCTCCCTACACCCTTTACGGCAGGATGCGATCCCCGGAGGGGGAGGGGTACCATCTCATTGCCACCTATTCTACCGATGTGCAGTATTCGCCGCAAGCGGCAGAGGTTTATGATACCATGCGAATAAAGCTTGGCTCCGTTGTGGAAACGTTGGTTCCGGCAGAGGGCTGGACTTTCACCCCCGTATAAGAGAGACCGCCCCGACAGGGTCAAACCTGTGGGGGCGGTCTCTCTGGTTTTTAATCACTGTTGAGTCGCATGATCTTGTTGATCACTTTGTAGATAAACACAGTCAGCTTGCGGCCGATGGGGCCGGGGAAGGTCGTTAGACCGGAAACGGCAAAATAGTGCATGCGCCGGTACAGACCACGATCTGTGTCCTTGAGGTGTTGCCATAGCTCCTTGTTCATCCGGAGTGCGTCTTGCGTATTGTTCATGTAAAGGAAAACCGCAGAGATGGTGATCATCATCGATAGATGGTGGCACATGGCGCGATAGAGCTTGCGGCTTTGCTCCTTAACGGTGCGCAGATCGTGGGCATCGATCATCTCGTGAACGACGCGAACATGCTGATCGATGCGCTTGAGCAGGTTCGACACGTTGACGGACTGGTCGTCACGGCCTATAAAGTAGCGGTAAAGGTCGAGATCCATGTAATAGATGGTCTTGACATAGGGAAGCGGGGCGTAGACGAAAAGATTGTCCACGTAGAAGGTGTGCTTGGGAAGGGTGATGCCTGGCTCGCGCAACACCGCGGTGCGGTAAATAAAGGAGTGCATCATGAAATACTGGGCGGTGCGCTGGTGATGGATGTCATTCCAGCCGCAGATCTGCTCTGTCGGGAAGACGTTTTTGTACCGCATGATATGGCTGGGACCGTCGCTGTGCTCGTAAACATAGTTGCAAACCAGCAGATCGGGAGCGGTGCCCTCGGCGATCAGCCTGCGCAGCTTTTCCATCAGCGTGGCAAGGTGTGTCTCATCCAGCCAATCATCTGAATCGACCACCTTGTAATAGGTGCCACGTGCCAAACGCAGTCCTTGGTTGACACCTTCCCCGTGACCGCCGTTTTCCTGATGGTGGGCGATGCAGACATCGGGGTATTTCGCCGCGTATTCATCAGCGATGGCGGCGGTATCATCCTTTGTTGATCCATCGTCCACAATGATAATCTCGCAATCGCTACCGACATTGAGAAGGCCGTCGATGCATTTTCTCATATAGGCGGCGGAGTTGTAGCAGGGAATGGCAAAGGTTATCAGCTTATTGTCCATAATATATCCTTTATCCTTTCGCTCTGATGAGCTCGTTGGCCAGAGTGACCGCTTATGCAGCGATCACATCCATATTATCATACATCCTTACAAACAACAACACATAATGGTGGAGAGTTGTGTTCTGCGTTTGCAAAGAGGGGGTGCTAAAACAGAGCCCGCAGGGGGGCTATCGATACTTACGACCATGTACAGTATAGCATAGGCCATATGGCTTTTCAAGGGTAAATATGTTTCCGATTCTCGTCACTTTGTCAACGGCATTAAGACAAATACCGTCCCACAAGGGGGATGGGAAGGGGTAAAGGAAGGCACTATGTATTACGGATAAATACATAGTGCCTTGCGTTTTGTGCGTATTAGTAGGAAGCGAAAGCCTCCCCATTTACTCCTCAAACCCCTCGAATTCCTCGTAGAATCCCAGTGCCTTGAGCTGGGCGATGTGGGTGTCGTAATCCAGCGTCTCCCCGATGGAGGCGGTGTAGTGATTGATTCCCTCGGCATCGCCTGTCCAAGAGAGCTTGTACACCGCGTTCTTCTCCTCCGGGAATAGCCCGATGGCTACCGCTTCGTCTGGCTGGACGGTGCAGGTGCCGGCGGTTATCACCCGACCACTGCCCACCTCGGTGACGGTGTAATCCGCTGTTACGGCCTGCCGCCGGTCATTGACCGCTACCAGGGTGAGAAGTCCGTCCCGCGGCTCATCGCACATGAGACAGAAGGGCTGCTGGGACCGCTTGATGTAGTGATACGCCAGCTTCTTACAGCCATACCAGTCCACCACCGCGTCGGAGATCTGGGGCCAGCCATCGATGAGGTTCCACCAGATGATACCGGTGCGCCGCCATTTGGCCATCCGGAAACGCTCGATAAAGAACTTCTTCGCCTCCGCCTGGGAGATCTGGCTCTGCCGGGCGTAGTTCTCCACCCCGGGGATGACGGCACCAAACAGCCGCTCCACCTGGCTGTGCATCAGCGGGTTGCGGTAGGCATAGCTATCTTGCACGGTCACGTCGTGGGAGACGCCGTGGGCCAGCCACTCCGGGTTTTCGCACTTTTGGCTGTCGCCGTAGTCGTTTAGCGCTTCGGGGGAGAAGATCTTTTTGAGTGTAATGGGTGAGGGACAGCCGTGGTATCCCATCTCAGAGGCGAAATGAGCTACTGCGTTCATATAGAAGTCGCCCTTGAAGAAATCGCGGGGGCCCCACAGATGCGCCTCGGATCTAGGTGCTCCGGTAGCAAAGGCCATCTCATCCACATAGGGAGAGGAGGGCAGGTAGGGGCGGGTATGATCCTCCCGCCGTAGTACCGCAGAGATTACACGGCGGGTGAGAGCGTTGCCGTTGGGGTCGATATCCGTCACCTGACGGCCGTTATCGCACACCTCCCGGTTGATACTGGTGTCGCACTCGTTATCCCCGGACCACACCGCCAGGGAGGGATGGTTGCGTAGCCGCCGCACCACGACAGTGGCCTCCTCCTCCATCAGACGGCAGATGCGCTCATCGTCGGGGTAGTGCCCACAGGCCATGGAGAAATCCTGCCAGATAAGGATACCGTGCTCGTCGCAGTAGTCGTACAGCAGGTCATCCGGGTAAATATTACCGCCCCAGCAGCGGATAATGTTGCAGCCGAGGTCGCTGACCATCTCCAGCCCTCGCAGCAGGTAATCCTTACTGCGGGAGGGGAAGGCATCGGTGGGCACCCAGTTGGTACCCATGGCAAAGATCTTCTGTCCGTTCACTTTAATGACAAACTCGCCGTCATCCCCCGCCAAGGAGGTGCGCTCCAGCTCCACCATGCGGAGGCCAAAACGCAAGGAGCGGGTGTCGCACACCGTGTTCCCTTTGCGCAAGGTCACGGTTACGTCATAGAGATTCGGTTCTCCATAGTTATGCGGCCACCAGAACTTGGCGTTATCCACTCGGGCGTTGGTGGTGATGGCGGTGCCGTACAGCCGCGCCTCTGTGTGGAAGGTGCTGTCCCCGCACACGCCGTCTACATGTACGCTGTAATCCTGCAGGTAGTCGTCCTCCGTCTGCCAGCTCATAAAGAAGCGCACCCAGGCACTGTTCTCCCACCGCTGGGAGGTGTGCAGGAACACCTCGTTAATGCGACTCTTTGGCAGATAGCGGAGTTCCACCGGTTGCCACAGACCGCCGGACACAATGCGGGGCATAATATCCCAGCCGTACATGTGGGGCGCTTTGCGCATCTTCAGTTGCTCCGCGTTGTAGTAGAGGGTGGAGCAGGAGGCTGGCAGCTGGAACTGCCGGGAATAGATCTGCGCCGGGACGATATGCACCACCAGGCTGTGCTCACCATCCGTGACGTCCATCGGAAAGTCGTAGGGGATGAGCATGTTCTCCGTCTTGCCCAGCAGCTCTCCATCCACATAGATCTCTGCTGCCGTGTCGATGCCACCGAAATGTAACACCGTGTCATAGCCCTCTTTGGCTGTTATTTCAAAAGAGGTACAGTACCACAGATGGCGATTTTCCAGCTCTTGGGACTGGAGGACATTATCCCTCACGTACAGGTCGTCCAGAAGCCCCTCCCGCATCATGTCCAGCTCAAAGTTGCCGGGTACCGTCGCCGGGATGGTGCCGTAGGCGCAAGCCAGCACCTCGCTTTCTGTTACAGGCGCAAAGTTATCCGCCTTTACAGTTGCGTGGGGCACGATGGCTAACCGCCAGTTGTTGATCGCGGTCGCGTTTTGCATATTTATCACCTCTTACGTCTATCTTACTACGGCTTGCCGTGGCTGTCGCGTAATATTTCATTTACTATTCGTGGATTTTCAAGATTTTGATTGAAATTATCTATTTTTTGCGGTAAAATGAAGGGAAGAGGTGAGCTCTATGGCAGAAAAATGTCTTAAACAGCAAGATTACCTGCCCCAAGGGTGTGGTTTTTCGGCAAATCCCCGTTGCATCAACCCCTACCCGCTCCATGCTCATGATTACTACGAGATGGAGATCATCCTGAGCGGCACCGGCCTACAGACGATAAACGGAAGAGATGTGCCTATACACCGTGGCGTGGTGTATCTGCTATCTCCCGGCGATTTTCATGAGATCGTTACAGCGGAAAATGTACGCTTGTACAATCTTGCCTTTGATGAGAGCTTTCTGCCGGCGGAGAAATTGTTGGAGATGTTTGGGTCATTCCCTTATTGCGGAGAGGTAGAGGGGGATCGATGGAGTCGCTTCATCGGCGCGGCAGAGTTGCTTACCCAGGAGAGTGAAAGATCCCTTGCCCGTCCGTTAGTAGAATACCTGTTCCGTTTATGCACAGATGGTGCCGTGTCTGCAGTGCCGCTTACCCCCATTAAACGTGCTGTGCTGTTTGTGGAAAGTCATTTTCGCGAAGATCCGTCCTTGGCGGATGCGGCGCGTGTAGCCTGCTTGTCACCGGTATATTTTGGCAACCGTTTTCGGGCGGAGACCGGCATGACCTATGTGCAATATCTCAACGCCTGTAAGTTATCCTGCGCTAAGATGTTGTTACGCAATGGCTTATCAGTGACAGAGGCGTGCTTCCGTGCCGGCTTCGGATCCCTGTCTGGATTTCTGTACACCTTTAAGCGACTGGAGGGGACGTCCCCTGCCGTATATCAACGGAATTTACTATAAGAATGGAGAACAACAACCCGACAAGGTGAGCCTTGTCGGGTTGTTGCCGCCTGCGGGCGGGTTTATCCGCGGGTCTACACCCGCTCGACGCGCAGGGGAACCCTGACGGTTCCCCTGCACATACCCCTTCCCTCCGTTTTCTGAGTCAGCGAAAGGCTTTTTGACACTCTCAACAACAGACATGGCTCACCTTGTCTGTTGTTGTCACTCATCCATTCTCTCGGAACATCCGCATGGTGACACCGTATTTTCTCTTAAACAGCTGGGCAGCCCAGCTCAGGTTATTGAACCCACTATCAAGCACAATGCCGGCTATGTGATGGTTGCTGTTGCGTAGCATGTTGGCAATGTAGTTGAGACGGATCTCATTGATAAACTCGCTGGGGGAGACCCCCTTGTGCTTTTTCAGCGTCCGCGCCAGATGCTCCCGGGTCTTCCCAGATAATGCCAGCATCCGCTCGGTACCGTAGACAAAGTTACCGTCCCGTTCCATCTGCTCGCATAACGCGTCCAGCCAGGTGGGGGCATCGCTTTCCTCGGCGAGGCTGTGCTGAAATACCCGGGTAAACAGCTCAAACAGCAATATGCGCATGGCGGAGCGTAGCTGGGCGATGTCGGCGGGGTCGATGGCGCAGATACGCTCCATCCGCTGGTTGATGCGGGCGAACTCCCGTTCGCTAAGCAGCACGTCGGGTGGCATTTCGGCCTGAAGTAACGCCTCGCTGGGATAGCCGTCTCCGAGATAACTAAACAGCGCCTCTACCGTCTCCCGCGTGATGGTCAGGTTGAGCATGGAGAAGGGCTTGCCGTTCTCACATATGTAGTCGTGGGTATCCATCGGACGGATGAACACCGCCCGATGGGGTTGCAGACGGATACGCTTGTCCCCCACACAGTGCAGGGCGTTTCCCTCCAGTACGATGAAGATCTCATAGTAGTCGTGGTAGTGGGGGCGAAAGTATTCCGTACTGCTGACCACGTAGCGGTAGGAGCATCCCACCTGTGTATCAACAAACCGTTCGGCAGTCAACAATTTTGGCTCCATATCAGCACCTCCGAAATATCACAATACTACAAGTTTTATATCACAATATTGCTTGCAAGGCAAGCCTTTTTCCGTTAAAATGAAGAAAAAAGCACAAGGAGGGCACATAATGGCAGGCAACGTTGGTAAAAGCAACCATTACGGCTTTAGTGTTGATCGCATCCGCATCACCATTGATCATTTGCGTGGGCAGAGCGCGGTTAACGGAGAGGCCATTCCCATGGAATACTGTAAGGCGCCGGGGTACAAGGAGAATACCCCGCCTCCCAAGGAGGGCTACGAGCCCTTTGCTCTGGGACAGTCGGTGCAGGGCTACGATGAGCACTACTGGTTTCGCGCTACTGTTAAGACTCCGCCGGCAGAGGAGGGCAAGCAGTATCGCCTGCGCTTTGCCGTGAAGGTTGGCGGTTGGGACGACGTGCCCCAGGGTCTGCTGTACCTCAACGGCAAGAAGGTCAGTGGTACCGATGCGAATCACACCGACATTCCGGTGGAGCCGGACACCGAGTACGTGGTGCATGATTACTTCTACACCGGCCTGGTAGGTCTGACGATGGCTCCCACCCTGAGCATCGTTAAGGTGGACACCCGCATCGAGAAGCTGTATTACGACCTGAAGGTGCCCTACGAGGCTGTGCAGACGGTGCGCCAGGAGACGCTGGAATACCAGCAGGTGATGACCGTGCTGGAGCAGGCCACCGCCATGATCGACGAGCGGACTCCCTACACCGAGGCGTATCACGAGAGTCTGGACCGCGCTCAGGCCTTTGTTGACGCCGAGCTGTACGACAAGCTGTGCTCCACGGACGGCAAGCCCATCGTCAACTGCTTGGGTCACACCCACATTGACGTGGAGTGGCGCTGGGCTCGCGCCCAGACGGTGGAAAAGATTGAGCGCAGCTTCTCCACCGCGGCGCAGCTGATGAAGGAGTACCCGGAGTATCGCTTTATGCTGTCCCAGCCGGAGCTGTATATGTACTTAAAGGAGCAGGCACCAGAGAAGTATGCGGAGCTTAAGGCGCTGGTGGCCGAGGGCCGCTGGGAGCCGGAGGGGGCTATGTTCCTGGAAGCAGATTGCAACCTGGTATCCGGCGAGAGCTTTGTCCGTCAGATCCTGTTCGGCAAGACCTTCTTCCGGGAGGAGTTTGGTAAGGACAGCAAGATCCTGTTTCTGCCTGACGTGTTCGGCTACAGCTGTGCTCTGCCCCAGATCCTCAAGAAGAGCGGCGTGGACTACTTCGTCACCTCCAAGATCAGCTGGAACGATACCAACACCCTGCCCTTTGACTCCTTTATGTGGGAGGGTCTGGACGGTACCGAGATCTTTACCAACTTTATCACTACGCAGGATTATAGCTTCGGTGACGGCGGTAACGAGACCACTTACGTGGGTATGCTGACCCCTACGCAGGTCCACGGCACCTGGAAGCGGTATCAGCAGAAGGAATATAACGACCGCACTATCACCACTTTCGGTCATGGTGACGGCGGCGGCGGCCCCACCCGCGAGATGCTGGAGACCTATCGCCGCCTGGCCAAGGGTCTGCCCGGTATGCCGGTGACGGTGCAGGAGTTCCTGCTGCCCCACCTGCAGAAGGTGGAGGAAAACTTTGCAGATGGCTGCCGTCGCACCGGCCGCATCCCCCGCTGGGTGGGCGAGCTGTACCTGGAGTACCACCGCGGCACCTACACCTCAATGGCTAAGAATAAGCGCGGCAACCGCGTCAGCGAGATGCGCCTGAATAAGGCGGAATCCCTGTCCACCATCACTGCCGGCCTGGGCAAGGCCTATGAGCAGTCTGCCTTGGACGCCAACTGGCGCAAGGTGCTGCACAACCAGTTCCACGATATCATCCCCGGCTCCTCCATTGAGGAGGTGTACAACGGTACCGACGTGGACTATGCGGAGATCGCAGCGGATACCGGCGCCATCATTGCCGACAGCCTGTCTGTCATCGCCGATAACGTAGCAGGGGAGGGAACCCTGGTGTACAACCCCTCCGGATTCCCCCGGCGGGATGCGGTGCGAGTGAACGGCGCTGTGTGCGAGCCTGCGGAAGCCATCCCTGCCTTTGGCTGGAGGGTGCTCCCTGCGGTGCCTGCTGCCTGCGGCGTCAAGCTGGACGGTCTGACCGCCGAGAGTGAGAACTATATCCTTACGTTGGACGAGGCTGGCCGCATCATCCGCTTATACGATAAGCAGAACGGCCGGGAGGTCTTTAAGGCTGGTCAGTGCGGCAATGAGATCCGTATGTTTGAGGATTTCCCCCGTATGTACGACAACTGGGAGATCAGCGACTATTATAAGGATAAGATGTGGGTGCTGGATACCCCCGCTGCTATTGAGCCCTACACCGACGGCACCTCCGCCGGCTTCAAGGTCACCCGGCAGTATATGGATTCCATCATCGTGCAGACCATCCGTCTGTACACCCACAGCCGCCGCATCGACATTGAGCATGAGATCGACTGGGTGCAGAAGCATCAGGTGATGAAGCTGCACTTCCCCCTCGATGTGCACGCTACCTCCGCCACCTATGAGATCCAGTTTGGCCACGTGACCCGTCCCACCCACTTCAACACCTCCTGGGATGCGGCCAAGTTTGAGGTCTACGGCCACAAGTGGGTGGATATGTCGGAGCACGGCTACGGTGTGGCTCTGCTCAACGATTGTAAGTACGGCTACAGTGCCAACGGTAGCGACCTGTCCCTCACCGTGCTCAAGTGCGGTACCTACCCCAACTCCCATGCGGATGAGGGCCATCACACCTTTACCTGCTCTCTGTTGCCTCACACGGGCGACTTCCGGGAGGGCGGCGTGGTGCAGGAGGCCTACGCCCTTAATCAGCCCATGGAGACGGTTGCTGTTGCCGGTACCGGCACGGCTCTGCCCGCCACCTACTCGCTGGTGTCCTGTGATAAGCCCAACGTGATCGTGGAAACGGTAAAGAAAGCGCAGAAGGACGATGGCGTGATCCTGCGTCTGTACGATGCCTACGACCGCCGTGAGCAGGTCACCCTGACGGTGGCCCCCGGCTTCACTAAGGCGTATCTGTGTGATATGCTGGAGCAGGAGCAGGAGGCGTTGCCCTTTGATGGCACCACTCTGACTCTGCCGGTGAAGAACTTCGAGATCGTTACTCTCAAGCTCGTGAAATAAAAGCCAAAAAATGCCGGGGATTTTCCCGGCATTTTTTACCCCCTTTTTGCCGATAAGCACTTGCTTTTCGACGGCAAAGTATGCTACTCTACCCACAGAAAGGACGGTGCTGACAATGAGCATACCGCTGGAAAAGATGGGTCGCCGCCTTACGTGGCACGACGAGTTTGACAAGGAGGGTATCGACTACGACAAGTGGTGCTTTGACCGCACAATGAGTGCTACCGATCGGGAGTATGATAACAGCGAAAAGTACTGTCGTGTGGAGAACGGGATGGCACATCTGCAGGTGTGGCGTAGCGATAAGGAAGGCAGCAACTATGCCTTGAGCGAGGGCTTTAATACCGGCGACACGATGGTTTTTAAGTATGGGTATCTGGAGATGCGGGCGTGCATCCCCTTCCGCCACGGCGCCTGGCCCTCCTTCTGGATGACCGCTAACACGCCCTTCCGTGAGGCGTCGTGGATGAGCGAGGTGGATATTTTCGAGGTGTTTTCTGACGATCGCAACGTGGTGGCCAATCTTCATAAGTGGGGAGGCGGTAAGCACGTGATGCTCCCCGGCGGAGAGGGGAGCCTGACCCGCGCTTATACATTCGAGAACTATGAGAACCTGAATGATGAGTTCCACGTGTACGGCTTTGAGTGGGACGAGCGGGAGATGTCCTTCTACGTGGACGACGTGAAGTACGCCACTTTCCCCATTGCGCTGGATAATGGCGGCGACTTTGCCCCCGACGTACATACCGGCGTAGACGGCTTCCACGATTTCCACCGTGTCATCATCAACAACGAGATCTTCAGCCCCGGCAGTAGTTGGAAGCCAGAGGGCTGGGTGCTGACCGACGAGGACGAGATGCCTATTGATTACTACATTGATTGGATCCGTCTGTACCAGCGTGACGGTGAGGAGCTCAAGCTGAAGGACGAGATCGCCGCCGCCAAGGCGGTGCTGTAAGGAGGCTGGACAATGAGCATTCCTATGGAGAAAAAGGGCCGCCGTTTAGTGTGGCACGATGAGTTTGACGGCAATGCTATCGATTATGATAAATGGTGCTTTCGGCGTACCATGGGCTACCCGGACAGAGAGTTTGACAACAGCGAGCGGTGCATCCGGGTGGAGGACGGCAACGCCCACCTGCAGGTGTGGAAAAGCGACAAGGCGGGTTGCACCTACGCTCTGAGTGAGGGCTTTACCACCTGCAACACCATGAACTTTAAGTATGGCTACCTGGAGATGCGGGCGCGCGTTCCCTACCGCAAGGGCGCCTGGCCCTCCTTTTGGATGCAGGCAAGCCCCCATTTTCGTCAGTGCGCGGAGTGGATGTGCGAGACGGATATCTTCGAGGTGTTTTCCAGCGATCGGTGGCTGGGCTCCTGCCTACATAAGTGGGGGCGTGACGGCAAGTATGCCATGCTAGACATCAACAAGGTGCCCCGCACGTATACCTTCGAGAATTACGAGCACCTTAACGACGAGTACCATATCTACGGCTTTGAGTGGGACCCGCAGGAGATGAAGTTTTACGTGGACGACGAGTGCTTTGCTACCTTCCCCATCACTGTGGAGGGCGGGGGAGACTTCGGTCACGACGTGCTCCCCGGCGTGGAGGGCTTCCACGATTTCCAGTTTATCATCATCAACAACGAAATCTATACGGTCAATAACTGGACGGATCCCGGCCCCGATCAGCTGAAGATCGCCTTGAACGACAAGGATACGATGCCCATCGACTACTACATCGACTGGATGCGCCTGTACCAGCGGGATGGCGAAGAGATCAAGCTCAAGCCCGAGATTGATGCCGTTATCGCCTCCAAATCCTAACTGAAAAGAACACGATGTCGTAAACGACATCGTGTTCTTTTATGCGTGTGTTCGTTTTATCCGAGATTTTCCAATGTCTTGCGCAGGAAGGAGAGACCGGCCCTCAGGGCGGGGATGTTCTCCTCCATCCCCTCAAACTCAATGGACAGCCAGCCGTCATAGCCCGTCTTCTTGAGCATCCGCAGGCACTTAGCCACCGGCACCACGCCGTGGCCGACAGCGGTGCCCCGGATGTAATTGCCGCCGTTGGTCTCAAAGTAGCCTTCGGGGCAGAAGCCCAGACTGCCGTCCTTAAACAGGAAATCCTTGGCGTGCACATGGAAGGTGTAGGGGGCGGCGATCTTTACAGCGTTTGCCGGATCGGCGTCGGCGCACAGGAAATTGCCCATATCGCACAGCCAGCCGTAGTTTTTGTGTCCCACGGTGCGGATGAGGTGCTCCACCCGCTCAGGAGCCTGCAGGAAATAGCCGTGGTTTTCGGTGCAGGTACGCACCCCCTTGCTCTCGGCATATTCCGTTACGCGGCGGATGTAGGGGGCGATCTTCTCAATGACCTCTCGCCAGCCGAACAGATACGCGGTGGGGATCTGGAACGTGGCATCGTGGCGCATCACGCCTACCCCAAGCTCAACGGCCACGTCTACACAGTCACACAGGCGGGTGACTTCCACCTCTATGTCGTCCTTAAGGAAGTCTGCGCCTACCGTGTAGGCAACAACGGACAGACCAATCTCCTCGCAATGCTTGCGAATGAGTGCTGCACATTCCAGCGGCGTGGAAACCCCCAGCTTTTGGCACTCGTCGTCGGTCAGATCGGTAAACTCGATGCCGTCAAAGCCCAACTCCTTCGCCAGATCACACAGCTCCAGGTAGGTAGCCCCGGTCTGCCGCACGTGCTTTGCAAAGCTGTAGCTGGATACGCCAATGTTCATAATAGACCCTCCGTTCGTTTTTTGGTTTTTCGGTCAACTTCATTGTAGCATTCTGTTTTCTCCATTGCAAGATGAAAGCGCAAAAAAGCAACATTGCAAAAGGATTAGACAAGATGGCAAAACGCCCCCGGTTTGGAGGAGGTGTTTTTATAAATTCCGGACATTTTGCTTCTTTACACCACTGCTACAATGGGCTATAATAGAGATGGTGATGCGCATGAAGGACAACATAACGGCGGCGTCGATACGGGCACTCAACCGCCTGCAGATCGGCAATACCCCCCAGGATGAGCTGAAGATCTTCTGGTTCCGCGCGGTGAGCCATCGGATCAATCATTACATGATCTCCCCCCGTAGCCACCACCATACCTTTTATGAACTGCATTTCATACTGGGCGGCTCGGTGGACTACCGTTTTGAGGAACGCACTGTATCACTGACGGTCGGTGAATACCTGATCATCTCGCCTCTGCAGGATCACAAGGTGGAGAATATCAGCGAGGATTTTGTGAAGCTGTCGGTGGCCTTTTCTCTGCAGGACGGCAGTCCCATACAGCATGCCATGGCATCCAGCCGGGTGGTCAGCCGCCCCATCTCCCCGGAAATGGATGCGACTATCGCTTTCTGCTTTGAAGAGACACAGCACTTGACAAACTACTCCGCACTGGTCATCAAAGCACGGCTGTTTGAGACGATCTACCGCATGTCCAAGGCGCAGGCGGCCTTCCCCAGCCCCCGCATGCGGGATTTTCCTGCCGGGGAGGACGAGCGGGTGCTCAAGGCTCGCCAGTACATCTTGGATAATATGGATGTGATGCTCACCTGCGGCGATGTGGCACGGTATTGCAATCTAAGCGAAAAGCAGATGGGTCGGCTGTTCCAGCGGCACGAGGGGATGTCTCTGTTGCAGTTCATTCATCGGGCCAAGCTGGCGGCGGCGCAGAAGCTACTGCTGGATGAACGGCTATCCCTACGGGATATCAGTGAATCCCTGGGCTTTCAGAATGAATATTACTTTAACACTTTTTTTACGCGGGGCTGTGGTATGACCCCCGGGGATTACCGCCGCTCCTGTCCGAATATGATGGAGGAAACGGTATGAACAGAGAAGCGGTCATCCTCTAGATCGAAGCGGAAAAATTGATCGTCGTCGTGCGGGGCATCCCTCACGAGGCGCTCATTCCTATGGTGGAGGCTATGTATGCGGGCGGCATCCGCCTGCTGGAGTTCACCTACATCGCCAACGGCGCGGTCAGCGACGAGGATACCGCCGCTGGCCTCTATGCGTGGCGTGGTGCGCATATACGAATATGACGGATAATCAAATTCCCCGACACCTGACGGTGCCGGGGAATTTTTGCGGCGCTTATTTCTTTAATTCTCCCTTTTTGGCGGCGGCTTCATCCGCCTCTTTTTCCACCGCATCGGGGATCTCCGGCAGTAACACCCCGGAAACCCCGGCCCCCAAAGGGCCGATGAGAGGGAACACGTTGTCGGTGTCGGTGGTGTCCTGCACCTCGTAGGTGCCGTACTTATTGATCTGATCCCACGCATCCACCGGCTCGCCCATCACCGGCTCCACGAAAGGGGTGGTGATATCGCCGCTTCGCTCCTTTTTCTCAGACATTCTATTCACCTCGCCTGTAGTATGTGAGATGAAAACGAAAATATGCGGCGTGTGTTCACACGCCGCATAAACTGTTCACTCGTCGTTTTCCATCCGGTAGGAGAGGGTCATCAGGCTGTCGCCCAGGTGTACGTTCTCCACCACTGCCTCCGGGTGGTCAAAGGTGATATCGTAGTGGGAGAAGTTCCAGAAGCCCTTGATTCCACAGGCTACTAGACGATCCACCAGTTGAGGTGCCGCTTCTTTGGGAATGCACAGGATCGCCATTTTCGGCTGGTGCTCTGCGCAAAAGGCCTCCAGCTGTTTGGTGGGGAGCACCGTCTTCCCGTTAAGCTCGGTGCCGATGAGCTGTGTCGCGTCGTCAAACAGCCCGATAAGCCGGAAACCACGGCGCTCAAAGTCCATGTGCTTGGTTACAGCTTTTCCCATATTGCCGGCACCCAGCAGGATAGCATCGGTAGGGTTATCCATGCCCAGGATGCGGCCAATCTCGTTGTAAAGCTGCTCCACCATGTAGCCGTAGCCCTGCTGACCGAAACCGCCGAAGCAGTTGAGATCCTGACGGATCTGAGAGGCGGTGAGCCCCATACGTTGCGACAGTTCCCGGGAGGAGATGCGGGTCACACCGTTTTCCTTGAGATCATATAAAAACCGGTAATACCGCGGCAAGCGCCGTATGACCGGCATAGCAATGTTGTTTTCCTTAGCCATGACAAACCCTCCTAACAGGCACACTCCTATTATGCGAGTTTGTTCGATTTTTGTCAAGGGGTTTGTCAAGAATTTATCACTTTATCGTCGGTAGCGGGGCCGTCGATCAGTTGGCCGTCTTTTTGAAAGCGGGAGCCGTGGCAGGGGCAGTCCCAGCTGTGCTCCTCCCGGTTATATTTCAGCACACAGCCCATGTGAGGGCAGCGGGGGGCGGTGGGGGTCAGCAAACCTACAAGGGACTCGGCGGCGTTAACAGCAAGCTGGGGGTACAGCACTCGGCGGCTGGGAGAAAACACCCAGGCGTCCGGCTCCTCGCGCCCCAGTATCCGAGCGGTGAGCAGGCGGGCGGCGACCATGGCGTTGGTCATGCCCCATTTGTTGAAGCCGGTGGCCACATACAGCCCCCGCGTGCCCTTGGCATAGGCACCGATATAGGGGACGCCATCCAGCGTCATGCAATCCTGCGTAGCCCAGCGGTGCACCACCTGCGCCCGGGGAAAGTGTTGCCGGGCAATCGCCTCCAGTTCCCGCCAGCCACCGCCTTGTTTGCCGGTGCGATGCCCGCCGCCGCCCAGTAGCAATAGATCACCGCATTGTCGGAAGGAGAGCCCGGTATCCGCCTCGTCCACATACATGCTCTCCACTGGTGTCGCCCCTCCCAGTGCCAGCACATAGGAGCGGTGCTGGTACAGCTTGAGGAAGTACCCGCCGTGCTTGTTCAATGTCGGGAAATGGGTGGCGACGATGATAGCACCGGCGGTGACGGTTCCTCGGTTTGTTAGCGCTTTCCCCGGCTGTAATTCCACCACCTTGGTGTGGTCGTGGATTCGTAGCCCCTGGGCGATAGCATAGAGGAACTTAAGCGGGTGGAACTGCGCCTGTCCCGGCAACACCACCGCCCCGGCGGTGGAAAAGGGGAGCGCCGGCTCTCGCAGGTTGGCGTCATACCCCAGCCGCTTGAGCGCCGCCAGCTCCCGCACCAGCCTCTGCCGGTCGCGGAGCGCGTATACCCCAGCCGCTTGCTCGGAAAAATCGCAGTCGATGGCGCGACACAGCGCCCGGTATTCATCCAGGGCGTTCTGCTGAGCGGTCAGATACGCTTGCGCGCCGGTCAGCCCTCGTTGCCGGATCAGTCTGTCGTAAATTAATCCGTGCTGTACCGTCAGCTTAGCGGTGGTATTCTTGGTGATGCCGCCACCGATGGTATCGGCCTCCACCAGCCGATAATCCACCCCGGCGACGTGTAGCTTATAGGCGCACAGCACCCCCGCTATACCGCCGCCGATGACTAGTACATCGGTCTTCACATCCCCTGTCAGCGGGGCAAACCGGGGCGGCGTAGCCGTCTTTACCCATAGCGAATCCATTCTGTCCCCTCCTCTGTTAAAAAGACAGGCAATATCCGGCGGATAAAGCCTGTCTTTCGGTCATTTGAATGCAGGTGGATTGCCCTCCACTTGAGTGAAGCGGCTGTCTGCCGGAGACGGCTCGGAGAGGCTGAAATACATCTTCGCCGCCTTGGTGGTACCAAAATCCCGGTTGGAGCCGCTGTTCTGCACCTTGTTAAAGGCCTCCCGGAACATAGCGTTGTGTGCCTCCTCCCGGTTGAGCAGGAAGTCGATGGTCTCCTTTACCTTCTTATCATTGATCTGCCGGTAAAGGTATTCATACACCACCTTTGCCCGCTGTTCGGAGGCGATGTTGGATAGCAGGTCAGCGCACAGATCTCCTGTAACGGTCACGTAATCCCCTGTCCAGGAATAGCCGGAGGCATTGACAAGTCCCGGGTTGAGTCCCATGAGCACGTGGGTCTGGATCTCGCCGGCAGGTACCGCCGCCGCATCCACGTCGTGACCGTTGAGAAGGTTGATGGTCTGGGCAACCATCTCCATATGCCCCAGCTCCTCCGCCGCGATATCCAGAAACAGATCCTTGATCTCCGGATCCTTGATGCGAAAGCTTTGAGACATATACTGCATAGCGGCCTTCAGCTCGCCGTTGCCGCCGCCCAACTGCTCTTGCAGCAGTACGGCGTATTGCGGGTTAGGTCTCTCGATCTCCACCGGATGAAACAGCATTTTTTCGTGTTTAAACATAGCACAACCTCCTTTTTGTGGTAGTATTGCCAAGGTTGTGCCAAAGTATGCAAAAACAGGCAACTCTACTTCTAGAGCTGCCCGTCAAGCACTATTCCTTTACAACAGTACACGTATCTGTGCCATAGTAAGCGAAGCAGGCAACTGCCTGCGCATCGATGCGCTCACCGCTGACGACGATGGGGACCGCGGGAGGGCACCCCACAGTGGTTACTGCCAGCACCCGCCCCGCGCTATCGGCAGCGGGGATGACCTCGCTGTCGGCAAACAGGGCTTGACGGGGAGTCAACACCCGCTGCGGGCGGTGGCATGTGGGGGCGGGTTCGATCAGCGGTGCTTTTGGCGGAATGGACAACAGTACCTGCTGTATGCGCCGGATAGTCTCTGTTCCATTCTCCGGGGTGAACATCATTACCACGTGATCCGGGTCAACGAATTCCGGCTCGATTCCCGCTTGCCGCAGAATAGCCGCCAGCTCCCACCCTTTGTAGCCGTAGCTTTTGGTGGCGATGGTGACTTTGAGCGGCTCATCGCCACGCAGGGCATAACCATGGCGGCGCAGCGTCGCTTTGCAGGTCTCGATCTTATCTGTAAAGGCATTTAGCTTTTCAGCGTAGCCGTCAGCCAAATACCGATTGGCGCTGTCCAACGATTGCAGGATAAGATAGGAGGGGCTGGTGGAGCCGAAGAGAGCCATGGCGGTCTTGGCTTCGCTGTGTAGCTTTGGCGCGGCATCCCGGGCGATATGCAGGTAGGCACCGCCGGTGAGCACCGGCAGGGTCTTATGGGCGGAATCACAGCACATGGTTGCTCCCAGGTCTATGGGGTGTTGAGATGGGGATAGGAATTTCAGATACGCGCCGTGGGCGTTGTCCACCAGTAGCGGCACTCCATGCTTGCGGCACACCGCCGCCAAAGCGGCGATATCTACCGTGTTCCCCAGATAGTCGGGGCTGGTGACATACACCGCATCGGGAGTCTCGCCGTTGGTCAGCGCGGTTTCCAGTGTGATGGCATCAATGGGACAGGATAGGTAGCTTGTCTCTCCCGCCGGGTATAGCCATTGTATGTCAAAATCCAGCAGAGCCGCGGCAGACAGGAATGCCTTGTGGGCATTCCGCCCGGCGACAACACGGGGGCGATGCCCATTACGTGCCGCCGCTTTGCAGGCAAGGTACAGCATCGCCCGGATGCACAGAGAGGAGCCCTCGGCAGAATATAGGGTATGCGCTCCGAACAGGTTGCCGGCATTCTCCTCGCTTTCCCGAATGATACCGGTGGCTTCATACAGGCTGTCGGCGCCGTCGATCTCGGTGATATCCCCGCTCTGAGCATTACCCAGACCCTTATGCCCCGGCATATGCAGGCGTAAGGTGCCACTTTCCGCGTAGGCTTTCACAAAGTCGCAGATGGGTGTGTTCATTCCTCATCCTCTCCCAAGGTACGGGCGATGGCTACCATGATGGCGCACTCCATGCGCTTGCGGAACAGGGTACAGCCGTATTCATAGATGCCCTTGATATTCCCGGTGGCGTGGTACCCATTAGCGGCACAGCCGCCGGAGCAGTAGAGACGAGCCCAGCAATCCCGGCATTCGGGACGTGCGTACACGTTACAGGAGGCAAATTCCTCTTGGACAGCGGTGTTGGTTACCCCTTGCCATATGTCGCCCAGCTTAAACTTCTCCTCGCCCACAAACTGATGGCAGGGATACAGGTCGCCCCAGGGGGTGACCGCCATATATTCCGTGCCGCTGCCGCAGCCGGAGATACGCTTGTAGATGCAGGGGCCACCGGTCAGGTCGATCATGTAGTGGTAGAAGGTAAAGGGCTTGCCCTCCTTGTCCTTTTTGAGCATCAGCTCTGCCAGCTTTTCGTACTGCTCCAGCACCACCGGCAGATCCTCCTCGGTCAGTGCCGCCGGGTCACCGGGGGCGGATACCACTGGCTCCATGCTCAGCTCGTTAAAGCCCAGGTCCAGCATCTGCTGAATATCCTTGAGGAAATCCGGGTTTTCATGGGTGAAGGTGCCCCGCATGTAGTAGTTCTTGCCGCCACGTGCCTCCACCAGCTTCTGGAATTTCGGCACGATGCGGTCGTAGCTACCATTGCCGGCGTAGTCTACACGGTATTTATCGTGGATTTCCTTTCGCCCGTCCAGGCTGAGCACCACGTTGGCACATTCCCGGTTAGCAAAGTCGATGACGTCGTCATCGATGAGCAGACCGTTGGTGGTAAGCGTGAAGCGGAAGTTTTTGTTATGCGCCTTCTCCACACGGCGGGCATAGGCCACCAGTTGCTTGACCACCTCAAAGTTCATCAGCGGCTCTCCGCCGAAGAAATCCACCTCTAAGTTGCGGCGGCTACCGGAATTTTCGATCAGGAAATCCAGTGCCCGCTTACCTACCTCATAGCTCATCACCGCCCGGTCTCCGTGGTATTTCCCCTGGCTGGCAAAGCAATAAGCGCAGTTGAGGTTGCAGGTATGGGCGATATGTAGGCACAGGGCTTTTATTACCCCGGACGTTTTCTCCTTCAAGTGTCCCGCCATTGGCTGAAAGGTGTCCGGGGCGAACAGCTTGCCGCCGTCCTTGAGAGCCGTTACCTGCTCATAGCATTCGGCAATCTCCGCGGCAGACACCGCCGGGTATTTTTTTTGCAGGGCATCCAGCACCGTTTGCCGATCTTGTTGCTCATACAGAGCGATGATATTGTAGGCGATCTCGTCCACCACATGCACCGCGCCGGAGCACACATCCAGCACGATGTTGTAGCCACCAAGTTGATATTGATGGATCATATCCGTACTCCTTCAATAAAAATGCCGCCTTACGGCGGCATTTTCTCATTTTTAGCAGATGATTACTTGTTCTCGTTCTCGCACTGCTGATTGGCGATGCCGCAGCTGGTCTTGCAAGCAGACTGGCAAGAGGTCTGGCACTCGCCGCAACCGCCGTTCTTCTGGCTGTCGCACAGGTTGCGGGTCTCGATGGTCTTAATATGCTTCATTGTTTGTTCCCTCCACATAGATGTTGATTAGATTATAGCACCATATTTTCCTAAAGTCAAGACACATACGGACGGTTTACAGGAAATAAAAATGTTGCAGGACAGAAAGCGCCGCCTGCTGATTATAGGCGGTCACCGTTAGGCTGTACAGGTGCTTGCCCCGTTGTATCCCCACCGTAACGGTGTAGATGGCCATATCCTCCGTGTCGCCGAAGGCGATTGCCGCCGGGAAGGTATTCCCATCAATGGTGATGTTGTTTTTCCAGGTCTGCTGGGTGGTAAATCCCAGCTGCTGCATCTGGCTTTTCAACCGCGGCACCACAATCTGTGAGTAAAAATCCTCCATATTTACGTTGTTGATGAATTCCTCGCTAAGAGGCTCTATAATAGCCTCCATATAGCAGCCGCCCTGGGAGATCGCCACCATATCGCTGTAGACCTCTGCGGCCTTGAGATGGTTGCTGATGGCCTTTTCGTCCATATCCGCCGTGATTCCGTTGATCTGTTTCATCTCATCCGTAGTGGCAAGGATCCAGTCGTTCGGCAGGGTACAGCCGATCTTCAAAAAACGGTTCTCGTACTTTTGCCCCTTTACATTCCCCAGCCGGATCAGCTCCTCGGGTTTAGCGGTCGTGGTGGACGGCTTTGCCGTGGTGGTCGTGGTGGTGGTCGGCTTTACTGTAGTGGTCGTGGTGGTGGTCTTTTTTGCTGTCGTGGTTGTGGGGATCTTCTTGGTTGTAGTTGTGGTGGTAGGGGCTTTTGTGGTTGTGGTAGTCGATGGGGGCGGTGTGCTGACAGGTGTACTTTCCGCATCGCGGATGCCGCAGGCGGTAGTCGCCAGCAACAGAAGCAGTATCATCACACCTATAAACGGTTTCCTCATTGTTCCATCGACCTCCCTCTTTACTTTCTGCTTTCAGTATACCAGGGGGCGCGATCCTTGTCAACGGAAAATCGCCGATGACGGCGGTCATCGGCGCTTTTCGTTTATATACTTGGCAGCTCCACCCAGGCACCGGCCCGGGCTTCGGCGGTTAGTAAAGCTTCTCGGATGGCCATGGCCTCCAAGGTCTGTTTACCGTCAAAGGGCGGCACACCGCTCTCAAAGAAACGGAGCATATCCTCTATGAGCCGGGGGAAGAAGCCGTCGCTGGCCTCTCGGTACAGCGTCCGTCCCTCGGCGGTCTCGCCGCAGACGGCAAACCCATGGTCGGGGATGAACACCATGCCCACCCGGTCACCGCTGACCGTCTCCAGACAGCACAGCCGCTGGGGACCTACGCAGTCCACCTTCGCCCGACGCACCGGCTCCCGGAGCAGTGTTACCGCCATCTCCACCTGGTGGATGACGTATTCCGGGAAATTGCCGCCGCCCCCTACGATCATCAATCCGTGGGCGCCTTCAAAGGCGTCAAGCTCTGTGGCATACCGCAGAGCGGAGGTGCTGAAGAAGGGCGTTCCATACCGTTCGCCCAGGGCGAAGATCGCCTTAGCCTCGTTAAGATTGGGGGCAAAGGTTTTATCAATGTAAGTGGGCTTACCGTAGGACAACACCTTCTCAGCGTAGGAGAGATGTCGTTCGGGGTCGGAGGGGGCCAGAACGACCAGGACGTCGCTCTTTTCGCACACCTCGTCGATGGTACCACACAGGGTGACCCCCATGCGCTCACACCATGCGGCGCTGTCGATCCCATCCACCGGGGAGATCATCTGTTCTCCCCAGGCGTAGGCTACTGTGTACTCCAGCCCCAGCTGGTCGCAGGCCTCCTTAATCCATTGCGGGTAGTTGTTGGCGTGCCATTCGCTCAGATAGTAGTCGATAAAACCA
This sequence comes from Acutalibacteraceae bacterium, assembly GCA_045537135.1. Taxonomy (GTDB): domain Bacteria; phylum Bacillota; class Clostridia; order Oscillospirales; family Acutalibacteraceae; genus UBA5905. Next base: position 69,158 of record JAZSOW010000001.1, read on the forward strand.
ATCGTTTTCATATCAGAGTACGACCTCTCTCTTTTTCTCGGCAGACTCATACAGCTTATCCAGCAATAGAGCGCTTTCCAGCACGTAGTCGATGTGGCTGCGGTCCTTCACCCCGGTGCAGATGCTTTCCACGAAAGCCTTGTTCTCCTCCAGGTACATATCCGGGATATCGTACTCCGGACGCATGGATTCCAGCGTATCCCCCTTAAGGAAGGTAAAATGGCCACCGTAATCCAAGCGGGCACCGCCCTTGTCACCCAGAATATCGATGAACATATCGGCTTTGTCAATGTTCTGCGCCCAGGCGCCGTTGAAGGAGATGCTGGCTTTATCCGTGCGGATGTGGCCGGTGATAAAGTCGTCTACATCGTTGACGCCATTTTCCACATCAGCGGTATCCTCCGCCCACATTTTCTGGTAGCGGTAAGCCTTCATATCCTTTGCCATCTCACAGTAGGCGTCGCAGGTAACAGTTTCAAGCTTCGCGCCGCCCAAAATGTAAAGAATCAGATCCATAAAGTGTATGCCCCAGTCGATGAGCACGCCGCCGCCGGACTGTTTCTTGTCGGTGAAAGCGCCGCCCAGGCCGGGAATGGAACGGAAATCCCGGAAGGAGCAGTACACGTGGTAGATCTTACCGAATTCGCCGTTGCGCACCATTTCCTCCAGCATCTCCACCGAGCGATGATGGCGGTTGCACACGCCGATGTTCAGCATTTTACCGGCCTTTTCTGCCGCTTCGGCCATCTCCTTGGAGAGAGCATAGCTGACGGTGATGGGCTTTTCACAGAAGACATGCTTGCCGGCAGCCAGCGCGTCCATGGTGATGGTGTAGTGGGCAAAGTTGGGGGTGAGCACGTAGATCGCCTCTACCTCCGGGTCGGCTAAGGCCACCTTGTAGTCGGTGATGACCTGCTCAATGAGCGGAAAATCCTCCTGCATCTTTTTGGCCTTTTCTTCGATAATGTCGCAAGCGTACTTGACACGCAGCCCTTCCATCTGCCCAAAGGCGGGGAAGTGGGCGTTTCTGGCGATGCGGCCACAGCCGATCACCGCTATAACGGTTGTTTTGTTCATGGTTGATCCCTCCTTGTCTCAGATTGTATCGCTCTATAGCTTGACTTGCAATGTTTCAGATGCGGCAAAAAGATATCATTTTTTAATATGCTCCCGGACTTTTTGTAAAAACGCTTATAATTTAATATCCCGATTGACTTTTGCAGTTGTGTGCGTTACTATAGGAGCGGGGGGATGCCTGTGGCAAATCGCTATCTTTTTGATAACGCCTACTTTGATGAACGCCTGCTTTTCGACGGCATTGAGCTGGTGCAGATCGGGCGTATGTATTGCGATGCCGGCATGACGGTGGCGGAGCACGTACACCTGGATCTGTGCGAGCTGACGGTGGTTACCGGTGGCAGCGGCACGGTTAGCACAGACGGCGTTCCTACCGAGGTGCGCGCGGGGGACATTTACCTGTCCTTTCCCGGCGATATGCATGAGATCCGCTCCGATGCCGGTGATCCACTCAAATACGATTTTTTAGCTTTCCGCTGCTGTCGGGAGCCTTTTGCGCAGGAGTTTGCCCATTTGGCGGAGGTGTACCATTCTCCCGCTACCCGTATGTTTCGTGACGAATGGATCCCGCGACTTGTCAGCCGGGCAACGGGTGAGCTACACAGCAATCGGGTCTACAGCCGGGAGTTGATGAGCTCGTTACTGCAACAGATCGTTATCTGTGTCATTCGCGCCTTCCGGCAGGTAAAGCCGGCGCTGCCCCGGGATACCGTCACCCCGGCGGAGGTGCTGTGTTACCAGATGATGAACCACATCGATACCCACATTTATACCATGCGCGACCTGCGAGAACTGGCCGGGGCTATGGGATACAGCTATGGCTATCTGTCTGCGCTGTTCAGAAAGACCACGAGAGACACCCTGTCTCATTACTACGGCGAGAAAAAAGCACAGCTCGCCCGGCTACTTATTTTAGAGGATCGCTTGCGGGTTACCGAGATCGCCGAACTGCTGGGCTATGCTAATGTGTACGCTTTCAGCAAAGCCTTCAGCAAGCGCTTTGGCATGTCCCCCCGCGCCTACCGGCAGCAGAAACAGTAAAAACGGAAGCCATCGGTGGCCGATGGCTTCCGTTCATATAATCAGCTTTACTTGTCTGTCGGGGATTGTCGGTTTAGCCACCTCCGGGGCATTTCAAAAACAAGGCGCGTACCGCCTCGGCATCCGGAGAATGTCCCCACTGTCCTGACAGCCCATCGTGGGCAGGATTTCCATCGTGTTCTTATCTCATTTTCAGAGAATTACCAGTTTCTTACCCCATCGATATGCAGAAAGCGTGCCACGTCATACACGTAGGTGTTCAGCGGGCGATCCAGTGCATCGTAGGTGTGCGCCGCCACAAGGATGGTGGGGGACACGTCGGTGATAACTGGAGAATGATAGAAGTCACCGTTGCTTTTTCCCAACTGCACGATATCGCCCGGCTGCACCTCGTTTTCCGTCACCTGATGGGCAAAGGGGCCGACTGATTGATTGTTTACAAGAAAATTGTGCAGATATTCCACACCGCTCCAGGCGGGTGCCCGGTCGGCGGCAGAGCGGTAGTACCAGCCCATGACCGGAGTATAGTTCATCACTCCGGCTCCGGCGTATAGGCATTGCGAGGCAAAGCTGGTGCAATCCCCGCCCAGCTTTTCAAAATCAAAGTACGCCGGATTCCTTCCCAGCGCCCACCGCCGGGCGTAGGCCACGGCGGCCTCTCGGTTATATGGTACGACTTGCATTGGTGATCCCTCCTGCTACAAGATATGCGGAGGGTACGGATTTGATAACGTACAGGATGTATGACTGAAACGCTTTGCAAGATTGTGACGCGCGTTTTACATAAACCCCTTGACATCACCAAATAAAGTGGCTATAATCGATGTATAAATATTGATTTCGGAGGGATATTATGAAGTTCAAAAAAGTGTTATCGCTTCTCATCGTTACTCTGATTTGCCTTGGCATGTTCGCCGGTTGCGGCGCAAAGGACGCTAACAAGCTGGTTATGGCCACCAATGCCGAGTTCCCGCCCTATGAGTATATGGAGGATGGCAAGATCGTTGGTATCGACGCGGAGATTGCCGCCGCTATCGCCAAGAAGCTGGGCAAAGAGCTGGTGATCGAGAATGTGGATTTCGATTCCATTATCATCGGTGTTCAAGAAGGTAAATACGATTTCGCCATGGCGGGTCTGACCGTCACCGACGAGCGCAAGGAGCAGGTCGATTTCACCGAGACCTATGCTACCGGCAAGCAGGTTATTATCGTCAAGAACGATTCCAAGATCACTACGGCAGACGACCTTTTCGCGGAGGGCGCTAATCATAAGATCGGTGTTCAGTTGGCTACCACCGGCGACCTCTACTGCACCTGGGACATTGAGGATGAAGGCCTCGGTACGGTAGAACGCTACAACAAGGGCGCCGATGCTATCATGGCTCTGCAGAGCGGTAAGGTGGATTGCGTTGTTATCGATAACGAGCCCGCTAAGGTTTTCGTTTCGCAGAACAAGGGTCTGAAGATCCTGGAGACCGAGTACATTATTGAGGATTATGCAGCGGCGGTCGGCAAGGACAATCCCGAGTTGATGAAGGATATCAACGATGCTCTCAAGGAGCTGATTGACGATGGTACTGTCGCGTCCATCATTGAGAAGTATATCCCTGCTGAGTAATATTCCCAAAATAAGAGGAAATCAAGGGCTGTAGACAATACAGCCCTTGATTTTGCGAAAGGTTTAAAAATATGCAAGAGTATTTTGAGTCCCTTTGGCGGGATTTCCAAACCGCCTTCATTACGGACAACCGCTGGAAATATATTGTGGAGGGTATTCAAAACACCCTGATCCTTACGTTTTTCGCTTTGATCCTGGGCGTGGTTCTGGGCGTTGTAATCGCGGCGATCCGCGCCACCTATGACCAGCAACATGAACGGATGATCGGGCCGGGCAAAGTTTTTTTGTCTTTCGGCAACTGGATATGCAAGGTTTATCTGACGATTATCCGCGGAACGCCGTCGATGGTGCAGATCCTGATCATCTTCTTCATTATTATGGCAAGCTCCAATGACAAGATGCTCTGTGGCGTTATTGCCTTCGGTATTAATTCTGCGGCTTATGTGGCAGAGATTATTCGAGGCGGCATTATGAGCGTGGATCCCGGTCAGAATGAAGCCGGGCGCTCTTTAGGCTTTGGCTATATTCAAACCATGTGGTTTATAGTTATTCCTCAGGCTTTCAAGAGCATCCTGCCCGCCTTGGCCAATGAATTTATCGTTCTTTTGAAGGAAACGGCCATTGCCGGTTATGTAGGCGTTACCGACCTGACTCGTGGTGCCAACATTATCCGTGGCGTAACCTATCAGAGCTTTTGGCCCCTATTGGCAGTGGCCGCCGTCTACCTGATAATGGTGATGTTCTTCTCTTGGTTGGTAGGCATTTTAGAGAGGAGGCTGAAGAAGAGTGAGCGATAATATTATCGAGGTCCATGGTCTAAAAAAGCATTATGGTGGCGGCATTCGTGCACTGGACGGCGTGGATGTTGCGATCAAGAAGGGCGAGGTCGTTGTCATTGTCGGCCCTTCCGGTAGCGGCAAATCAACCCTTCTGCGTAGCCTTAATCTGCTGGAAACGCCCACCGAGGGTGCCGTTATCTTTGACGGCGTGGATATCAACGATAAGAGAGTCAATATCAACATCCACCGGCAGAAGATGGGAATGGTGTTCCAGCAGTTTAATCTGTTCCCCCATATGACCGTGCTACGTAACATGACCATAGCGCCCATGAAGCTGCTTGGTGTGCCAAAGGCCGAAGCGGAAGCAACCGCCATGGAGCTGTTGCAAAAGGTGGGCTTGGCTGACAGAGCGGATGCGTATCCTGCTCAGCTCTCCGGCGGTCAGAAACAGCGTGTAGCCATCGTTCGCGCGCTGGCGATGAATCCCGATGTGATGCTGTTTGACGAGCCTACATCCGCCCTCGACCCGGAGATGGTGGGTGAGGTGCTGGAGGTTATGAAGGATCTGGCTCGTAGCGGCATGACTATGGTGGTGGTGACCCACGAGATGGGCTTTGCCCGCGAGGTGGCAGACCGCATCGTGTTCATCTCGGATGGCCGGATCGAGGAGGAAGGCTCTCCCGCAGAATTCTTCGGAAATCCGAAATCCGCGCGTCTTAAGGAGTTCTTATCTAAGGTTATTCCGTAAAAAGCAAGGGCGCAGCCGTTAGGCTGCGCCCTATTTTTATCCGTCAGTTTCGGTTTCGTTCCTTATACTCCCGCACGAAGGCCTGCGGAGACAGGCCGAATTGTCGCTTAAAGCTGCGGGAGAAGGTAGAGGCATCCTCATAGCCGATCATCGCCGCCACCTCCCGCACCGGTCGATCCTCTGTGAGCAGGGTGGCGGCTGCAAACCCCATCCGCTCGTTGGTCAGATACTGGAGCGGGGTCATTCCCGTCTCCTTGCGGAATGTTTCGCTGAAATGGGAGGTACCCAGGTGCACCCGCTCTGCCAGATCGCCGACGGTCATCTTTTTCCATGGATATTTCCGCATATATTCCACGCTCTGTCGGACGATGCGGGTGCTTTCGGCTTCCTGGCAGGTCGTCGTGTCACCCCACAGCAGGGCGAACAGCTCAAAGATCCTGCCGTAAATATGGGCTTCGATCCCCTCCTGCTGTGGATCCAACTGCGGCAGGGACAGGAACACCGATGCCAGCGCCGGGTGGCGCAGGATATTCTCCTTTAGCGCCGGGGGCGGCTCTATGTAACATCGGAAGGACAGCCAGATGTAGTGCCAGGGATCCTGCTCATCCGCCTGGTACATGACAAGCTCATTGGGTCGGATAACAAAACATTCTCCCGCCTGTAGGCGGTACTCCTTCCCATTGACCAGGAAGGTCCCGGTGCCGGACACCACGTAATGGATGAGCCAGTGGTTTTTCACCCGAGGCCCCGGGGCGTGTATGGGGGAGCAGTGCTCATGACCGTAGTCCAGGGGCACGATGTAAGGCAGTGCCTTGTTGGGGAGTTGGTAACTAATGGTGTTCATAGTCTTTCACCTGTCCTTGTGAATAGCATAAATACTTGTAATTACCTGCGAAAATGTTATTCCTTTTCCACCAGGAGAGGGGTATAATGGAACATATAGAATCCCATGTTAGCAGGAGTGATTGCGATGATCGATATTTTACGTTTGCCGGATACGGTCCGGGTGCTGACCGACCAAGATCCTGCCGGCATCGCCGGGGGAGAGGATACGGCTGTACGCTTCGATCTGCACGACCGTCAGTTGGACGTTTATCTCAAGGCAGACACCGCTGCACCGCGGTTTGTTTGTTTGCGATGGAACCAGCCGACCACCGCCCCGGTGCGGGTGCTGGGGGATCGCTGGGAACGCTCCTATGGCGATTTGGAGTGGCGCTCCCTCAATGAGCACGAGCATCACCCTTGGTACTTCCTCGCCACCGATGGCAAGGAAACCGTGGGCTGCGGCGTGATGGTACAGCCCAACAGCTTTGTCAGCTTCACCTACGATGGGGGCGGTGTCACCGCCTGGTTTGATGTGCGTTGTGGCGGTGTGGGCGTACAGCTTGGTGGCCGGGAGCTGTGCGTGGGTATGGTGGTGTGTGAGCACTACAGGGGCATTACCCCCTTCGAGGCGGCGTGCCGCTTCTGTCGGGTGATGAGTCCCAACCCCATTCTGCCACCCCATCCGGTGTACGGCAGTAACAACTGGTATTACGCCTATGGCAAAAGCTCCCGGGAGGACATCCTGCGGGACGCGGAGCTCATCGCCTCTCTCACGGAGGGGTTGGAAAATCGTCCCTACATGGTCATCGATGCGGGTTGGTCTATGAGAACGGATAATGTGACCTGCGGCCCCTGGATTCCCAATGATAAGTATGGGGATATGGCCGAGGTGGCCCAGGCGCTCCAAGAGCAGGATCTTCATCCCGGTCTGTGGTTTCGCCCGCTGTACGATGAGGAGGCGACCACCCGCCATCCGGAATGGCGCAGTAGCCGGGACAGTACCTATCTGGACCCCTCCCATCCGGAGGTGCAGGCATACCTTACCCAGGTGCTTCGCCGCTTCAAGGGGTGGGGCTATGAGCTTATCAAGCACGATTTTTCCACCTACGATATGTTCGGCAGCTTCGGTAACACCCTCTATGGTACGGTTACCCGGAAGGAAAACTGGTCCTTCTATGACCGCACCAAAACCGGCGCGGAGATCGTGCTGGAGCTCTATCGCCTCATCCGTCGGGAGACGGAAGGGATGGTGCTCATCGGTTGCAATACCTTGTCCCACCTGTGTGCGGGGTTGGTGGAGCTGTGCCGCATCGGCGATGACACCAGCGGTAACGTGTGGTGCCGTACCCGGTCTATTGGCGTCAATACACTGGCCTTCCGCATGGCACAGAACAAAGCTTTCTACATGGCGGACGCGGACTGTGTAGGCGTTTTGCCCGGTCGTATCCCATGGAGTCTCAACCGCCAGTGGATGCGCCTGCTGGCCTACAGCGGGACACCGCTGTTCCTCTCCTGCGCCCCTGGCTCACTGACCGCGGAGCAAACAGAGGAGGCTCGGGAGCTGATGACGGTGGCTTCTCGGCAGGCGAACAAGGCTGAGCCGCTGGATTGGGAATATAACGTGACCCCCAGCCGCTGGCGCATTGATGGGGAAGAGATCGCCTTTGATTGGTTTAACGAGGATGACATTCCCTTCCTGCGCGCCAACACCAGCTTGCCTTATTGAATACGGACAGCCCGGCTCACCTCTTGCAGGTGGACCGGGCTGTTTTTACATGCCGTTGAGTTGCCCGATCTCCTCCGGTGTCAGCATAAGCTCCGCGTGGGCGATGCTGTCCAGCAATAGGTCGGTGCTTACCGGGCCGATGAGGGCGTGACCAGACAGACAGGGGTCGGCGTAGATGTAGGCCAGCACAATGGCGGCAATGGGCACCTTGTGTGCCTTTGCCAACCGGCAGGCGACCTCATACCGTTTGAGAGTCACCTCGTTGAGGTAGGTCTTACGGTGATGGTTGGTTAGTGCCTCCATACCGCCCTTATGCAGGATGGAGAAGATGCCCGCCCCTTGGGAAGAGAACGCAAACACCGGCACCCCCGCCGCTACGCAGGCGGTATGCTCTGCCTCGTCCATCAGTACCAGGGTGGGATCGCCCACTCCCGGGGTGGGATGCGCCAGGCTCCATTGGATCTGGGAGCCCACAATGGGGGAGAGCCCCTCCTTTTCGGCAAAGGCGTTGGCGCGCTGTATCCGCTGGGCGTGCCAGTTGGATACCCCCAAATGCCGGATCTTTCCCTTTTTAATGAAGGTATTCATCATCGCAAGGATCTCCTCCGGCGGCTGTGTCGTGTCATCCCGGTGCAGCCAATAGAGGTCGATACAGTCCACCCCCAGGGCTTGGAGACTGCTGTCCAGATCCTGCTCCAGCTCCCGCTGGTTGAGCCGGGAGACGTGCATGGTATCCAGTGCTGGGTGTCCTCCCTTGGTGGAGATGATCACGGAATCCCGCTTACCGGGATTCTTCCGTAGCCATTTACCGATGGTTATCTCGCTGTTTCCATTTGCGTACAGGCGGGCGGTGTCCACACAGTTACCGCCCCTGTCTACATAGGTGTCCATGAGAGTAAAAGCGGTCTTTTCCTCTACTGATCCGCCAAAGAGGGCGCCGCCAAGTACGATATTGGCTATGTTCAGGTCGCCCACAGGGCTGTAAAGCATGGTACTCACTCCTTGCCGGAAAAGATATCGATGGCTTTCTTCACATTATACGTCATACCCTCCATTGCGTCAAGCAAGACGTCGTGAAATTGGTTGTAGGCTTTGCCATTGATGGCATCGGCTCCCGCTTTGGCCATGTAGGTGTAGTAGTTGATCTTACGTACACCCCGCCGGATGACCTCTCGGTAATCCGCTTCGCTGACACCACTGCCTCCGTGCATGACGATGGGCACACCGATGCACCGGCGGATGGCAGACAGCCGTTCCATGTCCAGGCGGGGCGCCTTGGCATAGAATCCGTGTGCGGTACCGAAGGCGCAGGCCAGCGCGTCGATGCCGGTCTGCTTTACAAACACAGCCGCGGTTTCCGGGTCGGTGTAGATGGAGAAGTCTTCACCGCCGCCACCCTCCCGGGCACCCATGCTACCGATTTCCGCTTCTACTGAGGCGCCGGTTTCGGCGGCTGTCGCCACAGCAAGCCGGGTGTTTTGAGTGTTTTCCTCCACCGACAGGGCGGAGCCGTCGTACATTACGGATGTAAAGCCCAACGCCAGTCCTTTTTGTACGTAGTCCAGGTCGGTGCCGTGGTCCAGGTGGACGCACACCGGCACCGAGGCGCGCTTGGCGTACCACAGCATCACAGGAGCAATCTCCTCCATGGTGCACAGCCCCATTTCCTCATGCACCTGGGCGTGCATCAGGATCACCGGCTGCTGCAGCTCCTCCGCTGCCCGGATCACCGCCTGCAGAGCAGGCATGTTGGGGGTATTGAAGGCGCCAATGGCACAGGTCTTCTCCTCGGCCAGCTTGAGAATATCCTTGAGAGTATACAGCATATTAAAACGCTCCTTCAAAGTCCGTTTCGTTGTCCGTAAAGCGGAAGGTCACCGCCGTTGTGCCGCACTCGCTGGGCTGTAGGAAAAACAATTCCCTGTTGTGTCGCAGGACATCCCGACCGTCGGGGGTGCAGTTGCCCGGCTCCAACCCCAGTACGTAATCGGTCTTACCCATCATTTTCCATTGGGTAAAGCGGGGAAGTACCTGCTTGTCGTAGGCAAGCATAACTCCTTTACAGATTCCGGGGCTGAAAATTCCCACCCGGGCGATGCCATCCTTCTCCTTGATGTCGTAGTAGTAACAGCATTCCTCATACCCGGTCTGGGGCGCCTCCATCTGCAACGCCTTCTCCATGTGGGCGGCGGCGTGGGTGTTGCGGGGGGTGATGCGGTTATTGGGGATGACTACCCGGCTGTTTTCATCCAACAGCGGGTAGCCCATGTTGCAATGGTACAGGATCATGTAAGGGGAGGCTGTATCTGCCTCGTTACACACGATATCCTCCATGGAGATGATGCTGTCAGTGTAAGAGAAACGATAGGTTCGTGTCAACGTCAGCTTGCGCCCGAAGAGCCGATGATCCCGTACTCGTAGCCGCACCGTCAGCTCCTTGTCATTCTCCTCCAAAGCGAACAGCTCAGCCGGTATGTGGGAAAGGGTGCCGTGCAGGGGGAGCTCCTCCCCCTCGTCGGTGCAGGGGGAGCCCACCGCTGTCAGCCCACAGGTTGTGCAGAAGCCGGCGGTGAAGGATTTAAGGAAGCCCGCTCCAACGCCGTCGTAATAGGCGGGTGCTACGTAACCGCAGGGGGCGAAATAGCCCATGTTGTCTCCCTTGTAGATGACCCGGGACAGGTCACCGGCGCGGTCAAGGGAGATCCAAGCCTCCAGCCCCAGTCCGTTGCGCACATATACAAAGTGCATGCCGTCTCCGCGGCCTTCCTGCAAGGTGTAGCGTTCCGCCCCGCGGATTTGCAGGGAATTGCCGATATAGGTGTTCATAGGTTAGCCTCCAATCGTTTTCAGCGTGGGATACAATTGCCGGTAGGTCTCATACAGGGCATTGTACCGGCGGCGGTGTTTCTCTTGGGGGTGGAAGGTGCACCGTGTGGGTGCCATCTTCTGGGTGATGGTTAGGTTGGAGTACGCCCCTACGGCTATGCCCGCCAGAGCGGCGGTACCGGCGGCTCCCACCTCCCGGCAGTCCAGTGCCGTAATAGGCACGTCCAGCACATCCGCCTTGATCTGCAGCCACACATCCGAGCGGGCGCCACCTCCGGTGGCGCGCACCTCGCCAATGGTGCCGGTCAATGCTTGCAGGAGCTGTAGATTTACCCGCATTTCGTAGGAGGTTCCTTCCATCAGTGCCCGGTAGATGACGTATTTGTTCGTCTCCAGGGTCATTCCCAGGATGACGGCCTTGGCCTCACTATCCATATAGGGGGTGGCTGCTCCCGCAAAGTAGGGGAGTACCAGAAGCCCGGAGGGGGCTTCCGACACCTTGCTGTCCAGCAGAGCATACACGTCATCCCCAGCCGTCGCGTACTCCGCCTCGGCAAAGTTGTCCCGGAACCACTTGAGGGTGGCCCCGCCGGTGAAGGAGAGGGCATAACAGGCATAGCGTCCATCAAGGTACGGCACCACGGAGTATCCCTGTTCATAGAAAACGGCGGTATTCGGCTTTTTATCCAGCACTACGGGGATGCATTCCACCGTGCCGGTGCCGTCCATCACCCGAGAGGGATCAAACACGCCGCTGCCGATCATCGCCGCCACCTGGTCGTGACAGCCGTTTACCACGGTGATGTCCTGTGTCAGTCCCAATTCCCGGCGCACCTCCTCCCGCAGACCGCCGGCCACGGTGCCGATGGGTACAGGGGTAGACATCAAAGCCGGGTCGATGCCGTTTTCTGCAAAGATCTCCGTGATCCATTCCCGCTTTTCAATATCAAAAGCCCCGGTTCGTGCCGCTAACGACAGGTCGATTTGCGCTTTGCCTGTGAGCATATAGATGAGAAAATCCTCCCCCAGCAGGATGCGTCGGCAGCGGCCAAACAGCTCGGGGTGGTGTGCCTTCATCCACAGGATTTTACCGATGCTGTACATGGGATGGGGCTTGGCCCCGGTGCGCAGAGCCAGCGTCTCGGCACCGAATTGCCGGCACAGCTCGTCGCAGGCTTCCTGCCCCCGGGGATCGGTGTACAGCATAGAAGATGCCAATACCCGGTCGTTTTCGTCCAGCAAGGCAAAGGTCTCGCCAAAGCTGGTTACCCCCAACGCGTCGATGGGGTACTCCTGTCCGGCGAGATGCAGCAGCTCCCATACCCCGGCCTTGATATCGTCAAAGTGGATCTCGTGCTCTCCATCCTTGTGGGTGGAGGCGTATTCCTGATAGTAGGTATGTAGCAGCGTGCCGTCCTCATTGTAGAGGGCAATTTTACAGCCGGTGGTCCCGGCATCCAATCCACCAATGATCATACGTTCCCCTCGATGCTCACCACATCATAGCCTAAATAGGTGCGGAAGGCCTCCTCCAGCACCGCTTTCACGTGACCGTTAGCCACCGTGGTGTGGTGCTTGAAACCGCCCCGTGCCAAGCGAATGAGCTTATCCTGCAGGGCGTTGATGTGGGCCACACCACCGCAACCGAAGAAAGCGTCCTCGATATTGTCGTCAGTGAATTCGCCCTCGCTGAAATAGATGGTGATCTTGCCGTCCTCGGTCTTGCAGTTGGAGAAGGTCATAGGGAAGGCGGCGATGCGCCCCTCGTTAGTACCCCAGCCACTACCGGGATCGGTCTTGTCGAACATCTTGTGGGAGGTAACCGTGCCCCGTGCCGCCATCAAGCTTTGGGCTGTAGAGCCGCAATGGAAAAGGATGACCTTGTCCGGGTCGTCGCCGTAGTTGTTGTTCCAGTCCAGGCACGCCGCCGGGCCTTCGGTGGCCAGCGACAGCGCTCGCATGGTGATAGCGGAGCACATATCGATCTCGCAGGAGGCTACGATCCCCCGATCATTAAGCTCACTGAGCAGCACGCAGGGACACACCCGCAGATAGGTCTCCATCTCGTTCCAGCATCGCAGGGCGATGGCGTCCAGATGATATTCTTCTATGTACTCGTCGATGACCACGCTGATCTTTGCCAGCATAATCTTTTTGTCCTCCGGTACACGGCTAAAGTCGGTATACTTCTCCAGCGCCGCCTTTTTCGCCAGCACCTTCTCGTCCTCATCCTCCTTGGCGCGGACGAACTCAAACAACTCCGATAGATCAAAGCTCTCCACATTGATGCCATGACGCTGCATGGTCACCTCGTCAAACCGCACCGTTTTAAAAGCGGTAGTACGGGCACCGATACAGCCGATGGTGAAGCGGCGCATTCCTTTGACCACTCGGCAAACGGCGGCAAACTCCCGAAGGTTTTGAGCAAAAGCGGGGGAGAGCGGATGCACCACGTGGGGCTTCATCACGGTATAAGGCACCCGGTACTGCTCAAAGACATCCATTACCGAGAATTTGCCGCAGTAGGCATCCCGACGATGCTGGAAGTCCATCTTGCCGATCTCATCGGGGTAGGCTTGCATCAGGATGGGTACCCCCGCATCCTGCAGGGCAGCAATGGCACCGTTTTCGTCCACAAAGATGGGCATGCACAGGATGACGCCGTCGTATTCCCCTTCGTGGGATTTAAGCCACGCCGCATAGGTGCGGCCCTCATCGCGGGTCTCCACCGCACCGTAGCGGGTGGCATCCTTATCCATAATAAGATAGTCGTAGCCGGCACCGGTGACCGCCTTGACCATATCCTCACGAGCTCCCTTGATAAGCTCGGCGGGCATAAAGCCTCGGTTGCCGAAATACAGGGCAAAAGTTTGCTTTTTCATGGGTAATTTCTCCTTTTTGTGTAGTTGCTTTTCGGTTTCTTAGCGAGTATAATACTATTATGACGGATTCCGTAGGATGGGAATAGGTAAAAATAGGGTAAAAATAGTCATTTCGTAAGGAGGCCGTAAAAATGAATGTGTTTATCGACCGCGAAAAGCTATTGGCGTTGCTTCGGTATTTTCACCAGCTTACCGGCATCCGCGTAGCTGTGTTTGATAATGCTTTCTGCGAGATCGCCGCGTATCCGGCGGATCATGGCGACTATTGCCGCCTGCTACGGGAAAGCCCCCGGGCGTTGGAGCGGTGCGTTACCTGTGACCGGGAAGCATGCGAGAAAAGCAAGCGCCTGGGACGACTGGTTACCTATCGGTGCCATGCGGGCATGGGGGAGGCGGTGGCACCGGTGTGCCACGATAAGACGGCGGTCGCTTACATCATGATGGGACAGATGCGGCTGACGACAGGGGATGCCGCTGCTTTCGGTAAACTCGCCCCTCACTTGGTTGATTGCGGGCTGAATATCGAACGCCTGCGCGAGGCGTATGCCGGACAAAAGACCGTGACAAAGGACGTGGTGGTGGCAGCGGCAAACATTTTGCAGGCTTGTGCCGGTTATCTGTATCTGGACGGCATGATCTCCGTACGAGAGCACAGTCTGTGGGAACATCTGGATGCGCTTATACAGGATAATTTAGATGCCGATCTAAGCGTGGAACGGCTGTGTGCCGATCTGTCGGTCAGCCGGGAGCGCCTGTACGCTCTTTTTAGCGAGCGGTACGGGGTTAGCGTGGCAGAGCACATTCGCCGTTGCCGTATAGCGCGGGCAAAGAATTTGCTGAGGGAGACCACCCTGCCCATCGGCACCGTGGCTATCCGGTGCGGTTTCCCAGATTATAACTATTTCACGAAGGTGTTCCGCCGTTACTGCGGTATGGCCCCCCGGGAATTCCGTAAGACAAGAGAATAAAAACAAAAACGCAAAAAGCCCCGCCTTAGGGGAGTCGCTGGTAGGGATAAAAATAGGCACTATGTATCTTTAGGTGGATACATAGTGCCTTGTTTCTTTGTACAGATTGATGGGGTGCAGGCGGTTGCCAAGCTGCGTTGGGGATAGTTGAAGTTGCACGACCACTATAAATGCAACTTTTTATTAAGTATCTTCCCAAAATAAGATGTCAACGATTCGCATTCTTGCCGCTCTTAGTTCCTCTCTGTGTCTATGATCAAAGTCGGGATACCCACCTGACATATAATCAGCACGCCAAAGGTAAGTCAGGTAAATTAAGCAATCTTCCAGCGTAGCAGTATATAGTAGCGTATGATCTTTTTCTATTTGATCACAAAGCTCAGAATAATCATCAAAATTTTGAACGCCGATCTGATAATCCTTCAGAATCTGTACATAATGCTTTGAAGAACAAATATCGGCAAGCAGGCTACCCAAAAAGGTGTTTTTAAGCTTTTCTTTCAGGCTTTTTTCACAATCCAAGCTCATTGCCGGTGGTGTTTGTTTAAATTCCTCCGCCAAATCCCTCATCCTCTTGTGGGGGATGGTGGATGTGCAAAGCCCCACCCTGTTATAGGAGCCCTTACGGCTTAATGAAACCTTTTCAAATTCATCGATGATGGGCAAAAATTCTTCCGGTATCCGTTGTCTGACAGTGGTATAAATATCAAAAAATTCCGGAACCTTTTCCAAATCCCAAGTCGGACTATAATAGGCCCATGCTATTGATCCTGTAATAGCCGTTAAAGTATCACTATCGCCACCTAAGGAAACTGCATTTCGGATCGCATCCTCGAAGGAATTCGATTCCAAAAAAGCAACGATAGCTTGCGGCACAGTGCCTTGGCAAGTCTCATCAAACGGATAGGAATCCCGAATGTCCTCTAATGAAAAATCGAGATCGTAGAAGTTGGTGCGAATAAAATCAGCAATCTCCTTTTTCTCTTTATGCTGCTTGGCGAGAAATACGGCACCGGCAACAGCTTGAGCCCCCTTGATTCCCTCGGGATGATTGTGGGTGACTTCTGCAGATGCTTTTGCCAAAGATAATGCCTCATAAAGCTCAATGGCGATCAGTCCACAGGGAGAAACACGCATGGCAGAACCATTCCCGAAACTGTTATATGGTTTGGGATCAAAATCTGTCAGCCAGCGAGAAAACCGCATCCCATAACCACCTTTCGGGCAGGGGTATTTCTTCCCATACGCTTGCATTTCTTCAATAAGAATGGGTTTAAAATCCCGCTTCTCTTTACGACTGCGCAAAAGCGCCTTTGCTACAGCAATTGTCATAATGGAATCATCCGTATATGTAGAGTCGCTGGAAAAAAGAGGAAAATCCTTTGATTTTATGTTGTTGAATTCGTATTTCGAACCAACAATGTCTCCAATGATAGCTCCTAACATCATTTCACCTCTTCATCTTTGTTTAATTATTATAGCAAGTTTTTAAAGTCATTGCAATAATACACAATGAAACGAATCTTTTACGACAAAGTGCTGAAATGCCTTATGTTACAATGGCTTTTTGATATAGAAAAAGCACGATGGTTTCAATACCAATGGTATCATAACTATCGTGCTGATGTGGTGCGAGGGAGGGGACTAGAACGGTTTTGCGCCAAATATGTACCATGTCGAGATTACTGCACGCAAAACCCGATTCAAATCCTGGCGGATTTGAAGGGGTTCTGCGTCTTCCGACTCCTGCAATAAAATAAGAGAGCCAGACACAAGGTCTGTCTCTCTTATTTTGGTGCGAGGGAGGGGACTAGAACGGTTTTGCGCCAAGTAAGAGCGTGTCGAAGTCTCAGTACGCAAAACCCGATTCAAATCCTGGCAGATTTGAAGGGGTTCCGCGCCATCCGACTCTTGCAATAAAATAAGAGAGCCAGACACAAGGTCTGTCTCTCTTATTTTGGTGCGAGGGAGGGGACTTGAACCCCCACGTCGTTGACACACGCACCTCAAACGTGCCTGTCTGCCGGTTCCAGCACCCTCGCATATATGACGCCGTCCTTCGGACAGCGTGACTATTATAGCACCGCCGTTTCAGAATGTCAATCTTTTTTTCTTGGCATATTGCCTTTGTGTTTCACTCTATGGTATACTGTTTTTGAAAATTCCGGAAAATCGTGAGGAATTATCCTTTTGGGATTGTATAAGAGTTAGTCAGGGGGCGTTGCCGATGGATAACGGTGCCAGTAGCTACCGCCGTTTTCTGGAGGGGGACGAGCGCGCCTTTGACGCGATCCTGGAGGAATATCGGGATAGCCTGACCTTTTTCATCAACCGCTATGTGCGGGATATGGATGCGGCGGAGGACATTGCCATCGACGTGTTCGCCGATCTGCTGGTCCACCGCCACCGCTACAATTTTTCGGTGACGCTCAAGACCTACCTGTTCATGCTGGGACGTAGCCGGGCGCTCAATTATATTAAGCGTCGGGGACGCTTGCAGATGGTGGAGCTGGGTGAGGTGGAGGGCACCTTGGCGGCTCCGGATGACCCGGAAAGCACCTTGCTGACCACCGAACGGCGGCGAGCGGTGCACGCGGCCTTGGCGCAGCTGCCGCCGGATATGCGGGCGGCGGTGCACCTGGTGTACTTTGAAGAGTTATCCTACGCCGAGGCTGCCCGCGTGATGAAAAAGACCACAAAGCAGATCGACAACCTCCTGTACCGTGCCAAAGCCGCCTTGCGTACCACTCTTGCAGAGGAGGTGGAGCGGATATGAGACGAACAAATGAAGCCTTTGCCGCGGAGGTCTACCGCCGGGGAAAGGCAACGATAGAAGGAAACAAAAAACGTCGCCAGGCGTTGCTGGCCACCCTGCCGGTAGCGGTGTGCTTGCTGGCGGTATCGGTGGCGGTGCTCCCCGGCCTGCTGCCCGGGAAGACCACCGGCCTGGTTAGCGCCACCTCGGATGCCCTCTCGTCGGCGGAGGATGTGTACGGTGGTGATGAGTATATCACCGGCGATTCCATGCCGGCGCCCTTTCTCCCCGAGGATGGAGCCAGCACGCAGGGCGGCTTTGTTGGGATGGCAGACGATGCGCAAAACGGTTCTGTCGCCACCCAAAGCATCGAAGTGCTGTGGTCAGACGGTAAGGACGACCAAAGTCGTCTCTGCACCGACAGCGCCACCATCGCCGCGCTGGAAAGCCGGTTGCCGCCGGAAGCGGTGGCGGCGGCCTTGCTCGGAAACAAGGATGTGGGAGCCATCAAGGGGGAGAGCGTAGACGCCGACTCTAAGAACGCACCCCCCTTGTATCGGTTGACGGTGACTAAGGAGGACGGCAATCGGTACAGCTACAGCCTGATGGAGGGCAGACTGTACGTGGAAAATGCTGACCTGTGGCTATCATTGACAGAGGAGGAGGCCGCCGCTTTGCAGGATGCTTTGCGGCAATGCCTGTCCGGTGAATAGGAAAGGAGCATACGATGAAATATAGAAAATGGTTGACGCTGATGCTGTGCGGCACACTATGCCTGTGCATGGTGGGCTGTGGCGGGGGAGCCCCCACTGATGACACCTCCTCCGCTGTGCCGCCTCCCGCTGACGACACTTTCTCCACCGTGCCGCCTCCCACTGGCGACCTGACCGCCGATATCACCCCGAAGCCGGTAGAGGAAAAGGAAACAGATGGCACCTTTGAGAGCGGCTATATGCAGTTTGCCGTGGAGCTTTTAAAGGCGGAAACCGCCGGCAAGAAGGAGAACGTGCTGGTGTCTCCCTTGTCGGTGGAGCTGGCGCTGGCCATGACCGCCAACGGTGCCGCCGGGGATACCCTCACGGAGATGGAGCAGGTGCTGGGCGACGGCATTTCCATTGCCGACCTCAACGGCTACCTGCACACCTGGATGAAAGGGCTGACCGCCTCTGAGAAGAGCCGCCTGCAGACCGCCAACTCTATCTGGCTGCGGGACAATGAGAGCCTAACGGTGCAGCCGTCGTTCCTACAGACTAATGCGGATTATTACAACGCCGGGGTCTACAAGCGCCCCTTTGACAGGAACACGGTGGAGGAGATCAATCGCTGGGTAAAGGAACACACCGATGGCACCATTGACCGTATCGTGGAAACCATAGATGCGGATTCTATGCTGTATCTCATCAACGCGTTGGCATTTGACGCTAAATGGGATGAGCCTTATGAGGATAGATCTGTCAAGGAAGGCACCTTTACGTCCGTGTCCGGCGAGCAGCAGACAGCGCAGATGATGATGTCGGTCGAATATACGTATCTGAATGACGGCCGCGCCACCGGCTTTGCCAAATACTACGAGGGTTACGACTACAGCTTTGCGGCGCTGCTCCCTAATGAGGGGGTGAGCATCCACGACTATGTGGATGGTCTCACGGCCAATACCCTGCGACAGACCCTGTTGGGGATGGGGGATGATTCCTCCCAATCGGTGATCGCGCACCTGCCCAAGTTCAGCTATGACTACGGCGCTTCCCTGCGCCGCACCTTGGGGGAGATGGGGATGCCCACCGCCTTTGATGGGGATCGGGCGGATTTCTCCGCTATGGGGCACGTGGGGCCGTATCCGCTCTATATCGGGGACGTGCAGCATAAGACCTTCATTACCGTAGATGCTCTCGGCACTAAGGCCGGCGCGGTTACAGCGGTGGATTTCAAGTGCGGCAGCGCTATGATCGAGCCCAAAGAGGTTACCCTGGACCGCCCCTTTGTGTACATGATCGTGGATAACACCACCTACCTGCCGGTGTTCATCGGTACGGTGATGGAAATCAATTAACCAAACAAAAAGGAACGCTTGGCAATTGCCAAGCGTTCCTTTTTTGCGTCTGTTTACTTCATTTGTTCCATGGACTGGATGAGAAGTGCCAGCTTTTCCTCCAGCTGAGCGGCCTGGGCTTTCGCCCCGTTGACCACCGATTCGGGCGCCTTGTCGGTGAAGGCCTTGTTGTTGAGACGTGCCATCACGCCGTCCAACTGCTTCTGCACGTTGGCTCTTTCCTTCTCCAGGCGGGCCAGCTCCGCGGCCTTGTCTACCAGCTCGTCCAGTGGGATCTTGATGGTGGCGGCGGCGGTGACAATGTTCACCGTGCCCTCCACGTCAAAGCTCTCACCGATCTTCACATCGGCGGCGGAGGCCAGTCTCTGGAGGAAGGGCACGCCGGCGGCGAAGGTGTCGCCAAAAGCGGTCTCAATGTACAGGTCAGCCTTCTTGGAAGGGGGCACGTTCATTTCCGCGCGGCGGTTACGGATGCCGCGGATGGCCTCCATAATGCGCTCCATTTCCTTTTCCTGCTCAGGATAGCAGAAGGCCTCATCGTAGGCGGGCCAGGCAGCGCACATCAGCGTCTCGCCATCGTGGGGCAGGGACTGCCAGATCTCCTCGGTGATGAAGGGCATAAAGGGATGCAGTAGCTTCAGCATCCCGGTCATCACGTACACCAGCACCTGGCGGGCACTGTCCGCCCCCTCACCCTGCAGGCGGGATTTGCACAGCTCAATGTACCAGTCGCAGTAGGTGTCCCAGATGAAATCGTACAGCTTCTGCACGGCGATGCCCAGCTCGAACTTATCCAGGTTGTCGGTGACCGCCTTGACAAGCTCGTTAAACTTGGAGAGGATCCACTTATCCTCCAAGGTCAGCGTGTCGGGCAGGGTGAGGGAGACCTCGTGTCCCTCCAGGTTCATCAGGATAAACCGGGCGGCGTTCCACAGCTTGTTAGCAAAGTTGCGGGAGGATTCCACCTTATCGGTCATATAACGCATATCGTTTCCGGGGCTGTTGCCGGTGGCCAGCATAAAGCGCAGGGCGTCCGCACCGTACTTGTCGATCTCCTCCAAGGGATCCACGCCGTTGCCCAGGGACTTGGACATCTTGCGCCCCTGAGAGTCCCGCACCAGGCCGTGGATGAGCACCGTCTTGAAGGGGGCTTTGCCGGTGTAGGCAAGGCCGGAGAAGATCACGCGGCTTACCCAGAAGCCGATGATATCATAGCCGGTGACCAGCGTGTCGGTGGGGTAGAAGTAGTCCAGCTCCTCCGTTTTATCCGGCCAGCCCAGGGTAGAGAAGGGCCATAGAGCAGAGGAGAACCAGGTGTCCAGCGTGTCGGGGTCCTGGGTCATGTGGACACTGCCGCACTTGGGGCACACGGCGGGGGCGTCCTTGGCCACCACCATCTCGCCGCAATTGTCGCAGTAGAAGGCGGGGATCTGATGGCCCCACCACAGCTGACGAGAGATGCACCAGTCGCGGGTGGCGTGCATCCAGTTGAGGTAGTTCTTGGTGAAGCGCTCCGGCACGAAGGTGATCTCACCTTTTTCCACCGCCTCAATAGCGGGACCGGCCAGGGGCTCCATCTTAACAAACCACTGCTTGGACACCATGGGCTCGATGGTCTGGTGACAACGGTAGCAGGTGCCCACATCGTGGGTTAGCTCCTCCGTCTCCTTGAGATATCCGCCGGCTGTTAGGTCGGCCAGGATGGCTTTACGCGCCTCTTTGGTGGTCATGCCGGCGTACTTGCCGCAGTCCAGCACTTCGGGTTCGTCTACAGCGGCGCGGCCGGAAGTCACCAGCTCCTCAGCGGCGGCCTTGTCGGCGGCACCGGTCAGGCGGCCATCGTAGGTAAAGATGCGGATGACCGGCAGATCGTGCCTTTTACCTACCTCGAAGTCGTTGGGGTCGTGGGCGGGAGTGATCTTCACCACGCCGGTGCCCTTGGTCATATCGGCGTGCTCATCGCATACGATGGGGATTTCCTTGTTCAGCAGGGGGAGGATCACGTGACAGCCGTGCAGATGAGCGTACCGCTCATCCTCCGCATTGATGGCCACGGCGGTATCGCCCAGCATGGTCTCGGGACGGGTGGTGGCTAGCTCCAGCGTTTCGCCGGTCTCCTTGACGGTGTATAGCAGATGCCAGAAGTGACCCTGCTGCTCCTCATACTCCACCTCCGCGTCGGAGATGGAGGTGTTGCAGGTGGGGCACCAGTTGACCATCCGGTTGCCCCGGTAGATGAGCGCCTGCTCATACAGCCGCACAAACACTTCCTTAACCGCCTTGGAGCAGCCCTCGTCCATGGTAAAGCGTTCCCGCTCCCAGTCACAGCTGGAGCCGATGGTCTTGAGCTGACTGACGATGCGACTACCGTATTTTTCCTTCCATGCCCAGGCACGCTCCAGGAATCCGTCGCGGCCCAGCATGTCCTTAGTCAGCCCCTCGGCACGCATGGCTTCCACCACCTTCGCCTCGGTGGCGATGGAGGCGTGGTCGGTGCCGGGCATCCACAGGGTCTCATACCCCTGCATCCGACGGAAGCGGATGAGGATATCCTGCAGGGTGTTATCCAGGGCGTGACCCATATGCAGCTGGCCGGTGATGTTGGGAGGCGGCATCATGACGGTATAGGGCTTTTTCTCCACGCCGTTTTCGTCCTTGGCATGAGCGGTAGCGTGGAAATACCCGCCGTCCAGCCAGAACTGATAGATGCGCTTTTCTACCTCGCGGGGCTCGTACACCTTTGCGAGTTCTTTGCGTTCTGCCATAATACTGTTTCCTTTCTGTCATGGGACGAAAAACACTCGTCCCAAAGTTTTTAACTTTGAGACGAGTGTGTAAATGACGTTACTGCACCCGCGGTACCACTCAAATTGCCGCCCGCTATGGCGAACGACCTCTCTCGGGTCTGACAACCCTCTTGCCGTGACGTGGCATGGACGGGGAGAGTCTACTGACCCATGAGGGGGTTCTTTCTCCCGGCTCGGAAGCTACAGATGAGTCCCTGTTCCGACAGCTTACACCAACCGCTGCCTCTCTGGGGGAACGGACGGAACATATCCCTCTTCGTCATAGCCTTTATTTCTATGGCATTGTACCATGGGTCCTCTCGTTTGTCAAGCACTCAATCCACGCGCTTTAGCACCTTCACCACTTCACCTACGTACACACGGTGGTAATCGTTGTCGTAGTGCCCGGCGATGGTGGGATCGATAAACCCGGCGGGGTCGATGTCCTGCACGTACATTTTGCGGCATACCAGGGTCGTTACCGCCTCGTCAAAGTAGGGCGCCGCCTCGTCGGTGCGTACCGTGAGCCCTGCCTCGGCGATCTTGTCTCCATCCCGCCCGGACATCCGACCGCACAGCTGCAGGGCCCGACGGCACCCCGGCTCCAGGAAGGAGAGGGTGTAGTAGTCCTCTCGCTCCAGAAATTCGTAAGTATACCGGGTGGGGCGTACAAAGCAATAGCTTACCGGTGCATTCCACAGCACGCCCAGGCCGCCCCAGCTGGCGGTCATGGTGTTAAGGCTATCCGCTTTACCGGCCGTAATGAGCATCCAGTCTTTTCCTATCAGGTCGAAGGGGTTACCCGCCATCTCCGACGGTGCGATCTCGATGAATTTATGCATACGTAACACCCATTTCCCGCTTAATGGATAGCACTGCCGGGGGTCATCTCGTCCACAAACAGCACCTTCACGTCCTCGCTGCCGTCCTCCTTGGCCTCGGAGGCCGCCAGGATCATGCCGCAGCTTTCCACACCGCAGAGCTTCACCGGCTTCAGGTTGGCTACCAGCACCACCTTGCGGCC
Organism: Acutalibacteraceae bacterium; assembly: GCA_045537135.1. Classification (GTDB taxonomy): domain Bacteria; phylum Bacillota; class Clostridia; order Oscillospirales; family Acutalibacteraceae; genus UBA5905. Next base: position 92,263 of record JAZSOW010000001.1, read on the forward strand.
AATAAGCTGCTCGGGGGTGTACCAGGGAGCGATGCCGGAGCACACCGTGCGAGGCTCCTTGATGCCGTCGTTAAGGGTGAGCTTTAAGAGCTTCTTGGCCTTTTTGATAGGCTCGCAGGCGGTGATCTCTGCCACCCGCAGGTCTACCTTCACAAATTCGTCAAAGGCGATCTCCGGCAGGAAGGCAATGCCGGGAGCCTCCTCCTCGGCGGCGGCCTCCAGCTCAGCGGCGATCTGAGCCAGCATCTTTTCCGCATCAATACGTGCAAACAGGGGAGAGGGGCTACCGACACCGTAGGTAGCCGCCTTGCCGAAAGCGGCGGCATCCATACCGGTTACGGTCTCGTCCACCTGCAGCTGGCGGTGGATCGCATCCCCGGTCTCCGGCATAAAGGGGGTCAGCAGGATGCCAAGCACCCGGATGCAATCCAGCAGGTTGTACAGCACAGCCTCCAGCCGCTCCTTGTTGGCCTCGTCCTTAGCCAGCGCCCAGGGGGCGGTCTCGTCGATATACTTATTGCACCGCTTCGCCAGGTTCATAACCAGCTCCGCCGCGTCGGCGTTGTGCCAGGTATCCATCAGCTCGGTGTACTTCTGCACCGTAGCGGCGCAGGTATCGATAAGCTCCCGATCCGCCTCGTCCACGGTGATGGGTCTTGCTACTGTGCCGCCAAAGTACTTATTGGTCATGGCGATAGAGCGGTTGACCAGATTCCCCAGGGTGTTGGCCAGGTCGGCGTTGTAGCGGTTAATGATGTTCTCATAGGTGATGGTGCCGTCCTGAGCAAAGGGCATTTCCGCCAGCAGATACCAGCGGATAGCATCGGTGCCAAAGCGTTGCGCCAGCTCGTCGGCATACAGTACGTTGCCCTTGGATTTGCTCATCTTGTCATCGCCGGATAAGAGCCAGGGATGCCCCAGCACCTGCTTGGGGAGCGGCTCGCCCAGGGCCATTAGGATGATGGGCCAGTAGATGGTGTGAAAGCGCACGATATCCTTGCCGATGACGTGCAGATCGGCAGGCCAATACTTTGCGTACATCTCGGAGGAACCGTCCGGGTCGTAGCCACAGCCGGTGATGTAGTTGGACAGTGCGTCCAGCCACACGTATACCACGTGCTTGTCATCGAAGTCCACCGGGATTCCCCACTTGAAGGAGGAGCGGGACACGCACAGATCGTTGAGACCGGGCTTGAGGAAGTTGTTGATCATCTCGTTGCGGCGAGAGACCGGTGCAAAGAAGTCCGGATTCTCCTCATAATACTTCAGCAGGCGATCCTGGTACTTGCCCAGCTTGAGGAAATAGGCCTCCTCCTTGGCATCCACGCAATCTCGTCCACAGTCGGGGCACTTGCCGTCCACCAGCTGGGAGGGGGTGTAGAAGCTCTCGCAGGGTACGCAATACTTCCCCTCGTAGCTACTCTTGTAGATATCCCCCTGGTCGTACAGCTTGCGGAAGATCTTCTGAATGACCTTCACGTGATCTTCATCTGTTGTGCGGATGAAACGGTCATAGGTCACGTTCATGCTGTCCCACACCGACTTGATGATCGCGGCGGTGCCATCGACGTACTCTTGGGGAGACTTGCCAGCCTCCTTGGCGTATTCCTCGATCTTCTGTCCGTGCTCGTCGGAGCCGGTGAGGAACCGCACATCAAAGCCCATCATGCGCTTGTAGCGGGCAATCATATCCGCCAGCACGATGTCGTAGACATTGCCCACGTGAGGCTTGCGGCTGGCATAGGCGATGGCAGTGGTGAGATAAAATTTCGGTTTTTCCATGGTAGAAAACCTCCTTCTCGGTTACATTCAACATCCTATTTTATCACAAGTGGCAAAAATTACAACATTTTTTCGGGATTTTTTCTGTTAAACAGGGCAAAAAAATCATATTCTTATAAAAAACTTGATTATTTTTTCGGAAAGTGCTATACTGATGCTGTCTGTGGGAAAAAATCGGAGGAGGAATGATCGTGCGGCGATGGCTGTGCCTGATAATGGCGGTGCTGTGTTTGCTGTCTGCTGTGGGTTGTTCCGCCCCTGCCGGGGAATCGGCTCCTGTTTCCGATGGGGAGATGCCGGTTCCGGAGCAGGAGAGTCCGGCGGTGTTTGCTGTCGCCTACAGTAAGGAGGATACGCTTAATCCTTACGCGACTGCCACCGAGGCTAACCTCAACCTTTCGGGTCTGTTGTACGATAGCTTGACGGTGCTGGATGGCGCTTTCATGCCCCGGCTTTCCTTGGCCGGTACGCTGGATAGGCCGGATGCCACCCACATGGAGGTGGCGTTGCGTACTGGTGCGGTCTTTTCCGACGGCACGCCGGTGCAAGTGACGGATGTGGTGGCTTCCTTCAAGGCGGCTAAAGCCTCTAAGAACTACAAAGCGTTGTTGTCCAATGTGGACTCGGTTAAGGCAGACACCCGCACAGGGGTCATCACCTTTACTCTCCGCACGGCAGATCCTCATGCGGCAGCTTGCCTTTCCTTCCCGGTGTATATGGCCAAGACTGCTACCACCGCTAAAGGGGAGGCACCCATTGGCGGCGGCCCCTATGTGCTCACTCAGGAGAATGGCGCGGTGTATCTCGTCCGCAATCCCCGGTGGCAGGGCGCCGGCTTCTACGAGCGGGTGGAGCTACGACATCTGCCCAACTCCGAGAGTATGTACTACGGCTTGGCTTCGCAGGATATTACGTACTACTATGATGATCTCAATACCGGAGAAATACCCCGGGTGACTGCGTCCAGCGCGGCGGTGGATATGAACGCGCTGGTGTTTTTGGGTGTCAACAGCGGCAAGGAGCCGCTGAACACCCCGGCGGTGCGGCAGGCCTTGTCCTTGCTTGTTGACCGGTCCACTTTGGCCACCACGGTCTATTCCGGCTGGGCTAAGGCGGCGACCACGCCCTTTCATTCGTCGTGGGAGCCGATGAATGCCGTGACCGGTTTATCGGCCACACGCGATTTGACGGGCGCCTTGGAGCTGCTGGGGGGCATCGGTTACGGTACTGGTGCAGGGCAGAAAAAGCTGTCCCTGGAGCTCCTCTGCAGCACAGAGGGGAGCTACCGCACCCAGACGGCACAGCGCATACGTGCGGAGCTGGAAAGCGCCGGTGTACAGCTTACCGTCACTTCATTGCCCTACGCGGAATACAAAGCGCGGCTTGCCGCCGGGGATTATGACCTGTATCTCGGTGAGGTGCGCTTGACTGCCAATATGGATCTAACACCGCTGTTGGCAGGAGGGGAGGCTGGCTATGGCGTGGCAAAGGACAGCCCTGTGGCAGCCTGCTATCGCGGCTATTTGGATGGGACGGTCACGCTGGAGGCTTTTGTAAAGACCTTCCTTGCCGACATGCCATATATTCCGCTCTGCTGGCGTTGCGGCTTTGCCGCTTATGATCGCCGCCTGTCCTTGGTGACACCCCACGGCTTTGCACCGTACTATGATTTCACTCGTTGGAAATAAGCAGTAAATGCTGTGTTGATTGACTAACAGAAAGGTGTGTTGTATATGATCCGCATCGACAACCGTTACGGAACGATCGAGGTTTCTGAGGAGTATTTCAGCTATCTCATCGGTCACGCTGTTTCCTCCTGCTACGGTGTGGCAGGGATGGTGCGCTCCGGCCCTAAGCAGGGGCTTCGTTCCGTGCTGACCCGCCGCACCCATGTGGATGACGGCATTCGTGTGCGCGCCGACGGCGACAAGCTGGTGGTGGACCTGCACATCTCCGTTATCTATGGGATGAACATTTCTGCGATTGCCAAGAGCATTGTTCATAAAGTGCGGTACACGGTGGAGGATGCCACCGGCATGTCCGTCAAGAAGGTCAATGTGTACGTTGACGGTATGAAGCCGGAACAGTGACCACTGGTAAAGGAGTGCTGATAAAGTGATAAACGGAATTATGCTGCGGGATGCCATGATCTCGGCATCCAATGCACTTTCTAACGTAAAGCAGGATGTTGATGCGTTAAACGTTTTTCCTGTCCCCGACGGTGATACCGGCACCAATATGTCTATGACCATTGGTAATGCCGCCCGCGAGCTGAGCCGTCTGAAGAGCCCCACCGCTACCGAGGTGGCGGATGTGGCCAGTGCGGCCCTGTTGCGCGGTGCCCGCGGCAACTCCGGTGTTATCCTGTCCTTGCTGTTCCGCGGCTTCTCCAAGGGCCTTAAGGGTAAGGATGAGGCGGATGGCGCTGACCTGGCCAACGCGCTGACCATGGGGATGGAGGCCGCCTATAAGGCGGTTATGAAGCCTACTGAGGGAACCATCCTGACGGTGGCGCGTGAGGCTGCCGCCGTGGGTAAGAGCACAGCGGCCAAGAACAACGATCCCATCGTGGTGTGGGAGGCTATCTGCCAGGAGGCGGCCGCCTCCTTGGAGCGCACTCCGGAACTGCTGCCCCAGCTTAAGAAGGCAGGGGTGGTGGATGCCGGCGGCAAGGGACTGTGCGTGATCATGGACGCCATGTTGCACATCTTTAAGGGCGGCGAAATGATCGGTGATGTAGCCCCGGCTCCCGCGGCTGTGCAGAAGAAAAGCACCGTCGGTAGCTTCGAACAGGATATTAAGTTCGCCTACTGCACCGAGTTCATCGTGGGCAGAGATAAGAAATGCACCCTGGATCCGCTGAATCTGCGCGCCTATTTGGAGAGCATTGGTGACTGCGTCGTGGTGGTAGATGATGAGGAGATCATCAAGGTACATGTGCACACCAACAACCCCGGTAAGGCGTTGGAAGAAGCCATTAAATACGGCCAGTTTGAGACCGTTAAGGTGGAGAATATGCGCATCCAGCACGAAAACGCCGGCTGGGTGGAGGAGGCAGACGAGGCCGCCGCTGTTGACCCGGTACTGGAGCGTGCGGAGCCTGAAAATGACTACGGCTTCGTGGCGGTCTCCGCTGGTGACGGCCTGTACAGCCTGTTCCATGATGATCTGGCCTGTGATCATGTAGTGTCCGGCGGCCAGACGATGAATCCTTCTACCGACGATATTCTTACGGCGATTGAAGCGACCCCCGCCAAGACGGTGTTCGTGTTGCCAAACAACAAGAACATCATTTTGGCCGCCGAGCAAGCGGTACCGCTGGCAGATCGCCAGGTGTGCGTGCTCCCCACCCGCACCATTCCGCAGGGTATCGCGGCTATGCTGGCCTTTGACGCCGACGCCGGCGTGGATGATAACCTGATCGCTATGCAGAAGGCGGCAGACAACGTCTCCACCGGCTCGCTGACCTTCGCCGCTCGCGACAGCGACTTCGAAGGCCATAAGATCAAGGAAGGGCAGATCCTGGCGCTGGATAATGGGAAGCTCAGCTTTGTGGACAATGACGTGGCCCACGCCGTTCCCAAGCTGACTAAGGCCATGGTCAACAGTCGGCACGCCGCTGGCAAGGAGATCAATTTTGTCACCTTGTTCTACGGCGAGGAGATCACCGAGACGCAAGCGGAGGCCGCCGCTGACGGCATCCGTGCTAAGCTGGGTGACGATGTGGATGTGTCTATCGTTCCTGGTGGTCAGCCGGTGTATTACTACTATATTTCCATTGAGTGATATCAATGAAAGAAAGTGGAGCGGTTTTCCGCTCCACTTTTATTCGGAGAGTGGAAAGGAGCATGCCCTTTGAACATTCTGTGTGTCGGCGATGTGGTTGGCTCTGTAGGCTGCGCCTATCTGCAGCAGGTGCTGCCGGGGCTTAAGCGGGAGCTGGCGGTGGACGTCTGCATCGTCAACGGTGAAAATTCCGCTGATGGTAACGGCATACTACCTACCTCCGCGCAGGCTGTTTTCGAAGCAGGAGCGGATGTCATTACCGGCGGTAACCACACCTTCCGCCGCCGTGAGATTTGCGACTATCTGGAGGAGAACCCCATGGTATTGCGCCCCGCCAATCTGCCCGCCGGTACGCCGGGGCAGGGGATGACGGTGGTGGACAGAGGCCGCTATCAGGTGACGGTCATCAACCTCTTGGGTACCGTGTACATGGAATCGCTGGAAAACCCCTTCGATACACTGGATAAGCTTTTCGCAGAAGCGGGATACCCTCGTTTCTGTGTGGTAGACTTCCACGCGGAAGCCACGGCGGAAAAGAAGGGGCTGGCCTTCTACAACGACGGTCGTCTGTCGGCGGTATTCGGCACGCACACCCATGTGGCTACAGCGGATGAGCAGATCCTGCCCGGTGGCACCGGCTTCATTACCGACGTGGGTATGACCGGCCCCGCCCTGTCCTGTCTCGGTATCAAACCGGAGCTGGCGATACAGAAGATGCGCACCAAGCTCCCTGTGCGCTTTGCGGTGGCGGATGGCCCCTGTGCGCTGGATGCCGTGCTGTTTACACTGGACGATAAGACCGGACACACCATCGCGGTGCGACGAATAAGGAGATAAAGGTTATGCGCTACGATATTACCAACATACCTGTAGGGGAAGTGTTTGAGGAAAAGGACGGCTGTCCTATCTGCCGGTTACGCAATAAGCTGGAGGAGCGGGCAGTGGAGTACATCACCGGTGCCGCCATGATGGAGCCGGACATTCGCATAGAGACCAACAGGCAGGGCTTCTGCATCGATCACTACCGGATGATGCTAGGACGACGCAATCGCCTGGGGGTGGCACTGATGCTGGAAAGCCACCTGGCGGAGATGGAAAAGCAGGTGTTTGCCGGTGCTCCCGTCATTGGTAAAGCCCCCCGCAAGCAGGCGAAGGATGCGGCTCGTGCCGCCCACTCCTGCTTTGTATGCGGGCAGGTGGGCAGCGCCATGGAAAAGATGCTGGCTACCGTCTGCCGCACTTGGGAAACCCAGGGGGATTTCCGCCGCCTGTTTGAGGAACAGCCCTGCCTGTGTTTGCCGCATTTTTCCGCTCTGGTGCAGGCCGCTGACGGCGTGGTGAGTAAAAAACAGCAGACGGAATTCGCCGCTGCCGCCTCTAAGCTGGCTAAGAGTTACCTGGCAGAGCTTAAAGGCGATGTGCGCCACTTCTGCGATATGTACGATTATCGCAATGCCAACAACCCCGACGCCGATTGGGGCAATTCCAAGGATGCGGTGGAACGCTCCGTCTGGTACCTGACCACCCGCCAACCGTAATGTAATCAAAAAAGGCTGTGACCTGGTCAATCCGGTCACAGCCCTTCTCTATTTTCTTATTTCTCTTTGTCGTCCGGAATGTACTCAAGGATATCCCCCGGCTGGCAATCCAACGCCTTGCAGATGGCATCTAACGTGGTAAAGCGGATGGCTCTGGCGCGGTTATTCTTAAGAATGGAGAGATTTGCCAAGGTAATACCTACCCGGTCAGACAGCTCCGTCAGGCCCACCTTACGCTTAGCCATCATGACATCCAGATTGATCATAATACCCATTCTGCTATTCTCTCCTTTATATCGTCATATCGTTTTCTTCCTTGTACTGGTTAGCTTGTTGGAACAGCTCCGAGAATACTAGAAGCGTACAGCCGATCATCACGAAGCACACAAACAAAGCCACCATAAAGAACTTGTGCATCCAGACCATGGTAGCCAGATAGGCGGTTGCCAGCACAAGGCATTCCACCGCCATTATCCGCATACGCCGAACCGTGTCGGCAGAAAAGACACGTCCGTTGTTTACGTTACGGAGCACGCCGCGGGCTTGCCACAGAATCAGCTCCACCAGAATGCCGCTGTAAGCCAAAGTGATAAGGTAGCGGATGTAATACCCCTGCGGATCCTCCGGGGTACGCTCGGTGGCCAGGGTGATCAGCCAGGGGAGGGCGATCTCCAGGGCGGGGATAAGCACCAGCAGGACAATGAGTGCGATTTCAAGAGCACGGCTGAGTCCGTGCTTGCCGACCAGCTTCATAGAAACATCCTTTTTATCAAAAATCCGTATGTATTTATTGCAAGTTTGTTTAATTATAGCGATTTTCGATAATGTTGTCAATAGCGGCCCGTGTGTGCGACAAAAACTGGAAGAATATTCTTGCAAAACTGGACAAAATGACTACAAATTGGACGAAATCACCTATACCCTTTTTGACACTTGTGGTAATATTTAATAGGCAACTGCTGACTTTCTTAAATTTCTTAGGCAAATTGCTGTATCGCTTCGGCGATACAAAGCGAAGGAGGAGCGATTTATGACCAAGCAAACCCAACTCAAACGCATGCTGGCGATCCTGATCAGCGTGGTGCTGCTGGTGTCTTGCATTTCCGTTGCAGGATGGACAGTAGCGGCGGCGGAGACCGTCTGGGACTTCGAGGACGAAGCCATAGACAACGCCAATCTGTCACTCTACACGAGTGATACGATTAAGGTCTCTGACGAGAAGAACCACACGACAGGCGGCGGCAAATCTCTCAAGTTTGCAACCGACCAGACAGCGGGTGGCGCTCGCGCCCAGCTGTTCCTGGAGGACGGCAATGGCAACATCATTACCGTCAATCAGGACGAGGAAGTGGAGGTATCCTTCTGGGTATACGTGCCCGCTCAGGAGAGCTTCACCAACACCTCCCTGCCCGGTATAAACAACACTCTGCGTCTGTGGCTGACTGCCGGTAACGGCACCGGTGCCTACGGCAGCGGTGGCGAAAAGGACGCGGAGAAGATCTACGAGAGTGCCAACAGCGGCCGCGAGACGAATATCCCTGTTGACGTCTGGCATCAGATCACCGTGACCACCAATGGCGCCCACGCCGGCAAGCTGCGCATGGGCCTGTGTGCCGACTGGCAGGACCATGAGGTCACCTTCTATGTGGATGACATCACCGTCACCCGCGATGATGTTGCGCCTCCGCCCGCGGTGACCGGCACGGCCTACAGCTACGACTTTAGCGTCAACAACGGTATGTACAACAATGCCAGCGGCGGCGCCTACTACGGTACCGTGTCCAATGCCGGCTCTTCTCACAACAACGCCATCCAGGTCGGCACTGTTGAGACTACCGTGGTGGCCAACGGCTCCGGCTATGCCATGCAGCTGGCCTATACTGGCGACCTGGCCGTTAATTCCGATCAGCAGCGCTACGCCATTTTCTCTTTGCCCAACTATACCAATGCGCAGGTGAATGGCCGTAACCCCGGTCAGTCCATCCACCTGGAGGCTGGCTCTGCCTTTAAGATCTCTGTTAAGTACAAGGTCACTGGCTACGTGTCTCCCGCGACTCTGTATGCGACTACATACAATGCCAGCGAAGGTGCCCTGAGCGGCCCCAAGACCTTCTCTACCGATTTCGCCGATCATGCGGCGATCACTCGTATCGAGGGTACCACCGCCGGTTTCGAGACGGCTTCGGTGATCCATGCCCCCGATATGAACAATAACCTGTATATCCTCCTTAAGATGGATGACGATACCAACCGTAACGGCACCAAGGTGATCATCAGCGAGATCACCATCGAGCCTGTGGCCGCCGGCACTGTTGTGTTTGATTCCAAGGGCGGCTCTGCCGTGTCTTCCATCTCCGGCGCTGTGGGCGACGACATCGTGATGCCTGCCGCTCCCACCCGCACCGGTTATATCTTCCAGGGTTGGGCCGCCGCCGATGGTAGCGCCATCCCCACCAAGTTTGCCGCCGGTACGGTCTACTTGACCGCCCAGTGGCTCTCTGAGGATGCCCTGGTGATGGATGCTGAGGATCTCACCGTGGATGCTCCCATCCAGCTCAACACCGTGGCCAACAACACGGCGATGGCTTCCACCGCCTACAACCACACCTTCGGCGGCGGTAAGTCCATCCAGGTCAAGGGCACCCTTTTCAGCCGTGAGCGCACCCAGTTCTTTGTGAAGAAAAACGGCACCCAGGTGACCCTGGAAAAGGATAAGGACTATAAGCTGTCCTTCTGGTACTACATCCCCGCCACCGAGGGCAACTACGACCTCAAGTACTGGTTTGCCGCCGGCAACAGCACGGAGACCTACTCCAATAGCAACGACACCGTTTTCTTCGGCGAGCGCATCGCTGTGTCCGACAAGACCATCACCGGCCCCGTCAAGGGTGCCTGGACCCAGGTGGTCGTGGAGTTCAACAACAGCGATCGCGAGGGCAACCTGCGTATCGGTGTGTGTGGCAGCGCCAACTACACCCTGTATCTCGATGACATCGCCGTGGAGGAGATCCCGCCCTTCGTGTCCGATCCCAACACCATGGACTTCGAGAATACCGCCATCGGCACTGATCTGAATATTTGTGCTTACAAACACTTGCCCACCGGCTTTGACCAGGCCATCGAGGTCACCGACGTTTACAACCACACCGCAGGTGGCCGTCAGTCCGTTAAGTTCACTCCTGCCAGCCAGGGCGGCGGCACTCGTCCCCAGATGATGGTCAAGGACGGCACCGGCGCACAGGTCATGGTGGAGCAGGGCAAATCCTACGACTTCACCTTCTGGTTCTACATGGAATCCACCGAAGGCAACTACGGTATGAGCTACTGGTGGGCCGCTTGCGACAACGAGACCCCCTTCGCTGACGGCGCCGCCAAGGATGACGCCAAGATTCACGAGGCGTCTGTTCGCAGCGAGAACTCCAAGGGCAAGTGGAACCAGGTTACTGTCACCGTGACCAGCCCCGTCAGCGGTAAGCTTCGCCTGGGCATCTGCGGCGAGGATAGCAACTCCAAGGTACGCACCTTCTACGTGGACGACATCGTCGTGAAGGAATCCAGCCCCTACGTCCAGGATCCCGAGGTGGAGAGCTTTGAGTCCTACGCTCCCGGCGCGGTGATCTCCATCGCCGGCAGCGGCAGCAACAAGATCGAGGCGTCCACCGATGTGAACATCACCGAGGGCGGCGCCCAGTCTGCTCTGGTTACCTCCACCACCAAGGCTGGCGGAGGCCGTGCCCAGCTCATGGTCAAGGACGGCGAGGGCAACCAGGTGATGATCGAGCAGGGTAAGAGCTACGTCGTTACCTTTAAGTATTTCATTCCCGAGAACGAGTCGGACTTCCAGGTCAACTACTGGATAACCGCTGCCGACTCCGAGGACCTCTACACTGCCGGTGCTCAGAAGGATGCCGTCAAGCTGTACGAGTTCTCCTCCTCCAGCGTGAACGCTAAGGACACCAAGGGCGAGTGGATCAACGTGACGGCCGCTATCAACGAGGCTCCTTATGCTGGCAAGCTGCGCATCGGCTTTGCTACCAACATAAACAGCACGGTGGTCCACTACTACGTGGATGAGATCAAGGTTGTGGAGCGCGTGGTCGGGCCCACCCGTCCTTCCAGTGGCGATGTTCTGGATTTTGAAAACTATTCCGTCGGTGCGGGCGCTGAACTGTTCCTGAACGGCTCCGGTGAAGTGAGCGATGAGCAGAGCCACGCCGAGGCCAGCTACAACTCCCTCCAGGTCAACAAGCTGACCAACGCCGGCATTGAGCGTGCGCAGGTTGTGGTAATTGATCCCAAGACCGGTGCTCCTATCGAGCTCAAGAAGGGCGATACCTACACCCTCTCTATGTGGGTCTACAAGCCCTCCGACTTTGGTGATATGCTTGCCATCAACGTGTGGGCGATGACCACCGACAACCTGGCTAAGATTACCAACAAGACCGTCCCTGCGGCCGAGTACGATATGGGTGGCCCGGCACTGTGGCTCGCCTCCGACGAGTGGGGTGAGGTGCGCTTCTCCTTCACCGTTACCAACGGTAAGTATCTGGTGCTGGGGCTCACCGATCACTCCACTGGTACCAATGAGGGCTACTTCCTCGTTGATGATATTCAGGTCATGACTCCCAAGTACGTAACGGTCAAGTTCGATTCCAACGGTTCTGAGGATAAGTACGATCCCATCCGCGGTATCGTCGGCGACCCGATCCCCTTCGATGGTATGGATCCCTATTTGGAGGGCTATGAGTTTACCGGCTGGTACACCCAGAAGGATTGTAACATCGAAAGCTTCTTCGATATCCTGTCTGATCCGCTGGAGGGTGAGGATGGCGATGTCATTACCCTGTACGCCGGCTGGAAAAAGTGGTCGAACGAGGTCGACCGCATCGAGTTTGACGAGGATGAGGTCATACACCGCGAGGATAAGTACGTAACCGAGTACTACTACGACAAGGTATGGGTCGGTGATCAGAACGTTCCCGATCCTCTAGACATTGGCGATCGTCCCCAGGCAGAACTGGAATCCATCACCGACATCCCTGATGATGATAAGCCTGCCGACAAGAAGGACGAATCCAAGGATGAAGGCCTGCCCACCTGGATGATCATTGTGATCATTGCTGGTGCGGTGCTGGTGGTCGGCGGTGGCGCCCTGGCGGCTCTGCTGCTCAGCAAGAAGGCCAAGAAGACTGACGAAAACGCGTAATAAGGAGGTAAAGAACATATGAAAACAAGAATTATAGCCTTATTGGCTGTACTGACCCTGTTGGCGGCGTTCTTTGCCGGCTGCGGAAACGCAGACACAACCAGTTCCGGTGGAAAAACCGACGCTGGCGACGAAGCAGTTAACGCTCCTCAGCTGGTGGTTGCAATGAATCCCATGATCGTATACGATACCACCGACACCGTTGTGGCTTACAACGATGTGCAGAAGGCCATGGCCACGGACAGCCAGAATTCTTCTTTGGCTGCCCTGAGCCAGTCCTCCTGGCAGTGGTGGTCCCAGAAAGAGGATAGTACCTGGATGCAGCGTGCTACCTACGACTGGGGTAAATGGACCAGCGGCACCGGCGCCCAGGTAAAGGGCCTTTTCGCCTACGCCTTCAACGATGCCGGCAATATGTCCCTGGCCCTGTACAACCAGCAGAACGCCCAGCTCGTGGGCTACGGCTCTGACGTAGCCGCCCAGGCCGGCCTGCTGCTGTCGGTTACCGGCAGCCAGGAGGAGGCGCTCACCTACGTGGCGGCTAAGGACGGTGTTATCACTATCCCCGCCGGCACCCTCACCGCTATCAGCCAGGTCAACGGCGTTAAGACCGGTTTCCTGGCGGAGGACGGTACCCCTCGTAGCGCCAGCGTGCGCCTGATGGTCAACAGTGCTCAGGTGTGGAGCGGCACCCTGCAGAACACCACCGCCGCTGCCGATGGCCAGGCGGTGACGCAGCTCAGCTACCCCCAGATCAATGATCTGCACGTGAAGGCGGGCGACCTGGTGTACTTCTGCTTCCAGCTGGATGCCCAGGCCAATGCCGATGACGACGTGACCGCCCCCACCATCAATGAGGATGATAATTGGGCTGTCACCAAAAAGTCCAAGACCGTCAAGGTGGAGAACGTGGATGAGAACGGTGTCAACACCGATGTGATCTTGAAGGACGGCTCTATCCGTCTCATCATGGATTATGAGTTCACCTTCACGCTGGTGCGTGATCCCAAGTACGCCTCCATGGTAGCCATGATGGCCTACCAGCTGATGATGAACACCGAGGCGGAAGTCCCGGTCGCCAAGCCGAACCACGAGGAAGTTCCCTATGAGATCATCATTGGCGAGTTCCCTGACCGTCCCAAGTCCGTGGAGCTCACCAAGGAGTTGAAGAACTACCGCGCTGACAACATTACCGACTTCCGCATCAAGCTGGACGGCACCAAGGTGTACATTGTGGCTGCCAATGATGAGGCTCTGCAGGCGGCTGTGGATTACTTCATGGCTACCTTCGGTATGACCGATAAGGGCAAGATCCCCGAGAACTACGATTACATCAACCGACCGGAGCACAAGCCTGTGATGCTGGCCGGTCAGAACATTGGCAACTACGTCATTCGTACTGAGCGCAACCCCTCCTTGGTCATCCGCAAGGCCGCCGAGGCTATCCAGACCTATGTCCGTGATACCTGCGGCTACAACGTGGAGATTCGCAAGATGGGTATTAAGGCCAATGACCATGTGCCCAACGAGATCCGCATTGGCCCCATGAACGGCAACGTGGAAGTGGATCGTGTGCTGGATACCAAGTTTGACCTAACCACCGAGAAGACCATCGGTCAGCTGGAGATCGGCACCGACGGCTATATCGTCGGCGACCTGGGCTACTACAAGGTTGGCTTCCAGGGTAAGAACCTGATCGTCGTAGGCGGTTCCGACTATGCCTGTAACGTGGCTGTTAACCGTCTGATGACTCTTATCAGGCAGAACAACAAGCTGGATGCCACCTACACCGATCAGGGCACCTACACCAGCACCTACGACTACTTCAACAAGGGTAAGTACGACACCGTTAACTACGATATGACCGACGGCTACGGCCTGGTCCTGCAGGATAACTTCGATTTTGAGACCTCCCATGAGGAGACCGAGAAGTCCATCCGCTCCCGCTGGACTATCAGCACCGACCAGGGCAAGGGCTGTGACCAGGAGACCGAGATGCAGTGGCGTCCTGGTTACTATGGTGAGAACTGGTGGATCACCACCGACTCTCAGGGGAACGGCTACTTGATGGAGATCACCAAGCGCGCCTACAGACAGCAGGATTACCGGAACAATAATGGTCCGGTGATGCCCGGCTACGATGCCGTCCGTCTGATTTCCCAGAATAAGTGGGGCTGGCGCTTCGGTCTCAGCGAGACTCGCATCGTCATGGGCAGCCGCAACGGTGCCTGCTCCGCTGTTTGGTACGCCAGCGGCGGCTATCCCGGCAACCAGCCCGCCGGTATGTCTAATGAGTTTGACCTGTACGAAAACTACGGTCGCGAGTTGCTGGTTCCCAACTCCTACGCGAACTTCCCCACTCACAGCACCATGGCTACCCAGCACGGCCAGACCCTGGGCTGGGTGGAGCCGCGTGAGGGCGAGAACTTCTACGCTACCTTCCACCACGTCACCATGGAGTGGGATTTCAACATGATCCACTACTACTTTGATGGCGAGGAATACTGCGAGATTCCGCTGATCGACAACAACCGTCACGGTCCTCTGCGTATCGGTACCACCTGGAAGCTGGCTAACGGTATCGGCAGCGGCTACTATACCGCTCTGCTGCCGGATCTGAGCCGTGGTGGCCCCACCTACAACCCCGTGGACTTCATGGGCGAGGAGAACCTGGATAATTTCTTTGAGGTGCAGATCGTGGATTACATCCGCCTGTATCAGACCACCAATGAAGGTAAGTCCGGTTCTCAGCAGAACCAGTTTGTGTATATCACCGGCTTCGATAACTATCACAAGCCCGCAAAGAACTAAGATAAAACCCCAAATGACCCCGGCAGCACCCGCTGCCGGGGTCTTTTCTTGTGTTCCTCCGCAGCCAGTGCCTTGCTCTCAAAAGCCTCCCCCTCTGGGGTAGCGAAGCGACACGAGCGGCAATGAATGACCGTCCGGGGGGGCGTCGCACATCGCCGTAGAACGGTGGCTATTGTAATACGCGTTGCGATGTGCCTCACCGGCGCGCGAATAGACCCGGTTTCGCCTTTGGCGAAATGCCGGTACAAACTTCGGAGAATTGGCAATGCCAATTCCCGGGGACTTCGCAACGCGCCCTGCGATACGTACCGTACTACGGCGAAGTCCATTCGACAGACTTGGCGCAAAGCGCCACAGTCGTGCAATCCGCTGGTGTTAAATAGCCGGAAGTCTTTAACCGCGGGTGGACCGAGCCGTAGCGAGACAGGGGGACCGCCGAACGGCGGTGGATGAGGGGACTCTTAAGCCTTGCAAATTCCTGTTGACGCCGTAGGGGCGGATTCCATATCCGCCCACCCTTGCGGCTTGCGCAAAACCAATGGTGCGTCGTGAACGCCGCACCCTACGCAGGCTCTGTGCGAACCTTGACGGCGGGGATGAATCCCCACCCTACATGGTACCCCCATCAACGCATCCTGTAGGGGACGGTCTCAACGATGTCCCGAAATCCCGACAAAATAAATTGTTAACGACGGTTTCCTCCATTCCGCAACTTCTGGTTGCTTACAAATAAATACAGTTGACATTCGTGGCGAATTTGTGCTAAAATGGAAAAAAGTACAATGTTTAATCGCTCTGAGGTGATTGTGGTGAACATTTTTATCGATAAGGATAAGCTGGTATCGGTGTTGCGAGATCTGCATCTGCTCACCGGTTTCCGAGTGGGTGTGTTTGATGCTTCTTACCATATGATTGCCGTTTACCCGGAGGATCATGGCGAATATTGCCGCCTGGTGCGGGAAAGCAAGCAGGGCTTGGCACAGTGCGATGCCTGTGACCGGGAAGCCTGTAAGAAAAGTGGTAATCTCGGTCAATTGGTCATCTATCGTTGTCACGCCGGTCTGGGAGAAGCGGTGCTCCCCCTGTACCGGGAAAACACCGTTATCGGTTACGTCATGATGGGGGAGATGCGGCAAGCCAAAGTGGATGTTCGCCAGATGGAGGAGATATGGCGGCGCTTGTCTAGCTATGGCTTGGATATGGATCAGCTGCGCCAGTGCTACTTACGCAAAAAGATGGTGACCGACGAGGTTGCCCATGCCGCTGCCAACATATTGAAGACCTGCTCCGTATCCCTGTATCTGGATGGCATGATTACCGTGCGTGATCTGAGCATTGCCGAGCGCCTGGACGCCTTCCTCAATGAAAACCTCAGCGCCCCTTTGAGCGTGGAAATGCTTTGCGATACGCTGTCCATCAGCAAGGCGCGCCTGTACGCCTTGTTTGAAAAAAGGTACGGCATGGGGGTAGCCGAATACATCCGCCTGTGTCGCATCCGAAAGGCAAAGCAACTGTTGGCGGAAACAACGCTATCCATTGCAGAGGTGGTCTCTCGTTGTGGCTTTTCGGATTACAACTATTTCTCCAAGGTGTTTAAGCGCTATTGCAGCATGTCTCCCAGGGACTATCGCAAGAAGTGCGGCATCGACGACGGCCTGTAATTACCTTATTTTTACAGGTTACAAAGGGTATACAAAAATGCGTTGATTTTCAGGCATGGATATGCTATAATGGCAATACAATCTTATAGAAAGGGAAGGTGACAGGGATAAACCTGTCCCGAGGTGAGGGTATGTTTTGTAAGAATTGTGGTAACGAAATTCCGGCTGACGTGGCGTTCTGCGGCGTTTGTGGTGGTAAGGTCGAGCCTTCTGTTGAGGAAGCGGTAACCCAGCCCGCTCAGGCCATGGAGGATACCGAGGATGTCCCCGCCGAGCCGGTAGTGGCTCAGGAAGAGGCACCGGCTGAGGTGTCTGCGGAGACGGTGGAGGAGGCTCCTGCTACGGCAGAGCCTGCACCGGAAGGCGCTCCGGAGGAAGTGGCGCCTGCAGAGGATGGCTTTGCGCAGGTACAGTTTGATGAGCCCGCCAAGAAGTCCAAAAAGAACGGCAAGCGCGGGTTGGTGATCGCTCTGGTGTCGGCTGTTGTGGCTTTGGTTGCCGGATTGCTGATCGCGTTCAATTTCAGCGTGATTGAAGGCTTCTTTGTCAAGACCTTCGGTTCCGATGCGGATTACCTCAAATATGTGGAAAAGCGCGCCTTCGACAGCTATACCGATAGCATCACGGAGGTCTATGGCGTGTACACCGGGGATGAGCAGCAGGATGCCGCCGGCACGGTGGAGATGAAGCTGAATGTAGGCGACCAGGCACTCACCCTGCTGGAGTCTCTGTTGCAGAGCAACAATATGGAACTGGATGTGGATTGGCTCAAAGACCTCTCCCTATCCATGGATGTCAACAGCAAGGAAGAGCTGGTGCAGATGCTCATGGCCTTCAAGGTGGGGGACAAGACGATCCTCGACGCGGATGTGATCATGAATTCTCTCACCGGCGAGGCGTTCTTGGGTGTGCCGATGCTGAGCGACCAGTATCTGCATGCAGGGTCTGCTGCCAGCGGTAACGGCGTTAACATGGTTGTGAACCCGTTTTTGACGGGTATGCTCAGCGATCCGGAGCTCTTGGAGCTGCTTCCTTCTGAAGAAGAGATGGATAAGCTGCTGGATAAGTATCTGCGCATCGCCATCGATTGCCTGGACGACGTTTCCGCTAAGGATAAGGAAATGGAGGTCGACGGCGTATCCCAGAAGCTCACCGTACTTAAGCTGGATGTAGATCGGGATGCGGTCGTGGAGATCGCGAAGTGCATCCTCAAGGAAGCTAAGGACGACGAGGATATTAAGCAGTACATCAATGATTTTGCCGCTTATATGAGTGATCAGGATATGCTGGAGGATGCCGACGAGGTATATGACCAGTTCCAGGATCTTTTGGATGACGCGCTGGACGAACTGGATGACATGGATTACGACAACCAGACGATCTTCACCCTGACCGATTATGTCAATGGCTCTCACGAGATCGTTGGTCGTGCGCTGGAGGTGGGCAACCAAGAGCTGTTCTCCTATGTGACCACCCACGACGGCGACGATTTTGCTACCCAGGTGGAAGCTGGAAACGGCGAGCTGAAGTTCACCGGTAATGGCACGGATAGCGATGATATGGTGAACGGCACCTTTACCCTGGAGATAGAGGGTCAGGAGTTGGGTACTCTGACCATTAAGGATTTCGATACGGCAAAGGCGGAAGACGGCTACCTGAACGGTGCTATCGTTGTTGCGCCTTCCTCCGATCTGCTCAAGAACTTTGGCGATCTGTCGTCCCTGTCAGCCTTGGCTCAGCCCAAGCTGGAGCTGCGCTTTGCCGCTTCGGAGGATTCCGGAGAAATCACTATCAATGTACTTAGCGGCGATGCGGTGTTTGCCGGCATTACCCTGACCTCCAAAACGGCAGAGCCGGGTGACATCGAGGTGCCCTCTGATAGCAACCTGATCGACTTCGACAATGAGGAAGAATGGCTGGAAACGCTGAAGCTGGATGCCGTGATCGAGGCGCTGAAGCAGTCCTCTGTCCCCGATGAGCTTGTCGATGCGTTGGAGCAGGTCGTCGAGCTGGCCATGTCCAGTAATCGCTATGACGATTACTATGACGCGTATGGCGGTTATGATGACTACTACGATGACTATGACTATGACTATGACTATGATTATGATTATGATTACGACTACGACTACGACTATGACTATGATTACGACTACGATTATAGCTATGGCGCATAAGGTACGTATGTAAACCAACCATTTAGCACTGATTGTAATGATCAGTGCTAAATGTTTATTATCGGAGTTTGCTATGACGATTGAGATTAAAGGTATACAAAAGAAATATGGCTCCAAGACGGTCCTCCGGGATATCTCCTTTCGGGCAGAAGCCGGGAAATGTATTGGCATCCTGGGCGGAAACGGTTGCGGAAAATCCACGCTTTTATCGATCCTTGCCGGCGTACAGACGGCGGATGGCGGCGCGTTCCTCTATGAGGATAAGGATCTGTTCAAGTATCCGCGGCAACGCTCCCAGCTGGTAGGGTATGTCCCGCAGGGGACGCCGCTGATCGAGGAGCTTAGTGCCCGCGACAATCTGTTCCTGTGGTATGATAAGGCATCGCTGGAGAAGGAGCTAAAAAGCGGTGTGCTTAATATGCTGGGAATACACGAATTTCTAAAGACGCCGGTGTCTAAGATGTCTGGCGGCATGAAGAAGCGGTTGTCTATCGGCTGTGCTATTTGCAACCGCCCGCCTGTCCTGCTGTTGGATGAGCCTATGGCGGCTTTGGATATTTCCTGTAAGCAGAAGATCTTCCGGTATCTGCAGAAGCATAAGCGGGACGGCGGCATAGCTCTGCTGGCCACTCACGATGCCATGGAACTGGAGCTGTGTGATGAATGGTACATCATCAAGAACGGTGTGCTGACACCTTTCCGGTATACCGGCGATATTGATCAACTGGTAAAGAGTTTGTAGTATGAGAACGTATTTTTATCTACAATTAAAACGCGTCTGTAAGCTGTTTCCCTTTGTACTGGCGGTTACCCTGGCGTTGCTGGTAGGGCTGGGCGTCATCTTGATGGGCGTTATCCAGATATTTGGCAATGGCGAGGACGAGCAACGCTTTAAGATCGCCATCACCGGCGATACTGATAATGACTACCTAAAATGGGGCATGACAGCGATGCAGACCTTGGACGAATCCCGATTCGCTGTGGAATTTGTGGAGATGGCAGAGCCGGACGCTGAGAGCGCACTGAAAAGTGGTGGTATCTCGGCGTACGTGGTGTTGCCCGAGAATTTTGTCGATCGTGCCTTGCACGGCGAGGTGGATCCCATCCGCTATGTGACCACGCCGGGTGTGGGTGGCTTGACCTCCATGTTCAAAAACGAGATAACCAAGCTGGTTACGGATATGGTCGTCTACTCCCAAAAGGGCACCTACGGCATCTATGATGTGATGAAAAACAACGGCCTGGGTGCTTCGGCGGGGAAGAACATGACCCGCATCAGCATTGAGTACATGGATCTGATCTTCCGCCGCTCGGATATCTACACGGTGGAGGAGCTGGGCATTGCCGGTGGCTTGTCAGTGACGGAATACCTGGTAAGCGGTATCACCGTCCTGCTATTGGCCTTGGTGGGGCTGCCCTATGCCACGGTGTACGTTCACAAGGATCGTTCCCTGAGTAAGCTGTTGCTCTCACGTGGCTATTCCGGCCAAGGCCAGCTTTTATGCGAATATGCGTCACATTTGATAACCTTGCTTTTGCTGGTGGCGGTGCTTTTTGTCGCAGTGGGTGTTGGCGTACACTATATGCCGCAGTCTCTGTCGGCGGCGGTCTCTCCGCGTCTGTTGATAGCCTTTGCTATGCGGTTGATCCCCATACTGATGATGCTTGCCGCCTTTAATATGCTGGTGTTTTCGGCAACGGACAACATTGTCAGCGGTGTGCTATTGCATTTCTTTATCTGCTTGGCGTTGTGCTATGTGACCGGCTGTCTGTACCCGCCCTTCGCCTTCCCGAAGGTCGTTCAGCAGTTGTCTCCCTTCCTGCCTATGGGCGTGGCGCGGGACTGGCTTGCCGGGGCTTTTGACAAGAGTCTGTCCTCGGTGCAGCTGGCGGGCGTCCTTCTTTACGCCGCCCTGTTCTTCGCGGCGGCACTGGCCGTGCGCACGTATAAGATAAAGAATAAACGGGGGTGAGGGAATGCGTCAGTTGGCAAAATGGTTTTTGATGCTGAATAAACGCCTGTACAAGAAGGCAACCTTCGTTATCCTCCTTGCTCTTATCCCGGTTTCGGTGTTGGTATTCAGTGTGGTTGCTCAGCAGGATAGTGGCTTTTTGCATATTGTCCTTGCTTGTACAGATGCCACCGATCCGGTCTCTACCGCTGTTGTGCAGGAGCTATTGGCAGAGGATTCTCTGATCCGGTTTACCGAAGCCGCTACCCCCGATGAGGCGGTGGAAGCGGTCAAATTGGGGAAAGCAGATGAGGCGTGGCTGTTTCCGGCGGATATGGAAGGGGCTATCCGCCAGTTTGCCGCCGACGATGCCAAAGGCTTTGTGACCATCGTGGCCAGAGAGCAGACGGTGCTGCTGCGTGTTTCCCATGAAAAGCTGACAGCGGCATTGTACAAGTATTGTGCACAGGCCTATTATTTGGATTTTACCCGAACCAATGTGCCGGCACTGGACACGATGTCCGAGCGGGAGCTGATTCGCTATTTTGATGAGGCCAGCATCAGCGAGGAGCTGTTTGTTTTCGGGGATGCCGAAGCATCCGCTGACACCGAAAACGCGGTTGATGAGAATTACCTGACCTCGCCCCTCCGAGGTCTGTTGGGGGTTTTGGTGGTGCTGTGTGGTATGGCGGCCACCATGTACTATAGGCAGGATGAACATACCGGCCTGTTTTCGTGGGTGCCGGAATCCCGCAAGGGCTATGTGGCCTTTTGCTGTCTGATGATCGCGGTACTCAATGTGGCTTTGGCGGCTTGGCTCTCCCTGTTCGTTGCCGGATTGGCCGGTTCTCTGCTTCAGGAATGGCTGATCCTCCTGTTGTACACGATATGCTGCTCCGTCTTCTGTCTCGTGCTGGGACAACTGATCCACAGCATTAAGCTATACGGCGCGCTTATCCCGCTGGTTACGGTCATCATGATCGCCGTCTGTCCTGTTTTCTTTGATATCCGGGATTTCCTCGGTGTGCAATTGCTGTTTCCGCCTACCTATTATGTCAACGCCCTGTATGACAGCCGTTTTGTGCTGTATATGGTGGCTTATGCGGTGGCAGGGCTTCTTTTATGTTGGCTGTTGGGGTGGTTGCGCAAGGTGTGTGCTCCTACCCATCGGTTACGTTAATGGGGACGATTTGGTTTCATTTGCTCAGCTTTGCGCAGGTTTTCGCTCAAGTTTTGCGCAACTGGGCGAAAAAGCCGAAACAGGTTGACAAAACCGCTCAGCGGTGTATGATGAACGTATCACATAAAAGGGGGACGTCGCCATGCATCTGTCACAACAGTATTCCGTTCGTATGATCGCTCACCGTGGCCTGAGCGCCATGGAGCAGGAGAACACCCACGCCTCCTTTGTTGCCGCAGGCAACCGGAGCTTTTGGGGTATCGAGACGGACGTGCACCTCACCGCCGATGGGCAGTTCGTGCT
This sequence comes from Acutalibacteraceae bacterium, assembly GCA_045537135.1. Classification (GTDB taxonomy): domain Bacteria; phylum Bacillota; class Clostridia; order Oscillospirales; family Acutalibacteraceae; genus UBA5905. Next base: position 114,659 of record JAZSOW010000001.1, read on the forward strand.
GATGCACGACCATAAGACCGACCGGGTGGCGGGGGAGGATCTGGTGATCCGGGAGACCGACTACGCCACCCTGCGCGCCCTGCAGCTCAATGAACGGAGCGGTCAGCTTGGCCGCACCGATATCCGCATCCCCAACCTGGAGGAGTACGTGGAGATCTGCAAGCGGTACGACAAGACGGCGGTGCTGGAGCTCAAGCCCCTGTTCACCTCCGAAGAACTGGAGCAGATCCTGGATACCTTCCGGCAGCAGGAATGGCTGGACCGGGTGGTATTCATCTCCTTTAACTTTGAGAATCTCGCCCGTCTCAACGCCATAGCACCCTCTCTCCCCAAGATGTTCCTCACCGGTGACTGGGAGGACACCCTGCCGGAGAAGCTGGCCGCCTGCGGTATGGGCCTGGACATCTATTATCCCGCCCTCACTGAGGCGCGTGTGGCCGCCTGCCGCGCCGCCGGTGTTCCCGTCAACGTGTGGACGGTGGACTCCCGGGAAAAGGCCGAGGAACTCATCTCCTGGGGCGTGGAGTACATCACCACCAATATACAGGAATAAAGCGAACCCCCGGGTAGTCCACTAAAGGTGACTACCCGGGGGTTTATGTATCGTATTACCGGAGCTTAGACGGCACCCTGGGCCATCATCGCATCCGCCACCTTCTGGAAGCCGGCGATGTTGGCACCCGCCACCAGGTCGCCCTCCATGCCGTACTTTTTGGCGGCATTGAAGGAGTTCCAGTAGATGTTCTTCATGATCTGCTTGAGCTTCGCGTCAACCTCTTCCTCGGTCCAGCTGTAGCGCATGGAGTTCTGACTCATTTCCAGACCGGAAACAGACACACCACCGGCGTTGACCGCCTTGGAGGGGGCGATGATGACACCGTTCTCCTTGAGATACTCCATTGCCTCGTTGGTGGTGGGCATGTTGGAGACCTCCACGTAGTACTTGACGCCGTTCTTGACAATCAGCTCAGCTTCCGCCATGCCCACCTCGTTCTGGGTGGCGCAGGGCATGAGAATATCGGCCTTGAGCCCCCAGGGCTTCTGACCCTCAAAATAGGGGACGCCAAACTTGTCGGCGTAGTCCTTCACCTTATCGTGACCGGAGGCACGCATATCCAGCATGAAGGCGATCTTTTCCTCGGTGTTGATGCCGTTCTCATCGTAGACGTAACCATCGGGGCCGGAGATGGCCACCACCTTGGCACCCAGCTCGGTAGCCTTCTTGACGGTACCGCAGGCCTCGTTCCCGAAGCCGGAGACTACCACGGTCTTACCCTTCAGGGTGTCACCGAAGGAGGTGAGCATCTCGTTGGCATAGTACACCGCGCCGAAGCCGGTAGCCTCAGGACGGATCAGGGAGCCGCCGTAGGCGAGACCCTTGCCGGTCAGCACGCCCTCATAGCGGTTGACCAGACGCTTATACTGACCGAAGAGGTAGCCGATCTCACGGGCCCCCACGCCCAGGTCACCGGCGGGTACGTCGGTATCGGCGCCGATGTGACGGAACAGCTCGGTCATGAAGCTTTGGCAGAAACGCATGATCTCGTTGTCGGACTTGCCGCGGGGATCAAAGTCAGAGCCGCCCTTGCCGCCGCCCATGGGCAGGCTGGTCAGGGAGTTCTTGAAGGTCTGCTCAAAGCCCAGGAACTTGATGATGCTCAGGTTAACAGAGGGGTGGAAGCGTAGGCCACCCTTGTAGGGGCCGATGGCGCTGTTGAACTGCACGCGATAGCCACGGTTGACCTGGATCTTACCGTTGTCGTCGATCCACGGTACGCGGAAGATGACCACACGCTCCGGCTCCACCAGCCGCTCCAGCAGACCCGCCGCCTCATACTGAGGGTTGGCATCGATCACCGGGCGCAGGGAGTTAAGCACCTCTGTAGCCGTCTGTAAAAACTCTTTTTGTTCGCTGTAACGCTCGTTCAGGTCGTTCAGCACGCGATCAACATAAGACATGATCCAAACATCTCCTTTAATTATTCGGCTTTTCACCGATTAGAATGGTATCATTATACCAGCATATGGCAGGGTTTGCAAGAATATTTTTGCAAAAATTCATAATATTTGCTAATGAAGATACAATTTTGGCGAAATAGGTAAAAACTGACAAGCCGACTGCCCGGAAATTGCATATCTTGTCGTTGCAATTGGCGGTAATATATGGTATAGTGGTATGGTATGGAGCAGGAGGTGACGGATATGAAGATCATGGCTGTGGATCTGGGCCTTAAGCGCACCGGGCTGGCGATCAGCGACCCGCGGGAAATGCTGGCATCACCCATAGGCACGCTGGAGGAATGGGATCTTGATCGCCTGGCACGACGCATTGCTGAGGAAGCGGTGCGGCAGGGCGCCCAGCTGCTGGTGGTGGGGCACCCCCGCAATATGGATGGTAGCCGAGGGGAGAGTGCCAAGCGCGCCGAAGCCTTTGCGGAAACCTTGGGAGAATTGACCGGTCTGCCTACTCGGCTGTGGGATGAGCGCATGACCACTGTATCCGCCATCGGTTACCTCAATCAGACGGACGTGCGGGGAAAGAAACGCAAGCAGGTGGTGGACACCGTCGCCGCCACCATTATCCTGCAGGATTTTCTGGACGCCCGCCGTTTGCAACCACAATAAACAAGCCGATTTGGTTATTGGCCAAATCGGCTTGTTTATTGGTGCCTTTAGGCGTGGAAATAAACCCCCAGTTTTACTGGGGAAAGATAAAAAGCTTTAGCATGAGAAAAACCTCCGTGATACAATGGTAAATGGTTTGGCGACCGCATTACCGAAAGTATCAAGGAGGTTTTTAACAAATGAGGAAAACAAACAATGAAATCAAGCACACAGCACATTCAAGT
>JAZSOW010000011.1:0-12322 GCA_045537135.1 Acutalibacteraceae bacterium
GACATAGGAGCGAGCAATGTAGGAGGTTTTCAGCATATCCTTGGATACGTTCTTCACCAAAGCGGTGTAGGTGACTGTGTTGTCCTCATACTTCCAATAGGCATTGCGGAAGTTGGCGGTGGTCTTAACCTTCAGGGGGCTGTCCACCGTTAGCGTCTGCCCGGCGGTGCCCAGGATGATGCCGCGCTCCAGAATGTCGTAGCTCTCGCCATCCAGCACGATGGTGGAGAAGTCGGCACTGTCGGTAACGTAACTGGCGGGCACACGGAAGGCGGTGCGCAGGCTACCGTCCGTGTGGGTGTATACCGCACTGTCGGCCTCGGCCACGCCATTAAGAGAGGAGTTGTCCTCATCGCCGCCAACATACTGGTACACGGAAGTGATGGGGTTCATCTTAGCGGCGGTAACGGGAGCCTGGTAGGGGGTCAGCCCTTCCATCCAAGTGGCAATGTAGGGGGTGATCACGTCATAGCCGGCGGTATTCAGGTGAATGTTATCGCCGCTACCGGGGAAGTGTACATTGCCGCCGTCCACGTCGATGACGTCGCCGCTGTAGGCCTTACCGTCGGCGGCGGTGCCGCTCCACAGGTTGAGGTAGGGCACGTTCCACTTTTCGCAGATGGCCATCTGCCGGGCAAAGTAGTCCTCCTGCTTGTAGCCCTCGTTGGATACCACCGTGTTGCCGGTGATACCGCCGTACTGGGAGTCGGGAGTCTGGTAGGTGACGATGAAGCCGATGGCCGCCTCCGGGAAATAGGTGGTGGCGTAGTACAGCAGTTCCTCAAAGGAGCCGGAGAAGGTGGAGGTGTCGAAAGCCGCCACGTCAAAGGAGTCGGAGATGGTGCCCAACGCGGGGATAGCCTCCATGTTGGCGTTGCCCTTGGAGTTTTCACCCATGCAGTCGTTGAAGCCGCCCTCCAGAATGACGTAATCGTAGGTGCCGTTCTTGTTTTGGTGCAGCTGCTCAATGATGTGGCCGCGATTCTCAATGACCGTCAGAGAGTTGCCGGCCAACGCCGCCTTGGTGGTGGTCATGAGCCACTGCTTTTCCAAACGGGCGGACCAGCCGCCACCGTTGGTGGAATCCGTCTTGCTAAAAGCGGTATCGCGCCAGCCGGCGGCAATGCTGTCGCCGGAGAACAGCGCTTTCTTGCCGTTGAGAACAGACGAAAAGGTCTCGATATTGGCCTCCTCGGCAGGCACTTCCACAATGGTCACGTCGTCGATATAGATGGTCACGGGAGTGGTAGGAGCATTGACGGACGCCACGCCGATGGACCAGTAGCCTACCTCGCCGGCGGTGCCGGGCAGGGCATCTACTGTATAGGTGACCTGGGTCCACACACCGGTGGTCAGGGTGGTGGAGGTCAGGTCGTAACCCGGATGACTGGGGCTGGTGGAGGACATATTGGATAGATTGGTCTCCCGTAGGAACCGCACCTTACCCACAAAGGTGTCCTCGGTGTAATACCAGGCAGAAAGGGTATACTTGCTCCCCACCGTATAGGCCAGGGGCGCTCCGTTGGCATCCTCCACAATGGCGCGGTCAGTGGTCTTGCTGCTGGGGGTAGCCTTGTCCAGGGTGATCTTGAGGGCATTGCTACCGCTCTTTTTCTGCGCGGTGCTGACAGCCACGTTGCCGTAGGTGTAGGTGGGGGCACCGGTCGCTTCAAAGGTCTGTAACAACATATCCTCCGTAGCCGCCGGCTCTTTGACAGAGACATTGTCCACGTACACCACGTAAGGGTAGCCGGCGGTGTCGGTGATGGTTTCGTTGTTGGTGGTGACGGCCACGGACAGGTAGGTGGTGGTCTGACCGCTATTTTTAGCGGCCGGGGTAACGCTTACCGTGACCTCGTTCCAGGTTTCCGCCTGCAGGGTCGCCTTGCTCTCGGCGGCACTGCCGGCGAACCAGGCGGCGTTATAGGCATCTACGGTGGGGTCGCTGACCACCCGCACCTTGGCGTCAAAGGTGGTGGTGGCATACACGCGCATGGTAACGGTGTAGGTGGCACCTACGGTAAAAAGCACGGGGCCGTTGTCATCGCAGATGGTGACGCGGTCGTTGAGGGTGCTGGAGCCGTAGGCGTAAATGATGGTCTTGGCAGAGTAGGTGCTGCCGCCGTAGGCCTGCTCACTGCTTAGGCTGATATTGCTGCCATAGCGGTAGTCAAGGGTCGGCTCAAAGCCCTGGGTGGTGGTGGTGGCCGCCGATACGGTGGTTGTCGGGATGGCAACGGCGCCCATGGCGACCAGCATCGCGACGGTACAAAGGACACTGAGGAACTTGCGTAGAGTCATAAGGGGAACGCTCCTTTCTATATATGCTAATGCACAAACACACCCCGATTTTATCACCTGCTTGCGGTTTCGTCAATGCAGAAAAAGGGCGTTACAAATTGTGCAAAACGACAACAGAGGCGTCGCGTTTATTTGCCCCAGGGGTAGGGGATGTAGTGGAGGGTGCCCTCCGACAGGCGGCACACAAAGGAGCCGTAGGACACCTTGAAGCGGCAAGGCCTCCGGGACGGTTATCCGCCGGGGTGCGTGTTTCTCCCCATCCCGGCCTTTTTACAATGCTACGGCAATTTCCCGATCCAGATGGAAGCTGTACAGCACCGCCTCGGTCACCGGCAGACCCAGGATGGGCTCCAGCGCCTGCTTGTAGAAGGTGAGCTGAGAGCGATAGCGGTCAATAAGCTCCTCCGGCGTATTGACCCGGTCGGTCTTATAGTCCAGCAGCACAAGGCTGTCTCCCTCCCGGAACACACAGTCGGCAATCCCCTGTACCACTACCGTTTCCTCCCCGACCTCTACCGCGGGCTCCACGGTGTGGGCGGGGACATTCACGGTGAAATGGAACTCCCGCCGGCAATCGGGGGAGACCGCCATACGAGCATACAGGGGAGAGGCGAAGAAGCAGGTGAGCTTATCGGCGGGTAGCACCGCCGCCTGCTCGGCGGTCATAAACCCGGCCTGCACCAGCCGCGTCGCCTCGGCGGCGGGATCGATGGCGGCGTCTGCATAGTTGGCGAACTGCATGAAGGTGTGCAGAGCCGTGCCCTTCTCGGCGGCGGTAAGGCCGCCCTTCTGCAGAAAGGCGGGGCGTTGGGTAGCGATATGCTCCCGGCTGAGTGCCTTGTGAGACAGCGCAGAGGCGGCCAGCTTGGCAGGCACCGTCGCCAGCGCTTCATGGGGGTAGCGGTAGGCAAAGCGTTGCTGCAGCGTGCGGCACAACCTTTCATCCGGCAGAGAAGTTTCGGCGGTCTGCTCCACCGTCTTATCGGCGGAGCAGGAGGGATCCAGCACCCGGACGGTGAAGGGCTCCTGTGCCTCCAGGGAGGTTATGGGCAACACGTTTTGCCGCAAATGGGCAAAGGAGGGGTGCCGCAGGGCGGCCATTAACAGCCAATCTGCCGGCGCCTGACAACGCAGGATGGCGCCGGGCGACAACGCCGGTGTATCGGGCAGACGCATTTCCAGCTTTTCCAGCTTGGCCGTCAGATCGGGGTAGTAGGCCACCATAATGAGCTTTTCTCTGGCGCGGGTAAGCGCCACATACCATACCCGCAGCTCCTCTGCCCGGTCATTCTGCCGTCGGGCAGAGCGCACACCGATGAAGGGGAGCGTGTCGTGTTTTTCCATGGTCTCCATGTTCCGCAGGCGCAGACCGATGCCGGCCTGCTGATGGAACAGCAGACGGCTGCGATCATCCGTGTTGTTGCCGGTGCCGTGCAGATGCGCCAGAAACACTACCGGGAATTCCAAGCCCTTGGAATGGTGCACCGTCATAATGCGCACACTGTCCCCACGCACCGCGTTTCCGCCCGGCAGATCCTTATCCTGCTCCTGCAGGCGATCAATATGGCGAACAAAGGCGGATAGTCCCCGGAATTCCCCCTGCTCAAAGGAGCGGGCCAGCTGATCCAGCTGGTGCAGGTTGGCCACCCGCTGTCGTCCTCCCTCCCGGGCGGAAAAGACTGCCGGTAAGCCGGTGTCCCGGTACAGCCGCTCCAACAGGCGATCAGCGGGCAGGGACACGGCCAGGGTGCGTGCGCGGCGCAGATCGGCCATAAGCCGCCGACAGCGTGCCGGTAGCCCATCTGCGGCATCCTCTGCCGCCGCCAGCTTTTCCAGGGCGGTATACAGGGGGGTATGTTTCCCGCCCTGTAGCCGTATGGTGGCTACATCGTCAGCGGAGAGACCATACAGGGGAGAAAGCATCACAGCGGTCAGCTCCACCTCCCGCAGGGGGTTGTCGATGACTCGTAGCAGAGAGAGCGCTGTCATCACCTCAGGAGTGGTGAGGAAGCTGTCGCTGCTGTCGGCACCGGCGGGGATGCCCAGCTTGTTTAGCTCGCGGGAAAAGAGGGCGGCCTTGGCATGGCCTCGCAGAAGGATGCAGATGTCCCCATAGGCCAGCGGGCGCTGACCGTCCCCCTCCTTGACGAACATGGTGTCCAGCAGTTCCCGGATACGTCGGGCGATGGCGTGGATCTCTGCCACATCCGCCGCAGGCATATCGTCCTTGGCAGACGCGCCGTCCAGCAGGAGCCATTCCGTTTCACAGCCTGTCGCCTCCGGGTAGGAGGCAGAGCATACCAGAGCTTCTCCCTTGTTGTATTCCACACCGCCAAGGGCGTGGTGCATCGCTTGACGAAACAGGAAGTTCACCCCATCCGTTACCGGACGGCGACTGCGGAAGTTGTTTTCCAGGGTGATGGTGGCAGGGTAAGCGGCTGCCTGGGGGTCGTAAGGGGGGTACTTGTCCCGCCGGTTGGTGAAGATGGCAGGCATGGCCTGGCGGAAGCCGTATATGCTCTGCTTTACGTCTCCCACCAGAAAGAGGTTGCTCTCGTCCCGGGACAGCGCCCGGAACAGGGCGTCCTGGGCGGCGTTGGTGTCCTGATATTCGTCCACCATGATCTGGTGATACCGCTCGGACAGCTCCCGGGCGAGAGGGGTGGGCTTGCCGGTCTCGCTGTCCAGCAGCAGCCGGAGGCACTCGTGCTCCAGATCATCGTAGTCCAGCAGCTTTTTCTGCCGCTTGAGGGTGGTAAAGCGCTCTTGATAGCGGGTGACAAGCCGTCCCAAAGCCTCCACCATGGGAGCCATAGTCTGCAGATCCTCCCGGCATTGGGCTTCGGTGCCGCTGAGCATACCCCGGGCCCGGTCGGTTTCCTCCTTGATCCTTTTTCGTAGCTCCTTAATCCAGGTGTAGTCCAGATCAGCGGCGGTGCCCTTGAGACCACGGATCGGCGCCAGCTTAGCCGGGGCATAAGCCTGCACCAGCTGGTGGAGCCGGTCATAGGGGGCGTTTCCGCGGCAGGCCTCCAGCAGGCCTTCCAGCCCTTGCTTATCTAACTGCAGAGTCGCCCGGCACTTCTCCAGCTCCTCCCGCTGGCTCAGCCACAGGGCGCGGTCTATCATGCCTACACAGTTCTCCAGCGAAAACAGCAGTTCCCGGCGGATGGCTTTCATCCAGCGTGTCTGTTCCATGGGGAGTATGGCGGTGTAGGCGTCCAGTTGTTCCCGTAGCCAGGCCTGCGGCAGGGGCTGTGCCTGCATAAAGATATAAGCCTGCTTGACTGCCTCCCGCAGACCGCTGTCGTTCTTTTCCTCGCTTAGCTGGGCGGCCAGCTGTACAAAGGCCGGGTCCTTAGCCGCGTAGCTTTCCTCCAGCACTGCGTCCAACGCCTCATTGCTCAGCAGGACGGTTTCACTTTCCTCCGCCACCCGGAAACGAGGAGGAAGTCCTGCCCGCCCCGCCTGCTCTCTGAGCAGGGTGGAGCAGAAACCGTGGATGGTGGAGATCTGCGCCTGGGGCAACAGCATCTGTTGCCGCTGGTAGGTCAGGTTTTCCGGATCCTCGGCGGCCTTTTTAGCCAGGGCGACGCTTAACCGTTGCCGCATTTCCGCGGCGGCGGCGCGGGTGAAGGTGACGATGAGCAGGCGATCCACATCCACCGGCTCGTTGGGGTCGGTGATCATGCGAATGACCCGCTCCACCAGCACGGCTGTCTTGCCGGAGCCGGCGGCGGCGGACACCAGGATGGTGCCTTCGGTGGCGGTGATGCTATGCTCCTGTTGTGTTGTCCATTGACGCTCACTCACTGTCAGCCACCTCCTCCTGTTCCAGTGCCTCCGCCACCTGGGCGGTGCTTCTCACGGTCAGCTCCCGCACAGGATCCTCCTGATCCCGCCCGCAGACGGCCTTGTAATCGCAATACTTGCAAGCATCGTGCTTGCTGTTATACAGTGGCAGGGCGGCGATGTCGCCCGCCAGCAGGGCATTGCCCATTTGGATGAGCAACCGTTCAATGACACGGCGCAGCATGGTAAATTGATGGGCGGTGATCACCTCACCGGTCACGTCACCATCCTTGCTCAGCCCAGCGGGGATGAACACCCGTTTCCCCTGCTTGTCCATAGCCAACACCACGCCGGGGTCGTCCAGCACCACGCCGTCCATCTGCATGCTCTTGAGACGGGCATTGTGCATATCCTTGGTGCCCCGATCCACCATCAGGTCGGATAAGGGATGGTACAGCACACCGGCCGGCTGTAGCTGGCCGGTGTCCTCCAGATAGCGACGGCTGTTGTCGCAGATGATGAACAGATATAAAAGCATCTGGGTGTTCAGCCCCTGGGTCACATCGCTGAGACTGAAGACCTTGTTGCCGGTTTTGTAGTCCACAACGCGCACAAAGGCGGCACCATCCTGACGCACATACAGATCTACCCGATCCACCTTGCCGGTGAGCCGCACCTGTCCACCGTTGATGGGCAGGCTCACGGATAAGATGCCATCGCCATCCGCCGCGTCAGCGAGGATGTTCAGTTCATAGTCTACAGGCTTAAAGTCGCTTTGCCGTAGCTCCATCACCGTGTGCCACAGCATGTTGCAGGCGGCGCGTTCCACCAGCTGTAGTTGGTACAATAGGCTCCCCGAGCGTGGGGCACCGTTTTCCAGCACCTGCTCGGCGTACGCCGCAACTTCCCTATGTACATCCCGATGCAGCCGCTCCAGTAGCATGTCCTGGAGGGAGGCTTCGGCAGAAGCCTTGGCCTCCTCCGTGTCGCCGGCGCGGGAGGCATCCACCTCCTTGAGCTGGGGCACCAGCCCGCTGTCAGCGGAATACCGGGGCAGAAGCACCTCCATCACATGGTGCACTATGGTCCCAAAGAGGGAGGAATCCAGCTTGGCCACGGTGCGTGGTTTGATGCGCAATCCATACTTGCAGAAATACGCAAAATGGCAGTCGTAATATTGCTCAGTTTGGGTGGCAGACAGACGGATATCCGTGCCAAACAGTGCCTGCGCCACCGCCGGTTGCTTCAGGCGGAAGGGCTCCTGCCCGGCGGCTCGCGCCACCGCTGTCAGCCGGACACAGTACAGCGGATCCCTTTGGGCGAGGGCACGCAGTGCCTCGGTGGTGGGGGTGGAGCGGTTGTAGTTTGCCGCCAGCCGCCGGAAGGCTTCTTCGCCGGTCTCCAGGTCGCCGGCATCCTCCCGCACCGCCATATCCTCTACGCTGTTGGGCAGGATCGCTTTGATGCTGTTAATCAGCGGGGAGGGGGCCGTATCTCCTCCTGTCAGATAGGTGACGTAAAGACGCTGGCGGGGAGCCGCCACTGCCATATAGACGTAGTACCGTTCCTCAATGCAACGGCGCAGCAGACTACCGTACAGACGGATGCCGTGGGCCTCCCACAGCCGCCGATCCTCCTCGGTAAGAATCCCCGCATTCTGCGGATAGGCGGGGAAGGCCCCCTCGTTGGCCCCTACGATAAACACCACCCGGGGATCCGCATAGCGGATGCGATCCGCACTACCCACCGTCACGGTATCTAGCCCTTGGGGAATGTGTCCCATATCGATGGCTTGCACCAAGAGGGTGAACAGCTCCTCCAGCCGCCCGGCGGCCATCTTCTGGTCACCCAGTGCCGTGGCAAAGCAATCCAGTAGCCCGATGACCTTATCCCACAGTCCTGCCTCTCGTTCGGCGGCCAGGGGCTCGCCCAGAGTCTCCAGGGCATGCACCCGCGAAACGATACGCCGAGGGAGCTCGTCGTCATCCGTCAGGTACTTATACACTGCCAGCGCGAATTGCCGCCCGGTCACCTGACCGCGCAGAGCATCCCGCAGGGCACTCAGCGGGCGCATGAGCCGTTGTCTCCAGCTCTCCAGCTTTTCCAGCTGGCGACGATGGGCGGGGGAGAGCTCTTTGTCCATTCCTGCTGGACTCGCGGTGAAGGGCGTGGTCAGGGCCCCTCTGTCCAGCCGCCACATGTACAGATAGTTTTCCAGCTCGGCGGTTTCGAGGGGAGTCAGAGGCCCCAGGTCGGTCTTCAGCAGACGCAGCAGCTCCTCGGCGGTAAACCCGCCTGCCGCCATGCGCAGGGCGGTGCGTATATACACCACCAACGGCTCGCACAGCAGCTCCTGGCGGCTATCCATGTAGTAGGGGATGCCAGCCTCCTCCAGGGCATCCTCCAGGATGCCCCGGTAGCCGTCCGGCTGACGAGTGACAATGGTGATATCCCGGCAACGGACGCCCTCGCGCATGAGACGACGGATCTGCCGTGCTACATAGGCACATTCCTCGTATACGTCCACGCAGGGGGTCACCGTTACCTGCTCGGCCCGGTCATTGTATATGGCGGGAGCCGGGTGATACAGCCCGGCCTCGAGAGCCCGCAACGCCTCGTTATCCGGGCGGTGATTGTCTGCTAACAGGGTCGTTGTCACCGGAATGTTGTGTCGTGCCGCCATCTGCTGTAGCTGATTGACAGTATCGGTCACCGGGGAAAACAGGGTGTATTCCCGCCGGTTATCCACAGGGCAGGTGTGTAGCCACGCCTTGCCGGGGGTATCGGTACCCAGGGTCACGGTTACCGCCGTTGCCTGTATCAGCAATCTCTCCAGTACCTGCAGCTCCTGGGCGGTAAAGCCCTTGAAGCCATCCACCATAACGGTAGCTCCCCGTGCCAGCCGGCTTTCCGGTAGCCGCTTCGCCAGGTGGGTGAGCAGGTCGGCGCTGTCCAGCCCGGAGCCCTTGGCCAGCCCTTCATAGACGGAGAAGATGCGGAACAGTCCGCCGGTCTTTTCCCGGAGGGACACGCCGGCGGCGGTGGCGGCATCGCACATCTCCGTCTCCACGCGCTCCAGCTCATCAATAGGGACGGCGCATTGCTTGACCTCGTCCAGTAAGGCCAGCATCTCCTGTACAAAGGTTACGTCGGTAACCTGGTGGGGGGAGATGCCCAGCAGTGTCTCTCCTTCATCCTCCGCCATCTTGGCGGTCAGCTCCAGTGCCCGGCTCATCAGCAGGGCACGGGTACCGTCATCCAGCCGTTCCTCGGCCAGGCCGCCTACCTCGCGGAACACCGTATCGGCCAGGCGGGTGAAGCTGAGCACCTGCACCTGTGCCGCCTGGGCGGGAGTCATGATCTCCAGCAGGGCTCGCTCATTTTCAAAGGAATTCTGCTCCGGAACGATGAGAAGCAGCCGTTGCCGCCCGTCAGCGGCCAACTGTTTAAGGCTCTCCAGCACCTGGTGGGTCTTACCACTGCCGGAACGGCCTATCAGTAATGTGAGCATGGCGCTCCCTCCTTTACGTACAACAGTATACATCATCCGATGTGTCGTTTTCGGGACAATGCAGAAAAAGCAGGCGTTGGCCTGCCTTTTTTCAGTATTCCTTCTTTGCTTTGATCGTGTCCCGGATGGTGGCAAAGGCAGCGTCCTCCCCCTGCTCGGCCAGAAGCGTCAGCCACCCTTCCAGCAGGGCGGCGGTCTCAGGGTGGATGCGGCGGCGGGGCTTGCCGCGCAGATAGTAGTCCAGCGGATGACGAGAGGTATAGGTATCCCCTTGGTAGATCTTACTGGCGGCTACCCGGTCACAGAACATTTCCGCCACATACCGCAGGGGCATCTTTACCGGTTCCACTGTTTTGGTCTGGGGGTTGTAGTCCGTCCAGTACTCAAAGTGGTGGCGGTTGCGCCCCTTGTGGTGTAGCCACGCGGGGGAATACCCATAGATCTCCCGCTCCACCTCGTTGGGACTGCGGGTGCCGAGATAATACTTGGCACCGGCGATAAACTCAGCGGGAGTGTATTTAGACAGATCGTGTCGTAGCCCTTGCCAGCCGATTCCTGCCTTAAAGCAATGGGCGATCACCCGGTGGCGATGGCGGGTGATGGTGCGAAAATGACGGATTGGATGCATACTCTCTCCTCACAAAAAACACAGTTGGCGGTTGAAAATAGCCGCTGTTCGTGGTACTATTAAGGGGACTCGTCTGCTACCTTGAGCAGCTCCAGGGGTGTCGCGAGATCCAGCCAGGGAGCAAAGGACTTAGAATCTGCCAGGGATACGCAGTCGTTTTCCGCTACAATGAGATGATCCACCAGCGTGATTCCCATCAACTGTAACACTTCGGCAAACCGCCGGGTGGTGATCAGGTCATCCCAGGAGGGGGTGGCGAGGCCGTTGGGGTGGTTATGCGCCAACACGATCTGCGTGGCGTTATCCTGCAATGCCTGCTGTACGGCGATGCGGAAATTGAACTGAGCCGAATTGACGCTTCCCTCAAAGATGCGTGTGGTATTGAGAAGCTTGCGCTTGTTGTCCATGGAAATAAGCAGGACAGACTCGTTCTTGGCCCCTACAAAGTAAGGAACGGTGTGCTTTGCCAGCTTTTCCGTGTTGAACAGCATCTCTCCGATACAGTAGCTTTGCCGCAGATACCGGTGGGCAAGCTGGCCGCTCATGGTGATGAGGTGGGCGATGTGCGGGGTCACTCCCGACACCTTGAGCAGATCAGCGTAGTGGGCATCCAGCACGTTGTTGAGCCCACCGAAGTGGTCAACCAGCACATGGCCGAGGCTGTTGGTGTCCTTGTAGGGAAGGGCGTAGTAAAGCAGCATTTCCATGACTTCATGCTCCTGAAAGCTCTCCAGCCCATCCCGCAGTAACCGCTCTTTCATCCGCTGCCGGTGTCCCTGGTGGGAAACGCTCAGCTTGTTATCCGGCATGCAGATCACTCCTTTAACTATGTAATATCGACATTTTATCATATTCTTATCGAAATGTAAAGAATTCCATCGCAGGAGGTGCGTATGAAAACTACTGTAACCGTAAAAGAAAATGATGCCGGGCAACGGCTGGACAAGTTTCTGACCAAAACCTACCGGAGCTTGCCCATGTCCATGCTGTGCAAGGCCATCCGTAAGAAGGATATTCGTCTTAACGGCAAGCGTTGCGACATTGCGGATCGCTTGCAGGCGGGGGACGTGCTGACCCTGTTTTTGCCGGATGACGTGTTGGAGGTATCCGCGCCTGTCTACGATTTTCTGCGAGCGTCCCGGCAACTGGATATTGTGTATGAGGATGACCACGTCCTGCTACTCAACAAAAAAGCCGGCCTGCTGGTACACCCGGACAACAAGGAGTTCGGGGACACCCTTATTGCACGGGTACAGCGCTATCTGTATGAAAAAGGAACATATGACCCGGCCGCGGAGCAGAGCTTTGCCCCGGCACTGGTCAACCGCATTGACCGTAACACCAGCGGCATCGTCATCGCCGCTAAGACAGCGGTAGCCCTGCGGGTGCTCAACGACAAGCTCAAAAACCGGGAGATCGAAAAATACTACCTGTGCATTGTTCACGGCACTATGCCCCGGCAGGAGGACACCCTGGAGGGGTATCTGGAAAAGAACGAGGCGCAAAACCGCGTATATATTTCCGACACCGCCCGGCAGGGGAGCCGCACCATCCGTACTCGCTACCGGGTGCTGGAGTCCCACGATGGACTGAGCCTGTTGGAAATTCACCTGCTTACCGGCCGCACCCATCAGATTCGTGCCCATCTCGCCAGCATTGGGCACCCACTGCTGGGGGATGGCAAGTACGGCACCAATGCCCTCAATAAGGGCACCGGCTTTGACAAGCAGGCGCTGTGCTCCTACCGGCTTAAGTTTGCCTTCACCGCCCCCGCTGAGGAGCTGGAATACCTCAACGGCAAGGAATTCACCCTGGACAACGTGTGGTTCGCCGAACAGTTCCGGGAAGGGAAGATTGGAAAAGGATAACAAGAAGGCTTGCCATTGCGGCAAGCCTTCTTGTTATTGGTGCCTTTAGGCGTGGAAATAAACCCCCAGTTTTACTGGGGGAAGATAAAAAGCTTTAGCATGAGAAAAACCTCCGTGATACAATGGTAAATGGTTTGGCGACCGCATTACCGAAAGTATCAAGGAGGTTTTTAACAAATGAGGAAAACAAACAATGAAATCAAGCACACAGCACATTCAAGT
>JAZSOW010000009.1:0-5499 GCA_045537135.1 Acutalibacteraceae bacterium
CACTACAACGTGGTCAACAACGGCAAGTACATTGGCGACCATATGGATCTGTCCACCGCGGATCGCATGATGATCCAGGTGCCCATGTTCCACTGCTTCGGCATGGTACTGTCCATGACCGCCTCCATGACCCACGGCACCACCATGCTACCCCTGCCCTACTTCTCTCCCAAGCCGGCTCTGGCTTGCGTGCACAACGAGCACATCACCGCCTTCAACGGCGTGCCTACCATGTTCATCGCCATGATGCAGCATGAGGATTTTGAAAAGACGGATTTCTCCTACATGCGCATCGGTATCATGGCGGGTGCTAACTGCCCCGCCGATCTCATGAAAGAGGCCGCCAACGGTCGTATGGGGATGAAGGAGATCGTGTCGGTATACGGACAGACCGAGGCCTCCCCCGGCTGCACCATGAGCAGCTACTACGATTCCCTGGAGGTGCGCACCGAGACGGTGGGCAGTGCCTTCGCCAACGTGGAATGTAAGATCGTGGATCCCGAGACCGGGGAGGTTTGTCCCGATGGGGTCAACGGTGAGTTCGTGGCCCGGGGCTACAACCTGATGAAGGGCTACTACAAGATGCCCAAGGCCACCGCCGCCACCATCGACGCGGAAGGCTGGCTCCACACCGGTGACCTGGCCTGCCGCACCCCGGAGGGCAACTACCTCATCACCGGCCGTCTCAAGGATATGATCATCCGCGGCGGTGAGAACATCTATCCCAAGGAGATCGAGGAATTCATCTACACCTGCCCCAAGGTGCGGGACGTGCAGGTCATCGGCGTACCGGATGAGCGGTACGGCGAGGAGATCATGGCTTGCATCATCCTCAAGGAGGGCGAGACCATGACCGAGCAAGAGATGAAGGACTACATCGACGCCAACATGGCCCGCCACAAGGTGCCCCGGTACATCGACTTTGTGGATGCCTTCCCCATGAACGCCGCCGGCAAGATCCTTAAGTATAAGATGCGGGAGGCCGCGGCAGAAAAGTTAGGATTGAAAGCGTGAGCGAAGCATGATATTGGATAAGTATACGGTCATTGATGCCCATTGCCACATTTACCCGGAAAAGATCGCCCAAAAGGCGGTGGCGGGTACCGACCGGTTCTACGGCACCATTGCCGCCGGTGTCGGCACCGTCCCCGACCTTTTGGAGATGGGGAAAGCGGCAGGGGTGGACCGCTACGTGGTCCACTCCGTGGCCACCACTCCCAAACAGGTGAGAAGCATCAACGAATTCATCGCTGGGGCGGTGGCGGAGTATCCGGACACCTTTATCGGTCTGGGGGCACTCCATCCGGATTGCCCCGACATGGCCGCCGAGGTACATCACCTAAAGGCTCTTGGATTGCGCGGCGTGAAGCTACACCCGGATATTCAGGATTTTAAGCTGGATAACCCCCACAACCATGCCATGTACGCCCTGTGCGAGCAGGAGGGCTTGCCACTACTGTTGCACACCGGTGACAAGCGGTACGACAACTCCAACCCTAACCGGCTGTTGCCGGTGCTGAAGGCCTACCCCGGGATGACGGTCATCGGTGCCCATCTGGGCGGCTATTCCGTGTGGGAGGAAGCGGTAGAAAAGCTGGTGGGGACACCCAACCTGTATGTAGACTGCTCCTCCTGCTTTTGGAAGCTCAATCGCGAGGATGCCCGCCGGTTTATCCGCGCCTACGGCACCGACCGGGTACTGTTCGGCAGTGATTATCCCATGTGGAATGTGAAGAACGAGCTGGCCTTTTTCCTGGATCTAGACTTGACCGATGAAGAACTTCGTGGTATTCTATCTAAGAATGCGGAGAACGTATTTCTCGAACAGTAAGAATTGATATGGGAGAGATAAACATGAGCGATTTCAAGATCGAGACAAAATGCGTGCAGGGCGGCTATACCCCCGGCAACGGCGAGCCGCGACAGATCCCCATCATCCAAAGCACCACCTTTAAGTATGCCACCAGCGAGGACATGGGCAAGCTGTTTGATCTGGAGGCCTCCGGCTACTTCTATACCCGCCTGCAGAACCCCACCAACGACTCGGTGGCGGCGAAGATCTGCGAGATGGAAGGCGGCACAGCGGCGATGCTGACTTCCTCCGGTCAGGCAGCATCCTTCTATTCCGTCTTTAACATTGCGTCCTGCGGAGATCATGTGGTATCCTCCTCCTCCATCTACGGTGGCACCTACAACCTGTTTGCCGTCACCATGAAGCGCATGGGCATCGATTTCACCTTCGTGTCCCCTGACTGTACCAAGGAAGAGCTGGATGCGGCTTTCCGCCCCAACACCAAGGCGGTGTTCGGCGAGACCATCGCCAACCCGGCGCTGACGGTGCTGGATATCGAAAAGTTTGCCGATGCGGCACACCGCCATGGCGTCCCGCTGATCATCGACAACACCTTCGCCACCCCGGTCAACTGCCGTCCCTTTGAGTGGGGCGCGGATATCGTCACCCACTCCACCACCAAATACATGGACGGTCACGGCGCGGCGGTAGGTGGCTGTATCGTTGACTCCGGCAAGTTCGACTGGACCAAGTATCCCGACAAGTTCCCCGGCCTGTGCACCCCCGACGACAGCTACCACGGAGTGACCTATACCGAGCGCTTCGGCCTGGAGGGGGCCTACATCACCAAGGCCACCGCTCAACTGATGCGTGACCTGGGCTCCATCCAGGCGCCGCAAAACGCCTTCCTACTCAACTTAGGCCTGGAGAGCCTGCACGTGCGCATCAAGCGCCATTGCGAAAACGGCCAGGCGGTAGCGGAATATCTGCAGAGCGATGACCGCATCGCCTGGGTCACCTACCCCGGTCTACCCGGCGACAAATACTATGATTTGGCACAGAAATATCTGCCGAATGGCAGCTGCGGCGTAGTCAGCTTCGGCGTTAAGGGTGGCCGCCAGGCTGCCGAGCGCTTTATGAAAAACCTGAAGCTGGCCGCCATCGAGACCCACGTGGCAGATGCTCGCACCTGCTGTCTGCATCCCGCCAGCGCCACCCACCGGCAGATGAATGATGAGGAGCTGGCCGCCGCCGGGGTATCCCCCGATCTGGTGCGCTTCTCCTGCGGCATCGAAAACAGCGAGGATCTGATCGCCGATATTAAGCAAGCACTGGATAATATGTAAAAGTTAAAGTGAGGATACGCTATGCCTATCAAGATCCCCAACGACCTGCCGGCGGTGAAAACGCTGGCTGAGGAGAACATCTTCGTGATGACCGAGACACGCGCCATCACACAGGATATCCGGCCGCTGAAGATTTTGCTACTCAACCTAATGCCCAAAAAGATCGAAACGGAGACCCAGTTCTCTCGTCTGCTGGGCAACACCCCTCTGCAGATCGAGCTGACCCTCATCCGCACCAGCACCCACCTGTCCCAAAACACCGCCCGGGAGCACCTGCTGGCCTTCTACAAGACCTTTGAGGATATCCGGGAGGAGTACTTTGACGGCATGATCATCACCGGTGCCCCGGTGGAAAATATGCCCTTTGAGGACGTGGACTACTGGCCGGAGCTGTGCCAGATCATGGACTGGTCGCTGACCCACGTACACAGCACCATGCACATCTGCTGGGGCGCCCAAGCGGGGCTGTACCACCACTATGGTATTGACAAACACCCGCTGGACAAGAAAATGTTCGGTGTTTTCCCCCACAAGGCGGATTATCCCCAATCCATGCTGCTGCGGGGCTTTGACAACGTGTTCTATGTCCCCCACTCCCGCCACACCTATGTGAAGCGGGAGGACGTGGAGGCCTGCGAGCAGTTGCGGGTACTGGCATCCTCCAAGGAGGCAGGGCTACATATCGTTGCCAAGCTGGGGGGACGGCAGTTCTTCATCATGGGGCACGCAGAGTACGATGCCCTGACCCTGGACGCGGAATATCGCCGGGATGCCGATGCCGGTCTGCCCATTGACGTCCCCAAGAACTACTACCCTGACGACGACCCTGCCAAGGCACCGCTGGTCACCTGGCGCGCCCACGCCAGTCTTCTGTTCATTAACTGGCTCAACTACTTTGTCTACCAGTCCACCCCCTTCGACCTAAAAACGCTGGAAGACGCAAACGGAAACGCATAAATACACGTCAAAATCGCAATTTTATACATAAAATGTATAAAATCTATTGGCCGTGTATGCCGCAAGGCCCTCTCCCTCCGGGCATCGCCTATGGAAAGCGATGCCCGGAGGTTTTGTTTGCCGCCGGGGAAAACTTCCGAATTGTATGGTTAAAACCGCCAAACGATAGGGCGTTTTCTTGTGGATTTGCCACACCTTGCATAGAAATGCGCAATGAAAAAACAAAAATGCACAAAGCCCTTGACAAAGCCGTCGCGGCGGGGTATAATTATGCATATTTATTCGGGAGTGATAATATAATGAATAAAAACGACATTAAAAAAGTGGTGCTGGCCTATTCCGGTGGCCTGGACACCTCCATCATCATCCCTTGGTTGAAGGAAAACTACAACAACTGCGAGGTCATCGCCGTCTCCGGTAACGTGGGACAGGCAGACGAGCTGGAGGGGCTGGAGGAAAAGGCCATCAAGACCGGCGCCTCCAAGCTGTACGTGCTGGATCTCACCGACGAGTATGTGGACGACTACATCATCCCCACCATGAAAGCGGGTGCGGTGTATGAGGACTACCTGCTGGGCACCAGCCATGCGCGCCCCTGTATCGCCAAGGGCCTGGTGGACATCGCTATCAAGGAGAACGCGGACGCCATCTGCCACGGCTGCACCGGCAAGGGCAACGACCAGGTGCGTTTTGAGCTGGCTATCAAGCACTTTGCCCCCAATATGCCCATCATCGCCCCCTGGCGTGAGTGGGATATCAAGTCCCGCGAGGAGGAGATCGAGTACGCCGAGGCGCACAACATCCCTCTGAAGATCAACCGGGAGACCAACTATTCCAAGGATAAGAACCTGTGGCACCTGTCCCATGAGGGCATGGATCTGGAGGACACCGGCAACGAGCCTCAGTACGAGAAACCCGGCTTCCTGGAGATGGGTGTGTCCCCCATTGCCGCCCCCGACAAGCCCACCTATGTGACCCTGGACTTTGAGGAGGGTATCCCGGTGGCGTTGGACGGCGAGCGCATGACTGCCAAGGAGATCATTCTTAAGCTCAATGAGATCGGCGGTGCCAACGGCATCGGCATCATCGACATCGTGGAAAACCGGTTGGTGGGTATGAAATGCCGCGGCGTGTACGAGACCCCCGGCGGCACCATCCTATACAAGGCCCACAGCGTGCTGGAGTCGATCTGCCTTGACAAGATGACCCTGCACGAGAAGCAGAAGCTGTCCATCACCTTCGCGGAGCTGGTGTACAACGGCCAGTGGTTTACCCCCCTGCGGGAGGCGCTGTCTGCTTTTGTGGACAAGACCCAGGAAAAGGTCACCGGCAAGGTGAAGCTCAAGCTCTACAAGGGCAACATGATCAACGCCGGTGTGTGGAGCCCCTATTCCCTCTACAGCG
>JAZSOW010000066.1:0-10180 GCA_045537135.1 Acutalibacteraceae bacterium
CCTTGGCCTCCGACTTAGACGGAGACACTATTATGTATATATTGGCAAAGCGCCTCAAAAACAGAGGTATGCTGAACGATAACACCGTTGTAGCAACCATTATGTCTAACAGCGGCTTTGTTTCTGCCCTCAAAGCGATAGGCATTAAATGCGTACAAACCACCGTTGGCGACCGCTTTGTTTATGAATGTATGCAGAAGAATGGTTATTCCTTAGGCGGCGAGCAGTCAGGTCATATTATTCTAAAAAAATACGCTACCACCGGTGATGGCATTTTAACAGCAATTATGTTGGCTGAAGAAGTTTGTGATTCTAAACTTTCCCTCTGTGAGCTTGCAGAACCCGTTGCGCTCTATCCTCAAAAGATGAAAAATCTTCGTGTTAAGGATAAGACGGCTGTTCTAAATGACGCGGCTGTTTTGGCTTCTAAGGAAGAGGTCGAGAAGCTTATTGGCGGCAAGGGCAGAGCATTACTCCGTCAAAGTGGCACCGAGCCGGTAATTCGCATAATGGTTGAGGCAGAAAGCGAAGAGTTATGCGACAAATATATTGATATGATAGAAAAAGTTGTAATCGAAAGAGGTCATTTAAGTGAATAAACAGGTTAAAACCAACGAGCTTTTTAACTGTACCACCGAATATCTTGCACCCCTTTTTAACTCCTGCGAATATCCGTGGGAAATGCTTCCGAAAATCAAGGAATATATACTTTCTCTTATAGAAAAAGGTATAGCGGGGTATACAAAATATTCCGATAATGTGCTTATAGGCGAGAATGTTAAGATATATCCCACTGCTACTATTGAGGGACCGGCCATTATAGGATCAGGTTCAGAGGTCCGTCCGGGTGCATTTATCAGAGGCAGTGTAATCACAGGCGAGAACTGTGTGCTCGGTAATTCTTCCGAGTTTAAAAACTGCATTTTACTCGAAAAAGTTCAGGCACCGCACTATAACTATGTAGGCGACTCCGTAATGGGTAATTTTGCCCACTTGGGAGCCGGCTCGATCTGTTCTAATTTGAAGACCGACAAAAAGCCTGTTGTAATACACGGTGACAGGGATTACAACACAGCGCTTCGTAAAATCGGTGCAATTCTTGCTGACTATGCCGATGTAGGTTCAGGCTGTGTCTTAAATCCAGGTACCGTGATCGGTAGAAACACCTCTGTATATCCTGTATGCTCTTTAAGAGGCGTGATCCCAGCCGGCTGTATAGTAAAATCTATGAATAACATTGTCGTTAGAGTAGAGGACTAATTCTATAAATTCACCAAGCAAAAACAAGGGAACGAGAAAACCGTGACTCTAAAAGAAGTAAACGGTTCGATTATAGAATGCTCAGGTGCACCAAAATAACAGAGATGGGCTTTTGCCCGTCTCTGTTATTTTCATGCAGGGACTGGGCGACGCAGAACCTCTACAAGTCCGAAGGACTTGTAAAAGTTTTGCGTGTAGAGATTGCGATACGCAGAGGTGGGGGCGCAAAACCATTCAAAGTCCTCGTACCAAAAAACAACGCCTGATTGGTTAAGAAGACTAATCAGGCATTTTTTATAGGATTGAGAGGCGAAGACGCGTGGCCGATCTTCCATCAATGGGTGGCTGTGGTTTTGTTCTTGCGCGCGTACGGCGCTTTATTGTCGGTAATCCCTAACAGATAATCGGTGGACGTATTGTAAAAATACGCAAGCGCTATCAGCAGATCCAAGGGGATCTGTCGATTGCCTGTTTCGTACTGACAATATGTGTTCTGACGGATGTGGAGAAAATCGGCTACCTGCTGCTGTGTTAGATCGGAATCCTCCCGAAGATCACGGATACGAATGATACCGCCTCCTTTGCGCTTCTATTATGAACTATCACAAAATAAGATATTGACAAATATCACAAAATGTGATAATCTTGTGTCTGCAAATAGTTTTGCAATGCAACCAAAGGAAAGGATGACGAAAATGAGAAAGCTGTTAGCCGTTTTGCTTACCCTGATGATGGTTATGTCTCTGTTCACCGCTTGCGGCGGCGAGGACGACAAAGAAAGCAACCCAGACAAGACGTCAACTGTCGTCGATAATGAGGATGACAACGTAAAAGAGGATACCGATGAAAAGGACACCGAAAAGACCGAAGGCCAAAGCGCCGATCTTCTGTCAGCGCCTGCCACTGTGCTGGAGACCGATACGCTGAAGATCAAATTTGATATGGTAAAGTCTGACGGAACTCGGTTAAGCGGCACGATTGCCGTAGAAGACAACGTCTCTCCCGCACTGCTGTACTATCAGATCGGCGACGAGGAGGCTATCTATTCTTTGGCAGACGATGGAACCATCTCCAAGGCGATTGGTGGGGGTAGCTTTACCGAAGACACCGAAAGCTCGCAGGAGACTCTGAAAAGTGAGACCGATACCATTATCGATCTTCTTTCCAACAGTGGTTGGAAATTCACCGAAAAGCATCCCGACCTGAAGTATCGTCCCATAGAGGCGCCTACCAGCGGCAACGCCATTGTATATGGGGGGGCAGATTCCACATGGTATGAGCTGGTCAAGGGCGAGTCCGTGGTAGGCTATATCGCCGTGGACAACCAGACCGGTGTTTTCAATTATGCCCAAAGCTCGGAATACTATTTTGCCACCATCCTGGCGGAAACGGAGAATATATCCATTTATTAATCCCTTAGCGGGATTGGCATGATGAATCGCATTATCACAATAAAGACGCAGAGATGGGTGTTCCTCATCTCTGCGTCTTTTATAGTCGAATGTACCGCTATATAAATAGGGTGAGGGAATGGAGAGAAGTCGAAGTTTCCCTCAATCTCTCCTGCCCGCCATGCTCGCTCTTTTTTATGGGTACGCTCCATTTGAACGAGGGTTTTTGTCGTGAACGATTGCAAAGCGTGTTTAAATGTGGTAAGATAACAAAAATGCGTTTGAGATGCTGTATGGCATCTTTGGTGACAAGGCGAATCGTTGGTATTTTGAGGGGAACAGGCTGTATGCGGGTAAGACCTACAGCCGGGAGGATACGTGGGGTTGCTCGAAATGAATCTGTACAGTTTTTCTGTGTCGCGCCGCCTTGCCGTTATCGGTCGGAAATCGGCTGTAACAAATCTCTGTACAAACAGTGACTTGTATGCTACAATACCCGTGTACGACAAAGGACGACGCAAATTAGAGGGTTGAGGGTGGTTTTGTTGGCAGAGTTTTTTGGTATTAATGGGTATGCCCGAGAGCCGGAAGGCTTTATGTCCTGGCAGCATCTGGCGTTTGTTACCGCCTTGATGGTGCTGATGGTGGTGCTGGCGGTTGTGTTTGGCCGCCGATTGCGCCGGGAAGATGTTAAAAAGAAGAACGTTGTGCTTATCGTGGCGGCGTTATTAATTGATGGCTTTGAGCTGTTTAAGATCGTATTCAGCTGCGTAGAGGATCCTTCCAGCTGGGTGCGGATGTTACCGCTGTTTTTGTGCAGTATACAGCTCATTACCATTCCGCTTGCGGCCTTTTCCAAGGGACGGATCAAGGAAGCGTCGTTGGACTTTGTAGCGATCTTCGGCATTCTGGGAGCGCTGCTCGGTACCTATGCCGCGGCACAAAACTATAATGCCTATCCGGTGCTTTCCTTTACTAATGTGGTGTCAGGCATTACCCATGCGATTGCCGGCTTCGCCTCGCTGTACATATTGATCTCCGGCATGGCGAGCATGAAAAAGCGGAACATCGGTCTTACCTTCAGCATCCTGCTCGTTTTCTGCGCTGCGGCCTTTATTGCTAATAGCACGCTGGATTACAACTACATGTTCCTAAGGCAGGGGGATGGTACGCCGTACGATATTCTGTATAATCTGGTGGGCGGGCACCCAGTATTCTATCCGCTGGGGGTCGTAGTCCTTTTTCTGCTGTATATTGTCGCGTACTATGCGGTGTATTACCTTTGCACAAGGAACAAGAGTCGGCAAAAGGAACTAAGCGCCGTACATTAAATGCTACGTATTAATCAAAAAAGCCTCGCTTCCGGGAAACCATCCGGAAGCGAGGCTTTTCATTTGTATGGATTACTTGCGGAACAGCTGGACCCAAAACGGCTCGCCGTTGTAGGTCATCGCGGCGATGCTGACATGGGTGAAATGCTTGTTCATCATGTTGGCCTTATGCGTTTCGGAATTCCACCAGCTCTGAAAAGCCACGGCGGCGGTGGGCTGTCCGGCTGCCAGGTTTTCTCCGGCGGCGGCATAATCAATGTTGAATTGCTGGTATACCGTGAAAAAGCCATCGCCGTTGGGACGGTAATGATCAAAGGTCACGGTGATATCCAGCGCGCGCGTTTTCGCCGCGTCCATCATAGCGCCGGTGTCCATGGTGAGGGGAGCCAGCCCCTCTTTAGCTCGCGCCGCATTCATCAGTGCCAGCACATCCTCGGCCTTTTGAGTGTCCCAAGTGACCTGGATATCCGGTGTGCCGTAGTTCTTGTCTGGGTCATTATCTCCCAATGTAACGGTTGTCATGCCCGCCGTGGTCGTCGTGGTCGTGGTGCTGGTACGGCTTTCGCTCGTGCCGGTGTTCGGCAGGGAGGAGGAGGACATCCTTTCGCCACATCCGCCAAGGACGGAGGTTGTCAGTAGAAGCAAAAGGAGAAGGAGACTTACCTTCCTTTTATTCATGGTTGTCCCTCCTGTGCTGGTGAATAGGCTCGTAATGCTCGAAGATGATGTTGTCGAAGCTGTCCTTCGTGTGGCGTTCTTCTTCCTCATTGCGTATGGTCCAGGCGATGGTGGTTACACGGAACAGTCGGCGGCATACGCGGAAGGAAAAGGCGCGCTTATCCTCGTGATTGAAAGCAATGAAATCGGGGCGGGTGAGGAAGTTGGTGAGCAATGCCGTCAGCAGAAAGCCCTGTGCCGGGGTGACCTCGTTTTCCTCTTTGAATACCATGGAGAGAATCCCTCGCCGCATGGCGGGATACTCCCGCTTAAACCAGCGGATCATGAATGGATTAAAGGATTCAACGCACAGCGCTCCGGGATAGGCCTTGAGCTGTGGTAAGGCCGCCTGGCACAAGGTGGTATCACCAATAGGGCCGTAACTTTTAATTTCGCACACCACCGGTGTATTCTGCAGCGTTTCCAGTACCTCCGATAGAAGCGGGATGCGTTCATCTCCGCCCAGTAGGGTGTACTGCTGCAGTTCTTCATAGGTAAGGGAATCCACGCGCCGATCTACCCCGCACATGCGAGCAAGGTCCTTGTCGTGGAATACCACGATCTGCCGATCAGCGGTAAATTGAATGTCCAACTCCACACCATAGCCTTTTTCCCGCGCCAAGCGAAAGGCCGGCAGGGAGTTTTCCGGCAGGGCAGGGGTGTTGTCATATAGCCCCCGATGCGCGAAAGGTAACCGGTCGAAGGGGGTCGTGTTGCGGTTCTTGCCGGGGTAAACGGCCAGGAGATACAGCAGGACCAGCAATAGCAACAGGCTGCCGATAATACTGATAAGAACGATCACGGTACTACCTCTCGATGTTTAGTCACAGCACACGTCCGGTTTTTTGATCTCCGGGTCGACGGAACGGTCAGGCGGGGTGGTGTCGCCAAGGCCGGAGGCCTCGCTGAACAGCACATCTCGCGTCACGGCGTTGACCGTGTCGGTAGGGATAATGATCTTAGAGGCGCGCCCATCAGCCATGCGCACTAAGGCGTCGTACTTCTTTAGCTCCAATACAGCGGCATTGGCACCGGCCTCGCGAAGCAGTCGGATGCCTTCGGCCTCCGCTTGCCGTGCCAGCAGTACCGCCTTTGCTTCGCCTTCTGCGCGGGCGATGGTGGCGTCGCGGATGCCCTCGGCTTCCAGGATGGCGGCCTGCTTTTCGCCTTCGGCGCGGGTTACGGCGGCAGCCTTGTGCCCCTCCGCCTGCAACAAGGTCTCGCGGCGATCGCGCTCGGCCTTCATCTGCTTTTCCATGGCCATCTGGATCTCTTTGGGAGGAATGATGTTTTTGAGCTCTACACGCCCTACCTTAATGCCCCACTGGTCGGTGGCATCATCCAGTATAGCAGTCATTTTGCCGTTGATGGTATCACGAGAGGTCAGGGTGCCGTCCAACTCCAGTTCGCCCACTAGATTACGCAGGGTGGTGGCGGTCAGATTGGCCAGTGCATTGACCGGGTTGACCACACCGTAGGTGTACAGCTTGGCGTCAAAAATGCGATAGTACACCACCGTGTCGATCTGCATGGTGACGTTATCCTTGGTAATGACCGGCTGGGGAGGGGAGTCCAGCACTTGTTCCTTGAGGGTGATCTTGCGAGCCACCTTCTCAATAAGCGGAATTTTGAAATGCAATCCCGCGGACCATGTGCAGTGGTACTTACCCAGTAATTCAACCACGTGCTCGTTTGCCTGCGGCACGATGCGTATGCAGGTTAGTAAAACGACGAGGATTAGAATGAGAAGGACAATAAAAATGGCTTCCATAAAACACGACTCCTTTATCAACATTATAAGGCCTCTAGCTGTATTTTAACATAGTTTTCCCTTAATAGCAAGTGAAAGCCATGCAAAACAGTTGCGAAGACTGTTGACTTTTGGTAAAATGGCAGTAGAAGGAAAGGGGTTGATCGATTTGGAGCGGTATATCCTGTTTGATTTAGACGGCACTCTGACCGATCCGGGGGAGGGGATCACCAACTGCGTTGGCTATGCCCTACGCAAGTTTGGCGTGGAGCCCAAAAGCAGAGAGGAGCTGTATCCGTACATCGGGCCACCGTTGGTGCCTTCCTTTAAAGCCTATCATGGGCTGACACAGGAGCAGGCACAGCAAGCCCTATTGTATTACCGAGAGCGCTTTTCTACCGTAGGGATGTTTGAAAACAGGCCATACCCGGGCATTGCTGATCTGCTGAATAGCCTGCGCAAAGAAGGGTATCGCCTGGTGATCGCCACCTCCAAGCCGGAGGAGTTTACGGTGCAGATCTTAGCGCATTTCGGCCTTGACCGGTATTTCGATTTTGTGGGTGGAAACACCTTGCAGGAGAGCCGCCCCACCAAAGCGGATGTTATCCGGTATGTGATGGAGCAAAACCCAGGTATCACGCCGGAAAATACACTGATGGTAGGAGATCGCCATCACGATGTGGACGGCGCCGCTGCCTGCGGCCTGCGCACGGTTGGGGTGCTGTACGGCTACGGCAACAGAGAGGAGCTGGAGAGGGCGGGCGCCTTTGCAGTTGCTGCCGATCTTGCCCAGCTGGGTGCCATCATTCGGGCCACGCTTTAACAATTTATTCGCAAACCGCTAACATTCCGGACATCTCTTACTGCTATGCTTGCGCATAGAAACATTACATAAGGGTGTGTTGATTTGATATTGGAGAAAAAAGCCCGGTACAGCGATTTCAAACGGGTAATGGATGCCGCCGCTAACCGCTTGCAGGTGCCCGGAGAGCTGTATGAACAGCTTCATCGCCTCATCACGCTGTACCGTGGTGGCATGCGTGATGTGTGCGCTCGTTTGGAGTTTATGGACGATCAGTTTCGTACGGAATACGATCACAATCCGATCCATCACATGGAATGTCGCATGAAGACGGTGGACAGCATCCTGGAAAAGGCTCACCGCCGTGGCTATCCTCTGACACTGGAGGGCATCCGGGAGAATGTGCGGGATGTTGCCGGCGTGCGGGTCATCTGCAATTATGTGGATGATGTGTACCATTTGGCGGAGCTGATTATGTCTCAGGAAAACTTTACGGTTGTGCGGGTGGCGGATTATATCAAGCTTCCCAAGGAGAACGGCTACCGTAGCCTTCACATCGTTATTTGTTTGCCGGTGCAGACCTCCCTGCGTACGGAGACGGTACCGGTGGAGATTCAATTGCGCACCGTTGCCATGGATGCCTGGGCAAGCCTGGAGCACGAGATGCTGTACAAGTCCAACCGCTCTAATGTGGAGATCGATCGTATGAAATTGAAGATCTGTGCAGACGAGCTTGCCAGTGTTGATCGGTACATGCAGGAGATTTATAAAGAGATGGCGTGAACATTTTCGCAATATATAGTTGTTTTTTTAACATTTTTCTTCTTTTTCCACTTTACATTGAGAATTAATTGTGCTATTATATCGAGTGGTATGTACAGAGCGTCTTACTCTGCGCATGGTGACCAAATTCAATCCTAAGAAGGAGGACAATCTCTATGGCAAGAAAGTTTAAGACCATGGACGGTAACAACGCGGCGGCTCACGTATCCTACGCGTTTACCGAGGTTGCGGGTATCTATCCGATCACCCCTTGCAGCTCCATGGCCGACTACGTTGACCAGTGGTCTGCCGCTGGTCTGAAGAACATCTTCGGCACCACCGTTAAGGTGGCGGAGATGGAATCCGAAGCAGGTGCTTCCGGTACCGTGCACGGCTCTTTGGCGGCCGGCGCTCTGACCACTACCTACACCGCTTCGCAGGGTCTGCTGCTGATGATCCCCAACATGTACAAGATCGCGGGTGAATTGTTGCCTTGCGTGTTCCACGTGTCTGCCCGCTGTGTGGCTTCTCACGCGCTGAACATCTTTGGCGATCACTCTGATGTGTACGCCTGCCGTCAGACCGGCTTTGCCATGTTGGCTGAGACCAACACCCAGGAAGTTATGGATCTGGGCGCTGTGGCGCACCTGGCGGCTATCAAGGGTCGCGTTCCCTTCCTGAACTTCTTCGACGGTTTCCGCACCTCTCACGAGATCCAGAAGATCCAGATTTGGGATTACGAGGATCTTAAGGAGATGTGCGACATGGACGCTGTTGAGGCGTTCCGCAAGCGCGCTCTCAACCCCGAGCGTCCTGTGATGCGTGGTTCTCACGAGAACGGCGACATCTTCTTCCAGCACCGCGAGGCCTGCAACAAGTACTACGAGGCTGTTCCCGCCATTGTTGAGGAGTACATGGACAAGGTCAATGCCAAGCTGGGCACCGACTACAAGCTGTTCAACTACTACGGTGCTCCCGATGCCGAGCGCGTGATCGTAGCCATGGGCTCCATCTGCGATGTCATTGAGGAAGTCATCGATTACATGATGGCTAAGGGCGAGAAGGTCGGTTTGGTCAAGTGCCGTCTGTACCGTCCCTTCTGTGCTGACAAGCTGTCTGCCGCTATCCCCGCTACCGTTAAGAAGATCGCTGTTCTGGATCGCACCAAGGAGCCTGGCTCCCTGGGCGAGCCCCTGTACATGGACGTTGTCACCGCTCTGGCTACTCAGGGCCGCGGCGATATCCGCGTGACCGGTGGCCGTTACGGTCTGGGCTCCAAGGATACCCCGCCCTCCAGCGTGTTCGCTGTGTACGACGATCTGGCTAAGGATACGCCCAAGGCTCAGTTCACCATCGGTATCGTGGATGACGTTACCGGTCTGTCCTTGGAGGAGAAAGAAGCCCCCAACACCGCTGCGGAAGGCACCATCGAGTGCAAGTTCTGGGGTCTGGGCGGCGACGGTACCGTTGGTGCCAACAAGAACTCCATCAAGATCATCGGTGACCACACCGACAAGTATGTGCAGGCTTACTTCCAGTACGACTCCAAGAAGACCGGTGGTATCACCATCAGCCACCTGCGCTTCGGTGATAAGGCCATCAAGAGTCCCTACTACATCAACAAGGCCGACTTTGTGGCTTGCCACAATCCGTCCTATGTTATCAAGGGCTACAAGATGGTCAACGACGTGAAGCCCGGCGGTATCTTTATGATTAACTGCCAGTGGAGCGCTGAGGAGCTCAATGAACATATGCCCGCTGAGGCCAAGCGTTACATCGCCAAGAACAACATTCAGGTGTACACCATCAACGCCATCGACCTGGCTAAGCAGATCGGTATGGGCAAGCGTACCAATACCATCCTGCAATCTGCGTTCTTCACCCTGGCGAAGGTCATGCCTCAGGAGGATGCCATCCAGTATATGAAGGATGCTGCCACCAAGTCCTATCTGAAGAAGGGTCAGGACATCGTGGATATGAATCACAAGGCCATCGACGCCGGTGCTACCGCCTTTGTTAAGATCGACGTGCCCGCCGATTGGGCCACCGCCGAGGACAAGGCTGTTGCCGAGACCGAGAACGGTCCCGCGAAGCTGGTCAAGATGGTCGACGGCATCATGAAGCCCGTGGGCAAGATGGATGGCGACAGCCTGCCTATTTCCATATT
>JAZSOW010000077.1:0-8455 GCA_045537135.1 Acutalibacteraceae bacterium
GAGGGTGGGACGGTTGACCCGGGCGATGACGTTAGCCATGGTGAAGGTCTTGCCGGAGCCGGTGACGCCCAGCAGGACTTGCTCCTTGTCTCCGCGGTTTAAGCCTTCCACCAGCTTGTCGATTGCCTCGGGCTGGTCGCCTGTTGGTTTATATTTTGATACCAGTTCAAAGTGATCCATCGGCTCCCGCCCTCCTTTTTCAGCATTTATAATAGTGTACCACGAAGAATAAAAAATGTAAAGAAAAACCCGAACATTTATTCTTTTTTCTCCAACAAATCCGCCCCCGGCACTCATAGGAGTGCCGGGGGCGCGTGGTTATCTACAAACTACTTTTCTTCGGGTTACGGGTCGATCACCACAAGGCCTTTCACCACGTCCCCCCGGCGCACGGCGGCGTACCCCTCTGGCACCTGATCGAAGCGCCAGCGATGGGTGAGGAACACCTCCACCGGCACCTTGTCCTGCCGCAACAGGTCGCACACCTCACCAATGGCGGCGGGCACGTCCGGCTTCAGCCGCTGATGGGAGAAGACCCGGGGACACTTGCGCACGTCGATGGCATAGGGCTCCTTCGGCACCGCGAAGGTGGCGAGCAGGCCGTTTTCATTGAGATATGGCAGGCCGTTTTCCATCGCCCGGTGGTTGCCGGAGCACTCGAACACCACGTGAGCGCCACCACCCCGTCGGATGGCCGCCGTGGCTTCGGCCACATCGATGTAGGTCTCGTCAGCCCCGGCTTTAGCGGCGATCTCCAGGCGGGATTGCCGCCGTCCCAGGCAGATCACCCGGGCGGCGCCGTAGGTCTTGGCAAAGAAGGTGAAGAAATACCCCACGATACCGGTGCCGATGACCACCACCGTCTTACCGGTCAGGTCGCCTACCTGCCGGACGGCACTGGCCGCCTCGGCTAAGGGGAACGCCAGGCAGGCTTTTTCATAGGAAAAATCTCCCGGGATCACACAGTTGGCATAATATCGGCCACGGTAGCGGTTCTTGTCCCGCGGTATACCACCATCCTCCCGATAGGCTTGCAGGTCTCCGGCAATGCCGTACTCGGCAAAGCCGCCCCAGGAGGAATAGCATTCCCCATTGTAGCCTTTGACGATGGCATTGGCGCAGATGACCCGATCTCCCAAGGCAAAGTTTTTTACCTTTTTGCCCAGCTTGACTACCCGCCCGAAATTTTCGTGTCCGAACAGCACCGGGTAATCCTTAGTGGCATACAGATTCTCGATGACCATCTTATCGGTGGTGTTGCAGAAAACACAGCCCTCGTTTTTCACCAGCACCTCATAGTCGTCCGGCTCCGGCACCGGCAGGGTGATCTTCTCAATGCGGTCCGGGCCAAAAGCGGCATAGGCCGTCATGGTGGTGTTCATAAACAACAGCTCCTTTTGACTGGTCTGTAATTTCAGTATACCACAAAAATCACCGCTTGCAACCGGAAAATCGTCAGTTTACCCGGCAAAAAAACGCCCCGACACAAACATGTCGGGGCGGCGATGCTTCTTTACAGGGTGGCGGCCATGACCGCCTTGATGGTGTGCATACGGTTTTCCGCCTCGTCAAAGACGATGGACTGCTCACTCTCGAACACCTCGTCGGTAACCTCCATACAGTCGATGCCGAATTTCTCGTAGATCTCCTTGCCGATGGTGGTCTTGAGATCGTGGAAGGCGGGCAGGCAGTGCATGAAGCGGCATTGTTTGCCGGCATTGTCCATCAGCGCCTTGGTCACCCGGTAGGGGGAGAGCTGTTCAATGCGCTCCTGCCACACCTCGGCGGGCTCCCCCATGGACACCCACACGTCGGTGTAGATCACATCCGCACCCCGGGTGGCCTCCATAGGATCTTCGATAAATTCCAAGGTAGCCCCGGTCTCGGCGGCCACCGCCTGGCAGGTCTCCACCAGGGCCTTGTCGGGGAAGTAGGCTTTGGGCGCGCAGGCCACAAAGTGCATCCCCATCTTGGCACAGCCCACCATGAGAGAATTGCCCATGTTGTACCGGGCATCCCCCATGTACACCAGCTTCTTGCCCTTAAGAGAGCCGTGGTGCTCCCGGATGGTGAGGAAGTCGGCTAAGATCTGGGTGGGATGGAACTCGTTGGTCAGGCCGTTCCACACCGGCACCCCGGCGTAGGCCGCCATCTCCTCCACGATCTCCTGGCCGAAGCCCCGGTACTCGATGCCGTCAAACATCCGGCCAAGCACCCGGGCGGTGTCGGCGATGCTTTCCTTCTTGCCGATCTGGGATCCGGAGGGATCCAGATAGGTGGGATGCATGCCCAGATCCGCCGCCGCCACCTCAAAGGCGCAACGAGTGCGGGTACTGGTCTTTTCAAACACCAGGGCGATGCTCTTGCCTTCGCACAGACGATGGGGAATACCGGCCTTTTTCTTCGCCTTCAGCTCGGCCGCTAGATCGATAAGCCCCTCGATCTCCGCGGGGGTGAAATCCAACAGCTTGAGGAAGGAACGATTTTTCAAGTTCATAGCATTTACTCCTTACAGGCGGCCAGGATCACGCCCACCGCCTCTGTCAGTATGGACATAGGGATATTCAGTGCCGGCAGCAGCCGCAGCTTATGCTTAGCGGTGAGGCACAGCACGCCCTTGTCCATACAGGCCTTCAGCACCTCGCCCGCCGGCTTCTCGGTCTCAATACCGATCATCAGCCCCAGGCCGGATACGCTCTTGATACCGGGGGCACCGGAAAGCTGCTCGAACACGTAGGCACTCTTTTCCTTGACCTCGCCCAGCAACGCATCATCAATGCGGCTAAGCACGTTGTAGGCACCGGCACAGCACACCGGGTTGCCGCCGTAGGTGGAGCCGTGATCGCCAAAGCCCAGTACATTCTGCACTTTTTCTCCCAGCAGAGCCGCCCCGATGGGCAGGCCACCGCCCAGCCCCTTAGCCGTGGTAACCACGTCGGGGGTGATGCCGTACTGCATATAGGCATACAGAGTGCCGGTGCGTCCGTTACCGGTCTGCACCTCGTCCACCATCAGCACAATGTCATTGTCGGCGGCCAGCTTGGCTACTGCCTGCACGTAGGCGGGCTCCAGGGCAATGACGCCGCCTTCGCCCTGCACACATTCCAACAGGATGCCTGCCACCTTATACTGAGCAAGTGCCGCTCGGAAGGCCGCTACATCCCCGGCAGGGACGTGAATGAAGCCGGGGGTCAGGGGCTGGAACAGCTCGTGGTAGTGCTCCTGCCCGGTAGCCGCTAAGGTGGTGAGGGTGCGCCCATGGAAGCTGTTTTCCAGGGTGACGATGACGTTGTACTCCGGCCCCTTTTTCTCGGCGGCGTACTTGCGGGCCACCTTGATGGCGCACTCATTGGCCTCGGCACCGGAATTGCCAAAGAACACCTTCTTCATGCCGGTACGCTCGCACAGAAGCCGGGCCAGCTTAGCGCAAGGGGCAGTGTAATACAGGTTGGACATATGCTGCACCTGAGAGAGCTGTTGGGTGACCGCCGCCTGCCATGCCTCGTCCGCAATGCCGAAGGCGGTGACGCCGATGCCGGAGCCCATGTCGATGTATCGCTTGCCGCTTTCGTCGTACACCAGGGAGCCGGAGCCCCGCACGATCTCTACCGGAAAGCGGTTGTAGGTGCCCGCTACATAGGTCTTATCGATATCGATGATGCTCATTGTTTAATCCCCCGTGACCATGGTGCCCGCGCCCTCGTCGGTGAGGATCTCCATGAGAATGGAGTGGGGCACCCGGCCGTCCATGATGATGACGTTCTGCACGCCCTTGTGGATGGCCTCAATACAGCAGTCCACCTTGGGAATCATACCCCCGGAGATGACGCCCTCGTCGTACAGCGCCCGCGCCTGGTCGATGGTCAGCTCCGGAATGAGGGTGGAGGGGTCGTCCTTGTCCTTGAGGATGCCGGCAATGTCGGTCATCATGATGAGACGCTCTGCCCCCAGTGCCCCAGCGATGTAGGCCGCCGCCGTGTCGCCGTTGATGTTGAAGGTGTTGCCTTCCCGGTCGCTGGCTACGGTGGAGACTACCGGAATGTAGTTTTTCTCCAGCAGGTCGGTGATGGGCTGGGTGCGGATCTTGGTGATCTCTCCCACATAGCCCAGCCGCTCGTCCTTCACCTTGGCTTCGATGATGCCGCCGTCGATGCCGGACACACCCACCGCGTGGCCGCCCTTCATCTGCAGGAGGTTTACCAGGGTCTTGTTCACCTTGCCCGCCAGCACCATCTGCACGATGTCTACGGTCTCTTTATCGGTGACCCGCAGACCATCCACGAACACCGCTTCCTTGCCCAGCTTCTTCATGGTCTCGCTGATCTCGGGGCCGCCCCCATGCACCAGCACCACCTTGACGCCGATGAGCCATAAGAGGGCGATGTCCTCCATCACCTGTTGCTTGAGCTGTTCGTTGATCATAGCATTGCCGCCGTATTTTACCACGACGATCTTGCCGTTATAGCGTTTGATATAGGGCAGGGCCTGGGTGAGCACCTCGGCCCTCTGCGCATTGGAAAAATGGTTATCCATCTCGTTATCCCTCTTTCGATCAGGTGCGATAATCGCCGTTGATCTTCACGTAATCGTAGGTCAGGTCACAGCCCCAGGCGGTGGCGGCGGCAGAGCCGCTGTTCAGTTCCACCAGGATGTCGATCTCCTTCTGAAGCAAGATCTCCTTGGCAATCTCCTCGGAGAAGGGGATGCCTGCGCCGTCCTTGCATACCGCCACAGTGCCTTTGGCAGAGCGGAACGCCACGTCTACCTTGTTCACATCCACATCGGCACCGCTGTAGCCGATGGCACACAGCACCCGGCCCCAGTTGGCATCCGCACCGAACATGGCGGCCTTGAGCAGGGAGGAGCAGATGACGCTCTTAGCCACCGTCTTGGCGGTGGCTACGTCGGGAGCCCCGGTGACCGCGCACTCCAGCAGCTTGGTGGCACCCTCGCCGTCTCCGGCAATCATGCGGCACAGGTTGACGGTGACGGTGTTCAGCGCCTTCATAAAGGTGGCAAAATCCTCTCCCTCGGCGGTGATCGCCGGGTTGCCGGCCATGCCATTGGCAAGCACCGTGACCATGTCGTTGGTGGAGGTGTCCCCATCCACGCTGACCATGTTGAAGGTGTCAGCGATGTCGGTGGACAGGGCCTTCTGTAGCAAGGCGGGGGCAATGGCCACGTCGGTGGTGATGAACACCAGCATGGTGGCCATGTTGGGATGGATCATGCCGCTGCCCTTGGCAATGCCGCCGATACGGCAGGTCTTGCCACCAATCTCGAATTCCACGGCTACGTCCTTTTTCACCGTGTCGGTGGTCATGATGCCCTCCGCGGCGGCGTCACCACCGTCAGTGGACAGCCCCGCTACCAGCGCGGGGATGCCGGTGACGAT
This sequence comes from Acutalibacteraceae bacterium, assembly GCA_045537135.1. Taxonomy (GTDB): domain Bacteria; phylum Bacillota; class Clostridia; order Oscillospirales; family Acutalibacteraceae; genus UBA5905. The sequence continues at coordinate 5,396 of JAZSOW010000077.1, forward strand.
GGGTTCTAAGTTAAGAGGCTGGCCGATGACGCCGGTGGAGGCCACCACGATATCGTCGGCCTTGATGCCCAGCTCCTTGGCTACCGCGGCACTCATGGCCTCGGCGATCTCGATGCCGTCGGCATTGCAGGTGTTGGCGTTGCCGCTGTTGCAGATGACCGCCTGTGCCATGCCGTCCTGCAGATGGTTTTTGGTGACGGTGAGGGGGGCCCCTTTTACCAGGTTGGTGGTGTCCACCCCCGCCGCCGCCGCCGGCACCTCACTGACGATCAGTGCCAGGTCCCGCTTTTGGCGGTTCTTGCGGATGCCGCAATGGATGCCGCCCGCGGTAAAGCCTTTAGCGGCACATACGCCGCCGGTAATGATCTTCATGTCCTTATCCTCCGATGGTCAGCCCGGCGGTCTCGTCCGCGCCGAGCAGAATGTTCATGTTCTGAATGGCGGCACCGGATGCGCCCTTACCCAGGTTGTCAAACCGGGCGGTGAGCAGCAGCCGGTCGCTGTTGCCGCAGAGGGTGAGCTGCATATCGTCCCGGCCGGAAAAGGCCGCGGCGGAGAGGAAGCCTCCCTCGTCTGCGCCCTCGTCCACGTGGACGAGCTTGCCGGTGTATTGCTGTTTCCAGGCCGCCACAATATCGTCGGCGGTGCCCTTAAGATCTGTGGCAAACAGGGGCACGGTGACCTCCATGCCGCTGTAGAAATCCCCCACGATGGGGCAGAACACCGGGTCGTGTGTCAGCCCGCACACCGCCGCCATTTCCGGCAGGTGCTTGTGCTGTTGGGCAAGCCCATACTGGCGGGGAGCCCCCAACAGGGGATCCCGGTCGGCGGCTTCATAGTCGGCGATCATCTTCTTGCCCCCGCCGGAGTACCCGGTCAGGGAGAAGCAGGTAAGCCGGGCCTCCGCCGCCAACAGCCCCGCTTTGACTAGGGGTGCCACCAGTGCCACAAAGCCGCTGGCGTGACAGCCGGGGTTGGCGATGCGCTTGGAGGTGCGGACCCCCTCTGCTCCGGTCAGCTCCGGGAAGCCGTAGGTCCAGCCCGTCGCCGTGCGGTGGGCAGTGGAGGTATCGATAATGGCGGTGCAGGGGTTATCCACCAGGGCTACCGCCTCTACGGCGGCGGCATCCGGCAGGCACAGGAAGGCGATATCCGCCTCGTTTAGTGCCGCGCGCCGGGCCTCGGTGTCCTTGCGTAATTCCTCCGGCAGGGTGAGGAAGGTCAGCTCCTTCCGCCCTGCCAGCCGTTCATGTATCCGCAGGCCGGTGGTGCCGGCGCTGCCGTCAATAAATACCTTCGTCATATGGCTAACGTCTCTTTCACATACTGGATTTGGGCTTCTACCGAGCCCACGGAGGTGCCGCCCTCGCTGATGCGCTTTTCCACACAGGTGTCCAAAGCAATCTCGGTGAACACGTCCTCCTCAAACAGGTCGCTGTATTCCTTGTACACCGCCAGGGGCAGGGTCTCCAGCACCAGCCCATCGGCGATGCAACGAGCCACGATCTGCCCGGAGATCTTGTAGGCGGAGCGGAATGGTAGCCCCTTCTTGACCAAATAATCCGCCAGGTCGGTGGCGTTGATAAAGCCGGTCTGGGCGGCGCGCTTCATGTTATCTGCCCGCACTGCCATAGTGCGCACCATGCCGGTAAACACCTGGACGCACATCTTCACTGTATCGCAGGCGTCAAAGACACTTTCCTTATCCTCCTGCATATCCTTGTTGTAGGCCAAGGGCAGGCCCTTGAGGGTGGTGAGCAGAGCCATCAGATCGCCGTACACCCGCCCGGTCTTGCCTCGCACCAGCTCCGCCATGTCGGGGTTTTTCTTTTGGGGCATGATGGAGGAGCCGGTGGTAAAGCTGTCGGACAGCTCCACGAACTTGAACTCCCAGCTGGACCATAGGATGACCTCCTCCGCAAAGCGGGACAGGTGCATCATCAGGATGGACAGGGTGCTCATCAGCTCCACACAAAAGTCCCGGTCGGACACGCCGTCCAGGCTGTTGAGGCAGATGCCGTCAAAACCAAGCTTTTTTGCTTCAAAGCGGCGGTCGGTGTCATAGGTGGTGCCCGCCAGGGCGCAACAGCCGATGGGGGAGAGGTTCATCCGCTTTTTAGTATCCGCCAGGCGGCCAAGGTCGCGGATGAGCATCATGGCATAGGCCATGAGGTGATGGCCAAAGGTGATGGGCTGTGCCCGCTGCAGATGGGTGTAGCCCGGCAGGATGGTGGCCTTGTGTGCCGCCGCCTGCTCGGTGACCGCCGCCACCAGCTCCCGCACAAGGGCGGTGAGGGTGTCGCACTCATCCCGCAGATACATGCGCAGATCCAGGGCTACCTGGTCGTTGCGGCTACGGGCGGTGTGCAGCTTTTTGCCCACATCCCCCAGCCGTTCGGTGAGCACCTGCTCCACGAACATATGAATATCCTCGCAGGTCATATCGAAGGTGAGGGTGCCGCTTTCCAGGTCATCCAGTACCCCTTGCAGACCGTCAATGAGGGTATCGGCCTCGGCCTTCGTAATGATCCCCTGCGCGCCCAGCATGGCGGCGTGGGCCATGCTGCCTCGGATATCCTGCCGGTACATCCGGCTGTCAAAATGAATGGAGGAATTGAAGTCATCCGCCAACTTGTCGGTGCTGCCGTCGGTACGACCGGCCCACATCTTTGCCATATCTTACACTCCTAACTAAACGGCAATGTGGCAGGAGGTGGAAACCCCGCCTGCCACGTTGTATGGATTATTTCTTGCCGTCCACGATGGCCTGCACCTTGATGGGCAGACCGTACAGGTTGATAAACCCGGCGGAATCGGTCTGGTCGTAGTCGCTCTCGCCGAAGGTGGCGATCTCCTCGCTGTAGAGGGAATAGGGGCTCCACACACCGGCGTTGATCATGTTGCCCTTGTAGAGCTTGAGCTTCACCTTGCCGGTGACCTTCTCCTGGGTCTTGCCAACGAAGGCGGAGAGGGCTTCCCGCAGGGGGGAGAACCACAGGCCGTTGTAAACCAGCTCAGCGAAGGTGATGGACAGCTTCTGCTTTTCATGCATGGTGAGCT
>JAZSOW010000026.1:0-3561 GCA_045537135.1 Acutalibacteraceae bacterium
GACACGTGGATTTTCAGTCCACTGCTCTACCAACTGAGCTATCTGGGCAAATTTGGCGACCCGGAACGGGCTCGAACCGTCGACCTCTAGCGTGACAGGCTAGCGTTCTAACCAGCTGAACTACCGGGCCAGATACCAAAAGTGGTGGAAACAACAGGGCTCGAACCTGTGACCCCCTGCTTGTAAGGCAGGTGCTCTACCAGCTGAGCTATGCTTCCATACCTTCCGTCGCGTTCCGGCGACGCTGTCTATCATACACCAGCGTCGGCTGTTTGTCAAGAGGTTTTTTCCTGTTTTAGAAAGAATTTTATCCACCATACCATACTATGCAGCAAACGCCGGAGAAATCACTCCCCCCGGCGTTTGGAAAGTTGCGTCAGGTCGTCCTTGGTGAAGCGGTATACCTTATCGCAAAACCGGCAGGTGACCTCTGCCATGCCGTTCTCATCCGGCAGATCTAGCAGTTCGTCGGCAGGCAAGGCCAGCAGGGCACCCTCCACCTTGCGGCGGGAGCAGGCGCAACGATAAACAGTATCGTAGGTGTCCAGCACGTCAAAGGGCATCCCATCCAGCGCCACGGCCAGGATCTCCTCAGGGGTCATCCCTTCGGCCAGCATGGTGGTCACGGGGCGCAGCTTCTGTACGTTCTGCTCCACCTTATCGATCACATCGGAGGGGCAGAAAGGCAACAGTTGCAGCAGCAGGCCACCCGCCACCTGCACCGTCAAGTCGGGGTTGACCAGCACGCCCAGGGCGCATACCGTAGGGGTCTGCTCGCTGGTAGCGTAGTAATTGGTGATATCCTCCGCGATCTCCCCTGACACCAGCGGGATGCAGCCGATGTACGGCTCCGCCGCACCGGTCTCCCGCATCACGTACAGCTGACCGTCCACACCCACGGCGCCGCTCACGTCCAGCTTGCCGCTGGGCTTAAGAGGGATCTCCACCACCGGGTTTTGCACGTAGCCGCGCACGTTGCCGTGGCTGTCGGACACCGCCATCACCGTGCCGGCAGGGCCGCCGCCCGCCAGCTTGAGGGTGAGAGATTCGTGCTCACCCTTGAGCATGACGCCCATCATAGAGGCGGCCGTCAGCAGCCGCCCCAGGGCGGCGGTGGTCACCGCCGAGGTCTGATGGATGCGCTCCGCCTCCGACACGATATCCTTGGAATCCAAAAACATAGCCATCACCGTGGCGTCACGGGTCAGGCAACGAACAAGTTTACCCATAATTACTTACGCTCCGTTCTGTTGACAAATGGCGCGGTTGCGCGCCACAAACACCCAGCGGTCGGCATCCGCCGCGGGGGCATCAAAATCCCGCTCCCCGTACACCGCCAGCAGGTCAAAGCCCGCCTCGGCCAGCAGGCGCTTCCAGGTGGTCATAGAATACGCCCGCTCCCGCACCTCGTCGGTATATCGTTGGTAGGCGTCATCCTCCTCCAGGAAGAAATCCAACTGCATTGCCACCTCGCCCGTGGCGGGGTAATAGCGATTGCGCCACACACAGAGAAACTCCGGCAGTTCATACACAAAGGCGTTATCTCCCAGTGTCACCGCGTGCTTGTGGGGGGTATTCACGTCAAACACCAAGAGACCGTCAGGGGCGATGAACAGCCCCAGGCGGCGAAAGATCTCCCTGAGATCTGCGGTGTCAAGGATATGGCTGAGACTATCCAGCAGGCAAACGGCGCTGTCCACCGTGCCGTACAGATCCAGCGCCCGCATATCCTGGCAAAGGAACAGCACGTCCTCCCCTGCCTCGGCAGCCTTCTCCATCGCCACGGCCAGCATATCCGCCGAGCCGTCCACGCCGATGACCTCCGTGCCGCGGGCGGTCAGTTCCAGGGACAGGCTGCCCGAGCCGCAGGCCAGATCCAGCACCTGCTCCGCCTTGCCCCCGTGGCGGGCGATGACCGCCAGCAGATAGTCTGCCCAGGCGGCATAGTCCACATCCTCGGTCAAGGCATCGTAGAAGGCGGCGAAATCTCCGTAACCGTTCATTGCTCTTCCTTGGCCTCGTCCATACGGGAGAACACCATCGGATAGGCATCGCAGCCATATTCCAGCGAGCGGTTGACCCGGCTGATGGTGGCCGTGGACGCCCCCGTCTGCTTGACAATATCACTGTATACCCGCTTATCGCTGAGCATCTTGGCAACCACGATGCGCTGGGACATGGCCTTGATCTCAGGGACGGTGCACAGATCCTCGAAGAACTTGTAACATTCGTCCAGGTCCTTGAGCTGCAAAACGGCCTTAAACAGAAAATCCGCTTCCGGGCTTTTGATCTTGTAATTCAAAACAAGTGCCTCCGTTCCGGTAGTTATCGTTCTCATCTATTGTACACGAATACTTTCACAATGTAAAGAGTTAAATTGGAAAGCTTTTCACAAAAAACAACCGCTCACATGAGCGGCTGTTTACTGTTTACCCGATGGTAACCTTATGGAATACCTTTTTGCCCTTACGGATGACCAGCTCGCCGTCGGTGAAATCGGCGGCGGTGATAACGGTGGCCGGGTCGGTGACCTTCTGATCGTTGACCGACACGCCGCCCTGCTGTACCAGACGGCGAGCTTCACCCTTGGAGGGGGTCAGACCGATAAGCACCATCATATCCAGCAGACCCATACCGTCCCCCAGCTCCACGGCGGTGGTGGGCATATCCGCATTGCTGCCGTTGCCGGAGAACAGCGCCCGCGCGGCCTGCTGCGCCTTTTCGGCCTCCTCCTCGCCGTGCACCAGCTTGGTCAGCTCGTAGGCCAGGATCTCCTTGGCGGTGTTCAGCTGGCTGCCCTCCCAGGCATCCATCTTATCGATCTCCTCGATGGGCAGGAAGGTGAGCATACGGATACACTTGAGCACGTCCTGATCCGCCACGTTGCGCCAGTACTGGTAGAAGTCGTAGGGGGAGGTCTTGTTGGGATCCAGCCACACGGCACCGCTGGCGGTCTTGCCCATCTTCTTGCCCTCGGAGTTGAGCAGCAGAGTGATGGTCATAGCGTGAGCATCCTTACCCAGCTTGCGACGGATGAGCTCCGTGCCGCCCAGCATATTGCTCCACTGGTCGTTACCGCCGAACTGCAGGTTGCAGCCGTGGGTCTGATACAGGCGGTAGAAGTCGTAGGACTGCATGATCATATAGTTGAACTCCAGGAAGGACAGGCCCTTCTCCATACGCTGCTTGTAGCACTCGGCGCGCAGCATATTGTTGACGGAGAAGCAGGCACCCACCTCCCGCAGAACCTCCACGTAGTTGAGATCCAGCAGCCAGTCGGCGTTGTTCACCATCTGAGCCTTGCCTTCACCGAACTCAATGAAGCGCTCCATCTGCTTCTTGAAACACTCGCAGTTGTGCTGGATGGTCTCGCGGGTCATCATAGAGCGCATATCGCTGCGGCCGGAAGGACCACCGATCATGGCAGTACCGCCGCCGATAGGGCGATGGGCTTGTTGCCGGCCATCTGCAGACGCTTCATCAGGCACAGAGCCATAAAGTGGCCCACGTGCAGGCTGTCGGCGGTGGGGTCAAAGCCAATGTAGAAGGTGGCCTTGCCGG
>JAZSOW010000052.1:0-3056 GCA_045537135.1 Acutalibacteraceae bacterium
GAGAAGGTCAACAAGCCCATGAAGGGTCACTTCGACAAGTCCGACGTGGCTCCCAAGCGCACCCTGCGCGAGTTCCGCTTTGAGGACTGCGACGCGGTGAACGTGGGCGACATCATCAAGGTGGACACCTTCGCTGTGGGCGACCACATCGACGTGGTGGGCACCAGCAAGGGTAAGGGCTAGGCCGGCGTAATCAAGCGCTGGAACTATGGCCGCCTGAAGGAAACGCACGGCACCGGCCCTGTGGCTCGTCACTCCGGTGGCCAGGGTCCCATCGACCCCGCCCGGGTGTTCAAGGGCATGAAGGGCGCCGGCCATCTGGGCGCTGAGCGCGTGACCGTGCAGAACCTGGAGATCGTGAAGATTGACGTGGAGAACAACCTGATCGCCATCAAGGGCGCCATCCCCGGCCCCCGCAAGGGCATCGTAGTCATCTCCGATACCGTCAAGAAAGCCTGAGAAAGGAGGAGTAATTGATGCCTACCGTATCTGTTTATAGCATGTCCGGCCGCAAGACCAGCTCTTTGGAGCTCAGCGATGCCGTGTTCGGCATTGAGCCCAACGTAGCGGTCATGCACAGCGCCGTGATTAACTACCTGGCCAATCAGCGCCAGGGTACCCAGTCTACCAAGACCCGCACGGAGGTTTCCGGCGGCGGCAGAAAGCCTTGGCGCCAGAAGGGCACCGGTCACGCCCGTCAGGGCTCTACCCGTGCTCCCCAGTGGACCCACGGCGGTATCGCGCTGGGCCCCAAGCCCCGCAGCTATCGCTTTGCTCTGCCCAAGAAGGTGCGCCGTCTGGCTCTGCAGTCGGCTTTCTCCTCCAAGGTGGCTGCCGGCGAAATGCTGGTACTGAGCAAGCTCACGCTGGATGAGATCAAGACCAAGACCATCGTCACCATGCTGGGCGCCCTGAAGGCCGCCGATCAGAAGGTGCTGCTGGTTCTGCCGGAGAAGGACGAGAAGGTCATCAAGTCCGCTCGTAACATCCCCGGTGTCAAGACCGCTCTGGTCAACACGCTGAACGTCTACGACGTGCTCAACTGCGATAAGTTCATCGTGGTGAAGGACGCTGTAGCCCAGCTGGAGGAGGTGTACAAATAATGAACGCTCGTGACATTATCCTCGCCCCGGTCATCACGGAGAAGTCCGTGTCCGTGCTGGGCGACAAGAAGTACACCTTCCGCGTGGCCGACGGCGCCAACAAGATCGAGATCGCCAAAGCCTGCGAGGAGATCTTCGGCGTGAAGGTCGCTAAGGTGAACACCATCAGCATGAAGGGCAAGAAGCGCCGCATGGGTCGCTTCGAGGGCTACACTTCCGACTGGAAGAAGGCCGTCGTGACCCTTACCGAGGACTCCAAGACCATCGAGTTCTTCGACGGCATGTTCTAATCTGACCGATTAGATACAAAGGCAATGTATGGAGGCCCATACGCCTGCGGGCGTGCCTCCGCTAAGCCAGGCCAGCCAAAGCCTGAATATAGGAGAGTGAATAGAATGGCTATCAAGAATTACAAGCCGACTACTCCGGGCCGTCGCGGTATGTCCGTCATCGACTACAGCGCACTGTCCAAGGTAGCTCCGGAAAAGAGCCTGCTGGCTCCCAAAAACAAGAAAGCCGGCCGTAACAGCTATGGCCGCATCACCATCCGCCATCGCGGCGGTGGTAACCGCCAGAAGTACCGTATCATCGACTTCAAGCGTAACAAGCTGGATGTGGTGGGTACTGTGACCACCCTGGAGTATGATCCCAACCGCAGCGCCCACATCGCGCTGGTCACCTACGAGGATGGCGAGAAGCGCTACATCATCGCTCCCGCCGGCCTGAAGGTGGGTGACAAGGTCACCGCCGGTGCCAATGCGGATATCAAGCCGGGCAACGCCCTGCCCCTGAGCAGCATCCCCACCGGTACCTTCATCCACAACGTAGAGCTGTACCCCGGTAAGGGCGCCCAGCTGGCGCGTTCCGCCGGTGTGATGGCTCAGCTGATGGGTAAGGAGAACAACCTGGCTATGATCCGTCTGCCCTCCGGCGAGATGCGGTACGTGCCCCTTAACTGCATGGCCACCATCGGTCAGGTAGGCAACGTGGATCACAGCAACGTGCAGATCGGTAAGGCCGGTCGCAAGCGTCACATGGGTTGGCGTCCCACCGTTCGCGGTTCCGTCATGAACCCCTGCGATCACCCCCACGGTGGTGGTGAGGGTAAGTCCCCCATCGGCCGTCCCGGCCCTGTGACCCCCTGGGGTAAGCCCGCCCTGGGTTACAAGACCCGCAAGACTCATAACCGCTCGGATAAGTTTATCGTTAAGCGCCGCAACGGCAAGTAATCGAAAGGAGATCAAGATTTATGGGTAGAAGCGTAAAGAAGGGTCCTTTCGTACAGCCTGTGCTGCTGAAGCGGATCCAAGAGATGAACAAGGCCGGTGAGAAGCGCATCCTCAAGACCTGGAGCCGCTCCTCCACCATCTTCCCGGACTTTGTCGGTCACACCATCGCCGTCCACGACGGCCGCAAGCATGTGCCGGTATACGTCACCGAGGATATGGTCGGCCACAAGCTGGGCGAGTTCGCCCCCACCCGTACCTTCAAGGGCCACGCCGGCTCCAAGAGTACGAAATAAGCGGTTGAAAGGAGAGTACAATCATGGAAGCAAAGGCGCAAGTAACGTATGTACGCATTTCGCCTCGCAAAGTTAAGATCGTTCTCGACCTCATCCGCAACAAGCCGGTGGATGAAGCCCAGGCGACCGTCAAGTTCACCCCCAAAGCGGCCTGTGAGCCGGTAGCCAAGCTCCTCAAGAGCGCTATTGCCAACGCCGAGAACAACTACAACATGGATAAGAACAGCCTGTATGTTGCCGAAGCGATGGTGTGCCCCGGCCCCATTATGAAGCGTATCCGTCCTCGTGCCCAGGGTCGTGCGTACCGCATCGAAAAGCGGACCTCTCACATCACCCTGGTGCTCAAAGAGATGGAATAAGCGAGGAGGAGGTATAGTATGGGACAGAAAGTTAATCCTCACGGCCTTCGTGTCGGTGTGATCAAGAACTGG
>JAZSOW010000013.1:0-35746 GCA_045537135.1 Acutalibacteraceae bacterium
CCTCCCCCTTCGCCTTTACCGGCAACAAGTTTGAGTTCCGCATGCTGGGCTCCTCCAAGTCGGTGTCCGGCCCCAACGTGGTGCTCAACACCGCGGTGGCCTCGGTGCTGGACGATTTCGCCACCCAGCTGGAGGGGGCCGTCAACTTCCAGAGTGCCCTGCACGCCCTCATTCGCCGCACTATCAAGGAGCACAAGCGCATCATCTTTAACGGCAACGGCTACGACGAGGAATGGCTGCGGGAGGCCGAGCGGCGCGGGCTGCTCAACCTGCCCACCACCCCCGACTGCTTGCCCTATCTGGTATGCCGTAAAAACATCGACCTGTACGAAAAGTACCGGGTATACAACGAGACGGAGCTGCGCTCCCGGTATGAGGTCAACCTGGAGACCTATGCCAAGGTACTGCACATCGAAGCCCATACCATGGTCAGCATGACCCAGAAGGACATTGTCCCCGCCGCCGTACGCTATGGACGAGAGCTGGCCGAGACCATCATGGCAAAAAAAGCCGCCATCGCCGGCATGGATTGCGCCGCGGAGGAGACCCTGCTCACCCGCGTCAATACCCTCACCGGTCAGCTATGCGATACCCTTAGCACCCTGCGTCAGCGGCTGGCTGTCGCCGATGGCCTTACCGGAGACGCCCAGACGGTTGCCAACTTCTACCGGGACGAGATCATCCCCGCCATGGAGGCCCTACGAGAGGCGGCGGACGGCCTGGAGGTGCTGGTAGCCAAGGATCAGTGGCCCTTCCCCAGCTACGGCGATATCCTGTTCTCCGTACGGTAAATTTTTTTACATTTCTGTCTGTGTTTGTTCATAATTGGCGCGTATACTGAAAGAGCAAACAAGGATGGAGGCGTTATTATGTTTTTCCGCTTACGCCATACCCTCGCCCGCTTTATGGCCGGGCGTTACGGTAGCGATCAACTGAACACGTTCCTGCTGGTCGTGTATCTTTTGCTGTTCTTCGCCCAGATGCTGACAACCGGCATTGCCCGGCTGGTGCTGTACTGGCTGTCTATGGCGATGGTGCTGTGGGCGTTGTCTCGCTCCTTTTCCCGCAACCTTCCCCGCCGCCAGGCAGAGAATCAGCGGTTTCTCAAGCTGTGGCATCCGGTGCGGGGGTGGCTTCGGCGGCAATTCACCCGTCTGCGGGATATCCGCCGTTATCGCTACCGCCGGTGCCCCGGCTGCAGTGCCTATCTGCGCCTGCCCATCAAGCGAGGACGGCGCACCGTCACCTGCGCCCGCTGTCAGACCCAGTTTAAAGCCTTCTTTCTGTGAGGGGGATCACCATGCGCAACACCACCCTGTGCTACATCCATAATGACCGAGGACAAACGCTGCTGCTCCACCGGGTAAAAAAGGAAAACGACCTGAATCGCGATAAATGGATCGGGGTGGGTGGTAAGTTCGAGGATAAGGAAAGCCCGGAGGAATGCCTGCTCCGGGAGGTGCAGGAGGAGACCGGGCTGACCCTGACGGCCTATCGCTACCGGGGGGTGGTGACCTTCGTGTCGGACGAGTGGGAGACAGAGTACATGCACCTGTTCACCGCCCACGGCTTCACCGGGGAGCTGATCCCCTGCGACGAGGGCACCCTGGAATGGGTGGACGACAGCGTGGTGCCCACCCTGCCCACCTGGGAGGGAGACCGGCTGTTCCTCCGGCTGCTGGCCGAGGACGCCCCGTTCTTTTCTCTCAAGCTGGAATATAGGGGCGATAAGCTGGTGTACGCCGCGCTGGACGGAAAAGCTATGGAGATATAAAAACACCCCGCCCTTAGGGAATGTACTCTAAAGGACAGTTTGATATCTTTGTCAATAGCTCGATGTACTGTACCACAGGCTTAAATCAAGGAATCTAAGTAATTAGGCTTATAAATCAAATTTATCACCCTGCCGATTTCTCGGCAGGGTGATATTGCATTCATGAGAATGATTTGTTATAATGTGATTTACGGAGGTGTAGTTGTGAAGCAGCTAGATGATATGACAAAAATGATTATTGCTGATTGCCAAAGGTTTGGAGTCGGGGAATATAAAATAGAAGCATACTTAAAAAACCAACTCTGCCAAAACCCTATTAAAGGCGGAGACTATATGTTATTTGCTTATAACTTAAATAATAACGACGGATATTCTATAACTAATTGGGAGCACGGAAGATGTAATTTCGGTTTTGGAGCTAAAGATCCTGTAGATTTTCGCTTTTTATTCCAGCTAAATATTGTCAATAACTTTTACAGTTATTCTATTAACGCAAAGACAAAACAACGAGCAGAAGAATTTATGGCAAAAATGAAACCTGTATTTGGAGATGCGTCAGAGTATCAAAAAGCACTTAACGGTTTTATTCGAACATGGAATGATTTCAATGTTTCTGTTTTATAATTTTCCTCTTTTGCGTATTGCACCACAAGTAACATTTGCTTGTTCCTCGGTTTTGTTTATCGTTCTATGACCGAAAAGCAGCATGTATTTCTCTTCATAATCGTCTCCTCAAAAATATAATAGATATACCGTATATCCATCTTTAACATTGTAACACATGATGCATCTAAAATAAACATACAATATATTCATTATGGGATGAATTTATGGCTATCAAGAGTGTTTCTATTAGAATTGAAGAGGAAATGCTGAATAAAATTGCATACATTGCTGATTATGAAGGACGAAGCGTAAATAGTCAGGTGCTGGTTTTAATAAGAGAAAACATTAAAGCTTTTGAAGCGGCCAATGGTGCTATTGACGGCAATATTACTCCCGCATCAAATGTCAAGCCAACGCGCAAGTAACAAAAGAACGCTCTGCTGAAATGTAGCAGAGCGTTTTTGCTGAAATAACACAAGGCACTATGTATCACTTGAGATACATAGTGCCTTTCTTGCCTATCACAGCATTTCCTTATGGAACCCATCCGGCCACAGGGTCAGCAGGTGATCAAAGCCGGCGGCCTTGATAATCTCCACCGCCTGGGGAAAATGGCAGTCGATGGTGTCGGCGGCGTGGGTGTCCGCCCCCAGAATGACCTCGCCCCCCAGCTCACGCAGGCGACGCAACAGGAAGGGGGCCGGGTAGGGACGCTCCCGCCAGCCCCGGGAGATGGCGCCGGTGTTCACCTCCACCACGGGGGTGACCGCCACCACCTTTTCCAAGGCCTCCAGCGCGATGGCCTGGTAGGCGGGGTCTTCCTCGTCAAAGAGACTGAACTTGGTGATAACGTCAAAATGCCCCACAATGGTGGGCTTGCAACGGCGGATATGCTTCACCACCGTGTCGTAATAGCACCGGCAGAAGGCCAGCTTATCCCCACCAAACTCCCGGTCGATGCAGGCCTGCTGGATATCCGCCGCGTGGGGGCCCTTGGGGCCGCCCGCGTGGTCGATGGCGTACACACGGCCATCAAAAAGCAGGTAGTGCACCGAGCCCAGATAGTAGTCCAGCTCCTTCACAATAGCCATGTCGGAGTCATAGTCCAGCTCCAGCCCTTTCATAATGGTGATCTGCCCGGCATACTTTTCCCGCAAGCGGTCAAGCTCCGAAAGATATGCGGGGTACTGCTCCTTCTTCATGCAGTAGGAGGGGTCGCAGGGGGTATCGCTGTGGTCGGAAAAGCCGATGGCGGGCATCCCCAACCGAATAGCCGCCTGCACCATCTCCTCCATGGAATTTTTGCCGTCGGAGAAGGTGGTATGGGTGTGATAGCCGCAAAAACGCATAAAAAGGCTCCTTTACGTATAATAAATACAACATATTACGCAGAGTAATTAACGCTGGCGAGCAACCTCGCCCTGCTTCTTGTAGATGCTGTCAGCGGGCACAGCCCCCCGGACGCTGGACAGGGGGTACACCCGGGTGTTCCGTCCGATGACGGTGCCGGGGTTGAGCACACTGCCGCAGCCCACCTCCACCAGGTCGCCCAGCATGGCGCCGAATTTCTTGCGTCCGGTCTCAATAACGGTGCCGTCTGCCCGGACGGCCACCGGGGTCTTGTCGCTTTTCACATTGGAGGTGATGGCACCGGCACCCATGTGAGCCTTGTAGCCCAGCACCGAGTCCCCCACGTAGTTGTAGTGGGGCACCTGCACACCGTCAAAGAGGATGACGTTCTTAAGCTCCGTGGAATTACCCACCACTGCGCCGGCACCCACCAGGGCATTACCCCGGATGAAGGCGCAGTGCCGCACCTCCGTATCGGCGCCGATAATGATGTTCTCCCCAAAATAGGCACTTTGGAACACCCGGGCGGTCTTGTGGATCCACACGGTGGGGGCAGGGTGCTCGTATTCCTCGGCGGGGAGGGTCTCCCCCAGCAGAGCGATAAACGCCCCCAGCCCATCCAGCGCCTCCCAGGGGTAGGTCACCTGGCTGAGCAAGGGTGCCGCCAAGGTGTGGGATAGGTCGTACAGAGCGTCAACGGTCAGGCCGGTGATGGTGTCAGGCATAAGCTCCTCCTTTGATGATCATAGAAAACGCCGCTATGGGGCTGCGTCTTATCGGTTTTGCTCCTTAAGGGCGCGCTCGGCTTCCCGCTTCATATCCCGGCGGGCGGCGTCCTCCCGCTTGTCGTACAGCTTCTTACCCCGGCAGAGACCCACCTGCACCTTCACCCGGCTACCCTTAAAATACAGGGACAGGGGGATGAGGGCGTAGCCCTTCTGCTTAAGGATGCCGAACAACCGCAGGATCTCCCGCTTGTGCATCAGCAAACGGCGCACCCGCAGAGGGTCCCGGTTGAAGATGTTCCCCTTTTCGTAGGGGGAGATGTGCATGCCGTTGATGTAGAGCTCCCCCTCCACCACGGAGCACCAGGCCTCCTTCAGGTTAACACCGCCCATGCGCAGAGCCTTTACCTCGGTGCCGCACAGCTCGATGCCCGCCTCAAAGGATTCCTCAATAAAATACTCATGAAAGGCCTTGCGGTTTTCCGCGATGGTCTTGTTGCGTGGTTTTTGCTCCGCCATAGCGGATAACCTCCTTATCTGATAGCCCATGGCAGACCGTCTGTTGTCTGTCATCGGCTGTCTGTTGCCTGATTTTACAGCTCTTTACGGCCGGTGAGAGAGCGGCTGAGGGTCACCTCATCCGCATACTCCAGGTCGCCGCCCACAGGAATCCCATAGGCCAGCCGGGTAACCTTGATGTTCAAGGGCTTTAGAAGCCGAGATAGGTACACGGCGGTGTAATCCCCCTCCACGGTGGGGTTGGTGGCCATGATGACCTCGGTGATGCTCTCATCCTCCAGCCGGTGGAGCAGCTCCTTAACTCGCAACTGCTCCGGCCCCCGCCCATCCATGGGAGAGATGGTGCCGTGGAGCACATGGTACTGTCCGTTGTACTCCCGGGTGCGCTCAATGGCCAGCACGTCCCGGGGATCCTCCACCACGCAAATGACCGTACGGTCTCGGCGAGGGTCGGCACACACCGGGCAGGGGGTGGTATCCGTCAGATTACAGCACACCGGGCACTCGTGGACGGTATCCCGAGCGGTTGTCAGAGTCTCCACCAGCGCTTTGGCGTCCCCCTCCGGCATATACAGCAGATGGAAGGCAAGCCGGGCGGCCGATTTGCGCCCGATACCGGGCAACCGCTCCAGCTGTTCGGTCAGCCGCTCAAGCGGCACGATGGTGTATCCCATACCGTTCCTCTCAGAACATACCCGGCAGATTCATGCCGCCGGTGATCTTGCCCATCTCTTCCTCCGCGTTGGCCGCGGCCTGCCGCTGTGCCTCGTTGACCGCCGCCATCACCAGATCCGCCAGCATCTCGGCGTCATCCGGGTCGATGACCTCCGGCTTGATGGCAAGAGCGGTGAGCTGATGCCCCCCATTGACGGTAGCGGTCACCGCCCCGCCGCCGGCGTTAGCGGTGTATTCCCGCTCCTCCAGCTCCTGCTGCTTTTGGGCCATATCCTCCTGCATCTTCTGCGCCTGGCGCAGCATGCTCTGCATGTTTCCGGGGCCGCCGCCCATACCCTTCGGAATGTTCGCTTTCATCGATCATCCATCCTTTGCAATCAATATCAATTTTCCGTCACCGCCACACCGGCTTGCCGTCCGGCATCCAGCAGGCGGGAGAGGGGATCTTGTACGTTCTTCTGCACCGCCACGGTGCGCCGCAGACCCAGCCGGCACCGGCTGCCGGTGACCGCCTGAATGGCGTTCATCAACAGTTCCTTGTTGTTGTCCCGACCAAGCATCTCCTTAAACATCTCGTTATCGGTGCAGATCAGCAGCATATCCCCCTTGAATATGGCGGTGGAATCCGCCAGCACCGCAAACAGGGGCATAGAATGCTCCATCACCTTATCCAGCACGTCTCCCCACTGGGTGAAGGGGCGCTCCTCCTGTGCCGGGGGCTCCACTGCCGGGGCTTCCGTGGGCAGCTCGGGGGCTTGCGGCGCCGGTGTCTCCGCCGTTTCGGGGGCAGGTAGCTCCTCCGGCTCGGGCGCCGGAGCCGAAGCTGCGGCTGCCGGCGGCGGGACAGACGATACCGTCACGCCGCTCTTGATTGCCTGCTCCAGCTCGCCGATGCGGCGCAGCAGTGCCTCGGCACCGGTATCCAGCTGGGGGTCGCAGAGCTTAAGAAGGGTCATCTCCATCTCCACCCGGCGGGAGACCCCACCGCGCAGACGCTCCAGCGCTCCCTGCAACACATCCATGATATGTAGGACGGTGGGCATAGGTACTCGCTCCGCCATCTGCCGCATCTGTTCCATATCCTCCGGGGAGGCGATGATCAGCTCCCCCGGCTCCTTGACGCTGCGTAGCACCATCAGGTTGCGCACATAGCCGATCCACTCGGCACACAGCCGCTCCATGTCCTTGGAGGAGCGGTAGAGGGTGTCGATGAGCCCCAGGGCTCCCGCCCCATCCCGGCGCACCACACAATCGGTCAGGTCATACAACGCCCCGGTACCGGTCATGCCGGTACAGGCTACCACCGTGGCGGCATTAATATGGGTGTTGCCGGAGGCGCACTGATCCAGCAAGGATAGGGCGTCTCGCATGGCACCATCCGCCAGCCGGGACAGCAGGGCGGCGGCATCCTCGGTAATGGTCAGCCCCTCCTGCTGTGCCACGTGCTGTAACCGCGCCGCGATGGTTTCCGGGCGGATGCGCCCGAAATCAAACCGCTGACAGCGGGACAGGATGGTGGCAGGCAGCTTGTGCACCTCGGTGGTTGCCAGGATGAAGATCACGTGTGCCGGCGGCTCCTCCAGAGTCTTGAGCAGGGCGTTGAAGGCGCCTGCGGAGAGCATGTGCACCTCGTCGATGATGTACACACGGTATTTACCGGTGACCGGGGTAAAGGAGACCTCCTCCCGTAGGTCACGGATGCTGTCCACGCCGTTGTTGGAGGCGGCGTCGATCTCGGTCACGTCCAGCACCGAGCCGTCGTCGATGCCCCGGCAGGTGTCGCACACGTTGCAGGGGTCACCGTCCACCGGGTGCTGGCAGTTGACCGCCTTAGCCAGGATCTTGGCGCAGGTGGTCTTACCGGTGCCGCGACAGCCGGTAAACAGGTAGGCGTGGGACAGCCGGTCATTCTTCAGTTCGTTTTTGAGAGCGGTGGTCACCGTCTCCTGCCCGCAGACATCCGAGAAGGTCTGGGGCCGCCATTTCCGGTACAGTGCCTGATACACGCGCTCAACTCCTTTTTCGTTAAAGTAAAGGCCGTACAATCTCGGGCATACGGACGGGGGATCTGCGGCACACGGACACAACCGCTTAATGCTGCTCGGTTCCCCGCCTGACATGGTTCACGGCGCACCGTCGCACAGGACCCGCCCGTATGCCCCAAAGCGTACGGCCTCTATATCTGTAGGGTAGAGCGATAAACCCGAACACCGTTTTTTACAGGCGGATTTTCACCCTATTCGCGTTAAAATACTCGCCAATACGTCCACAGTATTGGCTCCGTTTTTGCCTTAATAGAGCAAAAATCCGCTCTGTAAAAAATCTACGACCTAAAAGCGAAAAGATTTTGAGGGATTTCTGTTTCAATCGGGTGAAGCAAGGCTGTCGCCTTGCAAGACCGATTGGGACGGAAAGCCCCGAAATATATCGCTTTAAGGCGGGTTCGAATTTGTCGCTCTATCCTATAGTATACACCATCCCATGCCGAAAATCAACCGTCTTTTTACGGAATTTTGCGTTATCCACCCGCATACACTTGTATGGGTGATGTACCATGCGAAAGAAGATCGTACAGCGGTGGCTCTACCGCTCATTTGCCGTGGTGGGCGCACTGCTGTTTTTCTGCTTACCCATCGATTGGGGGGCACTTGGCACCGCGGTGACGCTGGCCGCCGCTGCCATCGGCCAGCCCCAAAACGCCGTCGCCTACCTGGAGGAACGGCTACAGCCCCCGCCGGTGACGGATGTGGGAACACCCCAGGGCGGGCTGCACGCCGGCACACCGGAGCAGGAGCCGGCAGGAGGCAACCACACCGCCGTGGAGGGGGACAGCCTGTCGGTTGTGGCCCCGGTGACCGTCCCACCGGAGGATGGCTCCGGTGGCAAGATATACGAACAAACCCTGGACACCGGCGACACCCTCAGCCAGCCGGTGGCGGTACGTAACCGCAGTAGCACAGCGGTGGACATTGCCAAAGCACTGGCTACGTCCTTCAAGACCCCCTTTACCGACACCGACGAGCCCCAGGTGCTCATCATCCACACTCACACCACCGAGGGGTATATGCTGTACGACGCCGGCTACTACAACGCCGGTGACCGGGATCGCACCCAGGATCACAGCCGCAATGTATGCGCCGCCGGGGAAGCGGTAGCCGCCACCCTGCGCCGGGCGGGTATCGCCGTCCTGCATGACACCACGGTGCATGACTCCCCCCAGTATACCGGGGCGTACACCCGCTCCGCCGAAACGGTGCAGGGTTATCTGGACAAATACCCTTCCATCAAGGTAGTGCTGGATCTGCACCGGGACGCGGTGATGACGGGAGACACCGGGCTTGTGAAGCCCACCGCCACCGTGGACGGCAAAAAAGCCGCCCAGATGATGTTCATCGTAGGGGTAGCGGATACCGATGCCCTTCCCCACCCTCATTGGGAGCAAAACTTAGCGTTAGCCGCCCAGTGGCAAAAGGCACTCACCGCCATCGAGCCTGACCTGATGCGCCCGCTGAACACCGTAACCAGCCGGTATAACCAGCACCTGTGTCCCGGCTATCTGCTGGTGGAGGTAGGGAGCGAGGGCAACACCGTGGAGGAGGCGGTATATTCCGGACAGCTTTTGGGTAAAACATTGGCAGAGCTCTTGTAGAGGAGTGTGCCGTTTTGTCCGTCGGACGTACCTTTTTTGCCACCCTTGTGCTGTCCCTGTGTTTGCTGGGGCTGGTGCTGGCGGTGTTTCTCATCAACTACAACATCCGCACCACCATCCACGGACAGGTGGAGTTTTCCCTGTCCTACACCATGGAGGCGGGAGTGCCGGTACTGACCGACCAGGGGGGAACACCCCTGTGGTCGCCGCCGGCGGGAGCACAGGTGCTCATAGACGCCCCCACCCGCCTGTTGACCGCATTGTACCGCTGGCTTAGCGAGCAGATCCTGTGAAAAAGCCCCGCCATAAGGTGGGGCTTTTTCTGCTTTTTAGTTTTCTTTCCTTTTGCGGTCATGCCGCCACATCCCCACCAGGGTGGAGACAAAGGTAAAGCTCTCGTTGACAAGCCCCATCAAGGAGCGCACCAGGAGATTATACACCCACATGCTGATGGCGATAGGAACACACAGCTTACGGGACAAGGAGGGGATGGCTAAGCCGAAGCTGATGACCGACAGGAAGGAGGCCAGTGCCGTCAACAGGCTGAGAGGCCCTTGCTGTTGCCAGTTCACCACGGCACTGACACAGGCCAGCACCAGGAACACCCCGATGGCGATGTGCCCCGCCCGGGCCTTGCGATCAACGGTGCGGAAGGTCAGCTCCCGGCAGGTGGCCAGGAAGGTGATGGTGGCACCGGCTGTTTTACCCAGAAAGGCGTAGTGCAAGCACCATACAATGTCGCCGATCAGCTTCACCGTCAGCAGGCGCTTGGCATCCTTCCGCTGGTAGACCAGCACGTTGCACACGATGCCGGCCACGCCGAACAGCGTGCTGACAGCGTACAGCGCCCACATCCAGGTGCCGGTGATGCCGTAGATGTCCTCCGGTATAATGGAGGACAGGAGATCCGTAAACATAAAGGGGTCACCTCGTCGCGTTTTTCCCTATTGTATACCACGGACGGCGGTTTTGCAAGCGTGTTTTTATACTCTCTTACAGAAGGGCCTTTTTGGCGGCGGCGATTTTCGCGGTCAGGGTGCTGGCCGTTTTGTTCAGCGTATTGATCTGAGCCTGCAGGGTTTTCACCTGTGCCTCCAGCTCCTTGACCTTCGTGTCAGCGGTCACCGGCGGGGTGTACTTGACCCCGCAGAGCTCGCACAGAGCTTTGGCCGTCTCCTCGGCAAGCTGTTCCATGCCGCCGTTGTGAAACCAGGCGCAGTCCTCCGCATTGTCGTGGAAAAACAGCTCGTCGTACAGGCAGGTCATGGCGGTCTGCTTGATCTCGTAGAGCTGGCTGTTGTCCACCACCTTGTGACTTTTCACACACTGACGGTGCTTGTGGATGATCTGTGCCTTCGCGCGGCTGGCCGCATCCGGCCAGCACATGGTCATGCTGTACCGCCCGCCGCCGGCGTTGGTGTGGGCCACGTAGTAGAGGTCGGCCTTCCATTTGTTGGCCTCCTGCACCCGGGCAGTCATGGCGGAAGATCCGGTCTTTTTCTTATCCCCTCGCTTGACGTCAAAACCCAGTGCCTTAAGGCGCGTTTCCAGCACGTCCATGTACGCGTTGCAGTGGGTGTTCTCGCTACAATCGTTGGGGCAAGCGGTCTTGTTGTCGGTGGCATGAGCCGCCGGGGATAAGTAGATCTTAGGCTTCGCCATAGCCAGTCACCTCCTTTACCTCGGGCAAGCCCGCCACGCTGGTCAGTAGGCTGAGTAGCCCCGCCAGCGCGGCGGCGGAGCCCACCGAAAGCCAGTTCACATCCCCCAGCACCGCCGCGGTGCCCACGGTGGCCGCGGCAGTCTGTGCCACCGTCTTAAGGGCGCGAACGCCCGCCGCCTTGAGCCATATCTTCCTGTTCTTCATGTACCATTCTCCTTTCTGTTTTACCCGACACCTAATTTAAGCAGAATATACCCCACCAGGGCGGTGACCACCGCCAGCAGAGTCTTGTCCACGATCCCCTCCCAGCGTTTACCGGGCTTGGCGGCCAGGCTTTTCACATCCGCCTTGATCTCCCGCACGTCCGCGTCCATATCGGTCTGCTTTTGGGCAATGGTGGCCACCGATTGCACCAGCTCCGTCATATCCTCCTGGCGGCGTTCCACCTCATCCAGCCGGTGCGTGTTGGACTTGGACCGATCCTCCACGTGGCTCAGCCGCCGCTCCCAAGCAAGCTCGTCCATCATGCGTCACCCCTCTGCAGCAGCATCCGCACCGGATCCAGCCGCCCGGTGACGGTAACCGTTCCCCTATCGGCATACAGGGTGTTGCACCCCGCCGCGGCGGGCACGGTGGTGGTACCGGAAGCCTCCACCGGGAACGAATGACCGCTGTACGGCTCGTAGGCGGTGGCGGTATCGCCCCACTGGCACTGGGGCATTGCCAGCACCGTCTCGGTGGCGAACTCCTCGCCATAACCGATATAAAAACGGATATACTGGATGGACTTGGTGGGTGTGATAGTCAACACCCGCTTTTGCTGTGGGGAGGTGGCTGTGCCATCCGTATAGTTCACAAACCAGCCCCAATAGTCCCCTTTGTTTGTGGGATCTTCTGCCAGGCTGAAGGTGTAGGTCTCCCCCACCTTGAGGAAGGAGCCGTCCCACCGCACACCATAGCACTTACCCGGCTCGACGATGAGGTCCTCCCCCTCCACCCGGAAGAGTGTGGAAACACCTGTCGCACCGTTTAGATTCAGCAGGTTCTTCCCACAGCGGGTGATGGTGGTAGGGGTGTCGGCCACCTTCACCAGACAAGGACGGAAGGTCAGGCTGTTACACGTCACATCACCCGCTATGCTGAGTAAAACATACAGCCCGAAGGTAAGCATTTGATCGGTGACGGCGAACTCCACGCCCTCGCCAATGTCATAGTGGTATTCGCTGAAGCTCTCCGCAATAAGCTTGTAGGAATCCCCCCCGCCGGCAGGGCACCCGGACAGGCGGAGCACATCCCCGACTGCCCAGCCCTCGTAGTCCGTTGGGTGGAACAACCAGGATGTGCCGGCAGTAGCCGTGCCGCCCAGGGTGTAGGAGCCGTCGCCGTTGTCGGTGATCGTCAAGCCGTTTTGATCGCCCATCTCGGAGGGCGGCATGAGGAGATTTTTCACATCTGTCTTGACCGCCAGCGGGTACCCCGCCACCGGGTAGGCCTGCACCACGTTACCCGCTCCTGCAAAGGGCGGGCACAGCCGATCCACTATGCCAAGGCTGGACCATAGGCCATCGGCACGCACGGTGCTGTCGTCCGGCACCGCCAGGGCGGCGATGCGTTTCTCGATCCCAGCGGCAGTCTCGGCGGCCTGCCGGGCGATGCTGGCGGCTTCTCCTGCTGTATCTGCCGAAGCGGCAGCCTGCCCGGCATACACCGCCGCCTCGTTGGCCGCGTCTCCCGCGTCCATGGCGGCGGCATCGGCGGTAGCAGCATGCGCCGCCGCCTGTGCCGCCTGTGTCTGGGCGGCCAGTTTAGCCGCTTCCACCGCCTCCAGCGTCTGCTGGATATCGGTGCGCAACAGGCTGTCAACCTGCCGGGTGGCGGTCTGCCGCCCGGCGAACCGCAGCCGCCCCTCCAGGGTATAGACGGTCTGCCCCTGGCGGCCACACACCAGCCTGAGGGTGATCACCCCGCCATGCTGAGTCCAGGCCAGGGGCACCGGAGCGGTGATGGTGCCGTCGGCCAGCGCCAGCGGCGGGGTCTTGTCGTAGCCGCCCATGCAATCGACACACTCGATGTAATAGGTCATGGTCTCATCCAGGGGCGTGGCCGCCGTCAGGTCGAACACCACCCGGGCGGCGTTGTCCTCCCCCTGCACGCCCCCCTCCTGTATGGCGGCGGGGGTCACCGTCTTGCAGTCGGCCCCCACCGCCCAGTTGATCGTACGGATCGTCATGGTTTTTCCTCCTTTTATTTCACATCAACGAGCCGGCGCTCATGGCCGCAGCTCGTTGTAGGCTGTCTTGGCCACGGCGCGCAATTCCTGCCATTCCTTATCGCTCCAGCCGTATGCCTTCTTGCCGCAATTCAACGCCGTCTCGATGCGCACCATATTGGAGCGGTTTTGACCAAATTCCGGCCAGGTGGTCGCCACGCTTTTGCCGATGGCGATGGCGACGGCGTTCGCCTTCTCCGCCTTACTCAAACGGCTGAAATCCACCACCCTTTGAAGCTGTTCCTCAACAATGTCCTCATAGACGTTCTCGCCGTCCCCTTCGGGGCCCGCCCAATAGGTGGTGTTAAAGATGCCCCCGGCGGAGGCGTCCAGCTGGCCCACCTGCTCCACCACCGCCTCCACCGCCTTGCGGGAGGCCGCCTCCTGCCGGGCGGCTTCATCCGCCTCCTTCTTAGCCTGCTCTGCCGCGGAGTCGGTGCTCTGCGGGTCGGTGGGGACAACGCCGTCCCCCCTTATCACAGCCTGTGCGCCCGCCTGGATCCCATCAAACACGCCCTTCAGTAAGGCAGGAAGCTTCGGGGCGGCGGCTCCGGCGTCCTCAGTGGTGGCACCCGGTGTCACGGTGCCCTGTGTCGTGGTACCCTGTGTGGCAGTGCCCTTAGGTGCGGTGGTCTTGCGCGCGGCGTCCTGTGCCGCTTTATACAGCGTTTTCGCGGTTTTATCCGCCTGGGTATAGGCTTTTTCCTTGGTCTTAGCATACCAGGTGTCATAGGCCTTGTCGGACTTGAGTCGAAGCTCTGCCTTCTTCGCCTCCCCCTCCGCCTCCACCTGGCGAATGGCGGTCTGCAGTTCGTCCACATAGGCCTGCAGGCTTTGGCGGGCATCCGCGTTGGCGCGCCGCCTCCGGGTAGAAGCTGCTGCCTGCGAGGACGCCGCCAGGCCGCTGTCGGTCAGCCCCATGTTGGCCATCCGAACCTCCACGGCCTGTCGCTCCAGCTCCTCGTCCAGCGCATGGCGATCAAACAACGTCTGATACTCCCCCGGTGCCCTTGCCAGCTTTTCCTCGTAGGGCTCCCTCCGGCTCTCCGTCTGGCTGTCGATGCGCTTCTCCTCCCCCGCCAGGGCGTCGGCATCCGCCGCTTTCTTTTCTGCCGCGGCCGCCGCTATCTGCGTGTCTGCGGCGGCGCGCTGGGTCTTTTGATACTCCTCGTAGGTCTTGGTTGCCATTATCGCACCACCCCCTGATTTTTATAGTTGATCAATACGCCCGCCACCGTCATGGGGTTTTCCGCCGACAGGGTCAGGCCAAAGCTGGCCGCCATCCGGATGTGCGGGGTCAGCCGGTAGCTGCGTAGCGCGCCGTTGTGCGTCCCATCGCACGCCAGCACACAGGCATCCTCCACCGTCCCCTGTTCGGTCACGTAGCCTACGGTCATACGGCAGCCCGCCACATCCCCTACGCTCAGATACACCTGGTCGATGCTCTTTTTGACATCCTCCCGGCCAAAGCGGAACAGCTTGGTGGTAAACCCGCTCCTGATCGCCACCCCATCGTCGGTATCCCCCTGCAGAGCGAACAGCGCGTGTTCCCCTACCAGCACCATCCCGTTTCCATCGTTGACGGCGGCGGTGTACCGCTCCTGCGGCAAGGTCCAGATATACCAGGGGAGAGCCTTCTGCGCGGTTTCCTCCCGGGAATAATACTGGAAGGAATGGAAGGCGGAGGTCTGGCAATCCAGCAGATACATCCGGTTGCCCACAAGCAGGGTGTAATACCCCTCGTACTCCCCGGCCACCGCCGCTCGCAACGCCTCCTTGCTATGCGTTTTCAGCTCCTGCTCGATGAGCGGGGATACCTGTCGCACATTGCGCTCGCTGTACGGGTTGGTGGCGGTGAGGATATGCACCCGTCCATCGCTTGTCAGCCATAGAAGCCGGTTGTTCACCAGCCGGATGGTGCCCGGGCAATCGCACCCGATGTTCGGATGAAGCTGGGTGATGGGGAAATACGCCTTGTGCACCGTTGTTTCTATGGCCGTACCGCTCTCCAGCTCCTGTGCCGTGGGCATGTCTCCCGCCACATACTGCGCACAATACATATCGTGCTCCCTGAAAATGACCAGCAGCTCCCCCTGCTTGGCAAGGGCGGTGATGGGCGCACTATCCTCCCCCACGCAGACATAGTTGTTCTCCGGGAAATACAGGGGGTTGTTCACATCGCTCCAGTGTAGCAGGTTGGGCTTATCCGGGTGTCCGGCCACAAAGAGGTGCACGCCTCCTTCGCCGTCGGAGCGATCCCCGCCAAACCACACCGCCCGTTGCATGCGCTCGATGGTATCCAGCTTATCCAGTTGCAACGGCATGTGGATCTCTAAGTTGTTATCCAGCGTGCCGTACGCGCTGGGGAGCACATACCCTTTTATCCTGCTTTCGGCGTTGCCGCCCACCGGGGTGCCCATTGCCTCAAAGGTCAGATAGGGCTTCACCGCCCCGCCGTCGTCGTGGTACACCGGACGCACCCGGACGGTCTGGTATTTGGTGGCATCCACCCCCCACAAGGCGGGGTTGTCACTATACCCGAAATACCCGCCCGCCATACCAGAACTGATGTAGGAGCTTACGGTCACAAAGGCGGCGGCCTTCTCATTGTACAGCGACAGGTTGACGGTGGCATTGTTGAGCCCATAACCAAAGTTGTCCACGCCGGGCAGGGGCAACGGATACCGGTCACTGACCCCATCGGTGATATAGGTGCAGCGGTACCGCGGGCTTAACATGTTCACCGCCTCCACCGTGACCGCGTTGGAATCCGCCGTTGCCCGGTTTCCCTTGCCGTTCATCATGACCAACGGCTCGTAGGGAAGGGGGTCGTCCCATGCCTTCTCCTTGTGGCTCCAGCTCATCACGCTAAAGCCGCCTGCACTCCAGAAAAAGTGCCAGTCATAGCCGCTCTTTTTGGTGCCGCGCAGAGCGAACAGGGTAAATTCCGTCTCCTCCACATAGGCATCCTCCAGGATGGGGTCGGTGACCGTGAACTGAATGGTGGCGGTGTTGTCCTCACTGCCGATCTGCTCCGTTATGCCATCCGGGGTGACCACCTGCGCCCAAAAGGTGAAGGCGGTATCGCTTTTGCGGGTGATATGGTACAGCAGTACCTCCCGGTCGCTGATGGGCTGGATGCGGGAATAGCCGCTCTCCTGCAGGGTCTGCACCCCCGGGCGGGTCTGCAACGCACCGTTGTGCCACCACAGGTTGTTGCAGGCGGTAAGCTGGTTGTCACCTACGTGCTCGGGTCTATCCCATCGGTTGACGCCGCCGCTCAGCTGTGGCACCGTCACCGTGGTGCGCCGTTGTCCGGTCATTTTTGGAAAACGCATCCTACCTCATCCTTTCTCTCGCCCCTGCAACAGGCGGGCAATGACCGCCTGCTGTTGGTCCCCGCTCAGGTTCAAAAATTTCTGCCGGCTCTCAGCCGGGAGCATCTGTGCCAGCTGCCGGGGATCCGGTATTCCTGCTCCCATCTCCCGGGAACCGTCATCCGGCTCTCCTGCGGCGGTCATAGCCGCTTGCCGCGCCTGACGCACAAGCCCGGTCTGATCCGGCACACTGCCCTTGGGCAGACGCTCCAGATACTGCAAAGGGGTCAGTAGCTGGGCGGCAAACAGGTTGTCCAGTGTCTGGCGGGATTGGATCTCGCTCCACAGGTTGGCCGGGCCCACATCCACCCGCACGTTAATAAGCTGGTGGCGACAGGCCTCTGCGTTAAAGGGCATGTACCACTCACCAGCCTCATCCCGGATGCGCAGGGGCCGATGGCCGTACATGCTGACCCAGAATTCCGCCCAGATGCGCGCCACATCCTCCACAAAGAAGTAGAAGCGGTTTTGCATCAGCTGCATAGGCATGGTGGCCGCCTCCCGCACCGCGATAATGGCGGAGGTGTTATCCGGGCGCATATCGCCCAGTGCCGCGTCGTTAGCGCCGGCCTGGGTAAGGGTGTTGGCGATCATGCTGTTCACCAGCTCGTCAAACTGGGGGGTGAAATTGGCCGGTGCCACATACCGGATGCACTCCCCCATATCCTCGCCGCCATTGACCGGGATGATCTGTCCGGGGTCGTTGGTGACCGGAGCCGCCACCACGTCCTCGTTGACCACCATGATGGGCATACCCATCATCATCACCGCGTTGGCGGAGGCGGTAATGGCGCGGTTGATGGCGATCTGGTTGGGCACCAGATGGGTCACCTCGCTGACGCCGTAGGCACAGTGAGGCTGGGTCTCCCAGCAGAATTTGGCCAGCGGGTACAGCCGCACCTTCATATCCCATTCGCCCCGCACGGTGGCACCCTGCACCACCCGCACCGCCCGGATGCTCCAATCGGTTCCCTCGGCGTTCCATTTTTTGTAGAATTTTGTCAGCACCGTAGCCTTGCGAGCGTCCGGCAGCTCCTCACCGCCATCGGCATGCCGCTGTTCCTCATCCCGGTCGGGGAGGATGCGGCTAATCTCCTCTGCCGGGCGACGGTGGCGCTTCGCCTCCCGCCGCAGTACCTCCACATCCTCCCGGCGGGCGATGATGATGTACGGCTGCTCCTGCACATCCTCCACATGGGGGTCACCGAAGAAGATGTTCTCAATGTCCAACACCTCACAGCGGATATCCCCGGTGATGGGGGAGGTGCGCCCCTCGTCGGCGTACAGCCCTGTCTTAATGAGCGGATCCCACCAGGTGTACAGCACCCCGGTGCCGGAGGTGAACGCCCGACGTAGCGCCGTGTTCTTCAGCTCGTCGAATTTTACCCGCTCCGCCGTGATCTTGTAGTACTCTCCCAAGGCTTCCATAGCCAGATTCAGCTCATCCTCCGGGGAGATGGTGGGCGCCGGCACCCCCTCTCGCAAGGCTTGCCGACAAGTGCGTACCCGCTCCTTGGAGGCGGCAGTGTTGGCCACCCCCTCCACGGAGAAGTTTACCGCCAGCGCGGAGCCCGCCACCATGGCCATCTTGTAATCCCCGATGCGCTTGATGACGTTGTAGCGCACCAGCGGCTTCTGATCCCCACAGCGGGCGCCATGCCACTGGTTGCCCACATAAAACCGCTCGTTGATAACGGCCTGCCGGCAGATACCCCGCTCACCTAACGCTGCCTTGTAGCCCACACCGTTTTTGTACTGCTCAAAGATCAGCGCGGGCTCGTCCCATGTTCGTTTCATTTGTTTGCCTCCTTGTCAGTTGGATGGAAAAGGACACCGCCGGTCTCCCAACGGTGTCCTTTTTTTACAGCCTTACCCGGGGCTGTACGTCCAGCACACGCCGGGTGCCCCTCGGCACACTGCTGCGTTTCTGTTGATACTCCTGGGCAAAGCGGTTGTAGCTGTCGCCGTCGTTCTCGCTCTCTGCCAGGTACATGGCCACACCGGGCACCATTACCCGCCACGCGATGTCGTCGGTCACCGGCAAAGGCTCTGCCAGGCTTTCCACCGGCACAAAAGGCACACCCTGTATGTGCAGGATATCCCCCAGCACGGTGCCCAGCACCGGCAACGCCCGCCGAAGCTGTTCCCCATTCTGCCGGGGATCGATCTCCCCGGCGGGGGTGGTGTAATCCAGCAGCAGCAACGCCTGCCGGATCACGTCATAGCCGGTCATTGTCATACCTCCTTACGTCATCCGCTACGGCGTCAGCCGTTCCATCAATACACGTAGGCGTAGATGGTGGGGGCGTAGCTCTTCTTGACGAAGGCATCGTAGTAGACGCGGTAGTCCAGCTTATAGGCGTCGGCCACCAGGTTCTCCTTGGGGTCGAAGATGCGGGTCTTCTCGGTCTTTTTCACCAGAGAACAGGCCTTCTTGGGCATGACGATGAGGCCGATGCTCTTAGCCTCGTCGGTGGGAGCAAAGCCGCCCTCCTCCTGGCCGGCGGTGGTACCGTCGCCAAAGGTGTAGGCAGACATCATGCGTCCCTCCTGCACCGGCAGGATGGACACGCCGTTGACGGAGGCCACCTTCACGTTCAGGTCGCCCTTCTTGAAGTCGTTCATGATGAGGGTGCGGGTCAGCTCCGGGGACTTCTGCAAAGCCTCCCAGAAGGTGCTGTTGGCAAAGGCCACCAGCTCCTCATCGTAGCCCACCGCCGCCTGCACTTTGTGGATGCCTGCCAGCAGCATGGCGTACGCCTCGGCGGCGGGGTCACCCTCGATGGTGTTGCCCGCACCGGCGGCCAGGCCGCCCAGCTTGGACAGCACGTAGGCGTCCATCTCGGGGATGACCTTGGTGCGCACAAACTCGGCAGACACCTTGCCGATCAGATCGGAGATGCCGCTCTCGTCGGCGTCCTCCGCATCGATCTGGAAGCTGCGGCCACGATCCTGCTTAAGGGTGTAGGGGGTGTTGGCAACCGTTACGGCACCCTGCACGAAGCCGGTGTCCCGGTTGTAGTCACCCAGGCCCTGCATGTCCACATCGGGAATGAGCACCGTCTTGGCGCCCACGAATTTGGCACGCAGGACGTTGTCGGCCATAAAGCCGGTGACAGAACGCTGGACAAGCACCCGGTCCAGCTCGTTGGTCAGATTCTCGTTGTAAGTGATGGTATTAATAGCCATAGTTTTCTCTCTCCTTTTTTCGTTACGGTTTTTCATTTTCAAGCCTCCCCTGTGTAAGGGGAGGTGTCTGCGGCACCCGCCGCAGACGGAGGGGTTGTCGCCTTACTCAAACACCGAGCGGACGCCTCTCAGCATCGCCGCTGTAGCGGCATCCATCGTGTTTGTTGCCGGGTGATCGGCCTGACTGCCTGCGGAGGCTTTCGCCGCCGTTTCCTGCGCCGCCTGGTTTTGCTCGATGCGCTGACGCTCGCTGTGCTGATGACGCAGGTAGGCATCCAGCAAATGCCGGCCATTCTGCACCGCGTCCTCCACCACCGTCTCGGGCAGGGCATCAAACCCGCTAAGGGCAGGGAATGCCTGCCGCAGCTCGCCGAATTCGGTAGCCAGGCGGGTGGTGATCGCGGCCTTGTCGTCCTGTGCGGCTTCCTGCTCCCGGCTCGCGTGGGCTTGACAGGCCTTTTGCCTGTCCTCCTGCTCCAGACGCAGTAGCCGCTGGGCTGTCTCCCGGTCTCCGCCGGTCTTTTGGAGCAGACGCTCCATGGTGGCGCGTTCCTCTGCCGCCGCCCAGGCGTCCACAAACGCCGTAAGGCTTTGGCCGTGTCCCGCCGCCATCATCCGTAGCTTATCCATGGTGGGCTGCAGGCTTTGAAGCTTCATGCCCATCTGGGCATAGGTAGCCGCCTCCTCCATGGTCAGCTCCCGGCTCTCGTGCCGGAATTTCACCGGCACCATCACCGGTTGTTCTGCCGCCGGTACAGCCTCCTCCCCGGCGGGTGTGGTGGCCTCTGCCGGGGTATCGGGCGTTCCCGCCGCCGTGGTGTCCACCGCCTGGGCGGTGGTGTCGGTCATAACCTCGGTAGGCGTGGTGGCCTCCCCGGTCATGACGTCCATAGTCTCGTCCATCATCGTACCTCCTTGCCCATGGTGAGGGCTGTATTTATGTTAAGCACATCGTGCTTACCACCTTATTCTCCCAGCACCCTGTCCGGGTCGATGGGAGGCTGTTCGTTGCCGTCATAGCTCATAAAGTTTTCCCACTCCCGGCGCGCCACCGCCTCATCCTGTCGTTGTCGGACGCTTTTGGGGGACGGCGCCTGCTTGCGGGGCGGCTTCGAAGTCTCGCGTCTCTTTACCGCCATCCATAGGGCGGTGAGGCTAACCAGTAAGCTCAATCCACATAAACCCATGTTCCTTACTCCTTTCCGTTACAACCACGTGCGCATATCCTCTCCGGTGACCGCTGTGCGGCTGAGGGGCGGGCGCCGTCCGGGGGACGTGTCCTGCCGCCGGTTCCACAGCACCCGCACCGCCGAGGCGGCGGAATCCGGCGCGTCGTCGTGCTCTGCCTCCTCGCTGTAATCGGTGATCTGCCGGATGTACTGGGGATCGGTGCCCTCCACAAACACCACCTGCCGCCATACGGAGCGCAGGTAGGTGGTGATCTTGAGGAACTTGTTCATCCCCTCATGGTAGGTGATGACCCGCTCCCCCTGTCGCCTGAGCTGGCGGGCCAGATACCCCTTATCACCGTTATCCTCGCAGTAGATCCGCCCGGCGTTGAAGCGGCTTCGCAGGTGGCGTATCTCCTGCTGCACGTCGTCCACGTGCTGTTGCCACAGCCGCCCATACAGATAGTAGGTATCCCCCTGCCGCCGGCAGATGGTCAGGGCGGTGGCATCCCCGCCTCCGTAGGCGGCATCAATGTGCAGAATGCCCTGCTCCGCCAGCGCCGGGTCTGCTCCGGTCAACGGCGGGGGAAAAATGACCTCATCCGTGGCCACGTGCCGTAGCTCGTAGTTGGCGGCAAAGAGGGAGGGGGCCATCTGCTCCCGGATGCTCTCCAGCTCCTCCCGGCTGATAAGCCCGGTGCTGTAGCAATCGTACCGCTGTGCCGGGGGCATGAGGGTGAAGGCGTCCTCCGGGTGCCAGGGAGTGCCGGTGTTGTAGATACGTCCACCCCGGTTGACAATGTTGCGTAGCTCCTGGTACAAGAGCTTGATGCGCTCCCGCTCCGCACGGGACAGCCGGTCTTGCATATTGACGATATCGTCGGTGAAGATGCGGTCAAAGTGCTTGCCGGTCACTGAGCCGTTGGTGCCCATCCCCACCAACTGGGCGGTACCCTTGATATCGGTGGATAGGTTGGTGCTCAGCTCCCCCACCGTAGCGGTGGTCAGGGTCAGCTCCACCCCATACAGGCAACGCACAAAGTGCGCCACGTGCCCGCTTTCCAGGATCTTGCGCACCTGGGCGATGACCTCCTTGATGTCTCCGTCCGTCTTACGCATGAAAAGAGTGCGGCACCCGGGACGCAGGATGATAAGCAGCGCCAACGCCAAAGACACACAGGTGGTTTTGTAGCTGCCCCGGTGGCTTTGCAGAGTGGCGTCCTGTGTGCCCCGCACCATGTCCACGATCCAGCGGTTGTGCAGCTCGGTGAGCTTGTCAAAGCCCAGCAGATGTCCCAGCCGGTAGGGCTGGGTGATGAGGAAGCGCACCGCCTCCTCCCGGGTCATATCCTTCCGGGTCGTCTTAGCCTTCATCCGCCATCAGCCTTTCGATCTCTGCCGCCGCTTCGGCAATGCCGGCAGGGGTCTTGCCCTTGGCCGGGTCCTGCTTATCCGCCCAGCCGCACCAGTTTTTGATAGCCAGCACACTCATGGTGGACTGGTACTTCCCCAGCATAGAGCCTTGGGATACCACATCCGCCCGCATGCGCTCCACTGCCTGCCGGGCATCGGGGAAATGCCGCTCCACCGCCCGGGCGACGTCCTCCACCTCGGCCGCCTTCCGCCGGGCAACAAACTGCACAAATTCCGTCACTGTGGGGACAATGGTATACTTGTTCTCCACGATCTCCCCACAAAACAGCCGCCACAGCTCGGTCAGCTCCTGCGCCCCTGTCACCGGTGTTTTTCGCCTGCCCGGCATGCGCTCACCCCCCCTGCTTTTTGTATGCTACCATCTTACCATGGTAGCCGGTTCCTCATGTCCCATCCCTGTCCCCTATTTGTTCCTCCACAATTATTAAAAAATTAACAAATACCTCTTGCAAAGTTGCACATACTTCTATATAATGGTATTTGTCGAAGAAATGGCGTTTTTACGACGCCGTTTCCCTTCCGGCGGGCAAGAAGCCCGCTACTGAGCGAAAGGAGTATGCAACATGACCAACAACAAGAGTGTTCTCAAGTGGCTGGAGGAGATGAAAGCTCTCCTTACCCCCGACAAGATCGTCTGGATCGACGGCAGTGACGAGCAGCGGGAGGAGCTGCGTCGTTTGGCCGTGGAGTGCGGCGAGCTGATCAAGCTCAACGAGGAAAAGCTGCCCGGCTGTTACCTGCACCGCACCAAGCAGAACGACGTGGCCCGCGTGGAGGATCGCACCTTCATCTGCACCTCCACCAAGGAGATGGCCGGCCCCACCAACAACTGGTGTGACCCCCAGGAGATGTACAAGAAGCTGTACGACATTGCCCGGGGCAGCTACAAGGGCCGTACCATGTATATCATCCCCTATTCCATGGGCCCCATCGGCTCTCCCCTGGCCAAGATTGGCGTGGAGATCACCGATTCTGTGTACGTGGTGCTCAACATGCTCATCATGACCCGCGTGAGCACCCAGGTGTGGGATGTGCTGGGCGACAGCGATGACTGGGTACGCGGCCTGCATTCCCGCTGCGACATCGACCCGGAGAAGCGCTATATCTGCCACTTCCCCGAGGACAACACCATCATCTCCGTCAACTCCGGCTACGGCGGCAACGTGCTGTTGGGTAAGAAGTGCTTTGCCCTGCGCATCGCCTCCTTCCAGGGCTGGAAGGAAGGCTGGATGGCGGAGCATATGCTCATCCTGGGCCTGCAGAACCCCAAGGGCGAGGTCCACTACGTGGCCGCCGCCTTCCCCTCTGCCTGCGGCAAGACCAACCTGGCCATGCTCATCCCCCCCGCGTACCTGCGTGAGAAGGGCTACAAGGTGTGGACGGTAGGCGACGACATCGCCTGGATGCGCATCGGTGAGGATGGCCGCCTGTACGCCATCAACCCGGAGAACGGCTTCTTCGGCGTGGCCCCCGGCACCAACGAGCACTCCAACTTCAACGCCCTGGAGTCCACCAAGCGCAACACCATCTTCACCAACGTGGCGCTGGATCTCAATGACAACACCGTGTGGTGGGAGGGCCTCAACAAGAACCTGCCGGAGAACGCCATCGACTGGCGCGGCAACCCCTGGGATCCCGCCAAGTTCGACAAGGCCGACAAGACCACCTGTGCCGCTCATCCCAACTCCCGCTTCACCGCTCCGGCAGAGAACTGCCCCTGCATCTCCGATGAGTTCAATAAGGGGGCCGGCGTGCCCATCTCCGCCATCATCTTCGGCGGCCGCCGCGCCAAGTGCGCTCCCCTGGTGTACCAGTCCCGGGACTGGGAGAACGGTGTGTTCATCGGCTCCGCCATGGCCTCCGAGACCACCGCTGCCGCCGCCGGCGCCGTGGGCGTCGTCCGTCGCGATCCCATGGCCATGCTGCCCTTCTGCGGCTATCACATGGGTGACTACTTCCAGCACTGGCTCGACATGGGCAAGAAGCTGGGCGACAAGGCCCCCAAGATCTTCAACGTCAACTGGTTCCGCACCGATGACGAGGGCAACTTCGTGTGGCCGGGCTTCGGCGACAACATGCGGGTGCTCAACTGGATCATCGACCGTTGCGAGGGCAAGGCAGACGCCTCTGAGACCGCCATCGGCTACGTGCCCAAGCCGGAGGATATCGACCTGACCGACCTTAGCATGGATATGGCCACCCTCAAGGATATCCTCACCGTGGATCACGATGTGTGGGCCAAGGAAGCTGCTGAGATTGAGGAGCACTACAAGAAGTTCGGCGATCATCTGCCCGCCGAGCTGCGCGCCCAGCTGGATACTCTCAAGAAGAACCTGGGCTAAGATGCCACAATCCGAGCCGCTGTGCAATAACGCACAGCGGCTTTTTGTGCGCTTTACCCCGCACAGCCCCCTGTGGTTCGCGCAAACCTCACAAGCCTTCCCCCTGGGGGGAAGGTGGCATTTGCGAAGCAAATGACGGATGAGGGGTTGTTTTCGCACCCTCCGTAGGAGCGGATTCCATATCCGCCCGCTCCCACGATACGTACAAACCCCCGGTGTGCTGTAGGGCAGGGGCTTGCTCCTGCCGCTAAGATCTGCTCACACCCCCCAAAAAACAATTCACAAATTCTCCACACTTTTTCCATAGTTTCTCTTTATTTTTACATAGGAATATGGTATAATAACAAACTGACATAGTGGCGACGTATCTTTTCTGCCACTAATCCTACCAAAGGAGGGCGCTTACATGGACATGGATATGGATTTTGAAAACCGCCTGGTATCCTCCGATTACCTACCGGAGGACGACGGCGATAATCCCCTGCGCCCCCGCGCCCTGCGGGAATACATCGGGCAGGAAAAGGTGAAGGAAAACCTATCGGTGTTCATCGACGCCGCCAAGATCCGCCATGAGGCGCTGGATCACGTACTACTATACGGCCCTCCCGGCTTGGGTAAAACCACCCTGGCGGCCATCATCGCCAACGAGCTGGGGGTCAACTTCCGCATCACCTCCGGCCCGGCGCTGGAACGCCCCGGCGACCTGGCGGCTCTGCTTACCAACATGGACGAGGGGGACGTGCTGTTCATCGACGAGATCCACCGCCTCCCCCGCACGGTAGAGGAGATCCTGTACCCCGCCATGGAGGATTTTGCTATTGACATTATCAACGGTAAGGGGCAAGGTGCCGCCTCCATCCACCTGCCGCTACAGCATTTCACCCTGATCGGCGCCACCACCCGCGCCGGACAGCTCTCGGCCCCCTTGCGTGACCGCTTCGGTGTGATTCTGCGGCTGGAGCTGTACTCCGCCCAGGAGCTGGCGCAGATCGTGTCCCGCTCCGCCCGCATCTTAGAGGTGCCCTGCAACGACGAGGGGGCGTTGGAGATCGCCTCCCGCTCCCGCGGCACCCCCCGCATTGCCAACCGGATGCTCAAGCGAGTGCGCGATTTCGCCCAGATGCTCAACGGCGGCGTTGTTGACCGGGAGACCGCCCGGAAAGCCCTGGATCGGATGGAAGTAGACGAGCTGGGGCTGGACGCCGGTGACCGTCGGATGCTCACCGCCATGATCCGCCACTACAACGGCGGGCCGGTGGGTCTGGAGACCCTGGCCGCCATGATCGGGGAGGAAGCGGTCACCATCGAGGACGTGCTGGAGCCCTACCTGATGCAGATCGGCTTTTTGGGCCGCACCCCCCGGGGACGGGTGGTGCTCCCCGCCGCCTACAAGCACCTGGGGCTGGAGCCCCATGGGCAAACCATGTTTTAAGGACGTTTTAGTATGAGAGCAGCCGCTAACTGGAAAGACTATGAACTGATCGACACCTCCCGGGGAGAACGCCTGGAGCGGTGGGGCGACATTCTGCTTATCCGGCCGGACCCGCAGATTCTGTGGGATACCCCCCGCCGGGATCCCCGCTGGAAGCAAGCCCACGCCCGCTACCATCGTTCCAACACCGGAGGCGGGCAATGGGAGCGCCTGCGCCCCATCCCCGATAGCTGGCAGATCACCTACGGTGACCTGACCTTCGCCCTCAAGCCCATGGGCTTCAAGCACACCGGCCTGTTCCCGGAACAGGCGGTCAACTGGGACGCCATGGCAGGCTTCATCCGGCAGGCAGGACGCCCCATCCGGGTGCTCAACCTCTTCGGCTACACCGGCGGCGCCACCCTGGCCTGCCTGGCGGCAGGTGCCCACGTCACCCACGTGGACGCCTCCAAGGGCATGGTGGCCTGGGGGCGGGAAAACGCCATGGCCTCCGGCCTGGCTGACCGTCCCATGCGCTGGCTGGTGGACGATTGCGGCAAGTTTGTCCAGCGGGAGCTGCGCCGAGGCAACACCTACGACGGCATCCTGATGGACCCCCCCTCCTACGGCCGGGGCCCCGGCGGTGAGGTGTGGAAGCTGGAGGAGCAGATCTATCCCCTGGTAGCGGATTGTGTCAAGCTTCTGTCGGGTACGCCGCTGTTTTTCCTGATTAATTCCTACACCACGGGTCTTAGTCCGTCGGTGATGCAATACGTACTGGGCTCCCTGTTGCCTGCGGGCATCGGCGGGGTGCTGGAGGCCGATGAGATCGGTCTGCCGGTAACCGCCAGCGGGATGACCCTCCCCTGCGGTGCCACCGCGATGTGGCATGCTAGATATTAGATGCTAGATGTTAGATAGGAGGTCTTAGCTGTGGCTATGCTGGAAGCACAGGATGTGCGTTTTCAATACGAAACCGATGCCGAGCAGGAGCTGGTGCCGCCGGCGGTGCTGCGCGGGATAGACCTGTCTATCGATAAAGGCTCCTTCGTCGCCCTGCTGGGACACAACGGCTCCGGGAAATCCACCCTTGCCAAGCATTTTAATGCTATCCTGCTACCCACCGGTGGGCGGGTGCTGGTGGAGGGCATGGACACCGCGGAGGACAAAAACACCTACCCTGTTCGCCGGCTGGTGGGCATGGTACTGCAAAACCCCGATAACCAGCTGGTCTCCACCGTGGTAGAGGAGGATGTGGCCTTCGGCCCGGAAAATCTAGGGGTTCCCCCGGAGGAGATCCGCCAGCGGGTGGACGAGGCTTTGGAGATCGTGGGAATGGCGGCATACAAGACCCACTCCCCCCACAAGCTGTCCGGCGGGCAGAAGCAACGGGTGGCCATTGCAGGCGTCATCGCTATGCGCCCCTCCTGCCTGGTGCTGGATGAGCCCACGGCTATGCTGGATCCTGCGGGACGCCGGGAGGTGCTGGACACCGTCTGCCGCCTTAACCGGGAACAGGGCATGACGGTGGTGCTGATCACCCACTATATGGAAGAAGCCGCTCTGGCGGATCGGGTGGTGGTCATCGACGATGGACTGGTGCTGGCCGACGGTACCCCCCGGCAAGTGTTTGCCGACGGTGACCGTCTGCGGCGGGTAGGGCTGGATGTGCCCCAACCCACCGCCCTGTGCACCGCCCTGCGGGACGGCGGGGTGGATATTCCCGCTGATGTGCTCACTCCCGAGGAGTGCGCCGCCATGATTTTAGAGAAGCTACAAGAAAGGCATTAACCATGGCTGTACTGGAAGTGCAAAATCTCACATATACCTATGCCGCCGGATCGCCCTTTGAGATGCAGGCCATCCGGGAGGTGTCCTTTTGCACCCAACCGGGGGAGCTACTGGGCATTATCGGGCATACCGGCTCCGGAAAATCCACGCTGGTACAACACCTCAACGGCCTGTTGCGCCCCACAGAGGGTAAGGTGCTGCTGGATGGCGAGGACATCTGGGCGGCCCCTAAGGAGATCCGTCGGGTACGGTTCCGGGTGGGGATGGTGTTCCAGTACCCGGAGCACCAGCTTTTTGAAGATACCATCTACAAGGACATTGCCTTTGGCCCCCGCAATATGGGACTGGATGATAAGGAGATCGACCGCCGGGTACGTGCCGCGGCAGACTATGTGGGGCTGGAGGACGCCCTGCTGAGCAAATCCCCCTTTGACCTGTCCGGTGGCGAAAAGCGCCGGGCGGCCATCGCCGGCGTCATGGCCATGGAGCCGGAGATCTTAGTGCTGGATGAGCCCACCGCCGGTCTCGACCCCCGCGGGCGGGAACGGATCCTGCGGCTCATTGAGGACTACCGCGCCCGCAGTGGTGCCACTGTCCTACTGGTTTCCCACAGCATGGAGGACATCGCCCGGGTAGCGGATCGGGTACTGGTGATGGATCATGGGCAGATCGCCATGCTGGACACGGTGCAGGGGGTGTTCTCCCGCGCCGACGAGCTGGAAGCGCGGGGGCTGACCGTTCCCGCTGTCACCCGCATCATGCTGCTGCTACGCCGCGCCGGCGTAGCGGTGGACACCGACGTGTACACCGTCTCCCAGGCGGTGGAACGGCTACTACCGCTGTTGGGAGGTGATGGGGCATGCTGACGGATATCACCATCGGCCAGTATTTCCCCGGCAACTCTCTGCTCCATCGGCTGGACCCCCGCATGAAGCTGGGGCTGACCCTGTTGTTCATGGTAGCGGTGTTCCTACCGAGGAACTGGTTTGGTCTCGGGCTGGTTGCCGTCTTCCTCCTATCGGTGGTGGCCCTGTCCCGCCTACCCCTGAGGCTCATCTGGCGCAGTGTGAAGCCCATCCTGTTTCTGGTGACCTTCACCTCCCTGCTCAACATTTTCTACGTCTCCGGGGGCACCGTGCTGGTGCACTGGGGCATTCTCCGCATCACCACCCAGGGAATCATCACGGCGGTATTCATCTCCGCCCGCATTATATGCCTGATCATCGGCAGCTCCCTGCTCACCTACACCACCACTCCCACCGCACTGACGGATGCTATTGAAGCCCTGCTCAGCCCACTCAAGGTCATCCGGGTCAACGCCCACGAGCTGGCCATGATGATGACCATCGCCCTGCGGTTCATCCCCACCCTGATGGAGGAGACCCACAAGATCATGGCGGCGCAGAAGGCTCGCGGCGCGGATATGGAAAGCGGCAGTCTCATGCAGCGCATCCGGGCACTGGTACCCATTATCATTCCCCTGTTCGTCTCCTCCTTCCGCCGGGCATACGACCTGGCCATGGCCATGGAATGTCGCTGTTACCAAGGCGGCGAAGGACGCACCCGGATGAAGCGCTTGCGCACCGCCCCTCGGGATTGGATGGCCTTCGGCCTATTCCTGCTGCTCATAGCCGGCACCCTGCTGTGCAATTTGGCAGGTTCCGTGCTGTAAGGAGGCGCGAGAATGCAACGATTACTGCTCACCCTACGCTATGACGGCACCGCCTACCACGGCTGGCAGGTACAGCCAAACGCCCCCACCGTGCAGGAGACCCTGCAGGACGCCATCCAGGCGGTCACCGGGGTGCGTGCCGGTGTCATCGGTTGTAGCCGCACGGATGCCGGGGTGCACGCGGATATGTTCTGCTGCACCTTCGACACCGACTCCCCTCTGCGGGGCAACAAGCTCTGCAGTGCTCTCAACTTCCATCTGCCGCCGGATGTGGCGGTATACGACGCCCAGGAGGTAGCGGCGGATTTCCATCCCCGCTATCACGCGGCGGGCAAGCGGTACGTTTACCGCATTTGGAACGGTGCCCAGCGGCATCCCGGATACGCCCCCTACGCCCTGCATCGCAAGATCCCGCTGGACGTGGAGGCGCTTAACACCGCGGCGAGCGCCTACGTGGGCACACACGATTTTGCCGGCTTTTGCGCCGCCGGCAGCGACGTGCAGGGGACAGTACGCACCGTGCGCCGCTGTACGGTGGAACGGCAGGGAGACCTTGTGCTGTTCACCGTAGAGGCCGACGGCTTCTTGTACAACATGGTGCGCATCATGGTAGGCACCCTGCTGGACATCGCTGACAGGCGCATCGCCGCCCATGACCTACCCGCCATTATCGACAGCAGAGATCGCACCCGCGCCGGAGCTACCGCTCCCGCCCACGGTCTCTGTCTGCAAGAGGTGTTTTACTATCGTTCAGAGCCTTCCCCTTGAGGGTAGCGAAGCGACACGAGCGGCAATGAATGACCGTCCGGGGGACGTTGCACATCGCCGTAGGGCGATACTTTTCGTAGTTCGCGTTGCGATGTGCATCACCGGCGAAATTCGCCGGTGATAAGTAACCGAAAGTCTTTAGCCGCGAGTGGACCGAGCCGTAGTGAGACAGGTGGCACGGCGTTAGCCATGACGGATGAGGTGTCTCATCCTTTACATAAACTTACCAAAGGAGGCATACCCGTGAGTCCGAAGAACCCTCTCCACACCCCGCAAAACGAGCAGCCGGTCTCCCGGGAGGAGAATCGCCGCCGCCATCGTCGCCGTTCCCGCATCCTTATGCTGCGCCGTTTCCTGGTGCTGGCTTTTGTGGTGGTGCTGACGGTGGTGCTGTGGCGCAACTGGGACACCCTGGCGCCGGATAAGCTGCTGTCGCGGCTGTGGGATTCCATGAACACGTCTGCAGGCACCTACCCGGTGGATATCTCCGGCACCAATGTAACGGTACTGACTCGCTCAGAGACCGGCATCGCCACCCTGAGCGATAGCTATCTCACCTTCTATAATGCCGGCGGCGGTGAGGTCAACCGGCACCCCTGCACCTACGCCGCCCCCCTGTATCATACCGCCGGAAAATATGTGCTACTGGCGGAGCAGGACGGCAAGCAGGTACAGCTATATACCCGCACCGCCCTGCAGACGGAGATCACCGCCAAGGAAGGCGTGCTGGCCATCGCCCTCAACGAGGATGGCCGGTTTGCGGTGCTGACCCGGGGCAACCAAAGCTATGCCGCCCAGGTCACGGTGTATGACCGGGACGGCACCCAGCTCTACTCTCGCAGTCGTTCAAAGCTGGCCACCGGCGTAGCACTCTCCCCTGACGGCGAGGGCGTAGCCCTGCTGAGTGTAGAAACCACCAACGGCGTGCTCAGCAGTGTGGTGGAGATCTTTACCCTGTCCGGCACCGATACAGCGGCGGTGTTCACCCACCCCCTGCGCAATGCGTTGCTGTACCGGGTGGAATACCTGAGTGATACCCGGCTGGCGGCGGTAGGAGAGACCGGCGCGTTGCTGATCAACACCGAGAACAAAACCACCACCGCCTACACGGTAGACAGCCGCCGGGTGCTGGGCTGTGCCATCAAGGAGGACGGCGTAGCGTTGGCCCTGCGGGATTACGGCGACACCGCCGGCGGCAGCATCGTGGTGCTGGATGCCGATGGCAAGGAGGCCTGCGCGGTGCCCTTCACCGGCGAGTTCCGCCACCTGTCCACCAATGGCAGCCGCTATCTGTTGCTTACCGATGTGACCGCACAAAGCATCAACCACGTGGGCGTAGAAAAAACCGCCGCCATTGAAGCGGATGGACAACGAGCGGTACTGCTGGACGACACCGCCGTCGTGCTGGGCCTCAATTCAATACAGGCGTATACATTGACATGATTTTTACATAATACGGAGGGAATCGTTATGGCTTTTGTACTGGACGTATTGGCGTTACTGGTGATCGCTTTCTGCATTTGGAGAGGCTGGCGTAGGGGCTTTATCAAAGCACTCAGCCGCCTGGTCTCCTTTGTGCTGGCTTTGGTGATCGCGCTGTTGCTCAGCGGCCCTGTGTCCGAGCTGGTGTACGACACCGCCATTGCTCCCGGCCTGCGGGATGCTCTGGTGGAGCACATGAGTGATGAAGCCTTGACCTCTGTCGAAGCGCAGGTGGACACCGCTATGGGATCCATACCCGATTTCCTGCGCAATCTGCTGAAAAATCAGGGAATCACCAACGGCGCGGATGTGCTCAACAAGCTGGAGGGCAACCCGGAAACCGTGGAGGGGCTGGCGTGGCAGATCGAATCCACCGTCATCGCTCCTGTGGTGCTGGCACTGTTACGTGCGCTGGTGTTCTTCCTGCTGTTCCTGCTGGCCAGCCTGTTGACCTCCCTGCTGATGCGTGTGCTGGATAGGCTCTTTGACCTGCCGCTCCTACGGAGAATCAACAGCACACTGGGCTTTATCCCCGGTGCCATCAACGGCCTGCTGTGGGCACTGGCACTGGCATCCGTGGTACAGGTGCTGGCCGCCACCGGTACCGCCGACAGTCTTCTCAACCCCGCCGTGCTGGCGGATACCTCCGTTATAGCATGGCTGGCCGGTATCAACCCGCTGGGTGACACCCTGCAGGAGCTACTGATTACCAACGCGTAAGGTGGCACGTAATCTATTGGAGAAGGTGTATTAACAATGCAGTTGTTTAACATTCCGTGGAAGTGGACGATCCCCAACGCGCTATCCCTGGTACGGTTGGCGCTGGTACCTGCCTTTGCGGTGTTGTACCTGACGGAGCTGGAATACTGGGCCTTCGGGGTGCTGGCACTGTCCGGCCTGACCGATTGCCTGGATGGGCTGATCGCCCGCCACTTTAACCAGATCTCCGAGATGGGCAAGCTGCTGGATCCGCTGGCGGATAAGCTGACCCAGGTAATGGTGGTCATCTGCCTGGCCACCGACTATAAGGAGATCATCCCCCTGGCGGTGCTGTGCTTCGCCAAGGAGCTGTGCCAGGGCATCGGCGGGCTCATCCTGCTGCACCGCAGCAGCGAGGTGCGTGGTGCCAAGTGGTTTGGCAAGCTGTACACGGTGGTGTTCTATACCATCATGGCGGCGCTGGTGCTGTGGGGCGAGGAGATCGAGGCCGTGGGCTCCTGGCTGTCCACCGCCCTCATTGCGGTCGTCATTATCTTTACCGTATGGGCGTTTCTGGGCTACCTGCGTATTTTTATTCAGATGCTGCGCGCCGACAAGGCGCAAAAGGCCGACCCGCTCCCCACAGAAGAGAAAGGTGAACGCGCATGATCATTTGTACCCGATGCAAAAAAAGACCGGCGGTGGTATTCGTCACCCGGGTTGAGGGTGGAGAAAGTGCCAACGAAGGCTACTGCCTCTCCTGCGCCAAGGAGCTGGGCATTAAGCCGGTCAACGATATGCTCCAGAAGTTCGGCATCAGCGATGAGGATATGGAGCAGATGAATCAGCAGATGGAGGAAATGCTGGCAGTGGCCGAGCAGGAGGGCGACGGAGAGGACAGCTTCTCCCCCGGCGGTGCGCCGGTATTCCCCTTTCTGCAGAATTTGTTCGGCAATCGCCCCCCACAGCCGGGAGAGGGTGTCACCGGCGTGCCGGTGGAGGACACCACGGACAAGAAAAATGAGAAAAAACAAGGGAAACGCAAGTTTCTCTCCCAATATTGTACCGACCTGACCGCCCGCGCCCGGGCAGGGGAGCTGGATGCCACCATTGGCCGGGAGCGAGAGATCTACCGCATCACCCAGATCCTCTCCCGCCGCACCAAGAACAACCCCTGCCTCATCGGTGAGCCCGGCGTGGGTAAGACCGCCATTGCCGAGGGGCTGGCGTTGCGCATTGCCGCCGGAGACGTACCGCCCCGCCTGCGCGGTAAGGAGCTGCACCTGCTGGATATGACCGCCCTGGTGGCGGGCACCCAGTTCCGTGGCCAGTTCGAGAGCCGCATCAAGGGGCTGGTGGAGGAGGTCAAGGCCGCCGGCAACATCATCCTGTTCATTGACGAGGTGCACACCCTGGTAGGCACCGGGGATGCGGAGGGCAGTATGTCTGCCGCCAACATCCTCAAGCCCGCCCTGTCCCGGGGCGAGATCCAGGTCATCGGCGCCACCACCTTCAACGAGTACCGCAAGCATATCGAAAAGGATGCGGCGCTGGAGCGACGCTTCCAGCCGGTCACCGTGGAGGAGCCCTCCCTGCAGGCCGCCTTTGAGATCCTGCAGGGTGTACGAGGCTACTATGAGATGTATCACGGCGTGCGGGTCAGCGACCCGGTGCTTCGCCGGGCGGTATCCCTGTCGGAGC
The DNA here is from genome assembly GCA_045537135.1 of Acutalibacteraceae bacterium. GTDB lineage: Bacteria > Bacillota > Clostridia > Oscillospirales > Acutalibacteraceae > UBA5905. The sequence continues at coordinate 34,266 of JAZSOW010000013.1, forward strand.
GGTATATCACCGACCGTTACCTGCCGGATAAGGCCATCGACCTGCTGGACGAGGCCTGTGCCGCCACCGCCTTAGCCAACAAGCAGGCAGACGAGTATGCCCGCCTACAGGCAGAGGAGGCCGCCCTGTCTGCCCAGGAAGAGGCCGCCATGGCCGCTGAGGAGATCGACTACGAGGCGTTAGCCAACACCCGCGCCCAGCTTCTGCAGGTGCAACAGCAGGCAGAGGCCATCCGGGAGGAGGCCACCGCCGCCCCGGTCACCGAGGAGGCTCTGGCCAAGGTCATTGAGCTGTGGACCGGCATCCCCGCCTCCAAGGTGCAGGAAAGCGAGCTTGGCAAGCTGTCCCGATTGGAGGAGCATCTGCGTGCCCGGGTCATCGGGCAGGAGGAAGCGGTGCAGGCGGTAGCCGCCGCCATTCGCCGTAGTCGGGTGCAGATCAGCCCCCGCCGTCGTCCCGCCTCCTTCATTTTTGTGGGCTCCACCGGCGTGGGGAAAACGGAGCTGGTGAAGGTGCTGGCCGCCGAGCTGTTCGACACCCCCGAGACCCTTATCCGTCTGGATATGTCGGAGTTTATGGAAAAGCACGCGGTGTCCCGTCTCATCGGCTCGCCCCCCGGCTACGTGGGGTACGACGAGGCCGGTCAGCTCACCGAAAAGGTGCGCCGCAAACCCTATTCCGTTATTCTGTTTGATGAGATCGAAAAAGCCCACCCGGACGTGCTCAACATCCTGTTGCAGATTCTGGACGAGGGGCGGGTCACCGATGCCCACGGCCGGGTAGTGAACTTTGAAAACACCGTGATCGTTATGACCTCCAACGCCGGCAGTGAACGGCGGGACACCCTCATGGGCTTCGGCCAGACGGCGGGAGAAGCCGCCAAGGAGCGCGCCATCAAGGCACTGAGCGATTTCCTGCGCCCGGAATTCATCGGACGGGTGGACGAGGTGGTATTCTTCCAGCCGCTGTCCAAGGAGACCTACGTGTCCATCGCCGGGCTGATGCTGGAGGAGCTGGTGGAGCCCCTTTCCGAGCGGGGCATCACTCTGACCTGGAGCGACAGCGTGCTCACCGCCCTGGCCGAACAGTCCCACGGCGGCAAGCGGGGTGCCCGGGATCTGCGCAATGCCATCCGGCGTCAGGTGGAAAACCGCATTGCCGAGGAGATCGTCAACCGGCATGACGCACCCCCCACCGCCGTCAGGCTGGACACCGACACCACCGGCACCATCACCCTGCAGGTGCTGTAACGACACGAGCGGTAGTGAATGATAGCCGGGGACGTCGCACCGTTTGGATTCGCACAGACTCATTAAGCCTCCCTTGTGAAAGGGAGGGGGACGGCAGATTGTCAAGTCAAGTGCAACACTTTTTAGAAATAAACTCCAACGGAGAAATGTAGTCAAGACATTTTCGTGGACGATTGTTAATCAAGGACAAAACTGATAAAAGTTGTTCTTCGGAAACTTTTGAAAAATCAG
>JAZSOW010000031.1:0-161853 GCA_045537135.1 Acutalibacteraceae bacterium
CGAACCCACGATCTTCAGTGCCACAAACTGACGCGTTAGGCCAACTACGCTACACCCACCATATTGGCGCGCCTGAAGGGACTCGAACCCCTGGCCCCCTGCTTAGAAGGCAGGTGCTCTATCCAGCTGAGCTACAGGCGCGTATCCGTCGTCCCCCAGGACCGTCTATTTCTTGGAGCGGGTGATGGGAATCGAACCCACACAACCAGCTTGGAAGGCTGGGGTTCTACCACTGAACTACACCCGCATATATTGCCGATTCGCAACGTGGTTTATGATAACACAGGAAACGCACAATGTCAAGACTTTATTTTTCTTCTTCTGTTATTTTTCTGTTATTCCTGGAATTTACGCATTTATCTTATTGAAATTATTATAATTATATGCTATACTGTCTTAGTCTGCAAAATTCACATAGTAAACACAAATTGATCTGCGGTTTCACACTCTGTTTACACATTAAATTTTTATGTTTAGTAAAATGGAGAGGATGTAGATTCCTTTGCAGAAAAAATGAACTTTGGAGGGATTCCAGCTTATGATTGAAGTTAAAAACCTGACAAAGCGATACGGAAGCCACTGCGCGGTGGATGATATCAGCTTCCAGGTGGGCGAAGGAGAAATTCTTGGTTTTCTCGGCCCAAACGGTGCAGGCAAGTCAACCACAATGAACATACTGACAGGCTACTTATCTGCTACAGAGGGTGTTGTGACGATCAACGGCCACGATATCCTTGAGGAGCCCAACGAAGCCAAGGCCAATATCGGCTACCTGCCCGAGCAGCCGCCCCTGTATCTGGATATGACCGTACGCGAGTACCTCGATTTTATGTTTGATCTTAAGAAGTGCATACTCCCCCGCGTCAAGCACATTACGGAGATCTGCAAGGTAATGAAGATCGAGCATGTCTATGGTCGTCTCATTAAAAACCTGTCTAAGGGTTATCGCCAGCGTGTTGGCATGGCGCAAGCGCTTATCGGCAACCCACCCGTACTTATTCTGGACGAGCCCACTGTTGGTCTCGATCCCAATCAGATCATTGAGATTCGCTCCCTCATAAAGACCTTGGGCAAGCACCACACCGTTATTCTGTCTTCCCATATTCTGCCTGAGGTGGAGGCGGTATGTGACCGCATCGTCATTATTAACAAAGGCAAGATCGTTGCTGATGACACAGCTGAAGCGCTTACGTCCCACCTCTCGGAGGATCGCCGCATACTGGTCAGCATTGCCGGTCCGGCTAAGGAGGTTGCCGGGCTTATTGCCGGTATCAATGGCGTTGAACATGTTACGTACCTTGGCAACAAGGGAGCCGGCGCATCCGAATTTGCTGTTGAAACGGCAATCAACAAGGACATTCGTCGCGATCTGTTCAATCGGCTTGCACAGCGCGGCTGGCCCTTGCTCAATTCCAAGCCAATGGCTATGTCCTTGGAAGATATCTTTATCAACCTGACCCATCAGGACGAGAATGGAGGCGAAGAATAATGGCTGCCGTTTTTAGAAAAGAATTTCGCGGTTTCTTTACCGGCCCCATCGGATACGTTGTAATCGCTGTTCTTTGCGCCTTTGCCGGCTACTACTTCCGTATGTACAATATGTACTATAGCATGTCGTCGTTAGTCGGTGTATATTCCAGCCTGTTTACCATTACATTGCTGGCGGCCCCTCTGCTCACTATGCGCCTTTTCAGTGAGGAAAAGCGTCAAAGAACAGATCAGGCGCTTTTGACAGCCCCCGGTAGCTTAACCGGCATTGTTCTCGGAAAATACTTTGCGGCTCTTCTGCTGTACATTATTGCTACTTCCATCACCCTGGTCTTTGCCATCATACTGGCCTTCCAGGTCTCCCCCGATTGGATGGTGCTGATCGGCAACTATCTGGGCCTTCAGCTTGTTGGTGGTCTTATTATCACCATCGGCATCTTCATTTCCAGTTTGACAGAAAGCCAGGTCATCGCCGCACTGGGAACGCTGGTTGTCTCCATTGTGCTGCTGAACATCGACCAGCTGGCCGCTGAGCTTTCCGCCATTGAGTGGTTCTACAATGCCGTAACGTTCCTGTCCATTAGCGTACGGTACAATGAATTTACATCCGGCTTGATCAACTACGACAGTGTGCTCTTCTTCCTGTCTGTGCAGGCCCTCTTCCTCTTCCTCACCGTGCGTGTCCTCGACAGCAAGAGGTGGAGATAATTGGCAATGCATCAGCTCATGTGCTCAATGTTGTTATATGCAACCTATCTTCTTGGAAAGCAAGGTTGTCACTAAGGAAGGAGGACGAATACTGTGAGTAAGAAAACTGTTGATCCGAAGGATCAGATAAATAAGGCTACGGAAAGCGAAGAAGAAATCGTTGATGCAATTGAAGAACAAGTCGAGGAGGACGCCGTTAAGGACGGTGACAAGAAAAAGCGCGCTGCTAAGACTAGTCACCGTCGTTTGCGCCTGGGGTCATCCTCCTTTGCCATTACGGCTATTGTCGTTGTCGGCGTACTTCTATTGAATATCGCGCTCAGCATACTGGCAGACAAATATCCCATTACCATTGACCTGTCGGAGGATCAGATCTACACCATGTCCGACAGCAGTATTGCTATTGCAAAAAGCGCCACCAAAGATATCGAGATCATCATATTTACAAGTGAGGAGTATGTCGCCAACCCGACCGGCGGTTCATCCTACGGCATCCCGGAATACGATACCGCCATGAAGGAATTCTACAATATTCTCAAGCAGTACAAGACGTATTCCAACAACAGAATCACATACAAGTTCATTGACCCTAACCAGGACCCCGCTTTGAATGCGCAGTATGCGGAATACGAAGTTGGCTATGGTAGCATCTTGATGCTCTCTGCCGATGGGCAGTACCGGAAGATCACGATGGACGATCTGTACACCATAGATTTTCCGGACAACTACAGCTACACCTTCGAATCCAAGGTTGAGAAAGCTCTCGGCTCCAAGATCCACCTTTTGTGCGGTGCAAAAGAAACACTGATCCAGGTTCTGATTGGTCATGACGAGGATCCCAAAGTCATTGAAGGCATCCGCTCTGTGTACGAGGTCAATGGTTATTCTTTTGAGGAACACAACATCATCGGCTCCTCCGATTTCTCTAAGGAGGCCGAAATTCTGCTGATTGCCGCCCCTTCTAATGACTATAGCGCAGAAGAAATCAATCGTATTAAGAAGTGGATGTACAACGACGGTAATTACGGCCACCATCTGATGGTGTATATCAACCCCATGGCTGAATGTCCCAATCTGTATGAACTTCTTGAGGTCGATTACCAGATCCGTGTAGAAGATCACATTGTTTTCGAGACCGACATGGGACGCGCGTACTACTACAATGTCTATGATACGTTGGTAGACGTGCCGGAGACCACCTTCACCACCAACTCCGCCAGCGAGGGCAGAGTATTGATGTCGCAGGCGCGCCACCTGACAACGACCCTTGGTAGCAAAAACGAAGAAAGCTCTGTCAACATATACGGCTTGGCTTTGACAACCCACCCCATATCTGCCGGTGTTGCTCTCTTAGATAAGCTTGGAGATAAAAACGCAACCGCCGAAGAAGTCATTGTTGATCTGAAGGAATCCGATTATCCGCTGAACAGCACCATCGCCTATGTGAACGAAGGCTACAATAATACCACGGAACAAGAGACCTACAGCACCGTCATTGTTTGCGGCTCCCCCACATTGGCTTATGCCGACGTTCTGCAGGATCCAAACTTCCGAAATGAGGAGCTCATCCTGGATATGGCGGCCTCTATGGTCGGCTCCGAGGGCGAGGTCGTATTCTCCACAAAAGACTTCTCCGAGGAGCGAGTGATCTTTGATGGCAATACCCAGCTGTATTTGGGCTTTGGCGTGTTCACCCTTGGTCTGCCCGCGGTGATCATCATCATCTGCCTGGTTGTCTTCATTAGGAGGAAAAACCTATGAGTTTAGATGAAGAAAAGCGGGTGGAGACAACCTCCGAAAGCGAGCCCGCCAGCGTACCGGATGAGGATATGAGCGCCTACAGCATCTTTGATGCGCCTACCATACCGGTTAGTAAGGCTAAAAAAAGACGACTTAAAGCACGCACACGTTCCCTGCTGATTGCCACAACCTGTGTCACCTGTGCCGCCTTGTTGCTGTTAACCGCCTATTTATTGCCAAACAGAGGTGATTCCGGTACCAATAGCGGCACCAACAGCGGTACCAACAGCGATACGACCAGCACCCCGGCCGGCGATGCAACCACCTCCGGTGATGCAACCAGTACCCCTTCAACGGATTCCGCTACGTATCCGCTGTTTGATCGATCAAAGGATAATACAAGCGCCGTGCTTGTGTCCACCGTCCAGTTCAAAAACGTCAATGGCGAATTTTCCTTTGTTTACAGTAAGGACAAAAGCACATACGTTTTGGTCGGCTACGAGGATCTGGCGTTAAGCAAAAACCTGGATGAGCTGGTAGAATATTGCATTACCCTATCGGCCATAGCCAAGGTGGACAAGGTAGACAAGCTATCCGATTTCGGCTTGGATGATCCGGTTTCCAATGTAACGATCACCTATCACGATAGTTCCGTTAACGTACTGCATATCGGTGATAAGATCCCCACGGAGGACGGCTATTACGCAAGCCTGAATGACAGCAAAGAGGTATATATTGTCGATCTTGACACCGCCAACTACTTCCTTGCAGCAAATTGGTGGTACGTGTCTACAACGCTGTTTGAGGCTCCCGCTCGCCAAGAGAATGATGAGAATGGCACTGCCCTTCTTAAAACATTGCACTTGACCGGGAGGGGCTACGATTACGATATGTCCATACGTCGCCCGGTAGCTGATGATAGTAGCGAGTTATCCTATTTTAAGTATGTTACTACCGAGCCGTATCTGCGCGGTGTTACGGACAGCGTTGGCGATAAACTCTATGGCTTTACAAGTCTATACGCTTCTAGAGCCGCCATCCTGCACCCCACAGCTGCGGAAAAGACCAAGTATGGATTCGACGATCCGTTGGCTATCGTTACCGTCACTCTCGCCATAGAGAATGCCAAAATAGACGATGCAGGTAATGCCCAATATACCTATTACAACCATTGCACCTACACCTTAAAGGTTGGCGGTATTGATACCGACGACTACTATCTGGTCATGATGGATGATAAGGATATCATATTCCAGGTCGCTCAAGATGATATCTCTACCATCGTCAATCGCTCCCACGAAAACACAACCACCAGCCTGTTGTTCCTAAAGGATGTGACCACCGTCAGCAAAATCGAGTTTACCAACCAGGGCAAGAGCTACACCTTTGAACTGACACACTATCCCACCAAGGAAGACGAAGATGAAAAGCTGGCTGTGTATGTAGACGGCGAGAGAAAGGATACCGCCAATTTCCGTAAGCTATATGTGCTGATGATGGGGCTTGAGAGGTATGGAAAGTCAGAAAAAGCGCCTACCGGCACCCCGGAATCCACCTTTACGCTATATGATTTGGATGGAAAACAGGTGCTGCACATTGATTGCTATTCCACTACAAGTAGTTTGTGTAGTGTCAAAACCTCTGACGGCGAATCATTCACCATACGCTCGGCTACGTTGACTAACCTGCTAAGTGAAACCGATAAGTTCCTAAAGGGCGAAGATGTACTAAGCTAACAAACTAAGCGTACCCCCTGCGATATGGATATTCGCAGGGGGTACGCTTATATTCATTATATTCGCTTAAAAAGCGGGATTAGCAATGGGAAGAACGTTGATAGTAAGACAAAAACCAAGGAAATGTCATGAGGGATCATGCCGTCAGACGCCCACACAACGCCAAATACGATCGCAAGCAGAGAGAATAGAGTCGATACAATCAAGGCAATGCGGCTCTTAATGCGCACGCTTCGGCACGCGGATATGGCCTCTGCCGTACCGATAATGTGTCCATTGGAGGCCATAATGGCCGGTGTGTTTTCAGCCGTATTGGAAACAAGCTGCTCATACAAGCGACCAGCGGATGCAGGAAGGACTTCTACATAATACTCATCCAGGTCAAAGCTTTCGCATAGCTCAGCCGCGGTAACATTTTGATCACAAGAACGCACCAATACGGTCACCTTTGCGCGGCACAGATCGTGAAGGACTGCCTTAATGGAATTGTCCGGCAAGTAGCTCACAACAAACATAGCGGATAAATTGCCGCCGGAGGAGAGGTACACAAGACGCCGCCCATTCTTCGCATAGCGCGCTTCGTAGTCAGCCGACGGAACGTCAACGCCATGATTAGAGAGTAAACGGCGATTGCCAACCAACACACGGTGACCATCCACCCAACCGGACAACCCCATTCCCTGCTCATAAACCAGGTTCTCAACATTTCGAAGAAGCTCCGTCTTATCCTGGATTATTCTACGGAAGACCAGTGATAAGGGCCCCCCAGAGCGTATGGACAGAGAGGCCGCATCAAGAATAGCGGTGTCTATCTGCATACCGGAGAAGGTCTTAATGCCATGCAACAGCATGCATTCGTCCGGGTATAGATCCGCCACATCCACTACCAATGCGTCCGGCTTACCGAAGTCGTCCACCGCTTTCCAGCCAACTATAAAGCCACCCTGACGCAGCATACGTCGGCTACACTGCGATAACGGCATCTGTACGGCCAGCGCAAGAGGGGCGCAGGAAAGACACAGGATGTACGCCAGCGTATGTAAGAAGCTCCACGCACCCTCAATCCTACCGGATAACAGCAGTATAGCGGATACAAGTACAGAAAGGATAATCAGACAAGGAGTTAGCCAAGTGCTCCAGCGATCACTGGCGTCCTCCCCATAGGAGTTGTTGAGAAAATCGGTTAAGAAATTCGCGCGGCGGAAATAGGCTACACGTGCCTGCCCATCAATAACCACATGCTGACCGATTTCTCGTAATGGTTTTTCGTCTGCAATTAATGCCGCCGCGTACTTTTCCCCATTGTAAGAAACAAACTTAAAATTCCGTCTAATCCGAGAAGTACGTACTTGTTGCGCTATCGACACGAGCAACATGGGAATACCCGCAAGCGGTGTCCATAGTGGCAGGCTTTGGCTCAAATCAACAAAGTGGATCGCCACGCCAAGGGTAGAGAAAAGCAACACAAATGCAGGTAGCGAGTCGTTATTGGCTTTAAGAGTAAACAACCCGGAAAGGCCGCGCATGACAGAGCCGTAGTTGAGAACGGTCATGAGAATCAAAGCAAAAATCTGCGCAGACAGATATCCAATGTTTGTAATTGGAGAGGCACCCATGTAGACCGACACAAAGGTAAGCACAAGCAACACAGCCTCCAGCACCGAGGTAACAATAAGGGATAAGAGTCCGGTGCGAGAGCGGTATTGTAGCTCAAGGCTTACGGCCTTGCTATCCTCATAGCTGGTAAAATCCTCAATAATCGGCTCATCTTCAGGCTCCTCCTCGGGCTCCTCCTCCGGCTCATTTTCCTCCTCCTCAACGCCGTTAAGGGTGAAATCCCGAACCTTCTCCAGACGCGAGCGATGAAAACGCTCCTCGGGATCCTCGTTAGCATCAGCTGCAACAGAAACAGACTCCTCCACATCTTCAACACGCACCATTTCCTCCAGGGAGAGCTGGTCGGGTAGCTGTTCCCCTTCCGTCATGTTCGGCTCAGCAGTGACGACTTCCGATGCCTCGGGATTAGCGGAAGGAATGACCTTGGTAGCCTGCGCGTCCCCACCTGCGTTCGCAATAGGCGGTAGCGGTAACGTGATCGTTTCGGCTACCGGCGTGATACTGGGGAATTCATCAACAGTAGGTGTAGGCTCCGGCGCCGATTCCACCTCCGGGGTCGTTTCACAAGTGGCAGAGGGCTTGGTTTCCTCCACATCCTTCTGATCCTCCTGGGAATCGGAGCACGGCATATCCGTCTCCCTTTCAGGTGCGGGCAACGGCTGTTCGTCCTCCACCGAAAAATGACCAATGGGAGTAAGACCCCAATCTGACCACTCGTCCTCGTAAGAGGACTCCTCACGCCGCTTGAAAAGGCTGTCACGACGGCGATTCTTCTTGGCTCGGTGCGATCTCCTTCTGCCATTTAGTTCATCTGAGGATGTGATAAGCGGTATAGAAAGAGGCTCAGATGCCGGCACCGATTCCAACACTGGCGTTTCTGCAACACCCGGTTTCGGTGCCGTCTCTGCAGGAGATACCGAGGGGTTTGGAGACGTGCTCTGCTCCATCGGCTCGATCGAGGATCCCGCTTCCCCATTCTTTTCTTTTAGTAATGTGTTGACAAGCTTGTCCAGATCAATGCTTCCCTTAGAAGATCCGTCTTGCATAATAACAACATCCCTTACTTAAAATTTCAATTCTTGGCTTTTATGCTCTTTCTTTGTCTGGTGGCCTCATAGAGTACAATGCCGCAGGCTACAGAAGCGTTAAGTGAGTTGATGTGCCCCGACATAGGCAGGGATAGCACATGATCGCAATTCTCCTTAACCAACCGACTGACACCACGCCCCTCGGAGCCCACAACCAGTGCCATAGAACCTGTCAAGTCAGCGGAACACCAGTTATCGCCGTCCATGTCAAGGCAGTAAATCCATACACCACGTTTTTTGAGCAGACGTAACGTATCATTGATGTTCGCCACACGCGCTACAGGCACGTATTCTACAGCACCGGCAGAGGCTTTGTACACCGTACTTGTCAAGCCAACCGAACGACGTCGAGGTACGATGACACCATGGGCACCGGCGGCCTCCGCCGTACGGAGGATGGCTCCCAGGTTATGAGGATCCTCCAGTTCATCACATACAATAAAGAACGGTGGCTCTCCTCTTGATTCCGCTACCTCAAACAGTTCCTCAACCGTGACAAACTCTTTACAGGCGGCAATGGCAATGACACCCTGATGATTGGCGGCCATGGCATCCAGCTTGCGGCTATCCGTCTCCTTTACAGGTATGCCGTTTTCTCGGCAGCGTGCGAGGATAGCACCGATACTTCCCTGGCGCTCGCCGCGCGCGATCAGAACGCTGTCAAGAGATCTGCCGGACTTCAGTGCCTCCATAACAGCGTTACGCCCGGCGATGAGGTCCTCTCTTTTGTCATTACTGAAACTTTCCATACATTGTACTCCAAACCCAACACATATATTGAGGCACAGCATAAAGTGCCGGATATCTATATATTCCTATTAATTCTACCATATCTTGTGTAGAATTACAAGACTAAGCGAATAAAAAAGTAGGAGATCTTAAAAAAGAATCTCCTACTCCATTACAGTGCGGCTAGCTTACCGAGAAAATCCGAAAAATACGAGGGCAGATCACTCTCAAAAAAGAGCTTTTTACCGGTAATAGGATGCACAAAGCCAATGCAACGCGCATGCAGACATTGTCCTTGCAGATCGCGACACTCGCTTGGTTGCTTTAGAGAACCATACACCAGGTCACCTGCTACCGGATGCCCCAGATACGCCATGTGGACACGTATCTGATGGGTGCGCCCCGTCTCCAAACGGACGCGAATATGGGAATAGCCCTCATATTCCGTGATAACCTCATAATGGGTAACGGCAGACTTGGAGTTGACAGCGGTAACCGCCATTTTCTTACGCTGTGTCGGATGCCTGCCGATGGGAGCGTTCACCGTTCCGGTATTCTCACGGAGATGACCGACGATCACTGTTTCATATATCCGTGTAAAGCTATGTGCCTTTATTTGCTCGGCTAACCCTTGATGAGCCCGGTCATTCTTAGCAACAATGAGAAGCCCGCTGGTGTCCTTATCGATCCGGTGCACAATACCCGGACGCATAACGCCGTTTATGCCCGACAGCTCATCGCCGCAGTGGTGTAATAAAGCGTTGACCAACGTGCCCTCATAATGGCCGGCGGCAGGATGAACGACCATCCCCTTCGCTTTGTTGACAACAAGAAGATCGGCATCCTCATACACAACATCCAGCGGTATATTTTCCGGCATAGCCACGCAAGCAACCGGCTCGGGCGGCATCACATCAACACGATCCCCGGCTCGCAATTTGTAATTTTTGCCCTCCGGACGGCCATTTATCAGAACAAGTTCCTTGTCCGTCCATTGCTGGACCTGCGAGCGGCTGACATCCATTTTCATCGCAACAAAGGCGTCCAGGCGTGACCCCGCCTCTGATGGAGAGGCAACCAGGTGCGTATCCGGCAAATCAGCCATCGTCAGTCCTCTTTTCCTTTTTCTTTATGCCAAACAAGATGGTAGACAGCGCCTCATCTTCGTCCTTATAGATGAATAGAAGGAAAACAACCAAAAGTGCAGCACCGATTACGACACAGCAATCCGCAAAGTTGAAGATCGGGAAGTTAATAAGTTTAAAATAGAAAAAATCCACCACATAGCCAAGCCAACAACGATCAATCAAGTTGCCAAGGCCACCCGCTATGATCAGCGAGCAGCTAATGCGAAAAAGGGCATGAGCGCTCAGCTTGCTTCGCACGAGGATCATCACAAGTAGCGCCATCACCACCATGGTCAGCGGTATGAAGATCCATGACATATTCTCAAGCAGACTGAAGGCGACACCGGTGTTTTCACAGTATTGTAGCTCAAAGACGCCCGGCCACAACGGAATGGGCGGTTGCGCTCTAAGATGAGTAACCGCCAAATACTTGCTAAACTGATCCACTCCTACTAACAGAGCGCTGAGAAGAAAAGAGACAAATATAGCCATATTACACCTCGTTGATTCATAAGAAACGGATCGAATTTCGATAAATTCGATCCGTTTTTCTCATTCGTCCTCTTTCAGCTCATACGCAGAAAGATCCAGCTTGACTGCTGATTCCTCCGGTTGAGTTGTGTCGGTTTGGTCATTTGTGGCTTCTTGAGGAGCATCAGCAGTAACAGGCGGTTCCTCCTGCTGCGTTGCCGTTTCTTCGGCATCGTTCTCCTCTTCCAAAACGCCAATCAAGGTCAAATGCTCACGATACGTAGCGAGTAAACGTGCTTTAAAGGCGGCCACCTCATTCTTAAGACGCTGCAGCTCCTCCATCTCAGCGGCGATATCACGCCGCGCATTTTCCAGTACAGCAGCGGCATCCTTTTCTGCTTGCGCGATGATCTCGGCCGCTTTTTCTTTGGCTTCGTCAATGACCGACTCACTCATGCGCTGCGCGCTTAGCAAAGCCGTACGGATGCTATCCTCGCGGTTACGATACTCCACAATAGACTCTGCCAGCACCTGCATTTTCCGATTGTTCTCCTCGTTGGAAGCTACCAGTGAATCAACGGTAGCGGCGCAGTCGTCCAGGAACGTATCCACTTCACTCGTTTTATATCCACCAAAAGACTTGGAAAACCTGACATCGCGAATATCCTGTGCTGACACCATCGCTTATCGTCCTTTCATTATACATACTTTCTGGCTTCGAAATGTAGCCGTCCTTTTTTCGTTTCCGGACCAATCTGGTCAATAACATAACGACCATATCCTCGCACGGAGATAATCGCGCCGTTCTTCACCTGGGAGGAAACCGATGAAACCGGCAGATGATCAATACTGACCGCTTCGTTTTGGATCAACGTAGCCGCCTGCTCACGCGAACAGCGAAGCAACGCCTTCACCGTCGCATCCAAACGAGGAGAGGCAATGGTGTCATAGATGGACTGGAAGCTGTGTGCCGAAGGAAATGGGCCGGCATAGTCGCGTTCCACGCGGACACCCTCCCCGCCAATTTTATTCACCTGGTCACAAACAAAGTCGGTGATATCGTCCTTTAAAAAAATGACAGACACGCCTTCACCACAAAGGATATCTCCAATACAATCCCGACGCAGACCAAGGGACATCAGCGTTCCAAGAACATCACGATGCGTCAGAGTCCGTTCACTACGATAGTGAAACGCAACTGTACACAGAGGATACGCCTCTGCAACTGGCTCCAAACAAGACGGAAAGACGCCGAGTAGTCTACGCTCAGCGTCTTCGTATCCGCCATAAAACAGCCACTGCACACCGTTGCACCTGCTTAGGTTGTGACACACAAGCCGCTGCTCTGCCTGGTCTAAAAAGCCAAGAAACTGGGCCATATTACGCCGTTCACACAGGCGCACAGCATCCGAGACCCTGGAAAGAATTAACGACCCGGTCACATGGGAATCAGAAGTAGAGGCCATTGTTCTCCAGCTCATCCAGCAGATCGCCCATCAGCCCGACATTGTAGGGGGTGATGATGAAGGTGCAGTTAGCTACCTTCTTGATCTGTCCGTCATTGGCATAAGCGACGCCGCTGAGGAAGTCGAGGATGCGGCGCGCCACATCCTTGTTGGCAGACTCCAGATTAAGAACAACTGTACGCTTAGCGTTAAGATGATCCGCAACGGTGCTGGCATCATCAAAACGCTCCGGCTTCACCAGCACGACCTGTAGCTGTGCAGTTGCGTGAATATTGACTACCTTGTTGCCGCGCTTGGAATCCTGAGCAGAGGAACCACCATCCGCCTTTGTAACAAATTCCTCATCCGTGTTGAAATCGTTGTCGTCCATGTCTTCGGGATCGGTGCCGAAAATTTTACCAATAAAGCTCATTGTTGTAACCTCCTATATCAATATTGTCTTCTTCCGAAAATAGCTGAGCCGACGCGAATCATCGTTGCGCCTTCAAGGATGGCCTCGCGATAATCACCAGACATGCCCATAGAAAGCTCCAGCATATCTATATTATCTATCTTTTTGTCCCTAATGTCAACAAACAGTTGGCACATTTTTGAAAAAACTTGCCTTTTTTCGTATTCTGTGCGCAAAATGGGGGGTACAGTCATCAATCCGCGCACGTGAATACCCGATAGACCCTGTATTTCGTACAACAGTTTCTCAAGCGCATGAGGGGCAACACCGGATTTCGATTCCTCTCCCCCCACATTAACCTCCAACAATACCGGCGTGACGATGCCCATCCCTTCACTACGTACTGAAATAGCCTGCGCCAGATGCAGGCTATCCACCGACTGAATCATGGACGTCTGCCCAATAATGTGACGCACCTTGTTCGTTTGAAGGTGGCCGATGAGATGGGTACTCACCTCTTGAAGCCGAAGGTACGGCTTCTTTTCAAGATATTCTTGCACACGATTCTCGCCAATATGGCGTACGCCGAGTGCGATTGCTTGGTTGATGCGCTCCGGCTCCACTGTTTTGGTAACGGCTATCAGCTGTACATCGTCCGGCTTGCGACCTGCAGTAGCACATGCTGCCTCTATAGTTTCCTGGACCACGGCGAGGTTATCGGCTAAAACCGGATCAATGGATAATCTTTCCTTCATACAACCCTCTCCCCTCTACGATAATGTCATCGTACAGTTCCAGGTATCCACTTTCCTTTGTTTCCGCACAAATGACATAATCAGCCGGCTCGCTATACAGCTGGTCAATCTTACGGAAGGTAGCAATGTTTCCGGAACGAATATAGACACCGGCCTCCATGGCGTCGTTAATAACAATGGCCCGCTTAGGAACCTTGAGACCCGTATGCTTAACAAGCTGTATCTCTACCGTTTCCTTCCGAATCGTAGATAACGCCTCGGACATATATGCACACCGAAATACGACGGCCAAGTTCCCTTTGTTATCCTTTTTGCAGGAAGCGACTGTTACCGGTATTTCATCATCAGTAACAAAGGACATACGCAAGGAAAGACTGGCACCTGTAGCTAACGCGTTATAATAGCTTTCGGGAACAATACAAGCCATGTACCATTCGTAGCCGCCTACGATCTTACCACTGCTCGCATCCGAGGAAGAAACTTCTTTGTCGAGGAAGCTTTGAAGCTCTGCGACAGACAATGACGACGGATCCGTATTGCCAAGCAAGGTCTCATAGCCGTCCGTCCGATCTGCAAAATAGCCGGCTACCGGTGCTTTAACAGAGGACGTAGCGCTGTTGTATTGCTGCTGCAGGGATGTCTTCTCCGCCTGAAGCGCAGAAATGGTAGCGGAAAAATCTACCGCGGTGCCAGTAATGAGCTGCTTTTTGCTAAGCAAAGTGAGTAGGGATTTTCGGTATTCTGAGTCAGTAGAAAACACACCGTCCACCGTGTCCCGCACAAGAGCATTCACCGTATCCGAAAGCTGGGCATTGACCATATCCAAGGAGAGGTGCTCCGTGGAATTTCCGGCGGCCATCGCTTGTAAGGAACGGATCTGTTCGTCTATTTCGGCGATCTGCTGTTCGAGCAGGCCATCACTCGCCGTTGGATATACAGATGCAATGACACCACCCTTGGACACACGCGTGCCATTTTCCACCGTGTAGTAAACATACCCACTGTCAACAGCGGGAATGATCGTTTCCGTACGAAAAACAATGCCCTTTGCTTCGATAGATTCATACACACTGTGCTTAGTGGCAAGCTCAGTGGATACTGCATCAAAGATGCTTCTATACACCTGAAATCCAACATAAAAGAGCAGCGCAACCACCAGCACCGCGGAAAGAATGCGATAGGATCGATCTTTTTTCACTGCAGGCATCACTCTTGCTCCTTTACAAAATCAGAATACTGTCGAAGGACTTCCTTTAATAGGGCGGCGTGATCCTCATAGTCATCCACAAAGATCGTTCTCGCCTGAGGCATGCGCCTAAACCATGACAGCTGGCGCTTAGCGTAGTGCCGAGTCTGTGTCTTGAGATTTTGGATAACCTCATCCAAGCCGCATGCCCCGGACAGATGCGGTAACAGCTCCTTATAGCCAATGGCCTGTAACACAGTCGCGTCCTTTGCTTGCTGCAGAACCGTCCTGGCTTCATCCAGCAAGCCACTCTCTATCATCCGATCAACACGCGTGTCAATACGGGTGTACAGGGTGTCTCTGTCACGAAAATTTAAAACAAACAGGCACGGAACGAAGGGAGACGGCTGTGAGTGTGACAGAGCGGCCTGCTCAGTTATGGTCATACCGGAGGTATAATACACTTCCAGGGCGCGAACAAGACGATGGAGATCATTTTCATGAAGTCTTGCCGCTGTCTGTGGATCCACCTGCTGCAACTCGCGCAAAAGCACCTGACCACCCTGTTGCCGTGCACGCTCCATAAGCTTTTCTCGCAACGCCGGGTCGCCGGATTGTGGAACCAATTGCCGGTTTTCCATAAACGATTGGATATACAGACCGGTACCGCCGCACATTACCGGGGTCTTCCCACGAGAAAAAACAGATGAAAATACGACATTAGCATCCTCCAAATAGCGCGCCACGCTGTATGTCTCATCAAGGGGGAGAAAACCTTGCAGGTGATGGGGCACCCCTTGCATTTCCTCTAAATCGGGGCGAGCAGTCCCCACGCTGACCGTGTCGTACACCTGCATGGAATCGGCCGAGACGACCTCTCCGTCAATCGCTTGAGCTAGCGATACAGCAAGCGCCGTTTTACCGGAGGCGGTAGGGCCAGCAATGATAGGATACTTATAGGCGGCCATACCGCAACGCTCCTTCCCCATTAGGTTATACCATGACACATGCATATGTGTGCGTCATGATATTACTGGATTCGACCAAACTCCTTCTCCAGCTCCCGCATAGTCATTTCCACACAAACTGGACGCCCATGAGGACAGTAGCGAACATCCTCATCTAACAGTACGCGCTCCGCAAGCTTCTTAAGCTCTGCCGGCTGACTGCTGTCGCCGGCCTTTGTAGCTGCGCGACAGGCAGTAGAATGATAAATCCAATCCAGCTTGGAAGAAGTAATCTGTCGTCCACCTTCTGCAAAGCCGGTGGCAATCTCTCGTATGGTGCCTTCAACATCTACCCCCGACAAGATCATGGGGAATGAACGCACCAGCACAGTGCTACCACCAAAGTCCTCCAGGGTGATACCGGCTTGCATCAGTACATCCAAATTTTCTGACAAGGCGGTGTGCTCCTCACGACTGAGAGTAACAGACAAGGGCGACAGCAAAATCTGTTCATCAACCCTCTCGTTTTTCCTTAACTCGTTGTAGAGAATCCGCTCATGGGCGGCATGCTTGTCAATGATAAATAGGCTTTCACCCATCTGAGCAAGAATGTAGGTGCGGAACAGTTCGCCTAAAACAAGGACATTCGGGTTTTCTTTTGCGATCACCGTTTGTTCTGGCACCGGCTCCTGGGAACGCGGCTCCTCTGCTATTGTTATCGGGGTAACTGGTTTTGACGATGAAGGTATTTCGGGTGTAGGGGGCGTGTACGGCATAACGCCGGAAATAGACACACCGGGCTTCTGGTTAGTACCATCCGACAAGGACGCTTCTGCCTTTGGGAGATCCTCATCAACAATCATATCTAAGAAGGAGGGCGCCGGACGAGAGACCGGCTTCACCGGTTCTATGTAGCGCTTAGTATTAGCCGGTTGCACCGGAGCCACCACCGGGGGCTTTTCCATCTTAGGCGTAGTAACCGAAGGTGGAGTGACCCGCGCCTGTTCCTCATGCAGCAACACGCGATGAACGGTATCGCCACTCTCCAGTGCCGTTTTGACCGCGTAATACACCGCGTCGAAGACAGGCTTCTCGTTAATGAAGCGCACTTCAATCTTGGCCGGATGCACATTAGCATCCACCGTTTCGGCGGGCATGCGCAGACAAAGCACGCAGGTGGGGAATTTCCCAACCATCATCACGCCTTTATAGGCACGTTCCATAGCCACCATCGCTGTCTGCGTTTTCACATAACGCCCATTAACAAAGAAATGCTGCATGCTACGATTTTGGCGGCAAGCCTCTGGTTTACAAATATAACCGGAAACCTCTACCCCACCCATAGAATAAGATAACGGAATCAATCCGGTAACAAAGGCTTTGCCGAACACAGCATGGATACAGTTACGAAGATCGCCGTCACCGGGGGTCTGCAGCTCATTGCGCCCATTACGGATGAAACGCACGGATACCTCCGGATGCGACAATGCCAACCGTTCTACCACGCCGGCAACGGCGTTCCCCTCGCTGACATCCTTTTTAAGAAATTTCATACGAGCGGGGATGTTATAAAACAGATCCTCAATAAGGAACGTGGAGCCCTGTGGGCATCCCTCATCCTCCATGGTGACTTCTTCCCCACCATGGATCACATAACGCGTACCAACCATCTCTCCGGCGGCACAGGTGGTTAAGCACACCCTGGAGACCGCCGCAATGGAAGCTAGCGCCTCACCACGAAAGCCCAATGTTTCAATCGCGTTGAGATCCGCCTCATGGCGCACCTTACTGGTGGCATGGCGCAAAAACGCCGTAGGAACATCCTCCCGCGGGATACCGCAGCCGTCATCGGTAATGCGAATATACGTCACACCGCCGTCGCGGATCTCCACAGTCACGTGATCGGCACCGGCATCAATAGCGTTCTCCACCAGCTCCTTTACTACAGAAGCGGGGCGCTCCACCACCTCACCGGCGGCAATGAGCTCCGCCACATGCTTGTCCAGCACTTGGATTTTGGCCACGTTCATCCCTCCTTACTATGGTTAATATGCCGAGGCCTCCTTCACCAACTCGTACAGCTCCTGCATGGCCTCAATTGGCGTCAAGACATTAATATCCAGCTCTTTGAGGCGCTGTATAATGGGGTTGTCCCCCATATCCAGCATAGAGATCTGCCCATTATCCGGCTCCGCGACGCGCACAGAAGCAGGAGTAGCCGCGACCGTCTCCCCTTTTTCCGTGGTGCGCAAAACCTCCTTGGCACGAGCGACCACGCGCTCATTGATGCCGGCGAGCTTCGCCACTTCAATGCCGTAGCTGTCATCCGCCGGGCCACGCACTATACGACGCAGGAAGGTTATATCGTCGCCACGTTTTTTTACGGCGATGTTATAATTCTTGATATACGGCACATCTGCCTCGATGGCAGTCAGCTCATGGTAATGGGTAGCAAACATGGTCTTGGCACCTATAGTTTTGGCATCAGCCACAAACTCCAGTACTGCCCGCGCAATGCTCATACCATCAAAGGTAGAGGTGCCACGTCCAATCTCATCAAAAATTATAAGACTTTTTTTGGTGGCATTCTTAAGAATGGAAGCGACCTCACTCATCTCCACCATAAAGGTGGATTGGCCGGAGGCCAGGTCATCCGATGCGCCGACGCGAGTGAATATAGAGTCCACCACGCCTATCGATGCACTCTTAGCCGGTACAAAGGAGCCAATCTGCGCCATTAAGACGATCAAGGCCGTCTGTCGCATATAGGTAGATTTACCAGCCATATTAGGGCCGGTAATCAGCGCTACACGGTTTTCGTCATTGTCGAGCAGCGTGTCATTGGGAACAAACGGATTATTTGACAAGCTCTCCACCACCGGGTGCCGTCCCCCCATAATGGCTATGCGTCCACTCTGATCTATCTCAGGGCGACAATAATTCTGCCGAACAGCAGTCTCCGCTAGGGAGGCTAATACATCCAGCCGCGCCAGTGCTTCTGCTGTCGCTTGAATACGTGATAACTGCTCCGCCACCTTGCAACGCACCTGACAGAACAGCTGGTACTCCAGTTCCACAGACCGGTCTCGTGCGCCAAGCACACGCGCCTCCAGCTCCTTGAGCTCCTGGGTTATGTACCGCTCCGCATTAGCTAATGTCTGCTTGCGAATATAGTGCTCTGGTACCTGTTCGCTGTACAGGCGGGAAACCTCGATATAATAGCCAAAAACGCGGTTATACCCAACCTTTAGGGTTTTGATACCGGTGCGCTCTTTTTCGGTTGCTTCAACACGAGTAATGATGCCTTTACCGTCAGTCATGTCGGTACGAAGCTCATCCAGCTCCGCGTGAAACCCCTCGCGGATCATGCCGCCCTCGCGTACTGAGAATGGCGGTGTATCCTCAATGGCGGCGGCAATCAGTTCCTGCATATCATCCAGCAGATCGATCTGCCGGTAGATCTCTTGCAGAGCCTCTGAATGGACGGAGGAAAGCGCTTGCTTGATCGGCGGGATACATTCAAGCGTCTGCTGCAATGAACGTAGCTCCCGCGCGTTGGCACTACCATACACGATACGCGTCATAATACGTTCCAAATCATAGACGTTGGTTAGGGTTTCGCGCAATTCGTCACGCAGGATGCTGTTCTGCACCAGCTCCTCCACTGCATTCAGTCGGCGAAGGATCGCCGGCACCTTGATTAACGGCTGTTCGATCCAACTACGCATAAGGCGCTTGCCCATAGCGGTACGCGTGTGATCCAACACGCCCAGCAGAGAGCCGCGTTTTTCCTTAGAACGCATCGTCTCCAGCAATTCGAGATTGCGACGAGCTGTCAAATCAAGCTTCATATATTGGGCGTCTGAATATAAAATAGGCTTTGCCAGGCGTTCCAATCCGGTCATCTGCGTGCTTTGCAAATAGCCAAGAGCACACCCCAGCGCACACAGCGCCTGCGGCATACCGGCAAGGCCGAGCACATCCGCCGAGGTTACGGCATACTGGCGCAGTACGATGTCCTCGCACACATGAGGCTGGCACACCTCTTCCTCCAGCACCTCCAAACGACTATTCAGCCGTTTTTCTGCAAACTCGCGCACCTCCGTATTGTCTGCCATTGCCGGGTTAACAATAATCTCACTGGGGTTAAATCGCCCCAGCTCATTACTGATGCGAAGAGACACATCTTCCCCCTGCAGAGTGGTGAGCTGTATCTCGCCGGTAGAGCAATCACAGAAGCAGACACCGCAAGCACCGTTAGTTGCGCCTGCATACAGCACGGCCAGATAGTTGTTGCGGCTTTCATCCAGCATGCTCCCCTCGATGACCGTACCGGGGGTCACCACACGAATAATATCCCGCCTAACCAGGCCCTTCGCAAGAGACGGATCCTCAACCTGCTCACAGATAGCCACCTTGTAGCCGCGCGCGACCAGACGAGCCATATAAGACTCATAGCTGTGGAACGGAACGCCGCACATGGGGGCGCGCTCCTCCTGGCCGCAGTCACGACCGGTAAGGGTGAGCTCCAGCTCCTTTGAGGCGATCTTGGCATCGTCAAAGAACATCTCATAAAAATCGCCTAAGCGAAAAAATAGAATGGCGTCCTTGTTTTGTTCCTTAATCTGCAGGTATTGCTGCATCATCGGGGTCATTTCCGCCATGGTTTCAGCCTTCCTTATCGTTAAATTCCTTCATCTGGAAAATTATGCGTGACAACCGCCGCAGGCGCTACAGTTTCCGTTGCAACTGCCTTCCTCAGCCGCCATGCGAGGATCCTGTCCCTGCACAGCCAAAGAAATCGCCGCCTGGATCTTACCTACCAATCCGTCCAACTCCGTCTTGGCTGTGTTGTAGCCGATCATGTGCTCGTTCGCCATGATCTGCCCGTAAATCTCACGTAGCTCCTGGTTGAGGGTACGTAGCTTGTCCACATCCTTAACGCCGTCCTCTTTGGTTTCCTCGGTGTTGATAGCCATGCGTTTAATATTGAAGTCACCAATGAGTGTCTGCAGAGCCTCATCCTTATCTGCCGCCTCCTGAGCTTCGCGCACGGCCAAATACCGGTTATCCTCCTGTAACTGACAAGCTAGATCGATTGCCATTTCCACTAATACTTCCATTGTTCTATCTCCTTACTCAACGCTGCATATTTCACCATTCATGATCCAGCTTCGCGCATCATCGATGCGCACCGTCGCATAATGGCCGATTAAGCTTTTATCACCCTTAACGCGCACGACGCTGTTTTCCGGCAGGCGAGCTTCCAAATAGCCGTCACCGGCGCTTTCTAACAAAGCTCGTTGGGTGGTCCCTACCAGTTTAGCCAATCTCTCGCCGGATATCCGTTCCTGCAAGGAGGTCAGTTCCTTGAGCCAGGCGGTCTTTTCCTGCTGAGAAACAGGATCCTCCATCACCGCCGCGGGGGTACCCTTGCGCGGCGAATAGATGAAGGTGAACAGCGAAGTGAAGCCCACTTCCTCTACCAGGCTCAGCGTATCTTCAAACTCCTGGCGGGTCTCACCCGGGAAACCCACGATAACATCGCTTGTGAAGGATATATCCGGGATGATCGAGCGCGCATACCGTACCAGTTCCAAGTATTGCTCCCGCGTATACCCACGATTCATCGCCTTGAGCACCCGGTCGTTACCGGATTGGAATGGCAGATGAAAATGGCGAGACACCTTTCCACAAGCGGCAATGGTATCAAGCAGCTCATGGGTGGCATCCTTGGGATGGGAGGTCATAAAACGGATGGTAAAATCACCAGGAATAGCGTTAATGCGGCGCAACAGCTCTGCAAAATTAACACCATGGGATTCTCCTTTTCCGTAGGAGTTTACGTTCTGCCCCAGCAGCGTGATCTCCTTGTAGCCGGCGGCAACAAGTTCCCGCGCCTCGGCCAGTATATCCTCCGGCTGACGGCTACGCTCGCGGCCACGCACGTGAGGCACTACACAGTAGGTGCAGAAATTATTGCAGCCGTACATAATGGGGAGCCACGCTTTGAAATTACTGTCACGATAAGTCGCGATACCCTCGGCAATAACACCATCATCCTTAGGTATGGCCGTCACCTGCTTGCGCTTGAACAGCGCCTCACACACAAGCTGTGGAAACCGATGTATCACATGGGTGCCAAACACAAGCCCCACAAAAGGATAGCTTTCCTTAAACTTGGCCGCCACGTGCTCCTGCTGTACCATACAGCCACAGACGGCGATCAACACATCGGGGCGACGGCTCTTAAGATGCTTTAAGGCGCCCACATTGCCGAACACTCGGTCCGATGCATGCTCACGGACAGCGCAGGTGTTGAACAATATGAAATCGGCATTATCCGGTGTGTCGGTAAAACCAAAGCCCATTTGCGCCAGCATCCCTTTGATATGCTCCGAGTCGGACACGTTCTGCTGGCAGCCAAAGGTGCGCACATAGGCCAAGGGCATCGCGTCCCCTTTGAGCGACGAGTAATAGTCGCGTACATTATCCATAAATGGGAGCTGTTGCTCCAGCTCCTCGGGGGTGATCGTTCTGGTCATATAAGCAGACTAACCCTTTCTAAATATATCTTAAAGCATTATAACAAATTCGATTAGATTTTTCAATGATTATATGCCATTTTCCAGAAAGAAAAATACCATCGAAAAACCTCCTCACATCGCTGCAAGGAGGTTAATCGTCATATTTCATTCGGGCTTTTATTTAATCTTCTTTTTTCGGTAGCAGTGCGATACCCAGCTCAGCCAGCTGCTGCTCGTCCACCGCCGAAGGACACTCCGTCATAGGCTCCGTCATATTCTGCACCTTCGGGAACGCGATGACGTCTCGCAGACTGGGAGCTCCCAGCATCTGCATGACCAAACGATCCAGGCCGATGCCCATACCGCCGTGAGGCGGGGCACCGTAGCGGAAGGCATCCAACAGGAAGCCAAACTTCTGCTGCGCTTCCTCATCCGACATACCCAGCGCACGGAACATGTGTCCCTGCAATTCGGGATCGGTAATGCGGATAGAGCCGGAGGCCAGTTCAATGCCGTTGAGCACTAAGTCATACGCCTTGGCGAACACCTTATCGGGAGCGCTCTCCAGGTACTGCACACACTCATCTAAAGGCGAGGTGAAGGGATGGTGCATTGCCACCCAGGTGTTGCTTTCTTCATCCCACTCAAAGAAGGGAAACTCGGTGATCCACAGCAGGTTGTAGCCATCGCGAGGAATGCTCAGTTTGTTTGCCAACTCCAGACGCAGGGCACCCAAGGTGGTCAGCACGTGCTTCTTCACCGAGTCAGCAATGATAAGCACCACATCCCCCTGCTCAGCACCGGCGGCGCTCAGCACCGCCTGCATCTCATCCTCGGTGAGGAATTTGCCAAAGGAAGCGTTGCAGGTTTCCTCCGTCCATCGTATCCACGCCAAGCCCTTGGCGCCAATGCCGCGCACCATCTCGGTGAGCTTATCGATCTCCTTACGAGAAAGAGCCGCCGCGGCGCCCTTGGCATTAAGGCAACGAACCGTGCCGCCACCCTGTACGGCGGAAGAAAACACGCCGAAGCCGCAATCCTTCACCGCGTCAGACAAATCAATGATCTCCATGCCGAAGCGAGTATCCGGCTTATCCGAGCCGAAACGCTCCATGGCCTCGGTGTAGGTCAGCCGGGACAACGGCAGAGGAACATCCACATCCAAGACCTGTTTAAACAGCGTCTGCATAAACCCTTCACCGATCGCCAGCACATCCTCCACGTCAACGAAGGACATCTCCATGTCGATCTGCGTAAACTCCGGCTGACGATCCGCGCGTAAATCCTCATCACGGAAACAACGAGCCAGCTGGACATAGCGATCAAAGCCAGCCACCATGCTCAACTGCTTGTAGAGCTGAGGAGACTGGGGCAGTGCGTAAAACTCTCCATTATGCACCCGGCTGGGCACTAAGAAATCGCGAGCGCCCTCCGGCGTGGACTTGATCATCATAGGTGTCTCTATCTCAATAAACCCATTTTGATCAAAGTAATCGCGAGTCACCTTAGCAATGCGGTGACGCAACAGCAGGTTGCGTTGCAGATCCGCACGACGCAGGTCAAGATAGCGATATTTCAGGCGGGTAGCCTCTGCCGTAACGGAGTTTTCGACGATCTCAAAGGGCGGTGTCTCCGCCTTGTTGAGAACGCGCAGTTCCTCAACGGCGATCTCCACGTCGCCGGTAGGAATATCCTTATTGCGGGAAGAACGCACCCGCACGGTGCCGCGGGCCGCCACCACATACTCACTGCGCAGAGTGAAAGCCTTATCAAAGATCGTCTTATCCGTATCCTGGTCAAAGGCCAACTGTACAATTCCGGTGCGATCACGCAGATCGACAAAGATTAGCTGACCCAAGTCTCGCTGCCGCTGTACCCAACCAAAAACCACAGCCTCCTGCCCGGCGTGTTCCTCGCGGAACTCGCCGCAATAGGCGGTGCGCTTCAAGCCTTTAATTGATTCTGCCATTGTGCATTCCCCTCTTCCGTTAGCCTTGCTCAGCAACCGCGCCGAACAGATCCGCTACACCGGCCAACTGCCGATCCAAAGATTTATTGTACAAGGTCGTATACAGACTATCATCCAACTGAATGTCTTCTGTGGCACCGCTCTGCATATCCTTAAGCTGCGCCACACCGGTCTCAAGCTCATTGTCGCCCACAACAATGGTGTACCGTGCACCGAGCTTATCCGCGTATTTCATCTGCGCCTTGAGAGAGCGACCAACGATGTCACTTTCCACCGACACGCCACCCTCACGCAGCTTGGTGGCCAGCGCAAAGCACTTTTGTGCCGCCGCAGCACCCATAGATACCAGGTACAGCTCACACTCCCCGCCTTCCGGCATGGGGCATCCCTGTTCTTCCATAACCATCAGCAGACGCTCCAAACCCATGGCAAAGCCCAAGCCCGGCTGCGCATTGCCGCCAAGTTCTTCAACAAGACCATCATAACGGCCACCCCCGGCCAGCACGAGTCCGTTCTCAGCTACCAGCTCAAACACCGTGCGGGTGTAGTAGTCAAGGCCGCGTACGATGTGCGGATCCAGCTCATAGGGAAGCTCGGCGGCATCCAAATTCTGCTTAACTGCCTCAAAGTGCGCCTTACAGTCATCGCACAGATAGTTAATCATTACCGGCGCATTTGCCGCGATTCGACTGCAAATGGACGACTTACAGTCCAAGATCCGCATGGGATTACGATCCAAGCGACCGAGACAGGTCTCGCACAGCTCGTTTTGATGGGCGCCAAAATATTCTCGCAGAGCCTCGTAGTAGCGGGCGCGACAGGTAGGGCAACCAATGGAATTGATATGCAGCTTCACCTTCTCCAGCCCTAAGGTCTTGAGGATGAGCAGCGCCATGGAAATTGTTTCGGCATCAGCCTGAGGAGCCGCCGCACCAAAGCACTCCACACCAAACTGGTGGAACTCGCGGTAACGTCCTTTTTGGCTCTTTTCGTAGCGGTAGCAGGATGTAACGTAGGAGACCTTTACAGGTAAAGCGCCATTCAACAGACCGTGCTCCAGCACCGCACGAGCGGCACCTGCCGTCCCCTCGGGACGCAGCGTGATAGAACGGCCACCTTTGTCTTCAAAGGTATACATCTCCTTCTGCACAACATCTGTTGTTTCACCAACGGAGCGTTGGAACAGATTGGTGTGCTCAAACACCGGCGTGCGGATCTCCTTAAAACCGAAATCCTGTGCAATAGACAGCGCCGTACGCTCAATATACTGCCAGCGATGACTATCCTGAGGCAATACGTCCTGCGTGCCGCGCGGGGCTTGTGTAATTAGATCCATAGTAATCTCCTACTCTACTTATTATTAACAAGGGAAAAGGGCACACAAGCCGTGCACCCTTAGTGTCCGTTCAACGGCCGGGGTTAATATTGTTGCGCCAGTCAAGATCGCCGCGCTCCAAACCGTGTATGAGCACCTCCGCGGTAGCGATGTTGGTTGCCACCGGAATACCGCGAGTATCGCACAACCGCAGCATATCGTTATCGTTCGGCTCGTTGGATTTCACCGTCATAGGATCGCGGAAGAACAGCAGAAGATCGATCTCATCGCAGGAAATGCGCGCCGTAATCTGCTGATCGCCGCCCTGCGTACCACTCATGTACCGCGTGATCTCAAGACCGGTTGCTTCCGCGACCAGTTTGCCAGTGGTGCCGGTCGCGCAGAGATTATGGCGGCTTAAAATGCCGCAATAAGCGATGCAAAACTGTACCATCAGTTCCTTCTTAGCATCGTGTGCAATCAACGCAATGTTCATACAAAACCCACCTTTCATTTACCCTTGCTATTATTACATCTTTTCCAGCTTTGCCAGCGGAACTATCTCGCCCACATAGCGACGAGCGATATTGGCAAAGCATATCGCCGCATTACAGTCGGAGGGAAGCGGGCGACCATTCGCGTTAGCCACCGCAACCTCTTCGTCCTCCGGTATGATCCCTAAAAGCTGAATCCCCGCTGTGTCAATGATCTCATCCACATCCGGCATAGAGCCGTCCATCACCTTTAAAGGGCGCAGGCGGTTGATGAGGAGATGGGAGCGAAGACGGTTTTCATCCAACAACCGAGCAATAATTTGGGCATCACGAGCGCATACCATATCCGGCGTTGTAACTACCAATGCGCGCTCAGCGGCGGCGATGGCTGTCTCAAACCCCTTTCCAAGGCCGGCAGGACAGTCGATAATGATCCGGTCATAGTACCGGGTAAGTCCCTGACAGAGGTGACGCATTTCATCAGCACTGCACATCTCCTCCAGGCTGACAGGAGCCGGCAGGACAAACACATTTTGACACACCGGAGAGGGATAGATCGCCTTAACCGGCTCGCAATTACCAGCAAACACATCTGCCAGATCAAACATCGTGCTACCAGCAACGCCAAGCATGAGATCCAGACTGCGAAGACCCGCATCAGCATCGATGAGCAACACACGCTCACCGGAACGCGCCAGCGCATAACCAAGACCTGCCGAAACAGTGGACTTTCCTGCGCCGCCCTTTCCGGACGTAACAACACAAATGCGGCTCATATGGCTCCTCCTCTCCTTCAACGTTCATATAGTCAACAGTATAGCACAAACATTGAGAAAAGTAAACCCATCAATTTGACAAAATATAAGAAAAAAGTAAGCGCACACCGAAATGTTTGCAGTAGTCAATATGCAAAATCTTGAGCGAGATGCCTCCTATGCATCACACAATTTCTTGCCGAGTGGCACTCACTTCCCTGCTCCGCAGAACAATTTTGTATTACTGCTTCTCGATTAGAATACGCTCTTTCTTGTGGGTATGCTTTGCAAGCGGATTCCCGGGTTTGTATTTGTTAACGCCCCCAAATATTTTCTCATCTTTCCTGTGACTAGCGGGTATTCCGTCTTTTGGCCTTCCCACTTCTTATCATTTCCTTTTCTTATTCTAACATAAAAAGTGATGGTAGACACTTTTTTAGTGCCTACCATCACCATATCACTTCACAGACTTTCGACCATGCTGTTATTTTGTTTATCTTATTCTGTCTATTCTTGTCTGCGTTAAGACCGTCCGCTTTGAATGGAGCCGTTTTTTCGGTTACTGTTCAACCGCCACCAACACATCGATGCCATGGGCGTTCTCGCCATAATATGCCCACACGCCTTCTTGACCGCGAACAGCGACACGTGCCTTCAGGGTCTGTTGTCCAACAGAGGCTGTGTTGTTCATATCCAGCACAAGAACGATGTCTTCGGGCTTTATCTGATCAAGCGTCTGAGAGACGCCGCACAGCGTAATGTCAGCTACCTTGCTCTGCTTTGCTGTTACCGTATAGCCGCTGGGGCGATTGGTGACCGCAAAATTATCCTTACCCAGCTCTATAGAGAACGTTTTAGAGGTAATCCCCTTAAGGCCGACCTTGATTTGAACCATTTCACTTCCATTAACCGGGCGTATTCCGTCAACAGCTTTAAGAGCAATATTCTGTATGAGGTTACCTGCCGACAACTGATCGAAATCCAACTTCAGCATACTTTGGATCGATGCTACATAGTCATCGATTTCCGAGGGTACACCCCATATCTCCACCATGTTCGGTGTTACGGTCACTAAGCCGTCTCTTTCGCGATAGGCCGCCGGCACATTTGCAACGGAGGGCGTCAGATCAACCTTGCGGTACACCATAATGGGCACCGTTACACCGACCGTGCCATCCTCAGCCCCTTTGAAAGAAATATTGGGAATGACCGCCCCATGTTCATCGCGGGCTTCCAAACGAGCGGTATACACAGTTGCTTCATTGATAGCCTCGGTATCATCAATAACGGCCATCACTTTACTAATGCGATTCACGTCCGACTTTGCACCGGAAACAGATATCTTGCCATCCTTGACCGCCTCGCTGGTGACAAGGGGTGTGCCAAACTGAAGCGTTTTATCATCCGTCACGGCGAGGTTGTTCATCTCAACCTCGATTGGGAATTCCGCCTCTTTCCATACATCACAGGTGATGGTAACCGTATCGCTGTTTCCGTCATCCCCAACAAGGCTCTTAATCGTGTAGTTCCCATTAGCAACCGCACGAAGCTGTAGCGTATAGGTGCCTTCTTTAATAACATTACCCGTGTCAGCCGTCACGGTAATGTCAGCTGCCGATAGCTGGCTGACGACCGAGCGTAGGCCATGTACCGTTACCGTAGCCATGGCGTTATTACCGCTGGTAATACGCAGATTCAGTGTTTGGCTGGCATAGTCATTAAGCGTTACAGAGATCGGCACACCGGAGATAACATGTTCTTGCTCATTACTTGGGCCAAATACAACGAGTGCCCAAACAAGAATGGCCAAAACCAGCGAAACGATCATCATCAGCTTGTCGTTATGCAACAAACGACTCAGGGAGAAGCGTCCTTTCATTGTGTTTTCCCCCTCTTCATCTTCCTTCTAAATCTCTTAGTATCGTGATCGTTCCAGAGGATCGCATCCTCCAACGCTTTTATCAGCGTCTCGCGCGTGTAGTTGCGCGTTAATTCGCCACCGAGCGCTAAGGAGATGGTCCCACTTTCCTCCGAAAGGATAATAACTACCGCATCGGAATTTTCGCTCATGCCGACGCCGGCACGATGGCGGGTCCCCAGCTCGCGACTGATCTGAAGGTTCTCTGTCAACGGAAGAATGCAACCGGCAGCATAAATGCGGCCATCACGAATAATCATCGCTCCGTCATGCAGCGGTGCTTTGTTGAAAAAAATATTCGTTATCAATTCGCCGGAGGGATCCGCCTCGATGATCGTGCCGGAACGAACAATCTCTCCGAGACGAGTTGCTCGCTCAATAACGATCAGCGCGCCCATTTTTTGCTTCTGCAGGTTGATAAGCGCATTCGCCGCAGACTCAATAGCGGTATGCCATTGATCGATCAACGCCGCACTGTCCACCTGATTAAAGCCGCCCAAAAAGCGGAAAACGCCAGCACGAGAATGTCCGGCCTGTTCCAATGCGCGTCGAATCTCAGGCTGGAATATGACCACCAAAACGATCAAGCCGTTGTCAAACACCGCCGTAAGCAGATACCCCACCGTGGTCAGCTTGAGCAGGTATGCCAACAGGTACATAATCCCAAGGAAAGCAATACCTTTAATCAACTGTTCGGCACGAGAATCTCGCACCAAGCGAATGATAAAATAAATAAATAACGCCACGAAAAGAATGTCCAGTGTATCGTGTAGCCAGCTATATGAAGCAAAAAACAGCGATATTTGGTTCCACATCTTCTCAAGAAATGCTACCATAGTATCCTCCTGCATACCGACGACTAATCGGTCACTTCCACCTTTGTATACTCCACCCATGATACAGATATATATATTATACCATGTTTTTCCGTTGGTGCAATGATTTTTCTGCGAATTGTCGAAAA
Organism: Acutalibacteraceae bacterium; assembly: GCA_045537135.1. Classification (GTDB taxonomy): domain Bacteria; phylum Bacillota; class Clostridia; order Oscillospirales; family Acutalibacteraceae; genus UBA5905. The sequence goes on from JAZSOW010000031.1 coordinate 29,392, forward strand.
AGTTTACATATTTTTTCGACATCGGTCACCTTTGTATACGCCGATGGAGCTAAACGAACTGTCCCTCCCTGCAGTGTACCGAAATGCTCATGTGCCAATGGTGCACAATGCAAGCCGGCTCGCACACAAACACCGGCACGATCTAACAGGTCAGCCGTTTGCTCACTGGTATAGCCATCAATGTTCAGCGAAATAACAGGGGCGTTGTTCCCCTCTACCGGCCGTGGAACATAAAAACGTATTCCCTGTACCCCATTCAGGTCATCGTAGAGTGCTTGCAAAAGCTTCATCTCATGCGAATAAATCGTCTTTCTGCCCACCTGCTCCACAAAACGGATACCGGCATACAGGCCGCAAATACCGGGTGTATTCACCGTGCCACTTTCCAATCTGTCAGGCAATTCCGGGGGAAGCTCCGCAGATCGTGAGTGACTACCAGTACCACCATACGTCAGTGGTAATGCCTTTTTCCTCTCTCGGCAGAGCAACACTCCCACACCCATTGGCGCATACAACCCTTTATGTGCCGCCACACAGAGATAATCAATGCCGTCCTTCTCCATATTCAGCGGCAAAACACCCGCGGTTTGAGCGGCATCGACGCAAAACAAGATGCCCTTTTCGTGAGCAAGAGTAGCCAGGCGACGAAGTGGCATCGTGACACCAAACACATTGGAAGCATGCGTACAGACGATCAAGCGCGTATTGGGCGTGATGGCCCTACGAAAGTTCTCGATTATCTCTTCCTCATCAAACGACCATCGCGCAACATCAAAGCGCGGATACTGCGAGGAAAGCGCGTTGCAGGGACGCCATACAGCATTGTGCTCCAGATCGGAAATCAGCACGCGCCCTCCATCGCGTAGCGCACCAAAGATAACCATATTGAGCGCGGCGGTGCAGTTCTGCACAAACACAACCCCAGTTGGGTCATCCAATCCAAAAAAATGCGCTACCGCCTGGCGGCACTGATAAATCCGCTCTGCCGTGCGGATACTCATCCCATGCCCACTACGCCCCGGATTGGCACCATATCTATCAAGAGCATGGGCCACCGCTGCCCGCACCTGGGGCGGCTTAGGCCATGTTGTTGCCGCATTATCAAGATAAATCATATTCATCACCTCGCTTATAGTGCATCGCTTACACGAATAACGCGAACACCGTTTTTGCGCAAAATCTCGGCAGCCTGTCCTCCCTTTTCTGTCACCAACAAGCTGTAGCCGCAGCCATCTCCCTGCGGCGGATCGGAGGCACGATGAACATAAGCGCGGATGCCGTGCCTCTCCAAGAGCGACTTTCCGCGCATGGCGTTCGTAATCGAACCGATGTGTATATATTGATTGGCCATCTCTATCCCTCCCATCCATTCCATACTATGCAAAAGAAACCGGCTTGGCAACGCGACAGCATTATCATGAAAAATCATCTTGACGAACGGTCACAGATACGGTATCATATAAACACAGAGTAGAAAAGGAGAGGATACCCATGGCCGAAGAATTCGGTAATGATCTCGTAAGCGTGCTGGACGACGAAGGCAACGAGCACCAGTTTGAATTGTTAGATGCCATTGAGACCGATGAGAGCCGCTATGTTGCTCTGCTTCCCATCTATGCGGAGGCAGAACAGGCTGTAGAGGATGATGGGGAGCTTGTGATCCTTGAGGTCGTCGATCAAGACGGTGAGGATCTGCTTGTTCCCATTGAAGATGATGATGTTTTTGATGAGATCGCCGGCATATTCGAGGAACGGCTGTCGGAGTACTACGAGATCAACACAGTTGATGAAAACCCCAATAAGCCTGTAAGCTGAATGCTTATATTCCTGCCATGTGCGCGGACGCTGTCTTTTAACCCTACTACATGTTAGAAAAGGGAATCCAGCTCCGTCTTGGGAGTGCAGACCTCCCCGCACAGCATCCGTTGTGCGGGACGAAGGGAGCCGGAAAGAGATGGGCGATACCCACCTGCTTAATTTAGTAGCAGGTTACTTCGACGGCATTACGGCATGGCGGGATTATTCAAGAAAACAGCCGGGAGCAAGATGTTCATCTTGCTCCCGGCTTTATTTATTTGTGATATTTACCGCCGGCACTTATTTGGAAGGAGCGATACAATTGCTCCAGCACCATAACGCGCGCCATTTGGTGAGGAAACGTCAATGGCGACATAGACAGGCGCAGGCCCGCTTTCGCCTTGACAGCGTCAGATAGTCCCCACGATCCGCCTATGATGAGTACGATATGGCTCGTCCCCTCAACCGCCAGCTTCTGCACGTACGCCGCCAGCGCGAAGGAATCCATTTCTTTCCCTTCTATGCACAAGGCAATCACAGCACAGCCGGACGGCATCTGCGCCAGCAAGCGAGCGCCCTCAGCCTCTATTGCGGCGCTAATCTGCGACGGTGATGGATTATCCGGCACGCGCTCCTCTGCAACCTCAACGATACGGCAGCGACAGTATGCACCAAGGCGTTTTTCATACTCATGGCACGCATCGCGCCAATAGGCCTCTTTTAGTTTTCCAACACACAGGATACTGATCGAAAGCATCACCGTTCCCTCGCCTTCATTTAGAAATACATCACCGGACGCGTACCTGTCGGCTCGGCAATCTGCAGGATATAGTCTCTCCCCTGCTCGGCTCCAACACCTCTTAACCACTCCACGGCTGACCGTTCTGCCAGCTGAGGTGTATTATTATGACCGCTTAGGTGCGCCAACACAAACCGCGTAGCACCAGCCTTTAATAATGCAGGCAATTCGCGGCTACAATCCTCATTTGAGAGATGGCCACCTGCTCCTCGTATCCGCTCTTTCAAATACGGTGGGTAGGGACCGTTACGCAGCATCGCAAGATCGTGATTGGATTCGATATGTACCAGCTGACAGCCGGTGATCGCCTGGCGCAGTTGCGATGTCACATACCCCATATCCGTAACCACGGCCAAGGATCTACCGTCCTCCCCATTGATGCGAAAGCCAAGACATTGTCGACTGTCGTGCGGCGTGGAAAATGGTACGATTTGCAGATCGCCGGCCGTTACGATCTTGCCCGGTTCCATAACAAACAGTCGCATATCTGCAGACAGCTTATCGGCTTCGGCAAGGGCATCCAATGTGCCGACGGACGCTAATATAGGCCATCCATAGCGCTTAGCCAGCACTTGTAGCCCCGCTACGTGGTCGCTATGTTCGTGGGTGACCAAAAGAGCCCGGATGCTTGCAGGGTCAATCTGTCGGTCAATCAGCGCCGTTTCTATCCGCTTAGCAGACACACCAACATCGATCAATACGCCGCCATTAGCCGTGCCTACGTAGGTACTATTACCACTACTGGAGCTAAACAATGAGCAATAACGCAGCATAGCCGCCTTCCTTTCCAAAGAAAAGCCGCAGGCAAACAGCTTGCTCTGCGGCTAATATATATTTACGCGTTAAGCACTTGCACATCGGCCAGCTGCACACGGCGAATATCCGCACCCAAACGGCAAAGCTTTTCGACAATATCCTCATATCCGCGCTCAATATAGCAGATATCCTCGATCTCCGTCACGCCATTAGCAGCCAAACCTGCAATCACCATAGCGGCTCCCGCTCGCAGATCCACTGCCCTGACAGGAGCTCCGGCCAGTTCCGGAACGCCCTGGAAAACAGCCGTTTTTCCATCCACCTTAACCTGGGCGCCCATGCGACAAAGCTCATCAACGTAGCGAAAACGGTTCTCCCAAATGCCCTCTGTGATGATGCTTGTCCCCTCAGCAATAGACAACAGCACGCCAATCTGCGGCTGCATATCCGTAGGGAAGCCGGGGTGGGGCATCGTTTTAATGTTGCAATGACGCAAAGGGCCGCTACAACGCACGCGCACCGCATCGTCCATCTCCTCAATAACAGCGCCCATCTCTTCCAGCTTGGCAGTGATAGATTCCAGGTGCTTGGGGATAACGTTGCGCACCAGCACATCGCCGCGGGTAGCCACCGCCATCGCCATATAGGTGCCTGCCTCAATCTGATCGGGAATGATGGAATACGTCGCACCGTGTAACTCCTGTACACCGCGAATCTTGATCACATCGGTACCAGCACCGCGAACATCCGCCCCCATGGTGTTAAGGAAGTTGGCCAAATCGACGATATGCGGCTCTTTGGCGGCGTTTTCAATAATCGTCATGCCGCGCGCACGAGCAGCCGCCAACATAATATTCACCGTTGCGCCCACGCTAACCGTGTCAAGATACACAGAATTGCCAATCAAATGCTCCGCGTGAAGCTCGATGATCCCTTGCTCCAAAGGCAGGTCCTGCGCGCCAAGAGCGCGGAAGCCCTTTAAATGCAGATCGATGGGGCGTTCACCAAACCAACAGCCGCCGGGGAGTGGCACACGAGCGCTACCGCATTTCCCCAGCAATGCGCCGATAAAGTAATAAGACGCGCGCATAGACCGCGCCAGCTCGTGATCCACCTCGTTTGTTATGATCGTGCGCGGGTCGATCTCCACTGTGTTACGGTCGATCCGTTTAACCTTGGCACCCATGGCGGATAGAATATGCAAGGACGTAGAAACATCGCTGATGTTAGGAATATTTTCAATGGTGCAGGGCTCGTCACAGAGAATGACGGCGGGAAGAATGGCAACGACCGCATTCTTCGCACCGCTGATGTCCACAGCACCAGACAGACGGTTACCGCCGCAAATCCTGTATCTTTCCAATCTATACACACCTCTCATATCCTTCGCCAACAAAAAGGCGGCAAGTGTAGGGGTCAGTATTCAGTCAGTCAAAGCGGCACGAAAGCACATGCCGCATAGCACAACTATTATTATAGCACGAACGGATAAAAAAGCAATACTTTTTTACCCCTCCTGTCGCAAAGCATCCACCGGACGCAATCCGGCGGCACGGTAAGCTGGATAGGCACCAAACACAGCACCAAGCAACAACGTAAGAACGAGAATGGAGAGCAGTTGACTCACCGACCACACCGGTAACACACCAATAAGCATACAACCCATCGATAAGCCGACAACACCAATAGCCGCTCCGGAAACCGCCCCAAGTCCGGTCATGAGCACGGCCCCTGCAAGGAACTCTGCCATGATCCGCGCCTTCGTTGCACCGATTGCCTTTTTGATCCCGATCTCTCGCGTACGCTCATGCACCGATGACAGCATAACCGTCATGATGCCGAAGGCCGAAACCAGTAGGGACACCCCACCAATAGCCGTCAACGCCAGCGATACCGCCGATACCATGGCATCCAGGCGCGCTCTCTGTGTCGCAAGATTTTCAGTTGTCAATGTGCCTATTTCGTCATCCAACCGCGACAGAGCCCGATCAATGGCTTTTTTTGCAAGCTCCGTATCATCGGCGGTGTCCACACGTACCGCTATCTGATCGAACGTATCAACGGTAGCGTAGGCTTGCAATGTTGTATAGGGCACATACACCATGTAAGGGATCATCGATGTAACCGACTGCAGGAGACTGCTATCGGTTGCCGTCACACCAACTACACGAAAATCCTGCACAACCGACTCTAGGACAATCGTCAAGCTCTCCCCTACCGCATTTGAGCGCCCAAACGCCTCCAGCGCCAGCGTTTCATCGATTACACATACATCGTGCTCACCAGCCACGTCTCCTTGTGACAGCAGCCTCCCGTGCAGGAGCTTCAAGGAGATCACTTGATCGGCACCGGCATCGATCCCGCAGCTCACCACACGGTATTCCTCGTCCCAAACACTCACGCCTCCATTCAAAACAAGCAAGGGCATGGCCTGAGAGACCATGGGAAGAGAACGAATGGAGGTCAGGCAATTGATGGTCAGCCCCTTACTGGCGCTCACCGAGATACCGTTTATGCCCATATCCTCCAGTTCTTGCGTTATGACATGACTTCCCACATTGCTTATACCGGAGATAAGCACCACCAGGGCAGTTCCGACAGCAATCCCAATCGCCGTCAGAGCCGTGCTCAATCGTTTCCGACGCAGGATGATCCAAGCACTGCGCCACACACCTCTCATGATATTGCCTCCCCAAGTCTAACGGAAACAGTCTCTCCTGGAGCTACCAGCTGCGGTTGCGTAACAACGACCTTTTGATCCAATGTTGCATCGTCTACAAGGACCCCCTCCGGCAATTGAGCAATCGTCTCTATCGCATGCTTTCGCACCACCCCCTCCTCCACAAGGAGGATGTAGGTGTTATCCTCGTCTTTGTTCACCGCCCCATAGGGAATAATGATCCCACTCTCTTTCACCTGCGTCGTGATCTTCACCTTAGCGGATAACCCAATACGGAACGAGGAATCGATCTGTCCGGGCGTCAGACGTACCGTCCCTTGGATCAGTGGAGTGCTTGTATTACTCACAGCTGAAGATATTTCCTCCAGCGTGCCACTATAGGTAGAAGCGCGCAAGCCTGTTCCACTTACCGCCACCGTCTGCCCCTGTTTCAACTCCGACAAATACTTCTCCCGAATATTAATGTTCACTACCAGGTCATCACGAGGCGCCATTACAGCGCAGGGCATACCAGCCTCCAACCAGGAGCCATTCAAGGCATCTACCGAGATAATGATACCATCTACATCCGCACGCAGTTCATCCGGCATAGTGGACAACATCAAGGCATCCGTATACCGCTGAGATTGTAGTTGCCTCGTGGCCTCTTTATCAATGGTAGCTATGGCCTCACCGGCCACTACAGCCTGTCCTTCCTCTACCAACACCTCATCGATAACACACCCAATCTCCGATGATACATCACGCACATCTCCCGCCATCACAACGCCGGTGCAGGAAACCGTCTGCTCAACGCGCTGCAATGCCAGCCGTTGACCGGACACCTGTGTGGCCTCCCCGACAGATGAACGAGCAGTAATATATGTCGCCAAAGCCAACGCCAACACCACAAATACAACGGTCCGTTTTTTCATCATTACCTCACCTCACCATATTTCTGTTCTATTGTGCTGCGGCGGGTACGAAATATGTGGCAGGATGTGTCGGAAAGTTCTTGAAAAGAACTATTTACAGTTTTGTAACTCTCCTTGCCAAGACATACAGAAAATGGTAAAATCATCCCACAGAGAGGAGGGAGAAACGAATGAAAGCATCCAGAGCCTTACGGTCTGTTTTCGTCGCTTTACTTTTTCTCACTTTATCTCTTTTCGGTGGCAGTGAATACACATTTCCCTCATCTGATCAGCCCGCCATTGAAACACTGACGGCCATTTCTGCTGTCAAGGGATCCACCTTGCATCATCTTGGGAACAACAAACTTCTGGTATGCCAATACAAGCGAGACGCCCATGGAGCACCTGCCACGCTGGCCGCGATCGTCGATATAGCAACGGACACCCTAACAGCACGGCAGACCTTTCCCGGCAGACTTGTACCACTTCGAGAATACCAAAGCGAGGATCACCTCTATCTCTTAGATGACACTAACCGCTGTGCATACAAACTGAATGGCCGTCTGGAGCTCACCGATACCATTGCATTACGCAACACAGACGGTACCTTTTCACATGATGGACAGCGATACTATTATTGTGAGATGGGCGCCATTGCGTGCGTTGACATAAAGACTCAAGTCGTAACGCCGGTCTGTTCGGATTACGATCTACGCTTCCACAGCATTGTCGGCATCCATCCTACAAAGGAGGTTTTGGTGGTCAAGGCGTATGTTGACGCCTATAAAGACGCCGTCTGTTCCGCCGCTTTCGATCCACAAAGCGGTCGATATTACCTCCTGACGGAGGACATGGACACTCCGTTTCTATTTGATAACCACTATTTGGCCGCTTATACAAAGCAAGCGCAAAACGATTCCATGCTGATTTATGGAGAACTGGAAAACAGTGACCGGCATGTATTGCTCGACGCACCGGGGGAAGCGGAAAAGTACCAATGGATACCCGGCTCATCGTATATGCTGTACAGCGGAAAGCGGCTCTACCATTTCACCGCTTCCGTGCGTTCCTGCCCTCTTTCCGAATATGGGCTTCGCTCTCCCTTGACCGATACGGTGTTTGCACAGGGAGAAAAGCGGATTATCGGTGTGTCTGACGGTGCTCTTACAGTCATCAACTTGACCAAAATACAGTTCGAAGCTAAGCCGGACATCATAAACACCACCGACGCCACACCTCATAACCGGGATATTCCGGAGCTGTATGCCAACACGGCGTACAATTTAAATGTTCCTGTCGCACTTATAGATTGCCGCCGTTACGCCGACCACATCGAATCCAAATACGGCGTGTCAATACTGATCTCCAGCGAATGCGTCATCCCCTGCGTTTTCTCCGGTTTTGACATCATCCCTACCAACCTCCTCGACTATCGAGAGAGCGCTTATATAATGTATGCCCTCGAACAGGTTGAAAGCGCACTTTCGAGGTATCCAGAGGGCTTCTTTAAACAGTTTAAGAACGTAGCAGGTGACGGCGGCATTCGCTTATTGCTGACGGGCACCATTAATGTTGCACTGTCAACGGTGGGATACCACTACAATACCCACGAATGGTACAACATCGTTCTGGATGTTACCGCTGACGAGCTGAACGCCACCGTGTGTCATGAAATATGGCACGCCACTGAGCACCAAATCGCCCTCTACGATCCCATGATCCTGTCTGATGAAGCCTGGAGCACCTACAATCCACCCAATTTTGTGTATAACAACGATGAAAAGGATTATGAAAAGGACACCGCTTATACGCTAAGCAGCGGTGACGAGGTCTACTTCCCACGTGTGTACGCCAAAGTCTCCCCCGCTGAAGATCGTGCCTGCCTAATGGAGGCGGTGATGTGTCCGGAGCATTACAACTCAGACATATTGATGAAATCTCCACACCTAAAGCAAAAGCTGCAAGCGCTTTGTGAGGCTGTACGCGGCGCTTTCGACACACGGCAATGGAGCGAGGTCTATTGGGAACGCTTTCAATAACATCAAAGCAAAGCACCCCGCCTTAAGGTGGGTGAGGATAGGGATGAAAATAGGCACTATGTATCTTGAGGGATACATAGTGCCTTGTGTTTTGTACAGATTGATGGGAAGAAAAGGCTCCCCTTGGGGGGGAGCTGCCGAACGTATGTGAGGCTGAGAGGGGTTTGGGCTCGCACGATTCCCTCTCCGTCACGGCTTCGCCGTGCCACCTCCCCCAGTGGGGGAGGCTTTACCTAATCCCTACTCGCAACTCCCCTAAGGCGGGGTGTTTCATGGTGCAAATATACTAAACCGCTTTAGATCAATGTGCCCATCATCTTCAAACACAACACCTTCCTCTTCCAATAGCTGGCGTTGAACACCTTCCCCGCCAAACGCGAATCCCGGTGCCGGTTTTCCTTGCCGATTCACCACACGGTGGCATGGGATCTCGCCGGGTAATGGGTTATTATGCAGGGCATACCCCACCACGCGAGCCCATCGCGGATTCCCGGCCAGCAATGCCACCTGTCCATAGGTGGCCACCCGTCCCGCAGGAATTGCGCGAACTACCTCGTAAATCTTCTCAAACGTCGTCATATCCATCACCCCTGCCAGTATCTGCTTTTTGATCTTCGTTATACGCATTCTTGTCAACGATGACAAGAAAAAACGCACCCGCCAACAGTTTCCCATTGGCAGGTGCGCAAAGCGAGGACTTAGTCTTCGCCGGCCTTTACGGCCGCCGCTGCTTTTTCCTGGATATCTAGGTCGTAGGAGAGGACAGGCTCCTCATCCTTTCCCTTGATCTTGCGATTGATGTAGTTGCGGGTGATCTTGACAACCAACGGTGCCAGCAACACCACACCGATCAGGTTGGGAATCATCATCAGACCGTTGAAGGTATCGGAAATGTCCCAAGCTAGCGAAGATGTCATAACAGCACCCAGAATAACCGTACAGACATGGATGATCTTGAATACAACAACGCTCTTGGTGCCAAAGACGTACTCCCACGCCTTGCTACCATAGTGAGACCAGCCAAGCACCGTGGTAAAGGCAAACAGGAACATGGCAATCGCCACAAATTTTTCGCCAATACCGCCCCAGCTAAACACCTGGTTAAAGGCACCACCCACCAGCGTGGCATCGGTATAGCCGTCAGCGATAACACCGGTTGCTGCGTTGAATACGCCGCCGTTCAGGCCGCCGGTGGTCAGAATGACCAAGGCGGTCATAGTGCAGACAACTATAGTATCAGCGAACACCTCAAAGACACCCCACATACCCTGCTTAACAGGCTCCTTAATGTTGGAGTTGGAGTGCACCATAACCGAGGAGCCGAGACCGGCCTCGTTGGAGAATACACCGCGCTTGAAGCCGTTGGTCATCGCCATAATCACAGCACCGAACAAACCACCAGCCGCGCTACGCACAAACTCTTCGGGAGCGAACGCATTGACAAAGATTGCTTTGAACGCAGGCAGAATTGCATCATAGTGGATACCGATGATCACAAGGCTACCGGCAACAAACAGAACCACCATAACCGGAACGATCTTCTCAGCCACATTGGCAATTCTCTTCAGACCACCGAGGGTGATGAGGGCGGTTAGGACCATGATCAGCACGCCCAGCAAAACGTTGTAAAGCGAAACGTTGCCAAACACATTAATGGAGGACAGCGCATTCACATCAAAGGCAGCGGCAACATTTTCAACGATCTTGTTGACCTGGCCCATGGAGCCGATGCCAAAGGCCGCTAGCATGGTAAAGAAAGAAAACAGGATAGCGAGCACCTTGCCGATCCATTTACAGCCTTTCTTACTACCGAGACCATCCTGCAGATAGTACATAGCACCGCCGGACCACTCGCCGTTCTTATTTCGACGACGGAAATACATGCCCAGCACGTTTTCGGAATAGTTGGTCATCATGCCAAAGAAGGCCGCAACCCACATCCAGAACACCGCACCGGCACCACCAAAACAGATAGCTGCCGCCACACCGGCGATGTTACCGGTACCCACCGTCGCCGCCAAAGCGGTGCACAAGGCCTGGATGGAGAAATGGAGCCCTTCTCCTTGGAGTGACCCATGACGCGCTTGGTAAACAGACTACCGATCGTGTTCTTCCACCAATGAGGCAGGTGGAACACCTGGAAGAACAACGTGCAAACGGTCATGATAATGCCAACCGCAACAAGCAGCCACAGACCTACGTTACCCCATATAAAATCATTGATAACTTTGTTGACGCCTTCGATCCATTCTAACACAGAAAACCCTCCTTATGATAGAAAAATAACAGACAGTGCACACACCGTCTGTCAGCAAAGAACCAGCAACAAAACTCATCCCACACGAAATGAGCGTTGGTAACTTTGTCCTTTTGCCTGAGAGATTGATGCGTCATCGCACTTGCCCCTTCGGCACTCAACTAAATGAGCTTCTCCAAAGTCCTATCCGCTTACAGTCCTCGTCCACGTGGACACCTGAGAGTGTTACTCCTTCGGTGCGGCAAAGCCGGCTTTCCTGCAAACATCACATAGATATTATTTTTACGCACTTCATTATAGTACAGTGCTAAACAATTTGCAAGAGGGAATTTATAATTTTGATGAATTCAGGCATATTTTGTCATAATAGCAAAAGCCCTCCAACAATAGCGGAGGGCTTTTGTACAGGTTGTGCAGATTAATACATACCGTCCATGCCACCAGGTGCGGGTGCTGCCGCAGGAGCCACAGGCTCCTTCTTATCAGCGACCAGGGACTCGGTGGTCAGTACCATGGAGGCCACAGAGGCAGCGTTCTGCAGTGCGGAACGAGTCACCTTGGTGGGATCCACGATGCCGGCGGCAAACATGTCGACGTATTCTTCGGTAGCAAAGTTGTAGCCGTAGTTGATCTTATCGGCAGAGCGGATCTTATCAATGATCACGCCGCCCTCCAGACCGGAGTTGGTAGCGATCTGGCGCACCGGCTCCTCCAGAGCCTTGAGCACGATCTTAACGCCGGTCTTCTCATCGCCCTCGGTGGTCTCCAGCAGGGGCAGGAGAGCCTTGGAGGCGTTGATGAGAGCCACGCCGCCGCCAGCAACCAGGCCTTCTTCCACAGCGGCCTTGGTAGCAGCCAGGGCATCCTCGATGCGCAGCTTCTTTTCCTTCATCTCCACCTCGGTAGCCGCGCCAGCCTTAATGACCGCCACGCCGCCGGCCAGCTTGGCGAGACGCTCATGCAGCTTCTCTCGATCAAAATCGGAGGTGGAATCCTCGATCTGCTTGCGGATCTGACCCACGCGACCCTTAATAAGGTCGGGGTCACCAGCGCCGCCGACGATGACGGTATTCTCCTTGGTCACCTTGATCTGGCGTGCGCGACCCAGCATGGACACGGAAGCATCCTTCAGCTCCAGACCGACCTCCTCGGAGATGACCTGACCGCCGGTGAGGATGGCGATATCCTGCAGCATATCCTTACGGCGATCACCAAAACCGGGCGCCTTGACAGCCACGCAGGTGAAGGTGCCGCGCAGACGGTTGACGATCAACGTGGACAGGGCTTCCCCTTCCACATCCTCCGCCACGATGAACAGCTTCTTGCCGGACTGCAGAATCTGCTCCAGCAGAGGAAGAATATCCTGGATGTTGCTGATCTTACGGTCAGTAATCAGCAGATACGCATCGTCGATGACCGCCTCCATCTTGTCGGTATCGGTGACCATATAGGGCGTGATGTAGCCACGGTCAAACTGCATACCCTCGACGACCTCGGTGTAGGTCTCGGCCGTCTTGGACTCCTCCACGGTAATAACGCCGTCGGCGGAAACCTTTTCCATCGCTTCGGCGATGAGCTGGCCGATAACCGAATCGGCAGCGGAGATGGTAGCGGCGGAGGCAATATCCTCGGTACCGCTGACCTTCTTGGAGTTTGCTTTCACCTGAGCAACAACGGCATCAACGGCCAGCTGGATACCTTTCTTGACACCCATAGGGTTGGCGCCGGCAGCCACGTTCTTCATACCCTCGCGGATGAGAGCCTGAGCCAGCAGAGTAGCCGTCGTGGTACCATCACCGGCCACATCGTTGGTCTTAATGGACACTTCCTTGACAAGCTGAGCACCCATGTTCTCAAAAGCGTTATCCAGCTCAATCTCCTTGGCGATGGTCACGCCATCATTGGTGATCAGCGGCGCGCCAAACTTGCGATCCAACACCACATTGCGACCACGGGGACCGAGAGTGATCTTAACCGTGTTGGCAAGCTGATCCACACCGGCCTGGAGAGCCTTGCGAGCCTCTTCGCCGTACAGAATTTCCTTAGACATACTACATACCTCCAAAACTGTTATGCCGTCATCAGTTGACGCTTACTATAGTCAAACAACCACAGCCAGGATGTCATCCTGGCGCACAATGGTGTACTCAACGCCGTCCAGCTTCACTTCGGTGCCGCCGTAACGGTTGATGAGCACCTTGTCACCAACATTCACATACATGGAGATCTCCTTACCCTCCACGTAACCGCCGGGGCCTACCGCCACGACTTCTGCCACCTGGGGCTTCTCCTTCGCCGCGCCAGCCAGGATAATGCCGCTCTTGGTAGTCTCCTCCGCTTCTGTGAAACGGATAACCACTCTGTCTGCCAAAGGTTTGATGGTCATGATAATTGCCTCCTAAACATAATACCGGAAGAACCGGCTGTTTTACAAGTGTTAGCACTCTAGCACGTCGAGTGCTAACACTATTGTAACCATTTTTTTGAAAAAATCAAGAGTAAAATGGAAATTTCTTGATGTTTTCATAAATTATTTACAAAACCGGCGCAGAAACCACCCTCTCGGTGCTCGCCCGGGCCGCCGCCACCGATGCAGGCAACACAAAATTGCAGGCACCCGGAACGATGTCAAACGCCATCTCTGTCTGGCTGGAGCATTCTCCATCAACAGTGAAGTACGTAGCCTTTTGCGTGCGCACCCTCATCGATGTGCCGCGGATGTGCTCGCAAAAAGGCAGATCATCATAGTTGCCCGCCTTGTATTTAGAAATGAACTTTACTATGCGAAGTCGGCTGATCTTTTTCACCAAAACAAAATCCAGCACGCCGTCATCTGCCACAGCATGGGGGGCCCCACGATAGCCACCGCCGTAGTACTGTCCATTGGCGGCCAAAGCGATAAGGTATTTTCCGCTACGCACCTGTTCCCCATTCTCACTTTTGATGACAATCTCCATCTCGTCACCAAGCGGATGAAAGAGCACATCAACAATCGCCAACTCGTATGCCAGCGATCCCCCGACACCCGGCAAATTCTTGTAGTTGGTCATTTTCGCTGCCACCTTGGCATCCATACCAATAGCCGCAATATTCAGCGAAAGACGTCCGTTGCAATCCACTGCATCCACGGGCACGGCCGTGCCCTCGATTAGACCGGAAAGATCAAGAAACGCATCCTTTCCGCCAAATGTGCGCACGTAGTCGTTACCGGAACCGCAAGGAACGACCGCCAGCTCTACCGACGAGCCTACAGGAATACCATTCGCCGTTTCCTGCAGGGTACCATCGCCGCCGCACGCATACAGACGTACCCTCCCGCCCGCCGCACACTCTTCGGCAGCAATCGCCGTTGCGTCACCAGGGCAGGTCGTTTCCCGGATAGTATACTCTGCATCGGGATGCACGGAAAAATACGCCTCTATCCGCTCACGCAGAGCCAGCGCCCCCTGCCCTTTTCCAGCAATAGGGTTGAGTATAAATACGTGCCGCATAGACGTCCTCCTTATCCAGGCTTATTTAAAGTACATATACAGTTGGCATTTCAGCATACCATTATATAGCTTGCGACGCTTATCCGCCGGCCTGCCGAAATAGGTCTCAAACTCCTCATCCGGGCTGATGATCGCGTAGCTCCATCCAGGTTTCGGCACGAATACACGACCCATCACCCGGTAAATCTCTTGTGCCTCCTTCACGTTGAGCATGCGCTCACCGTAGGGCGGATTGCACAGCACAGTACCGCAGTCACCTTCCGGGACAAAATTTCGCACATCCGCATACGTCGCAGAAACGCAGTCGCCAACGCCTGCCTTACCCGCATTTTCGCTCACAAGCTGCAGGACCTCGCGATCCACATCGCCGCCCTTAGCGCAAAAGCGCACATCGCGCTGGTATTCCCTTGCGCGCTGACGCTCCTGCGTCCACACACTCTCTGGAATACTGGACCAATGCATGGCGGCAAAGGCACGCCGGATGCCCGGCGCAATGCCGCGAGCGGCCAATGCCGCCTCGATAAGCAGGGTGCCCGAGCCACAGCAAGGATCACAGACCAGCTGTGCGCGCCTTGCGCGCGTCACATCCACGATAGCCGCCGCCAGCGTCTCTTTAATGGGGGCACCGCCGGAACGAGCCCGATAGCCACGCATATGCAGTCCGGCACCGCTGGTATCCAGCAGCATCATCACCTGGTCCTTCAGGATGGTAAACTGCACCTGGCACTTACTGCCCGTCTCGTTTAGGAAGCGGGTGTTGTACGCTGACCGCAAGCATTCCACGATCGCCTTTTTTGTGATCGCTTGACAATCGGGGACGCTGTGAAGCTGCGAATTCAGCGACCAGCCCTTGACAGGAAATGCGTCCAAGCGTCCTATAAACCGCTCCCACGGCAATGCACGCACGCCCTGGAACAGTTCTTCGAAGCTGTGCGCCGTAAATGTTCCCATGACGATCTGTATCCGTTCTGCATAACGCGAGGAGATATTGGCGCGAGCCATCACCTCCAAAGAGCCCGAGAACAGCACTCGCCCATTCTCCGGGCGCACGTTCTCCGCGCCCAAGCGCCGCAGCTCGTCGCCCAATATTCCCTCTATGCCGAAAAGACATGGGGCACAATATTCAAACACTTCAGACATGAATCCGCTTCCTTTTTTACCATTTTACATTACAATTCGCACGTCGCATGCCTTGTGACGTGGCACCCTACGTTGATAGCCAGGGGCAATCCGGCAATATGCGTGGGGGCCGTTTCGATCATCACAGCCAACGCCGTGGTCTCGCCACCAAAGCCTTGGGGACCAATGCCGAGGGCATTGACTGCCGTCAGGATATCCCGCTCCAGCTGGGCGTAATACGGATCCGAATTTGCTGTAGACACCGGACGGCACAACGCCTTCTTAGCCAGATACGCCACCTGCTCAAAGTCACCGCCGATGCCAACCCCTAACACCAAAGGTGGACAGGGATTGCTTCCCGCTTCCCGCACCGCTCCGCAAACCGTATCGATTACCGTCTGTCGATCCGCGGCCGGTGTCAGCATATACAAACGGCTCATATTCTCACTACCGAAGCCCTTGGGCGCCACCGTTATCTCGCACCCTTCCCCAGGCACCAGCTCCAGGTGCAGTATCGCCGGCGTATTGTTGCCGGTATTCACACGGCGCAGCGGATCCGCCACCACCGAGCAGCGTAATTTCCCCTCACAATAGCCTGCCGCCACGCCGGCGTCAACCGCCTCGCGCAGGTCGCCATCTACCACATGCACATCCTGTCCAAGCTTGATAAACACCACCGCCATACCGGTGTCCTGGCAGATAGGCAACGCCATCTCCTGTGCCGCTTCAAGATTCCGGCACAGATCATCCATCACCGATGCAGGCAGACCACTCTCCTTGCGGGAGGCATCACAGATGCACGCAGACAGCTCCGCCGGAAGATGGCGGTTGGCCTCTATGCATAGGTCACGCACCGCCTGCGTTATCCTTTGCGCAGATAATTCTCTCATATTGTCACCTCAAACACGCTGACTGACAAAAAAAGAGGGAACCCGCTCTCTCCGATCGCGGAGAAAATGTGTTCCCCCAATATGTTTTACTGCTGACCGCCGCGCGGCGTTTTCCTGCTAAAGCCGCCATGCTTGCTATCCATGGAGCGCTTGAGATCCGAAAACTTTTCATCACTGGTAGCCTTGAAGCGGCTCATCATATCCTCAAAGCTCTCGCTGCGAGCAGAGGAGGATGACCATTCCACATCATCTGGACGGCCGGAAAAGCTTTGACGACGTGGCGCTGTACGCGGCGGAGCGGGAGGTAACGCCTTCTTCATAGAAAGACTGATCTTACCGTCTTCGCCGATGCCCAGCACCTTGACCTTGACACTCTGCCCTTCCGTAACAAAATCTCTGATCTCTTTGACATAGGTCGGTGCCACCTCGGAAATATGCACCATGCCCGTTTTCTTATCCGGCAGCTCCACAAACGCACCGAACTTCGTAATACCGGTAACCTTCCCCTCGAGAACTGCTCCTACCTCTAATTGCATAAACCTCAAATACTCCCGTCAGCCAAAATACTACAAATACTAATTGTTAGTGTAGACGTACACCTGGTCATTGTCATTAACGTAGCCGTAGTCGTACAGTTGCTGCTTCTGCCCTTTGTCGGTATCCAAACTGTCGTTCTTCGCCGCCAGATCCTCATTCTGAATCTTTGTCACAGCAATCTGATCCTGCAAAGCATTAAACTCGCCCTGTTTCTCATCAAGCTGAACCTGAAGCTGAACCATTTTAACGAATACAAACGCAATAACGGCGACAACAACCAACGGAATAAGCCAATGCACTTTTTTCTTGGTGCGCTTAGCTTGTTTCATATTGTCACCTCCGTCATAAATTCACAGATTATAAATGCATTATAAATGCACACAAATCATTTTACATTCTTTGCCCGCTAATTTCAAGACCTTTTTTGAAAAAATCCTCGCTTTTCCAAAGTTTTTTTATCTTTTTTTGCGCATTTTGATCGAATTTTTCGGCAACACACATACGCCAGTCCGGCCAAACGTTTAAAAGGCCATAAAAAGCACCGCTTGAGCTGTAGCCAAAGATATAGAACCCCGTTGCACACTACCGCCATTCCGCGGCAAAATGGCCGGCTGACACTGTTGTGCTGCGCGACAAATCCCATGACGCATCCGGCAAACAGAAGGGGATGCAAATAGCCATCCATAATGACCAAAGAAAAGTAAAATGTGACCAAAGCCGATAAAAGGCAAAACGCTACATCGCTGATAAAAACAGCCGAACGTGTAAAGTGTCTCACACATCCGACTATTGTAAACAGATCAAAGAAAAAACCGAGTAAAAAGCCAACTCCGCCGCTCTGTAGCAGCATCAACATCTGCTGGCGCCATGTCCACTCCATAATCAGTCTCCATCAGCGGAACAGACGACCAAAGAAGCCGCCTCGAACTGTATTGGTATACACGAGCGAATCAATCTGTCCTTCCAGCGAAAACGATCCACTCTCCAGATCTAACCGTCGGATATGCAGATCTTTACCAATCACAGACAGCTCACCCAGCGACGTATAAGCTTTCACCGTACACTCGTCAAAGCTCTGGACATCCGATACCCCGGTCATCTCCAGTTGCCGACGATCCTGCATAATAAGCTGATGCGGCAGCTGCCGACTGCCTTGGTTATTGTGTTCCATGCCGTACCCCTCCATATATCCGTTCACGATACATGATATGCAAAGAAACGGCAGGGATATGCCCTCAAGGCATCAATTCGTACAGAAGAGCGGCATCATTCTTGGCAACCGTTTCCTGCACAGATACAACACGCACCTTCACCTCTCGCGCGCCCATGGTAATGGTAATAACGTCGCCCACCTTGATATCGTAGGACGCGCGCGCTGCCTTTCCGTTAACAAAAACCCTACCGGCATCGCAGGCTTCATTAGCCACCGTGCGGCGCTTAATAAGGCGTGATACCTTTAAATACTTATCCAAACGCATACAAACACCTCCAAGAGAAAAAGCCGCCCGGGAATGGGCGGCTTTTTAGTGACACCTAAGATTATTTCACAGCGTTCTTCAGAGCCTGTCCAGCCTTGAACACGGGCTGCTTAGATGCAGCAATCTTGATGGTCTCCTTGGTCTGAGGATTGCGGCCGGTGCGAGCAGCGCGCTCACGAACCTCAAAAGAGCCAAAGCCGATCAACTGAACCTTGTCGCCCTTAGCCAGAGCGCCCTCGATGGTGGAAATGACAGCAGCAACAGCCTTCTCAGCATCCTTCTTGGAAATGTCCGCCTTCTCGGCGACAGCAGCGATGAGTTCTACCTTGTTCATAACGATATACCTCCAAAAAATTATATTCCAGCGGGAAACCCGCTTATGGATATGAGTAGAGGGCTTAAACCAAGCCCTTGGGATGATTATACTCCCCTTTCGCAGGATTTGCAAGTGGGTCGGACACTTTTTGTGCTTTTGACAGAATTTTATTGTCCTTTTCTGTACAAAACCCCCAATAAACAAGCGATTTCAGGGGCACCAAAAAGAAAAATTAATAAAATGTAGCCACTTCGTTTTCAGGAGAAGCGCATCGCTCTACGGAAATCGCCGTCAAAACCGGGCCCACACGACCATAGCATGGGTGCTCACGCACACAGATGGAGGCGGTCAATTGCACCCATTCTTTGCTTTTGAGCGCATCCGTCTGTGCCCATTCACACACGAGACCGGCAAAGCGAATGTCATCCGCACAGCAGGTCATCAATGGGCGCCCGACAATGAAGCAATCCTCCGGAATCGACATATCTCGCACTACCTGCCCTTTGAAACAGACCGTCTTGCCGTTGTAGCTATCCAGCTCCTCCGACAGATCTCGATACCACAAGGCATAGTCCTTATCCTCGACGCCGATCACCGCCGCCTTCTTGTCAAAAGGCAACGGATCCTCGATATCATCATATTCCACATCGTCACCGCCATGGTCGTAGGCGATATCTGCCCGGCGTGAAATGCCACGAACGATCTTATGCAAAGGCATCTTATCCATATCTTTCGGCATGCGATTGAACACAACCAATTCCGGGGTATTCAGCTTATCAACCACAAGGTTGCGCATATTGGTGTTATACATAGTGTAGGTGTTCGCATCCGCAAAGGTCATCTCTTGATAGATGACCCAGTTCTGTGGCAGGTGGGAATACAGGTCCTGCAGCAGCCACATGCCATTGTACTCGATAATGACCCGCTGAGCGCGATGCTTCTTCTGCATAGCGGTCAGCATTTTCTCGTTGAGATCGCCAGAGTCTTCTACCACCTCAATGAAGACATTCTTACCCGAGAAGCGCGCAGGATCCGGCTCACACTCCCCTTCCTCACAAAGGATCCAAAGAGTTCGCTCGCCCTTGTTGAAGCGAGCATCCTCAAGGGTGCTTTGGATAAAGGTCGTCTTACCGGCATCTAAAAAGCCTGTAAACAGGTATACAGGAATCTCCATTATAGCCTCCACCTCTGTTTAGTGCGCATGGGGCACTCGAAATAATTCCGACAAAGCATGCTCACGAATCTCCGCGCCGATCACGCACAGACGTCCGATCACATCCGCGCCGCCTCGACGCACGTCCGGCGCACCGGGTACATAATCAAAGTGAATCCATCCCCCATCCTGGCCGGGCACAATGCCTTTGGCGCGCAAAACCGTACCATAGGCATCCACATTCTCCAGTTCAGAAAGGATTCCCATGATCTCCTCCACCGTGTAGGTGTTGGTGGTCTCTGCGCCCCAGCTGGTGAACACATCATCTGCGTGATGATGCCCATGCTCATGATGATGGTCATGCGAACAGCACGGACTGTCTTCTCCATCGTGACAGTGGTGTTCGTGCTCGTGATGATGATCCTCTTCGTTTTCATGATGGTGATGGCAGTCGTGATGTCCGTGCTCATGACAACGACAGTCTTCTTCATCGTGATGGTGATGGTGGTGTTCGTGCTCATGGTGGTCGTGATGAGGATGCTCGCCACACACCGGGCAGCCTTCCTCCTGCATATGAGCCAGCTCCGCCGACAGCGTGTTCGCCCGCTCCATCGCCGCCAAGATCTGCTTGCCGTCCAGCAACGCCCAGGGGGTGGTCACCACCGTAGCCTCCTCATTCTGCTGGCGCAACGCAGCCACGCAAGCGGCCACTTTTTCCTGATCCATACTGTCCGTACGGCTAAGCACAAGGCAGCTCGCATGAGCAATCTGGTCATTATAGAACTCGCCGAAGTTTTTCATATAGATGCGACATTTTGTCGCGTCTGCAACGGTCGTGAAGCTGTTTAGCTTTACATCTTGAGACTCTACTTTTTCGACAGCACGGATCACATCACTCAGCTTACCCACGCCAGAAGGCTCGATCAAAATGCGATCAGGGGCAAACTCCACCAGTACCTTCCGCAACGCCTCGGTGAAATCCCCCACCAGGCTACAGCATATACACCCGGAATTCATCTCGGTAATCTCAATTCCGGCCTCCTTTAGGAAGCCGCCATCAATACCGATCTCACCAAACTCATTTTCGATCAGCACAAGCTTTTCACCGGCATAAGCCTCTTGAATCAGTTTTTTAATAAGCGTAGTCTTCCCCGCACCGAGAAAGCCCGAAAACACATCGATCTTCGTCAACATCAACATCCCTTTTCCTGCAAATGATTTATCGTTTACTTACCCATTTTATCACGTTGAACTGTTTTTTTCAACCTGTTTTTCGATCGGTTATCGAAATTTACCCAATCATACTTTTGTACAAATGATATCGACAAAGTTGTCGGTTTTTCAACAACTCCAACGAAAAGCGACAAATGAGAAAAAATTCATAAATTCGGTTGATTTTTTATGGTAAAACGTGGTAAAATAAGGAAAGAGGGATATTCGGCGTTGTAAATCTAAACGGAGGAAAACTATGTCCATCGATCTGCATTGTCACACAAAAATTTCTGACGGCTCTATCGGCGTTGAGGAACTGTTAGCCATTGCCAAGCGGCGCGGCCTGTCTGCCGTAGCCATCACTGACCACGATGCCGTCACCGGTGCTACTCGCGCCGCCCTGATTGGGAAACGACAAGGGATCGAGGTTATCCATGGCGTTGAGTTTTCAGCATACGACACAGCGCGCCAACAGACAGCGCACGTTCTTTGCTATATGTGCGACAGCCCGGACAGGCTGGAGGGTATGTGCCGACAGATCGCTGTTGCCCGACGCACCGCCGGCACCGAAATGGTGCGCAAGGTCATGCGTTATTTCCCCGTTGTGCCGGAGTCCGTCACGCGTTGCGCCGCCGGCAGCACCACCATTTTTAAACAGCATATTATGCATGCGCTTATTGATGCCGGCTATGCCGATTCCTTTTATGGAGACACGTACCAAAAGCTTTTTGCGCGCGGCACCGGTTGTGCCCGCGTTGATATACAGTATCCTGATGTCATGTCTGTTATCGATCTCATTCACAGTGCCGGCGGTCTTGCTGTGCTGGCTCATCCAACTTCCTACAATAACGAAGCCTTGATGGAGGAGCTGACAGAAAGAGGCCTTTTGGACGGCGTCGAGGTGTGGCATCCGCACCATGATGCACAGGATAAAGCGCGGCTTCAGGCTTTTGCTGAGGAACACGATCTGTTGATGACCGGCGGCACCGATTTCCACGGCATGTACAGCGAAACCGCTCGTCCCCTCGGCAATTCCGAAGTACCGGAAAACACGCCTCGCCTAATGCAGGCGTACAAGGCCAAAAAATACCGTTAAAGAGTGAGGAACTACACCATGGCTTATCAGTACCGCACACAGGGCGTATGCTCGCGAAGCATCACCTTTGATATAAACGAGGGACGCGTGACCGGCGTGCGTTTCGATGGAGGCTGCAACGGCAACACCCAAGGCGTCGCCAGCCTTGTTGAGGGCATGCCCGTAGAGGAAGCCATCCGCCGTCTGTCCGGCATTACGTGCGGCTTCAAGGGGACCTCTTGCCCGGATCAACTGGCCAAGGCACTCCAACAGGCGCTTATCGATACCACAACAGACAACTGACCCACCAATGCTGTTACAGGTTCCTGTGGCAGCATTTTTTCTGCAAAGGAGACGATACTATGGATACGCCGGCTGCGTTCCGTCAACGCATACAGGCACTTCCCGGCACCCTTCTGCCATTATTTGAAGAAGCGTATCGGCAACCGCTTCGGCGAGGACTTCGTGTCAACACCGGAAAGATCAGCATCTCTCGTTTTATGGAGATGTTTCCTTTCCCCCTCCTTCCTTCCCCTTTTGCCGACAACTGCTTTTATGTGGATATTGATCTGAAGGCGGGCAGTGATCCTCTGCACCATGCCGGTGCCTATTACATGCAGGAGCCCTCTGCCACCTCAGCCGTGGCCGTGCTCGCCCCTCAGCCCGGCGAAAAAGTGCTCGATCTTTGTGCGGCGCCGGGAGGGAAATCAACACAGATCGCCGCCGCCGTTGGGAATGATGGATTGCTGTGGAGCAACGAATATGTAACGGCTCGCGCACGCATACTAGAGCAAAACTTGGAACGCATGGGGTGTCGCCGGGCGATCCTCTCCAACAGCGATACCGGGCCCCTTTGCGAAGCACTTCCCGGCTACTTTGACGCGGTGCTGGTGGATGCTCCCTGCTCCGGTGAAGGTATGTTCCGAAAGGAGCCGCAGGCGCTGTCCGGCTGGAGCATAGATAACATCCGTTTATGTGCCGCACGGCAAAAGGAGATCCTGCACAACGCCTCGTTCTGCGTACGTCCCGGCGGCAGGCTGGTATACTCCACCTGCACATTTGCTCCGGAGGAAAACGAAGGAGTCGTGGTGCAATTTCTGTCCGATCACCCGGATTTCACACTTGAGCCCATCACCGTGCCGTGGGGATCACCGGGGTTTGCGGCTGACGATATCCGTCCCTTCCTGCCCCCCATTCCCTGCCATGCCGATCTAGCAAGCTGCCGGCGCATCTTTCCTCACCAGGGGGGAGAAGGGCATTTCATCGCCTTGTTCAGACGGCAAGCGGATAGCCAGACAGATGCCCCCGCCGCATATTCCCCACCGTCAAAAGATCCTCACAGGCAAGAAGCCGCGGAGCTTTACGCATCCTGCTTTTGCACGGCACCGGCAGGCACCTTTGTAACCGTGGGGAACCACGTGCGCCTCCTTCCGGAAAGCCTCCCCTCTCTCAAGGGCTGTGGTGTTCTTTCTGCCGGCATCGCTGTCGCCGAGGTGTGCAAAAACCGCCTGGAGCCCTGTCACGGTGTTTTTGCAGCCACCCCGATGGCGGATTGCCGTCGTTATGTAGATTTTTTACCGGATGACCCTCAGCTACGTTCCTTCCTTCACGGAGAAGAATTAAGCTACACCGGCGACAAAGGCTGGGTGGCCGTAGCGGCTGGCGGCCTTCCGGTAGGCTTTGGAAAATCGGCAGGCGGTAAGCTGAAAAACCGTTACCCCAAAGGCTTGCGATTGTTGTAAAAAAGCCCCTTGTCTTTTGGAAAAAATAGAGATTTTTAACAAAATATCATCTTTTTTAATTCCACCCCTTGCAAAAGCCCGGAAAATCATATAGAATAGTACCGTTGTATTGTTACCTTTTTAACAGGCAATCATTATCACATTACGAAAGGATGTCCTACATGAGCTACCTAAACAAGAAGAACGTCGAAGATCTGAAGGTCGCCGGCAAGCGCGTGCTGGTCCGTTGCGACTTCAACGTACCGCTGAAAAATGGTGTCATCACGGATGAAAACCGCATCGTGGCCGCTCTGCCTACCATCCAGTATCTGCTGGATAATGGTGCCAAGGTTATCCTCTGCTCCCACCTGGGTAAGCCGAAGGGTGAGCCGAAGCCGGAGCTGTCCCTGGCTCCCATTGCTGTGCGTCTGAGCGAAAAGCTTGGCAAGGAGGTCGTGTTTGCTGCTGACGATACCGTAGTCGGCGAAAACGCCAAGGCCGCCGTTGCCGCTATGAAGGATGGCGATGTGGTTCTTCTGCAGAACACTCGCTACCGTGCCGAGGAAACCAAGAACGGCGAAGCTCTCTCCAAGGAGCTGGCCTCTCTGTGCGACCTGTTTGTAAACGATGCCTTTGGTGCCGCTCACCGCGCCCATTGCTCCACCGTAGGTGTGGCCTCCTACGTTGAGGAGTCTGCCAACGGTTATCTGATGGCCAAGGAGATCAAGTACCTCGGCAGCGCTGTCAACGATCCCGCCCGCCCCTTCGTTACCATCCTGGGTGGTGCCAAAGTTGCTGACAAGCTCAACGTGATTGAAAACCTGCTGAACAAGGCCGATGCGCTGATCATCGGCGGCGGTATGGCCTACACCTTCCTGGCTGCTAAGGGCTACAGCGTTGGTACCTCCCTGCTGGACAGCGAGAAGATCGACTACTGCCGCGAGATGCTGGCTCGTGCTGAGGAGAAGGGTGTTAAGATCCTGCTCCCCGTGGATTGCACCATTGCTAAGTCGTTCCCCGATCCCATCGACGGTGACATTGAGGTCTCTGTTGTGGCGGCTGATGCCATCCCTGCCGACATGATGAGCCTAGATATCGGCCCGGCAACGGCAGAGCTGTTTGCGGCTGAGGTAAAGAACGCGAAGACCGTTGTGTGGAACGGCCCCATGGGCGTGTTTGAGAACCCCATCCTGGCCAAGGGTACCATCGCCGTTGCTAAGGCTATGGCAGAGACCGATGCCATCACCGTTATCGGTGGCGGCGATTCCGCGGCTGCTGTGAACATTCTGGGCTTTGGCGATAAGATGAGCCACATCTCCACCGGCGGCGGTGCATCTCTGGAATTCCTGGAGGGCAAGGAG
The DNA here is from genome assembly GCA_045537135.1 of Acutalibacteraceae bacterium. GTDB lineage: Bacteria > Bacillota > Clostridia > Oscillospirales > Acutalibacteraceae > UBA5905. The sequence goes on from JAZSOW010000031.1 coordinate 54,966, forward strand.
CTGCCCGGCATTGCCGCTATGAGCGATAAATAAGGAGCGATCAGACATGGGAAAATATGTTATTGCCGGTAACTGGAAAATGAACAAGACCCCCGCCGAGGCCGCTGAGCTTATCGGCGCCATCAAGCCTCTGGTGGCTGACGCCGCCTGTGACGTGGTGGTCGGCGTTCCCTTCGTGGATCTGCCCGCCGCTTTGGAGGCTACCAAGGGCACCAACATCGGTGTCGCTGCGCAGAACTGCTATTGGGAGAAGTCCGGTGCTTTCACCGGCGAGATCGCCGCTGACATGTTGCGCGACATGGGCGTTGGTTATGTTATCCTTGGGCACAGCGAGCGTCGCACCTACTTTGGCGATACGGATGCTACCGTTGCCAAGCGTGTGCGCGGTGCGTTGGATGCCGGCCTGACCGTCATCCTCTGCGTGGGTGAATATCTGGAGCAGCGTGAGCTGGGAATTACCAGTGAGATCGTCTCCATGCAGACCAAGATCGCCCTCAACGGTGTTTCCGAGGAGGAGCTGAGCCGCGTCATCATCGCCTACGAGCCTGTGTGGGCTATCGGCACCGGTAAAACGGCTACTGCCGAGCAGGCCAACGAGGTATGCGGTGAGATTCGTCGGGTCCTGGCTGGTCTGTACAACGAGGCAGCCGCCAAAGAGGTTACCATCCAATATGGTGGCTCCATGAACGCGGCCAACGCGGCTGAGCTGCTGGCAATGCCCGATGTGGACGGTGGTCTGATCGGTGGCGCTTCCCTGAAGCCCAACGATTTTGCCACCATCGTCGCCGCGGCGAAATAAGCGTTAACACAGCATAAGAGGGCGCGGCAGCCATGCCCGCCCTCTTTTCACGAAAGGCGGTAACAAGATGAAAAAACCTTTGACCCTTATCATTATGGACGGCTTCGGCATCAACAACGACAGTTACGGAAACGCTATCGACGCCGCAGCCACCCCTAATCTTACCAAGCTGTTTTCCGAAAATCCCACCACCCAAATCGGTGCGTCCGGTCTGGATGTGGGTCTGCCCGATGGACAGATGGGTAACAGCGAGGTGGGACACACCAATATCGGTGCCGGTCGCGTAGTGTATCAGATGCTGGTACGCATCTCCAAGTCCATTCAGGACGGCGATTTCTTTGAGAACAAGGTACTTCTGGATGCTATGAACAATTGCAAAGAGAATGACAGTGCCTTGCATCTGATCGGTCTCCTCTCCGATGGTGGCGTTCACAGCCATATCGAGCATCTTTACGGCCTACTGGAAATGGCCAAGCGCAACGGCTTGAGCCGGGTCTATGTGCATGCATTACTGGATGGTCGTGACGTCCCCCCTACCTCCGGTATCGAGTATGTCCAGTCTTGCTGTGACAAGATGGAGGAGATGGGAATCGGCAAGATCGCCACGGTCATGGGGCGCTACTACGCTATGGATCGCGACTTTGCCTGGGATCGCGTGGAAAAAGCCTACGCCGCCATGGTTTATGGGGAAGGCAAAACAGCCTGCTACCCGGTAAAGGCTGTGAAGGACTCCTATGCTGCGGATGTAACGGACGAATTTGTAGTTCCTACGGTCTGTGTTCCGGAAGGCACCATCCGTGCTAACGACAGCGTGGTGTTCTTCAACTTCCGACCGGATCGAGCGCGTCAGATCACACGCACCTTTGTAGACCCCACCTTTGATGGTTTTTCTCGCAAGAAGGGTTGCTTCCCCTTACACTACGTGTGTATGACGCCCTATGATGCCACCATGCCCAATGTGACAATCGCCTTTGAGCCTCAGGAGCTGACCATGACCATGGGAGAGTATCTGAGCAAGAAAGGCTTGACACAGCTACGCATTGCCGAAACGCAAAAATATGCACACGTCACTTTCTTCTTTAATGGCGGCGAAGAAAAGACCTTCGAGGGGGAGGATCGCATCCTCATCCAATCCCCCGATGTTCCCACCTTTGATCTGCAGCCGGAAATGAGTGCCTATCCGGTATGCGAAGCGGTTTGTGAAAAAATCCGCTCCGGTGCCTACGATGTAATCATCCTCAACTATGCCAACTGCGATATGGTAGGACACACCGGTATTTTTGACGCTGCGAAGGCAGCTGTGGAAGCGGTAGATACCTGTGTGGGAAAGACCATAGCTGCCACTCTAGAGATGGGCGGTAGTGCCATCATCACCGCTGACCACGGAAATGCGGATAAGATGTATGAGCAGGATGGCTCCCCCTTCACCGCACACACCACCAACCCTGTTCCCTTCTGTGTGGTTGGCAAGGATGTAAAGCTTAAGAATGGGGGGCGGCTGGCAGATATCGCCCCCACCATGCTGGAGATCCTAGGCCTCCCCCAGCCCGCTGAAATGACCGGCGAATCCCTGATCGTTAAATAACAAGCGCGAAGGCGGTGTGTTCTTAATGACACACCGCCTTTTTTGCGAGAAAATGTTGACAGTTTTGTAACCTTTATTGAAACTTGTGCCCTTTTATGTTAGAATACGTTGAAATTAGTGTAAGGAGGGAACGGTAGCATGGGGGTATCTCTGCAACAGTTTCGCATGGATCTGAAGCAGCCGTGGCAAAAGTCCCTATTGTTCCTGGCAATGGCACCGCTGTTCCCTGAGTATATCAGTTTCTTCCTCGTCATTTTCTCCTGCCTATTCGCCGTTAAGGATATCCGGCAAAATCAGCGAAAAATTCAGATAGGCATCATTGGCAAGCTCCTGTTGGCCTTCATCGCGTACTTGGCTATCACCGTTCTCTATAGCCGCACGCCACTGCTTTCGCTGGCCACCGTTGGCATGTGGATCTTCTTTTTCCTGGCCTATCTGATCGTCACCAATCTACTGACGGACACCGCCCGCTTTGACGGCCTGCTACTGTGCGTCACCGGCGTCGCCGGCATTGTGGGACTTATCGCCTGTATCCAATATCGCATTGGCACCTTCACCAACAGCAACCCCATCTATTTTTGGGAATGGCTTGACGACCTGGTCTTCCAAATCATTCCGCTGGACATTTATGAGCTTCCTTATAATCTGCGTGCCGGCTCCACCTTCAACAACCCCAACGTGCTGGCAGAGTATTTGGTAGCTATAGCACCATTTGTGGTCTACTTTAACTTCTGCGAGCGTCGCAAAGAGATTCGCCTATTCTGCCGCATTTGTCTGTTCCTCACCTTTGCCGGTGTGATCTTCTCCTTCTCCCGAGGCGGATACATCGCCCTACTGCTTCTTTGCGGAGCCCTCATCGTTTTAAACATACGTCATCGCTTTGCCGCTGTGTCCTTATATGTTTTCAGCGCGTTGCTGTTCCTGCCGGAGGAAGTCGTTAATCGGTTGCTCTCAATCTCGGACGGCTTCTCTACCGGTAAGGAGATCATCGGCAATACAGTTAACTCCGTAGAACTCACCTACGACGCTACCACCGAGATCATCAATAACGCCGGTGCCGAAATCGCTGTCAGTGAGCGTTGGAAGATTTGGTTAGAGGCTTTTGACAGCTTCCTTGAAAGCCCCCTGTTCGGTTATGGAGCCGGCGTCTATCCCAGTTGGCAAGTGTTTAATGATGCCAATGTACAAGCGGTCCATGCACACAACATCGTTCTGCAGCTCCTGCTTGAGGGTGGTATCATTGCTCTGATCCTTATGCTGTTGCTCGGCTATAGAGTCATACGAAACGGCATTGAGCTGATGCGCAATGGCTTCAACACCAGTTTCTGGGTCGGGTTCGCCCTGCTTGGCTTTGCAATCTGCTTTATCGTCCACGGTATGGTGGATTACCCGCTACTCACTCCCAAGCTTATTTGCAATTTCGCCATGATCTTAGGCATCGCGGAGTGTTCCACTCGCCTGTTCGAGGGGCGAAAATTCGCTGTGCGTAGGCGCATTCACTCCCGCCTTTCTCAACGCAGAACAAGGCAAGCCAAACAACCTATGTAGCATAAAATGACCCGAGAGCCTCAGCTCTCGGGTCATTTTCATGAAGCTATTTTGTTTTTAACCCCGCCCACATGAGCACAATAAGCTGAGCGGGAATACCGATCATAAATATCAACCACAGGTTTTTCGACAAGGCTGTAAGGTAAACACTCGCCAGCACGCTCCAAATCAAAATAGAAATGATGAGGAAGTTGCCACGGCGATTCCCCCAAATGCTGTTGAAAACTAAAACCACAACAGTCGTAGCGGGGATGGCATACACAAAGCACAGCCAGTGATCTGTAAAATCGTTGGTCACAAGATCAATATTAACAAAGATGTACGTAGCAATAAGCCATACCAGCATCGCCGACATAGCGGTGATGATCTTATGGTTGCGCTTCTGCCGCCGGGAATACTCCCGTCGGATATCCGACTCTTTCGGGTGATCGGCTCGCAGAAGATAGTCCACCGATACATTAAACAGCTCAGCAATATCCTTGAGCGTCACGATATCGGGTAGCGACTCACCCCGCTCCCACTTGGAAATGGCCTTGTCAGAATAACTAAGCTTTTCTGCCAGTTCCAGTTGTGTCATACCGGCCTGGCGACGCAGTTGGCCAATGTTGCCGGCGATGATGTTCTTTAAATCTTCCATAATTGCTCCTAAGCCTGTCAAGTTGCTTTAATTATACCACAAACGAAAAAACAATGCAAGAGGTGGTTTCACGCCACTTAAATCCGGTTATTCTACTGGCAGTAGAGAGCAAAAACAGCATTTCTACACACAAATGAGCAAGTGGAGAGTGACCGTGTACGTACAGTAGGGTGACTTTTGGGATCGATTAAGATATACTAAGACTGTCAACTTAATGCAGGAGAGGATGGACTTTTATGAACGATACGTACGTTTTAAGCTGCTGCTCCACCGTCGATCTCACCCCCGAGATGTTAGAGAGTAACCGTATTCGGTACATCGGCTTGCACTACTTTTTGGACGGCAAGGAATATGCAGACGATCTTGGGCAGACAATGCCCATGAAGGAATTCTACGACGCCATGGTCAACGGCGCCGACACCGCTACGGCACAGGTGAACGTAGAGGAGTACCGCCGCTATTTTGAGCAGTTCCTCGAGAATGGGCAGGATGTACTGCACGTCACCCTTTCCAGCGGTATCTCCGGTTCCTACAACTCTGCTCGCATTGCGGCGGAATTCTTAGCGGAAAAATATCCTCAGCGAAAATTGCTCGTCGTGGATTCTTTGGGTGCCTCCTCCGGCTCCGGCATGATCGTAACTACGCTTGCCAAAATGCGGGATGCGGGGATAAGCATTGACGAAGCCTATGCCTGGGTGGAGGAACACAAGCTGGAACAGCATCACTGGTTCTTCTCCTCCGATCTGACCTTCTTCGTTAAGGGGGGGCGCGTCACCAAGGCAGCCGGCTGGTTTGGTACGGCTCTCAAAATCTGCCCGGTACTCAATGTTGATAACCAAGGGCGGCTGGTGCCACGTTTCAAGATGCGTGGTAAGCATAATGCCATCAAAGAAGTGGTTCGTCAGATGAAGGAGCACGCCCTCGGCGGTGTGGATTATGATGGCTCCTGCTACATCTCCCATTCCGATTGTCTAGAAGATGCGCAGGCGGTGGCCACCCTGATTAAAGCGAACTTCCCCAAGCTGAAAGAGGATGTTAAGATCTTCAACATCGGCCCCACCATCGGTGCTCACACCGGTCCCGGCACGGTAGCCCTCTTCTTCTTTGGCAGTAAGCGTAGCAACTGATACACAACACACAAGAAAAGCAACACCTTGTCGGTGTTGCTTTTCTTATCTTTTTTCGCGTTTTTTCATAAAAGTATGGCATTTTCTTTCAAAGTGTGCTAAACTGAGAGAAACAAAAGATTGGAGTGATACTATGAAAAAGATTCTTACGGAATTCCGAGAGTTTATCAACCGCGGCAACGTGGTGGATATGGCCATCGGTATTATGATCGGTGCCGCATTCAAGGCTATTGTTGACTCACTGGTCAACGATATCATTTCCCCCTTGATCGGCCTGATCGTACAAGAGAACTTTGCCGCCCTATACGTGGAAGTGTTTGATGTGAAGTTCACGTACGGCTCCTTCATCATGGCGCTACTCAACTTCTTCATTATTGCCGCTGTGCTGTTCTGCATCATCAAGCTGATGAACACGATGCACAACCTTGGCAAGAAAAAGGAAGTGGAAGCGGTTGCAGAAGAGGCGCCCACCACCAAGATCTGCCCCTATTGCAAGTCCGAGATTCCGGTGGATGCGACTCGTTGTGCCCACTGCACCTCCGAGCTGGCCGAATAACAGAATTATGAAACAGAACGGCTGACGATGCATCGTCAGCCGTTCTGTTCTTTATTTTAACAAGTAATTTACCAGTGCCACGTGGCAATCTTTGTCATAATACACACGCGGCACACGGCGATTAAGCAAACAAACAAGTTCGTAGCTGATCGTGCCGCAAAGGGATGCCAACTCATCTACCGGGAGGATCGCTTCCCCATCCTCTCCGAATACCGTTACGACCGACCCTTCCTCTACGTGGGGAATTCCGGTAACATCCAGCATGCATTGGTCCATACACACACGTCCGATCTGCGGTGCACGCTGGCCGTGTATCAACATGCTGGCGCGGTTGGAAAGCTGACGCAAATAACCATCTGCGTAACCAATCGGAACGGTTGCCACTCGTCTGCAGGACTCGGTAGTGTAGGTGCGGCCATAGCTCAGCGGTGTATCCGCAGGGAGCTCTTTGACCATAGATACCGTTGTTTTAAGCTCCATCACTGGGCGAATACCGGTAAGGAGATCCCCCATCCACCTATCCGGCTTAATTCCATATAGTATGATTCCGGCGCGCACCATATCCAAATGCATATGGGGGAAACGCAGAGTCGCCGCACTGTTACAGCAATGGCGTAATGAAAAGTGAACACCTAAGCTCTCAGCCAGCTCGACCACTCGCATAAACCGTTCAAACTGCAACTGCGTATAGCCGCCGTCATCCGCCTCGTCAGCCGAAGCGAAATGGGTGAAGATGCCCTCCGGTACCAACCCCGGTAGCTGGCAAGCGGTCACAACATCAGCGGCCACTTGAGCGGTGTTATCAACGTCATGACACACAAAACCCACCCGCGACATGCCGGTATCCAGCTTGATGTGGATACGCAGCTTAACGCCGGCAGCAACCGCTGCCTGACTAAGCTCCTGTGCATGCTGCAGGGACAGCACCGTCTGGGTGACCTGATAAGCCGCCAGCCGTGTCGCTTGGGAAGCGGGTGTGTAGGAAATGACTAAAATTGGCTTGATACAGCCGGCGCGACGCAATTCAACAGCCTCGTCCAGGCTGGACACGCCAAACCAATCGACACCGCTATCGCTGAGAGCCTGTGCTGACAGGACGGCTCCGTGACCATAGGCATTCGCCTTGATCACCGCCATCAAGCGGCAACCGTCAGAAAGCCTGCTTTTAATATGGGCGGCGTTATTCTTCAGTCGATCCAGATGGATCTGCGCCCATGTGCGCCGCAAAAACTCAGACAACACCGTCACCTCGCTCACATAATTCCTTAACATTATACTCCCCGGCGCCGCAATAATCAAGTACTTTCGTATAATTAGCGTCGCTTACCGTATTGCCTCAAGTACGCTGTGGTATCCTTCTCAACCATGGGTCCCAGCATCAAGAGTGCGAACAGATTCGGCAAGGCCATCAGGCCATTGCAGATCTCCGCCATGTTCCAAACCGCCGACACCGACAAATACGGTCCAAACAGCACAGCTCCTATATACAACCAGCGAAACAAGGCCGCCGCTCGCCTGCTACCTCCGGTCAGGTAGGCCGCACAGCTCTCGTAATAGTATTCCCACCCAACGATGGTGGTAAAGGCGAAGAACACCAAGCACAAAATCAGCATAGTGGTGGAAAAGGACGGTGAGAACGGCAATCCCTGCTGCCACGCATAGGCGGTTATCTCAATCCCCTCCAGCCCCGGCTGCTGCCAGGCGTCGGTCAGCAGAACGGCAAGTCCGGTGAGCGTACAAATGACCATCGTATCAATAAACGTCGCCGTCATAAACACAAGACCCTGACGCACCGGCTGGTTCGTTTTAGCGGCGGCAGCCGCAATCGGAGCCGAGCCCAACCCGGCCTCATTTGAGAATATTCCGCGCCCGATACCCTTCTGCATCACGGTTTTCAGGGTAATGCCCGAAGCGGCTCCCAGTGCCGCTTCAGGTGTAAATGCCGAGTGAAACACCAAGATGATAATCGATGGGATGCGCGAAAGGTTGCTCAACACGATCACCAATATAAGTGCCACATAGCTGATCGCCATAAAGGGGACGATAACCTGCGACACACTGGATATACGCTTGATACCGCCAACAATGACCAATGCAGCAAGCAGAGCAACCACCACACCGCTGATGACCGTCGTCCTTGTGTAGGCTGTGTTCCCTAAGCTGAAGGCAACATTTGCCTGCGCTGGATCTAAAAGGCTTTCCAGAGCAGCGGTAATGCCGCTGATCTGGGTGATCGTGCCGATGCCTAACAGGCCGGCAAGCACGCCAAAGATGGAAAACAGCTTGGATAACCATCGCCAACGACAGCCCAGGCCCTGTTCAATATAGCAGAATGGGCCGCCAAAGTAGCGCCCCTCCCCTGCGTATTCCCGAAAACGGACAGCCAGCATCGCTTCTGCGTACTTAGTTGCCATACCAAACAATGCGGCGATCTCCATCCAGAGGAGGGCACCGGGACCGCCCAATGCGATGGCGCCGGCAACCCCGACGATATTGCCGGTGCCGATGGTGGCAGACAAGGTCGTACAAAGCGAGCCGAATGCGCTAACCTCCCCTTCGCAACCGGGCTCCTGCTCAATGGTGTAGCGCAATGCCCTTCCAAGACAGCGTACCTGAATAAAGTGCGTGCGAAAGGATAAGTAAACGCCGGTAAAAAGGATCAACAGAATCAGCGGCCAGCCCCATATCCACCCATGTATAGATGCAATGGTTTCCTCAAGCCCTGCAGGCATACGGTACTCCTCCACAACAGAAATGTCTTTACCGTTCCCGCAGTAACCTGCGCTATTAACCCTTCATCATATCCATCAACGACGCGGGCAATGGTGTCTCACACACGATCTCTGAGACATCCCGCACATGGCAAAGCACGTCAATATACCGCTCACCAAGCTTACTGCTGTCCAGTAGCATGATCTTCTGTTGCGCCCTCTGCATCATAGCGCGGCGCAGATTGTTTTCCTCGATAGAGGAATCGCTGAAATTGCCATCCTCGCCCAATCCTCGAGCGGAAAAGAAAAGAATATCCGCGTTCATTCCCCGTATCCTTTGCTCATTACGGCGCAATCTAACAGTCAAAGTTTGATCGTATGGCCAATATTGCGAAATAGAATTGACAATTACGATCAACTTGCTATTATTATAAGAGAAAATACCGGATTCGTGAACCGGGAATTTAGCGACCAAACAAGGAGGAACACCATGAAAGCCTTAAAAGAAAAAAAGCTGTATCTGCTGGACATGGATGGCACCTTATACCTGGAGGACGATCTGTTTGAGGATTGCCTGGCATTTCTACAGCAGATCCGGAATAACGGCGGACGCTATTTATTCCTGACAAACAACTCCTCTAAGAGCGTTAAAACCTATGTAGAAAAGCTGCACCGACTGGGCATTGAAGCCACACCGGAGGATTTTTTCACCTCCACCATGGCCGCCTGTGTATATCTCAATAAGCACGGCCCTTTTCATAAGATCTACGCCTCCGGAACAGCGGCTTTCCGTCAGGAACTGATCGACAATGGATTTAACGTCACCGACCACCTGGAGGAGGATATCGACTGCTTGCTCATGGGGAACGACAGCGAGCTGACCTTTCAAAAGCTGGAGGACGCTTGTAAGCTACTGGGGCGTGGCGTTACCTATCTGGCCACCAACCCCGATTGGGTCTGTCCTACCGCCTATGGCTATGTGCCGGATTGCGGTGCCGTATGTCAAATGCTACAGCACGCTACCGGGCGATTCCCCTACTTCATCGGCAAGCCGGAGCCGGCCATGGCTCAGTTAGCTATGAAGAAGTGGGGCTACGAGCCTTCCCAGGCTGTCATGATCGGTGACCGCCTATACACGGACATCGCCTGCGGTATCCATGCCGGCATCGACACCGTTCTCGTTTTCAGTGGCGAGACCACCAAGGCGATGTGGGAGCAGAGTGCCGAAAAGCCGACCTATACCGCTGACAGCATCAGCGATATTTTAAAAGCGATACGCTAATATTCGAAAAAAAGGCGCAGAGTATTCTGCGCCTTTTTTGTATCAGCCAATCGGTACGACCAACATCCTCTTGTCATGAAGCACATCCTCGGATAACCCATTTTCCTGCATGATCCCCTCGGGTGAGGTGTGACATTCCCGGGCGATATCCCACACACGCTCCCCCGGCTGTGCATAGTACAAGCGGATGGCCGCACGCCCGGGGGTATAGGCTTCTTCCTGTCTGAGCGTAATATCCTGCACAATGCTTTTCTCGGATTGCAGCCACTGGGACAGTGCCAGGCCCAAACCGACTCGCAATTCCAGGCGATTACCCGTCACTGTATACGAAACAGACAACGGTGCCAACGATGCGTATATGGTGTCACCAGATGCGGGATATGCCAACTCCACTGTTTCCGGTCTCTCATAGTACGCCACCATGCCGTTAGTGTCCCGCACCAGCATGCACACGTGCATCCGCCCGGTTATTTGCGCCTGACCATCCTCACACTTACCGGATAGCGCACCAGGCTGTACCCACACATCCAATATCTCTTGTAGGTCATTGGCGGGCAGTTCCAACGCCTGCTGCCACGGCACAGACTGCCGTTGCGTACCGAGGAAGCTACGCAGTGACACCTCCTGCATCTTTAATGTGGATGGGTAACGGCTGTGGTAACCATCCAGCACCACCGGCACCTTGGCCGTATCGTACACCTGCACCTGTATGAGCAGCTTCAAGCTCACCTCCAAGGCGGTATTCTGCCCTTCTCCGTTCACGGTACAGCGTTGGGTATCTGACAGGATCATCACATCGGCGGTGCAAAGATCCGAATCCTCGGCACCGTCCAGATCCACGATCTGACTAAAGGGCAGGGTATGGTCTATGATATGAACAGCCCCATTCCCCGCGTCGTCGGTGTAAATCTGGTGTATGTATACCTGCCCTTTAACGATTGCCTTGCCAACCAAAAGCTTACATTCCTGCACCACCGCGTAACACGCACCCCCAAGCAGCTGCTCAGCAGGAGGCATGGAGGAATCAAAATCCACCACGTCACTCACCGCCAAAACACGCTCTGTAGACACCTTAGGAGTGGATAATGCCACCTCGGTGGTTTTCAAGTGAAGGCCATCCTGTTTATCTGTGGATACCAGATCCAATGTGCCCACCGCATCGGCTACGGCGTGGATGGTAAACGCCCCGCGCACCTCAAGACGGCGAGGGCTGGTGGCGCGACAATTCACATAATCCTGCTGAATAAAGAGGCGCACTATGGGTGTCTCGTCGGTATCCTCGGCGCGAAGCGAGCAAGAGATCGGGTGATTAAACTCCGCCTCTCGTACACAGCGCCGTTCCTCATCCAAATAAAGCACCCGCACTGCCGCCACGCCGTCAAGCAACAGTTGTCCGTTGCTCCATTGCCGGTTATGGATATAGGGTGTCACCATACATTTTAGCACCACCGCCACATCCGGGCAGTACTCAGGCAGCACAAAGTCGCCGCCGAGAACGTATTCCTCACTCTTATCAAGCACCGGATGAATGACCGATACCGTCTGTCTGCGTAACTGGTTATCCATACCACTCACTCCTTTTCCGTTTCATCACCACTATATGAACGTAAAAGGACAAATATGCAAAAAGATCCGTAGCGGTACTACGGATCTTTTTTATCTATTCTGTTTTTTCCTTTTGTATCCGGAATATCCGACGAAGTAAGCCACCAAGTAGCTTGGGACTACGAAGAACGATCACCTGCATAAAAACAGCCCCCTACATCAATGTTTTCCGCAGGAGAGCCCACATAGGATGAGTGCCGCCGCCAGTACAAGAATCAGAAAATTAGTGGGAAAGATCACACATACCAGCATGCCGGCACCAAAGGCCGCAAAGCCAAGCACATCCCGATCCTTGCGATGTCGTCTTCTCATCCTATCACCCTCTCACCGAGCACTCCTGCCTATACACAGAGTATGCAGGAGATGCAAAAAGGGTGTCAGTCTTTTGAATGAAAAACCAGCAACGTCCCATCCAAAAAAGAGATTTCACAGGGTTTATCCATGGTATGGTTGCTGATGCACAAAGGATCAACAGGTGTCAGGTCATACGCAGACAGCTCATAGGCCGCGTTGCGCACAGTAAGGCTGTGCACCGTGCTGTCAAAGGCAAAGAAGGATACATGCCACCCGGGAAGCGGATCGATCACCACAGGCGAAACGGTCACCGCTTCAATACGATTGCGTTCATCCGCCAGCACCGCCCGGCAACCGTCGCGTGCCAGGGTGACCAAAAGCTGGGTGTTGGCGTATTGATGATCCAAGCGACCACCGGTGCCGCCTAACAACAGAAAATCCCGATAGCCGGCATCACGCCCTGCCTGCACAGCGGCGGCGGTATCCGTCACATCCTTACGTACCGGCAGTCTGACCAGGCTCACCGACTCCGGCAACACCGTCTCCTCACAGGAATCAAAGTCGGCAATCACCATGTGAGGGGTCACCCTCAGTAAGGCGGCCAACCGCAAGCCACCGTCTGCTGCAATCAAATAATCATCCGGCAACAGCAGCTTGCTGAGCGCAGACGGATCGTCCACCGGGCCGGCCGACAGGATCACACAGCGACTCATGGCTTCTCCCACTCCTTTTTGTCTTTAACAGCCTCATATAATGTCACATAGCTCTCGTACCGGGAGCGGGCTATCTCTCCCGCATCCACCGCCCGGCGCACCGCACAATCCGGCTCCCGGTAATGGGCACAGCCGGTAAAGCGACAGTGACCAAGGTAAGGTGCGAACTCCCGGAAGCAATCCGACAGGTCGTCCTTATCTATGGTTTCCACCTGCTCCATATCCAACGAAGAGAAACCGGGGGTATCCACCAGATACCCCTCTGCTATACGGTAGAGGGAGGCGATGCGCGTAGTATGACGTCCACGCCCCAGCTTTTGGCTGATCTCCCCTGTATCCAGCACCAGGGAGGGATACAACCCATTTAATATACTGCTTTTACCGACCCCGGAATTGCCGGTAAACACGCTCACGTGACCGGCCAGGCGGCGACGCAAGGGCTCCAGGGTTTCCGGCTGGTGTGCGCATACCACAAAGCACTCAAAGCCCGCCTTTTCATAGGCGGCAAGAAGCTCCGCCGGATCCGCCAGATCCGTCTTGTTGATGACCACGATGGGGCAAATCCCCTTTTTCTCTGCAACAGTGATCATCTTATCCAGCACAAGGGTATTGGTCGTCGGCTCACGGACAGAGGCCACCAACACCAGCAAATCCACATTGGCAACCGGGGGCCGCACCAGTGCGTTGCGGCGCTCCAGTACCTCTTCCAGCACACCCTCGCCGTTCTCCGGCACCGCGATGACCACCCGGTCTCCCGCCATGGGGCTAATCCCGGAACGGCGAAAGGCACCACGAGCGCGACAGGTATATACCGCATCGGCGGCCTCCACATAGTAGAAGCCGCCGACACAGCGAAGGACAAGCCCTTCCAGTGTTTTTATCATAATTGTCTCCGATGTTTAGAAATCTTACGTCCCGCCGACATCGTTACCGGTACCATCGTTACCGGTACCATCGTTACCGGTACCACCGTTACCGGTACCATCGTTACCGGTACCATCGTTACCGGTACCATCACCCTGGGTGCTGTCGGGGGCTGTGGGGGGATTATCGTTAAATTCATACAGCGCATCCAGCGTGGCTGTACCGGCCTTACCGTCAACAGTATAGGCGGCATAGTCCTTAAATGCATTCTCTCCGGCCTTGGAGATCTTGACCGTGACCTTATAGGAATCCTTCGTCACCCCGGTGGTGAACTCCACCGTCCCCTTATCGCGAGGAATAATGCCGGTATAGAGCTTAGTCAGCGCATCGTCCCTAAAGCCGTCAATGTAGAACTGCAGATCCACCGGGGTATCGGTATCCGGCAGTTCCAGGCTGATGGGCACATCGCGATAACCGGTGCTAACCTTCAGCGTGATCTCAATGTCCGCTTGATAGGAATTCGAGTGGGCAGGAGAAACCGATATCACGGTATCCTTAGCAATACTGTCGTTAACATACTCAGTCTTAATAGTCCCTGCGAAACCGGCGGCAGCCAGGCGAGCCTTAGCATCTGTCAAAGACATTTTCTCAATGTTAGGCATCAGGATAGGCTCCTTGGGCGGCTCCCCTTTACTGACGTACATGGTGACCTCCGATCCGTACGGCACATTAGCGCCCGGCACCGGTGACAAGCTGATAACCGTGCCTTTCGCATGATCCGTGCTGTACTGCTCCATTTCCACCACCTTAAAATCCGCAGAGAGCAGGCGTGCGCGTACCTCTTCGGCATTCTCACCGGGAATGAAGGAGGGAACATCTTGTTTGCGCGGCCCCAGGCTGATGTACAGGGTCAACGTCCCCTTGATCTTGATCTTACTGCCGGCGGCAGGCTCCTGCTTATACACATACCCCTCGGGATACTCCTCATCATATCCTTTCTGTAAGTTGATCTCGTAGTTTTCGATGTTGGCATGGGATCGTACCTCGTCAGTATAGTTCATACCAACAAAGTCATCCACCACAATATCTTCCTTGCTGGAGCCACCAAACAGGTTGGAAAACAGGAAAACAAAAGCAACACAAACCAGCACCACAGCCGCAGCAACAGCGGCCAGGATGGCAACAGTAGACACCTTCGTCTTACCGGTGGGCTCATCGTCCTCCACCGCGCTGTCCTCCTCGCCTTCCCCGCGCACGCGAGTGATCGCGTCCACGTACCGGGTGGGAGTTTCATCAACAAAGTAGGTGTATTCAAAGCGGATCGAAGGATTTCGCTTAAACTCGTCGATGTCGCTGAGCATCTCCGCCGCTGACTGATACCGCTTAGCGGTATCCTTCTGCATGGCCTTCATGGTGATCTGCTCCAGCCCCTCGGGGATCTCCTCGTTGATCAGATGGGGCTGAGTGGGCTCGCTCTGCATCTGCATAATGGCCACAGACACCGCGTTATCCGCCTCAAAAGGCAAACGACCAGTCAGCATCTCATACAGCACCACACCAACCGAGTAGAGATCCGCCTTCTCATCGGTGATCTCCCCACGGGCTTGCTCCGGGCTGATATAATGCACCGAGCCGATGGCCTTTTCCCCATCGACGGTAGCACGCAGCTCATTGCGGGACAGGCGCGCAATACCGAAGTCCGTCACCTTAATGGTGCCGTCCGAGAGCAGCATGATGTTCTGCGGCTTAATATCCCGGTGGACAATGCCCTTATCATGCGCGTGCTGCAGCGCGCGCAGGATCTGGATGGCGAAGTGCACCGCTTCCTTCCAGCGAATGTCCCGCCGCTGATCCAAATACTCCTTGAGCGTGATGCCATCGATGTACTCCATCACGATATACTGCAGACGCTCGCCAAAGCCTACATCAAGCACCTTCACGATGTTGGGGTGATTGAGAATCGCAATAGCCTTAGACTCATTGCGGAAGCGGCGGGTGAATTCTTCGTTATTCAGAAATTCATCCTTCAGGATCTTAACGGCTACCGTACGGTCATCAATGCAATCGTAGGCCTTATACACGTAGGCCATACCGCCCACACCGATCAGCTCGCGCATTTCATAGCGACCATCCAGTCGTTTGCCTAAATATTTATCCATTGATCTGTCCTCGTCTTTCTTAATAATCAGGTCGTCAGTCTCAACAAATATCCATAATAACCGCGGTTACGTTATCCGTTCCACCGTTGTCTAACGCCGCCTTTATCAGGTCTGAAACCGCCTGCCGGTTGGGAGCGGCGGAAAGCATGGCGGTAATGGAGGGAACGTCAACCATATTGGTCAGGCCATCTGTACACAACAGAAGCTTATCACCGGGCAGAAGATCCAGCTCGTCATACTCGCCGTATTCTTCCTCCGCTACACCCAGCGCGCGCGTAATAAAGTGGCGTCTGGGATGGGATTTGGCCTGTTCCTCCGTGAGCTGTCCACTTTCGATCATTTCCTGTACCACGGAATGGTCGCGAGTAACCGCCTTGAGTTCCCCATTGCGCAGAAGGTATATCCGGCTATCGCCCACATGGGAAATATAGGCCGTCCGGCCATACCGTATAACGGTCACTACCGTTGTACCCATGCCCTCCAATTGAGGAGAGGACTGTGCCTTATCGTAGATCTCAATGTTGGCCGCTGCCATGGCGCTCTCCAGAAGATGGTCCACGGAGCGTATCGGCTGGCCGCTTTCATAGGCAGCGCGGATCCGCTCACCAATGATGCGTACGGCAATTTCGCTGGCGATATTTCCACCGTTTGCACCACCCATACCGTCACAGACAACGGCGTATTCCGCTTGCTGACAGAGTGGACCAAAGGCCATCGCATCCTGGTTTGTTTCTCTCACCAGGCCGATGTGCGTATCTCCTGTCACATTCATGGTAACGCCTCCTTTCTCGCGTCCTGCTGATCCGCCTGGCGGCGTAACTGACCACAGGAAGCATTGATATCTGCACCAAGTGTACGGCGTACCGTCACATTGATGCCCCGCTTTTGTAAAACGTCCATAAAGGACTGAATACGCAGTCGGGTACTGCGTTTCTGACTTTTTCCAGCTACCGTGTTTACAGGAATCAGGTTGACGTGACACAGCATCCCTTGTAAGCGTTCTGCCAACTCCGCTGCACAGGCATCGGTGTCGTTCACACCGTCGATCATAGCATATTCAAAAGAAATGCGGCGGCCGGTAGCTTCTATGTAATCGCGGCAAGCTCCCAGCAGCTCCTCGATTGGCCAACGCCGGTTTACCGGCATGGTAACAGATCGGATCGCATCATTTGGCGCATGCAACGAGATGGACAAGGTCAATGGGATCTTTTCCTTCATCAGGCGACGGATGCCGGGCACCACGCCACAGGTGGACAGGGATATATGACGCATGCCGATATGCACACCGCCTTCCTCCATTAGTTGATGGAGAAAGCGTACCACCTGCACGTAGTTATCCAGAGGCTCCCCCATGCCCATGAGAACAACGGAGGACACCCGCACACCGGCATCCTTCTGTGCCGCTTCGATCTGCGCCAGCATTTCTGCAGCAGACAGGTTGCGTATCAGGCCACCCATACCGGTGGCACAGAAGGTACAGCCCATGCGGCAACCAACTTGTGTGGAGATGCACTGGCTCCAGCCATGCTTATATTGCATCAGCACCGATTCTACGGTTTCGCCATCGTGCAGACGGTAAAGGTATTTTATCGTCCCATCAATAGCGGATACCAGCTTTCGCACGATGGTACAACCCGGTACGGTGTACACACGCGCCAGCTCCTCACGCAGGGCCTTCGGCAGGTTGGTCATCTCGCCAAAGTCCGTGACCCCCTGATCCAGCCATTGACGAATCTGGCGTGCACGGAAAGCCGGATAACCCCTGTCGGCCAGCTGTTGTGTCAGCTCCTCCATGGTAAGGGAGCGCAGATCGATCGTACTCAAACCGTCACCTCAAGACTCGTGTCGTGTAAATCCGGCAATATAGAAGCCATCCGTCCCATGAATGTAAGGGAACAGTGTAATCTCATAGGATGCCGGTATCCCGGCCTGCGCAAAACAATGAGACAGCGGTAATAAACGAGGCGAAAAGCACGGATGCTGCTGCAGAAACGCCGCCGCAACCATCTGATTCTCCTCTGGGCGGAGAGTGCAGGTGGAGTATTGTAGCACGCCGCCGGGGCGCACCAGCTTAGCCGCTTGCGACAAGATAGCCAACTGCAAGGCAGGTAGCGCCGCAAAATCGTCCGGCTGTTTATAGCGTATCTCCGGCTTGCGGCGGATAACCCCAAGTCCGGAGCAGGGAGCATCGCAAATCACCCGGTCATAGGCACCGACGTGTTCATCGGACGGCACAGCCGTTGCATCACGGCATACCGCCTGCACGCATCGGATACCCAGTTCTTCTGCTCGTCGGGTAATCGTGTTGCACTTCTGCGAGTAGATATCCGCCGCTTGGATACACCCCTCATCCCGCATATACTGCGCCACGGTAAAGCTTTTGCCCCCGGGGGCGGCGCACACATCGGCGATGCGATCTCCAGGCTTTGGCTCCAACGCTGCACAGCACCATTGGGAAGCAAGATCCTGGAAATAAAACGTATGCCGAAGCGACTGCGGAAGGTGCTGAAGGGACTGCCCCGGTGCTATGATAAGCGCATCCGGGAGACCATCCACCGGCTGGCAGGAAATCCCCTGCTGCTGTAGTTGCTTGTAAAGGGTTTCCGTGGTGATGCGTAAGGTGTTCACGCGAATATATGTCGGTGGCGCTTCGTTGATGCACGAAAGCAGGCCGCGTGTGACATCCTCCCCATAGGCGTCCCGCCAATAGCGTATCCACGCCCGAGGACAGGAAACGCGTATCTCCTCCCCTTTATCCGTCGCCGGTAAGTTCTCCAGCAGAGCGGCGGCATCGCGCTGTATCGCCCGCAAAACGCCGTTGACAAACCCGCTCAGCCGGCTGAGCCCCATAACGCGGGTAAGCTCCACCGACTCGTTGATAGCGGCAAAGGCAGGAGTCTTATCCATAAACACAAGCTGATAGACGCCGATACGAAGGATCTCCCGCACCCGCGGCTCCATCTTAAACACATGTACACTGGACAGCTTGTTCAGTAAATAATCGATGGTTAGACGGCGCTCGATGACACCGTATACCAGGCGCGTCATCAACGCGCGGTCATTATCCGGCAACGGCTGGCGGCGCAGCAGTTCATCCAGCACGATGTTGGAATACCCGCCCTCCTGCTGGATCTGCAGCAGGGCCGTCACCGCCCCTTGTCGGGCGTTCCCGCGGGACGTCATCGCAGTACCGATCCCACCGGAATGGGATGCCCCCGCAGATAGTCGTCTGCAGGCATGCGGCGGGAGCCCTCCGCTTGCAGTTCTTCTATAACAAGTGTGCTGCCGTCGCCGCACACCACGGTCAGCGGCATCGCGGCAACCACCGTGCCTGCCTCTGCCGTCGTGGGCTCCCCCACGCGGGTGCGATAAAGTTTCAAGACCTTATCGTCCTCCAGACGGCAGGTGGCTACCGGCCACGGATTCATGCCGCGCACCTGATTATGCAGGACACTCGCCGGTTTGGTAAAATCCAGCGGGCACATAGACTTATCTAGCATGGAGGCATAGCAAGCCCCCTCGGCAGGCTGTGGTGTGGGGATCAATGATCCCGCCTGTAACTGCTGCAGTGTATCACTCAGTAAGGCGGCGCCATCGGCGGCCAGCAGGGCAAACAGCTCGCCACCGGTAATGGTATCATCCAGCGGTCGGCGGGACATTAGCAGAATATCGCCGGTATCCACACCCTCATCCAGTTGCATGGTGGTGACACCGCTCTCCTTATCACCGTTGATAACCGCCCATTGCACTGGGGCGGCACCACGATACCGGGGCAACAACGAGCCGTGCACATTGATACAACCATAAGGAGTCATGTCCAGTATCCGGCGAGGCAGGATCTTGCCGTACGCCACCACAATGATGGCATCCGCCTCCACCTGCTTTAAGTAGTCATAGGTCTCGTCACTTTTCATAGAAATAGGCTGATACACCGGCAGACCGTGTGTCAAGGCACTCAACTTGACGGCTGGCGGTGTCAGGATCTGCTTGCGTCCCACCGGTTTATCCGGCTGGGTCACCACCAGACGGACGGTGTGACCGTCCTCCAGCAATCGCTCCAGGCAGGGCACAGCGAAATCCGGTGTACCCATAAAAATCAGATTCATTCTGCGCCCCTCCTTTTACGCTTAGTTTGCCAGCTCCTCCGGTGACAGCATGCGGTCCACCTTGGATTTGAAAAGGATGCCATCCAAATGATCCGCCTCGTGACAAGCACATTCCGCCGCTAACCCTTCCAGTGTAACAATAAAGAATTTACCGTGGCGATTCTGCGCCTGTAGCTTGACCTTCATGGGGCGGTGGATAATACCGTACTCACCGGGGCTGGACAGGCAGCCTTCCACACATTCCTGGGTGCCTTCCTGCTCCAGGATCGTAGGGTTGATGCACTCCTTGAGACCGTCGCCGGTATCCATGATGAACAGGCGACGAAGCACACCAACCTGTGGTGCCGCCAGACCAACACCGTTGGCCTTAGCCAGCGTTTCTGCCATGTCATCCAGTAATTGCCATAGTCTCTCATCAAATTTTTCCACAGGCTTGCATACTTTATGCAAGACCGGGTCGGTATCTTTCAGTATCGTTCTGGTTGCCATATCTGCACCTCTTATAGACGGCATCACAGCATGGATGCCGGGTTAATATCCACATATACACTGACTGCGCGGTTAATGGGATCCTTGGAGAAATCCTGCAAAAGCTGGCGCACCATGTCACGCATGCGGGCAGTATTCCTCGCTTTCAGTATCATCTTATAGCGATATTTGCCGGCGACACGCAGCACCCCGGCGGGCGTAGGATCCAACGCGATAATCGGCACACCCGCGTACTCCCCTGTTACTATCTGTTGCAGATGAGCCAGCATCCAGCGAGCCGCGCGACGCACAGCTTCCTCCTGCACGCCGATAAACCCAAACAAAAACAGCTCTGCGTAGGGCGGATAATGCATCATATGGCGGGAAGTCAGCTCCAGCTCATAGAAGCCCGCATAGTCCTGTTGGGCCGCCAGCTCAATAATGGGATTATCCGGGGTAAAGGTCTGCACGATTGCCTTTCCTTGCTGTTGGCGGCGACCGGCGCGCCCAATCACCTGGGTAAGCAACGCGAAGGTAGTCTCGTAGCTACGGTAATCCTCCCCATACAAGGATTGGTCGGCACTGAGCACACCAACAAGACCCACCTGTGGGAAATCCAAGCCTTTTGCCACCATCTGCGTACCTATCATGATGCGGTATTCGCCGGCAGCAAAGGCCGCGAACTTCTTTTCGTATGAAAAACGAGACATGGTGCTGTCGGTATCCATGCGCAATACCGGCACACCGGGAAATCGTTCCTCCAGCTCCTGCTCCACAAGCTGGGTACCCAACCCGGTGTAACGGAGCTTGTCGGACGCACATTGCGGGCAAGTCTTCGGTGGCTCCTGCGAATGGCCACAATAATGACACATCAGACGATTGTTCGCCCGATGATAGGTCATGGAAATGCTGCAGGAGGGACAGGACACCACCTGCCCGCAGGAGCGGCAGGACACATGGGTGTGGAAGCCGCGACGGTTGAGCAACAGGATCACCTGCTGTCCGTTATCCAGGCAGGTCTGCATCGCCTGCTGGAGCTTGGTACCGATAGCGCATTCGGCCGCGGGATCCTCCCGCATATCCACCACGTCCACCTGCGGCAAACCCGCATCACCATAGCGGCTATGCAGCTCTACCAGCGTGTAACGCCCGGCGGTGGCGGCATGGTAGCTCTCCACCGACGGCGTGGCCGAAGCCAATAATAAGAGGGCGTTGTGCTTAGCACATCGGAACTTAGCCATATCCCGGGCATGATAGCGAGGGGTGGACTCTGATTTATAGGTATGCTCCTGTTCCTCATCCATGACAATGAGTCCCAGATTTTCACAGGGAGCAAACACCGCTGAGCGCGTGCCCACAACAATGCGCGCCTCTCCCCTTTTGATGCGTTTCCACTCATCCATACGCTCGCCGATGGCCAAGCCACTATGTAGCACAGCCACGCGACGCCCATATTTCTGCAGAAACAGTGCCATCATCTGCGGGGTCAAGGAGATCTCCGGCACCAGCACAATAACCTGGCGGCCATCCTGCAGTACCCGATCGATCAGATTCATATACACAGCAGTCTTGCCGCTACCTGTAACGCCGTAGAGCAATGCCGCCGCCGGCTTACCGGAAGCGTATAAAGACTCCAG
The DNA here is from genome assembly GCA_045537135.1 of Acutalibacteraceae bacterium. Taxonomy (GTDB): domain Bacteria; phylum Bacillota; class Clostridia; order Oscillospirales; family Acutalibacteraceae; genus UBA5905. The sequence continues at coordinate 77,057 of JAZSOW010000031.1, forward strand.
CGTATGGTAAGCGGTCTGCTGTTCTTCGCTGAGTATGCGAGAGACAATGGGCGGAGCTTCCTCCACCTGTTCATAAGGGGAACGAAGCACCTCTGCCTCGTACAACTCCAATAAACCTTTCTTTGACAATGCCTGCACCACCGCTTGCGTGACGCCGGTGAAATAACACACCTCTTTGATGGATGCGGCACCCACGTCCTGCAACAGTTCTAGGACGGTGCGCTGCTTATCCGTCAGCTTGGGGGTTGGTGTATCCGCCGGGAGCTCCACAAGGCGCACCATACGAACAGAAGCATCGCCCAACCGACGAAACGCATCCTCGGAACGCATTAGAACACCCAGCTGTAACAGGTGCCGGAGCGCAGGCGCGTCCTCCTGCATCCCTAACCGCTTGCACAGGAGATCCATGGGCGCACCATCCGGGCATTTGGATACAAAGGCTAACACCTGGCGCTCGTTGGGGGTCAACGTTTCCAGCACGTCGGGCGAGATATCCGACGCGTGACGAAGAACAGGCTTTATCTGCATATACAAGCCGGTAGGCAGCATAGCCCGTACCGCATCAAACAGCGGGCACAGGGTACGTTCCTGCATGAACAGTGCCAAAGCCAGCATTTCCTCGCTAAGCAGTGGTTGGTCATCTATGACCTCGTGCACCGGCTTGTAGCCCGCGCCGACGCCGCCCCCAAACACTTCCAGCACCAGTCCTTGGCGACGACGGTTGCCGCTGCCAAAGGGGACCAGCACACGCGTTCCTACAGCCGGCTCTCCCAGGTCGGACGGCCAACGGTAGGTATAGGCCTTGTCATAGGAGAACGCTGCCTGATCCACGGCGATCTTTACAAGCATTGTCGCGGCCATCGGCACCGTCCCCCTCTCTTAGGCTATGTCGCCTTAATCGTTATCGACAATAATGGAGCAATCGCCGTTGCGGAAATCGTTGATTGCCAGACTGACCGGCTTTTCGATCAGGATCTCCTTATTTTCCTCGGCTTCTTCAGCAATGCGACGAGCGCGCTTCGCAACCCCGATCACCACAGCATACCGGCTGTTTTCGCCCTTCAACTCTTCAATATCATTGGGTGCTAACATTGTTCAATACCTCCAAAACTGTATTCTCCATGCGGGGATACCGCATATTTTCTGCATCGATGATGGTATTAATGCGGGCCACAGCCTGCTCCACCACATCGTTAAGCACAACATACTGATAGCGGAACGCCCTCTGCAACTCGTCGCGGGCAATCCGCAACCGGTTGCGGATGGATTCCTCCGTTTCCGTGCCGCGGTTACGCAAGCGTCGCTCCAGCTCCTCCATGGACGGCACCATGAGGAACATGGATATTAAATCCGCCCGGCGATCCATCACCTTTTCGGCACCCTGCACCTCGATCTCCAAAAGGACATTCTTTCCTTCACTGAGCCAGCGGTTGATAGGCGCCAGCGGGGTACCGTAATAGTTACCGTTGTATTCCGCATATTCCAGAAAGCCATCCTGTGCGATGGTGTTTTCAAACACCTCTCGGCTGACAAAGAAATAATGCACGCCATCCACCTCGCCCGGGCGAGGCGCTCGGGTGGTCATGGAGACGGATAGCACCGTGTCATCTCGCTGGGATAGCAGAGATTTCACGATGGTACCCTTGCCTGAGCCGGAGGGGCCCGAAAGCACAATAAGTAAGCCGTTATTATTCTTCATCGGTGCCCTCCTGTGAATCATCGGTCATGCGGTTGGCTACAGTTTCCGGTTGTACGGCAGACAGGATCACGTGATCGCTGTCGGTAATCAGCACCGCGCGGGTACGGCGGCCATAGGTTGCGTCGATCAATGTGCCGCGCTCCTTGGCGTCCTGAATGATGCGCTTGATCGGTGCCGATTCCGGGCTGACGATAGCCACCAGGCGACCGGACGCTACCATGTTGCCGAAGCCGATGTTGATAAGCTTCATGTCAAACACCCTCACTCTGTGTTACTCGATGTTCTGTATCTGCTCGCGGATCTTCTCCAGCTCTGCCTTAATGTCAACGACAATGCGGGTCAGCTCCAGATCGCTACACTTAGAGCCAATGGTGTTGGTCTCCCGGTTCATCTCCTGTACCAGGAAATCCAGCTTGCGGCCAATAGCCTCGCCGCTATCCAGCAGCTGATGTAGCTGGTCGATATGGCTACGCAGACGGACGGTCTCCTCCGCCACAGCAATCTTATCCGCATAGATGGCCGCTTCCGTCAACAGACGCGCCTCGTCCACAGCGGCACCGTCCAGTAGCTCTCGCATACGGGCGGTGACCTTATCCATGTGCTCCTGCACTGTTTGGGGAGACCGTTCCTCCACGGTGGCAACCGCCTTGAGGATCGTACCGGCACGAGAGAGGACATCCTCCCGCATCCGGGCCCCTTCCTTTTCACGCATAGCGACAAAGCGATCCAACGCTTCGTCGGTGACCCGCTGTACTGCCACCCAAACGGCGTCCTCCTCCAAGGCCACCTGTCGCACAGTCAGCACGTCCGGATAGCGAGACAGAGTAGTGACCGTCAGATCCTCACGGATTGCATAGTGGTCGGCGATCTCCTGTAAAGCGCGCAGGTAGCTTTCCGCCAGGGCGTGGTTGACCACCACCTCACTGCCCGCCGTTTCCAGGGCGTCGATCTGTACAAATACATCTACCTTGCCGCGGCTGATGCGTTGCTGAAGGTAATTCTTCAGCTTATCATCGAGAAATCCGTAGGCACGAGGCAAACGAGAGGAATACTCGTAATATCGATGATTAACAGACTTGATCTCCACCACAATGGACAGGCCGTCTATCGTGTCCTGTCCCCGACCGTAGCCGGTCATGCTTTTGATCATACATCCGCACTCCTTTTGCTAATAAAAGTACACTAAGAACCCAGTTTGTTAACCTACATTTTACCAGTTTGCGCGTCAAGTGTCAAGGCAAAACCGGGAGATAGAGCAGGAAATTATTATAATATATATATTTATGCGCCATAACCGGAATGGTTGTGCGGCGACGTGTGGAAAAAAGTAAGAAACAGGCCGTCGTACAACGGCCTGTTTCTTAAGGTGACACAAGCAATAAGGTAATTGGGGCCAGAAGGACTTGAACCCTCTGGCGCGACGGTTTGCGCCAAGATTGTGCTCATAGTGGCTTTGTGCGAGCGCAACCCCCTTGAAAACGCTAATGGCGTTTTCGGCCTGCCGGGGATCTGACTCCCTACGCCTGCCAAAAAAGATAATTTCATAATTTATGTGGATAGATTCGAACTCTCACTTTAACACTCTGTATCTGTCCATATTTTCCTTGTGATCTCTTCGTGCACCACGATCATAAGCTTCTATTCCGATTACGATTGCTGATACAAAAGCAATAATACCGAGAATGAAAATAAAACTGTTTATGCAGTTGCTATAAAACTTTAATATATTCACTTCACTCATGGACACAAATCTATCCACAAACGATTGATTAAGTATAATAGATATCAAAACAGAAATAACAAACGTTGCCATAGAAAGAAAAAGAATATAAACTTTTAGAATTATACTGTTTTGCTTTGATATAGCCTTGTTTCCTAAAAATCCAACAATTGCACTGGCAATGAGAGAAGAGACAACGCCTAATAACAAATCCCATAACATAATCTCACCTCATTACTAAATCATTGATTCCCTTTTTTGAGATTACAGTCACGGCACAACATTTGGCAATTTTCTGGAGTTGTATGACCACCTTTAGACCAAGCTTTTATATGGTCGGCGTGCATATCTTCAAATTCGAATTCTTCGCCACAGATTGCACACTTATGATTTTGCTTTTCGTAAGCTGCGAGAGCATCACGCCGGTCAAAGGCACGAATAGAGAGCTTCTTTTCTTCTCCGGTCAGCAAATACTCGTAAATGCCGGATTTCTTCGTTACATCTTCATCCCCCATAAGGCGCTGAATCTCTAATTCAAGCGCTTTGGGGTCAAGGTCGGTACGTTTACCGTGATCGTTATAAAATAACCCCCAGGGTAAGCCTTTCATTTCTTTGCGCTTTTTCGGGAAAATGGCTTGCACCCAATCAATCACCGAACGAAAATAATTCCAAAGAGTTACAGCGCTCGGGTCGTGTTGATGCTCCGACATATAACCTTCGATTGTTTTACCCTCAGAACTTGCCACCCATAGGATTGCAGTTTCGAGATATTCCTGACGAATACTGGAACCCTTCAAATAGTCGCCGGCAAGCGCATCTGCGGCACAGCCCGTTTTGGAAAAGTATCTCTTCGCATCGGAAGTCCAAGAGCCTGCATACACCGCATTCCGCAATTCCTGATCAGTAAGCTGTTCTCCTGCAATGTTGATGATTCTGAACCAGTCAAGCTTTTCACTGTCTGTTCCGTCACATACATAGACGAATAAAGGATAGTCCAGAATCTTTTTCTTAACGTCGGCAGGCAGATTATAAAAATACTTATCATCTACCGAGAAAGAACCGTCAACATATTCACAAAGCGATATTGTTCTCTGCTGTCCGTCAAGCACTTCGTATGTATCATCACCAGTTTTGCACCAGTAGATAACGTTTAACGGTAAACCCTTTAATACTGTGCGGATAACCTCGTCTCTCTGTGCGTCTTTATAAACAAATTCACGCTGATATTTGGGTCTGATATCCAGTCTTTCATCATACCCCACGACACCTTCTTCTGCATCGTTGAAATATCCTTCACAGACTTCACCGACTGTTATTTTTCTTTCTTCTATAATCATTTCTTTACCTCCTCAGGGTGCTTATTGCGAATAAGAACACGAGCATACGGAACAACAGGATTACCTTTTTCATCAAGCATATACAAATCTCCATCTACAGCTCCACGCTTTTGTACTTCTTTGCGGTATCGCTTGTGTTCGGGCTTATAGGGCTGAACTCCTACGTCCAATCCTAAATTTGCAATGCCTAGTCCTATGATCTCGAATTGATCAGGACTGTACTTATCCATAAAAGTAATGGGAACCCCCATAATACCATCAAAATCACAAGGAATGTTAGATGTCTTATCAACGTTTATGGCATCAAAGTTTTCGAAATGGGGATACTCTTTCGAGTTATAGCGCTTCACGAGAATCATTTGCTCATGTCGCTTTTTTATATCAAGATTTGTAAACCACATAACACCCGACACTCGAATCAACCCTTCTTTATGTTGTGAAGAAGCTGCGGTGTCCTCATATGGAGAAGCGAAAAAACCAACATTACCAGCAAAGCCATTGCCTAACCAAATTTCATTTTTCATCAAGTAAGGGAAAAAGTCTTTATAAGTTATTGCATTTTGATTTCCAATAATTATGAAATGCTTTTTATGTTCCATAAGAACAGAAATATATTCCCTAAAAAGAGAAAATGGCGGATTTGTAACCACAATATCCGATTCGTCAAGCAACGCTAAACACTCTTTGCTCCGAAAATCGCCATCCCCTTCGAGCTCTGAAAGGTTGTTTTCGCCGGACTTAAATAGCTCAGCAACATCAAACATATCAACGCCACCATCACCGGTTTTGTCATATACTTTTGTAACTATAGCTTTATAAGGCTTGTTAGAATTGTCATCTTCTTTGCCTATAACATCAAAAATGGATAACTGTTGATTTGCGATAGGAGAACCGGTATAGCAAGTAGCAATCAACTTTTTCAATCCAAGACGATTGAAATTCAGCACAAAATATTTGAAAAAATTGCTTTCAAATGGGTCGTCACAATTACAAAATACTACTTTATCTTTGAAATGCGTTCTATAATATCGCATTTCTTTTTCAATATCCGAAAGTTGCGTGTAAAATTCGTCTTTTTTCGCCTTTGCCGCAGCGTTCAAGTTTCTCTCCTTCTTAGCCATTTCATTTCTCTCCCTCATTCTTTTTCTGATACTCTTTTAGCCATAGGCGGAGAAGAGCAGAAACAGTTGTTTCATTATCCAAGGCTATTTGCTTTAGTGCCTTGCGTTCTTCCTTGGTCATTGTTATTGTGATATTAACCATATTTCTTTCAGTCATAACATTTTAACTCCTCTACACAGATTGGTGTGTATCTGTGAAACAGTGTAACATAACAGCAAAAGAAATGCAAGGTGCTACGAAAAACCCAGTAGTTTTTTGTAAGAGTTCAAGTCTGTGTTGAGAAAAATATTTTTGTACGCGCAAACCGAAAACAAAAATTTCGCTCATAAAAACAGAAAAAACTTGATAAAATCAGAGTTTTTCTGTGGCTATATCTTTTTTGTAGCCCTTTGATGGCAGAGGCAGAAGGACTTGAAGTTGCTCCGCAACCCCTCTTGCGGTACCCGAAATGCGGTTGCCTCGCTATCGCTCGCCGCATTTCGACCGCTGCGCCAAACCCTACTCGCTGTATCCGCCACCGGCGGCGCTCGTAGGCTTTGCCCGGCACGCGCGCGTGCCTCGGGATACCCATCTCTTGCCAAAAGAAAAGCCACGGCATAAGGCGGGTGGAATTAGGGATTGGGAAAAGCCTCCCCCACTGGGGGAGGTGGCACGGCGAAGCCGTGACGGAGAGGGAATCGTGCGAGCCCAAACCCCTCTCAGCCTCACATACGTTCGGCAGCTCCCCCCAAGGGGAGCCTTTTCTCCCCATCAATCTGCACAAACGACAAGGCACTATGCATCACTCAAGATACATAGTGCCTATTTTCATCCCTACCCGCACCCCCCCTATGCCGTGGCTTTTTTTTTGGCAGGGGCTACAAAAAAGATATTATTGACGTTTTTGCGTATGAATTCAAACTCTTACATAATCGTTAGTTTTTAGCGAAATCGTTCGCTTGCGCTCACGGTGAAATAATTTACTCCGTAAATTGTGAAATTTGATGCTTTCGCATCAAGTGAAATGAAATAAATCCACTCACGCCCGCAGGCACTTCACGATGCATAGCATCGCTTCACGCACCGAAGGTGTGCTTATCGTGCCACAAGCCACACTTAGTTCGAAAAAGACCACATTTGTCTTCCAGACAAATGTGGTCTTTTTCGTGGTGGAGGCGGCGTAGAATCGTCGACATTCGGCGCGTAGCGCGCGAAGTCGGTCAAATATGTCCTTGGCATCTTAAACAGATGCCATTTCGCTGACGCGAAACCGGCCATATTTGCGTGCGGTTTTGCTCGCCGCTTAGACAGCGGCGTTTTCGCCTCCCGATGCCAGCGTTGCTACAGGTAGGTACAGCGTCGTCGTTTACTGTCCTGTTTGGCGTGATGTGCGAAAAACACAAAACCCGCAGGCGGGTTCTCATCCCTGCCGCTCCGCGCAAAAACAAAAGGCACCCCGTCGGGGTGCCTTGTTTTTGGTGGACCCGAGGAGAGTCGAACTCCCGACACCCACAATGCGAATGTGGTGCGCTACCAACTGCGCTACGAGCCAGAGGATATATAATTTCAAAAGAATTATATATAGAATTCGGTGCCGTCGGAAGCAATAACTGCTTCTGCGGATTTAAAGGTGTTAATGAATTCATAAATAGTGGGGGTGCGTTGGTTGGTATAGTGTGTAAAGCAGATTTTGCTTATGTTTTCTTTTTTATCTTCAAAAAGGGGTAGGTATTCTGTGGCGTTAAAGTGGGCACATTCCAGCACCATAAGGTCAATGGGGGTATCTATTACCGAGAGGGGGAAATCGTTTTTCGGACCGTCGGGGCAAAGGTCACCGCTAAAGAATACACGCTTGCCTTCGCTTTCTACAAGGTAGGCAAAGGATTCGTCGCAATGCTTGGTTTTAAAGGCTGTAACCTTTATTACGCCGTCGTCAAAAAGAGCACCTTCATTAATTTCAAAAAATTCGTTTTTGGGGAAAGCGGAGCTGCCCTGTGATTTATAAAAAGCGGCAATTGCATCCAATATATTCTCCTTGGGCTTGGGTAGGTAGAAAACAGGGTTGGAAAAACGGTGCCACCAGCAATTCATTCCGCATATAAACTGAAAAAGACCGCCTGTATGGTCGCAATGGTTATGGGTAAAGAATACCGCCTTTACGTTTTTACTGTCGATATTGCGGTTTCTCAATTCCTCAATAGCATTGAAACCCATATCTATAAAGTAAATATTGCCCTTGGCCTCTATCATGGCACAGGCACAGCGTCTGCCGGGCTCGGGTACTCCGTGGCTGGTGCCCAATAAAACTATACGCATAATTGTTACTCCTTTAGTTTAATGTTCCATAATATATAGTACAATAACTGCTTAATGAAGTCAATATAAATTACTGCATTTTTGTAAAATAATTCTTTTTGATGAAACATTTGGAATTGATGTAGAATCGGCAACACAACACTATGGCAAAGGCAAAGACTCAACATTTATGAAAACTATGGAAGAAGGTCTTGACGAATATTTTTCTGTTGATTTGTCTGAAGCAGTGAAAAGAGGTTTGAAACAACGAGCATTGAAAAAACAAAAGAAGTCATCAAACAAAAAAGTGTTGATGACTTGAGGAGATTGATTTCCTTTTATGTTTTTCGCATAGAAATAGGAAAGGATGACATTTCTGTCATCCTTTCTTTTACCAATATTGTGTTATTGGTTGGCAGGGGCAGAAGGACTTGAACCCTCGGCACGCGGTTTTGGAGACCGCTGCTCTACCAACTGAGCTATACCCCTATATGGGCGTTGCCCGCCGAAACGGACACGCTATGTAAACGGACCACAGGTCCGATATGAACTGGTGGGCCTTCAGGGACTTGAACCCGGGACCGACCGGTTATGAGCCGGTTGCTCTAACCAACTGAGCTAAAGGCCCATATGGCGCAGATGGTGCGTAACAATAGGTATTTTACCACAAAAAGCCGCAATGTCAAGTGTTTTTTTCTTATTTACAGGATTTGTGGCAGACTCGTTTTGAAATGCATCCGATCCAGCGCAGTCGCGAGAGTTGTTTAGTCTTTCTCCATATGTAGTTCGTTCAAAAAAGGTTCAAATACAATGCCGTCTTGATCTGGCAAATCCAACAAAGCGGTATATTGTGTCACGCGATACACGAAATCGGCGGTACGCTCTACCGCTGTGCGCAACGGCGCGCCCTGCAACAATTCACCGCACAGTACAGAAGAAAACACATCCCCTGTACCGGCAAAGCTACGTGACACAGTGGGGACAGACAACCGATAACATTCTCGTGTCCGGCCATCCAGCACATAATTACCAATGGTTTCATCATAACCTGGCACGCCGGTTATCACAACCGCCGAGCTACCCAATGCCAGCAGGCGCTCTCCTATCGAAAACACCGCCGAGCTACGTTCCTCAGTCGGTAAGGAGAGCACATAGTGATAGTCCTCTCCGGCCAGCAGACACGCCTCCGTCAGGTTGGGGGTGGTGACCGATGCGAAAGCTACCAGCTGACGCATCGCTCTCACCAGTGATGGCGTACAGGTAGCATAGAGTTGTCCATGATCCGCCATGGCGGGATCTACCAGCCGCAAAGCACCCCTATCACGAGCGGCAGACAGCAGCGGCTGCAGCATGGCCTCCTGCTCCTCATTACCCAAAAAGCCGGTGTATACCGCCTCAAAATCAAGAGACAAGCTATCCCAGTGCCGCAGATACGCTTCCATATCCGTTGTGAAATCCCGAATGTGGGGGTGGGGATAGCCGGTATGTGCTGACAGCAGCGCTGTGGGCAACGGACACACCTGAAAGCCCATGGCCGATAGGATGGGCAAAGCTACCGTTAGCGAACAACGCCCGAAACCAGACAAATCGTTCACAGCGGCAATGCGCGGTATGCGTGACATCCTTATCCCTCCCCTTTTATGATTGCAAACACTTATTCTCCCTTGGCGCGACCTTCCTTATCCTCGCCGATACGACGCTCGGTACCCTCGGAAATGCGGCGGATATTGGCACCGTGTTTCCAGATAACGATAGCCGCAATAAGCGACGACAGCACGGTACAGAACACCACGGCATCGGTAGACATTTCGTCAACCCATCCGCGGAACACCAACGTCAGCACCGGCACGTAGGTAGCCGCTACTACCGAGCCAAGAGACACCATGCGGCTGATGAGCACCGTCACTAGAAACAGCCCCAGTGCCAGCACCGCCACACGCCAATCCAGCACGATAAGCATGCCCAGGGTGGACAGCACACCTTTCCCGCCGCGGAACCCATAGAAGATGGGATACATATGGCCGATAACACAGAACAGCCAAGCAAAATATCCGCCGATCAGCCAGGCAGCATTGGGGGCAAAGGTGCGCAATTCCGCCGGCACACTGCCGGACAGATTAATGTTCGTTAACAGCCACGCACCGATAAGCACCGCCACCATCCCCTTGGCGAGATCACCGATGGTGGTCAAAATAGCTGGAAAAACGCCTTGCGAGCGCAGTACATTGGTGGCACCGGCATTGCCGCTGCCATAGGTGCGGATGTCTTTTTTAGAGAATAGCTTGGTGATGATGATTGCCCAGTTAATGCTCCCCAACAGGTAAGCGATCACAGCCGCCAGCAATAGCGCCAGCCAGCTATTGGACAAAAATGACAGCATGACATTGTCCTCCTATCGTTAAAACATATCAATCCGATTTATCGCCTTTTTCGCGGATGATGAAACGGATGGGGGTGCCTTCCAAACCAAAAGTCTCCCGCAACTGATTTTCCAAATACCGCTGATAGGAGAAATGGAACAGCTCCGCCCGGTTGACAAAGCACACAAAGGTGGGCGGATTGGTAGATACCTGGGTCATGTAGTAGATGCGCAGACGGCGGCCCTTATCCGTAGGCGGCTGTACGCGAGCGGTGGCTTGCGCCAGCACATCGTTGAGCATACCGGTGCGAATACGCATGGAGTTCTGCTCGCTGACAAATTTGATAAGCTCAAACAGCCTGTCAACCCGTTGCCCTGTCTTAGCAGACAGGAAGATGAAGGGCGCATACGGCATGAAGGAGAAATCGTTCATCAGCTTTTTGCGCATGGTATCCATGGTATGGCCATCTTTTTCCACAGCGTCCCACTTATTGATGGCGATGATGCACGCTTTACCTTTTTCGTGAGCAATACCTGCCACCTTGCTGTCCTGCTCGGTGAAGCCTTCCACGCCGTCGATCATGATCACGCATACATCGGCACGTTCCACCGCCATTTGGGCGCGCAGTACGCTGTATTTTTCCACCGCGTCATCCACACGGCTTTTGCGGCGCAGACCGGCGGTGTCAATGAAAATGAAGTCGCCCTGTTCATGATGCACCCGCGTATCAATGGCATCCCGCGTAGTGCCCGCCACAGAGGAGACGATGCTGCGTTCCTCCCCGGCAATGCAGTTGATAAGCGAGGATTTGCCCGCATTCGGGCGGCCAATGACCGCCACCTTAATGACATCCTCCGCCGCTTCGTCAGCATCCGCATCCGGCAGATGCCGGAAAACCGCATCCAACAGGTCGCCGGTACCCATACCGTGCACAGAGGACACCGCAATGGGATCGCCCAAACCGAGATTATAGAACTCGTAGAACTCCGCCGGCGGTTCGCCGGGTGTATCACTCTTGTTAACGCATAGCACCACCGGCTTACCGGAGCGTTGCAGCATAGACGCCACACTTTGGTCGTTGGCGGTCACACCGGCGCGCATATCCGTCACCAAGATAATCACATCCGCCTGGTCGATAGCCAGCTGCGCCTGATGACGCATCTGGGACAGAATGATATCGTCCGTCTTAGGCTCGATACCGCCTGTATCCACCAACATGAAGGTGCGCCCCCGCCACTCGCAGTCAGCAAAAATGCGGTCACGAGTAACGCCGGGGGTGTCCTCCACGATGGACAGGCGTTGCCCGATCAGCTTATTGAATAGAGTGGATTTTCCCACATTGGGGCGGCCCACAACGGCCACGATGGGTTTCGCCATAGCTTACCCCTCCTCTTCAAAAAATGCCGCCAACAATGCGGCTCCATCGGTCTCCGGCACCAGACACAGGGTCGTTCCAAGCTGTTTCTCCACTTCGTGGGGAGTCACATCATCAAGGAACATATCCTGTTGCTGGCGCAACATATTTTCCGGCAATAACAGCGTGTCCATCGGCACACCTTGTAGCTGCCTTATCAAATCGCCGCCGGTAACAAGTCCCGAAACGGTAATTAGTTCGCCGAAAAAGTCATTGCGGATAGCCACCACCTGCACCTGCAAAGACGGCCATTTGGCTCGGGCGGCCTCCATCAGCTCCTGTAAGAAGGGAGCCGCCGCCACACCGGTGGCAATCACGAAACGCTCACCACGCGGCTGGCGGGTCTCCTCCGCCAAGGCGTCCATAAACTGCTCCCGCAGTAAAGCGGTCATACCCACACCGTTTTCCAGCTGGGCATACTCCTCATAATAGCCGCCCTCGGGCATGGGGAGTTCCCCGCGGATATACCACTCATCCGAGGGATAAAACACGCGGCTACCGGTCATTTCCAGCATGGCCTCCCCAGCAGTCTCCAGCTGGTAGATGACCCGCCGACATTCCTCCGGCGTAAAGGGGCGCAGCTCGGGGAGCCCTTCCCGGTGACGTGTCAGCCCCACCGGCACCGCCGCTACACTGCGCACCGCCGGTGCAAGAGCTGACAGATCCCGCAGAGTACGATCCAGCTCCTCCCCGTCGTTGTAGCCGGGCACCAGCACCAGCTGGCACTGGACGGTGAGTCCCGCCTCCACAAAGCGGTGAAGAATCTGAAGACAGTCCCCGGCAAAACGGTTATTCATCATCCGGCAACGAAGCGTCGGGTTGGTGGTATGCACCGATATATTGATAGGGCTGATGTGCATCTCGATGATGCGGGAGATCTCATGCTCGGTCAGGTTGGTCAAGGTGATATAATTACCAAAAAGAAAGCTTAAACGGCTGTCATCGTCCTTGAAATATAGGCTCTCTCGCATGCCGGAGGGGAGCTGGTCTATAAAGCAAAACACGCAGTTGTTACGACAGGAGCGTTGTTCATCCATTAAATACGAGTCAAACTCCAGGCCGATCTCTTCAAACTCCGCCTTGCGTATGCGAACTGTGCGAGCGCGACCACCGGATAAGACCGTCAACCTGAGCTTGGTATCCGGAATGTAAAAACGGTAATCCAGTACATCCTGGATCTCCCTGCCGTTGATGGTCAGCAACGTGTCACCGGCACAAAGCTGCGCCTTCGCCGCCGGGCTACCCGCTGTAACAGCGGCAATCGTCACGGCCATAGCCTGTCCCCTCCCTTCTTAAAACTCTTAAAACATCCTATAAAGAAAAATAGAGAAGGATCGCTCCTCCTCTACTTTCACGTTCCGTTAAGTGTTGGGCGCGATCGGTGTGATCACTCGCCAACCTTGACGATCTGCTTGCCATTGTAATAGCCGCAGTTGCCGCACAGCCGATGGGCACGTACATACTCACCGCAGTTGGGGCATTTCGCCAGTGCCGGAGCATCCAGCTTCCACAGATTGTTGCGTCTCTTGTCACGCCGGGCCTTAGAAGTTTTTCTCTTGGGTACCGCCATTGTCAGCACCTCCTTGCATTGATCAAAGGTTAGTTTAGTAACTGGCTGAGAATCTCCAGCCGAGGATCTACGGTCTTCCTTTGACAACCGCAGAGCCCTTCGTTTTGATTCTTGCCGCACTGAGGACATAACCCGCGGCAATCCTCTCGACAGAGGCTCTTGTACGGTAGTTCCAGAAAAATATCCGCCTGCACCAGATCGTCCAGTGCCAGCTGATAGTCCTCCAGGAGTACGTAGTCGCTGTCCTCATTCTCGAGAGTGGTCACCAGGATGTGTTCCATAGGAACCTCGTATGGCCGTTCAAACGGCGTCAAGCATCGATCACACCGACCATGGAAGGTAAAGACTGCCTTAGCAGACAGCTTGACCACACCGGCGCGGGCGGTGATCTCCCCCACAACCCTTACAGGCTGTGCAAAGGGGGTGAGTCCCTGAAACTCCACCTGGGTAAAATCCAATTCTGCATCAAGTGGAAGGCGGGTAGCCTCCCCCATGAACAGGGATCTGCATTGCACAAACATAGTTCACCTCAAGTGTCACGCATGATATTATATAGTTAACGGACAAATTTGTCAATAGTCAATTTGAAAAAGAGGTAAAAATTTACCTTAATCCACCGGGCCGTCTACGGCAATCAGCGGCTCGTAGGGCTCGGCGGGCTTGTCCCCGATATTGCGGATGATAATAAAGGGTGTCAGCTCGTCATCCTGACCGGCGGGGTTATCCCGGATTCGCTCTGCCAACTGCCCATTATCCACCGGCTCCAGGTCAGGAGATTTTGCCAGCACCTCAATGTCGATATCGTTAGCGTCCACCAGCACACAACTGATACCCAGCTTCTCGTAGATATCCGCGCACACCTTCTCTGGCTCCTTTGGGTTGAGCACCGCCAGGGTGTGGTACACCTCAAAGGAAGAATGACTATAAAAGCCATCGATGCCGGCCACATCCTGTCCCACGATCTCATAGAATACGCCACGCTTACCAAACACACGAGCCACCGCGCCGCAGAACACCGCCCACAAGATGAGAGGCAGTCCCTTCATATTGATAGCCAGCTGTAGCTTGTACGGCTCGTCCATGCCGATACCGTTATGGTTGCTGGTAGCAAACTTGGACAAAAACTTTGCCCAAAAGCCTACGCGAACATCTTCCATCTTAACGGTGTTATCCTGACACATGGAGATGACCTTCTCGCCCAAAGTGACCACGTCACCCGGCTGATACAGCGGCATCACATACCGTCGTAGGACCTCCACGTAATCTTCGCCCCGCTCAATGAAATGGGTCTTGACGGCATACCGCTCATAGCGAACACCTTCCACCTCACGCACACCACGAATGTAGTAGGTGATGCCGTCCTTTTCCCGCTCATTTGCTTTCAGGTTGCGGTTGCCCTCATACCAGATCGCCATAGTTATCTCTCCTATCAAGAGCGGCGAGGGATCTCTCCCCCGCCGTCCCGTTTCCGTTCATTGTTCCCTACTCAGTATTTACAGAGCAAGGGGCGCATATGCAGCTTTAGATCTCCTCAGCCAGATCCGCAATGTGAGCAGGAATCTCATCCTTAGCGGCAGACACGGACATGACAATGCTCGCCTCCAGCTTGCTGAGCTTCTCCACAAAGCCCTCGAGAGCCGCCATGTCATTACCGCCGATCTTCAGCACCGAGTCCACAAAGATATCGGTGATATCGTAGTTTCCGGCGCACATACCGGCAATGAATCCGTACAGAGCGTCAAACCCTTTGATCGCATAATCCTCCGCAGCAACCAGGCGCGCCTTGTGGCTCAAATCATACGTCAGGGTATTATCCTTTTCGATAAAGGCCACATTCCCCTTGGAACGCTCCACGGCGGCATTGCACATTGCCATTAATTTTTTGGTCTTGCCGGAGCCTTTGTGACCGAGAATCAGTGTGATCATAGTGTTGTCCTCCTAAGTTTTGTATATTTGGAAACCGTCTAACGACGGATGATCCCATAAGGGATTACTTGCCAAGGCGTGCCTCCAGCGTGGCACGATCCGCCTCGTAGCCGGGCTTCCCCAGCAGAGCGAACATGTTCTTCTTGTAGTTCTCCACGCCCGGCTGATCAAATGGGTTGACACCCAGCATATAGCCGGAGATGGCACAAGCCTTTTCAAAGAAGTAAATCAGGTAGCCAAGGCTCGCTTCGTCCAAAGCGAGCACCTCCAGCACCAGGTTGGGGGTGTTGCCATCGGTGTGAGCCAGCACGGTGCCCTCATAAGCCTTTTCGTTAATATAGGACATGGGCTTACCGGCCAGGAAGTTGAGGCCATCGCCGTTGTCGGCGTCTTCCTTAATGTACACTTCCCTTTGGGGCTTATCAAACTTAACCACCGTCTCGAACAGGATGTTGGAGCCATCCTGTACGTACTGACCCAAGGAGTGCAGATCGGTGGAGTAGATAACACTGTCCGGCAACAGACCACGGCCATCCTTGCCCTCGCTCTCGCCAAAGAGCTGCTTCCACCACTCGTTCATAAGCGTGTACTGGGGCTCGTAGCTGACCATCAGCTCCACGGCAAAGCCGCGGCGATGCAGAGCTGTACGAGCCGCTGCGTAGCGATAGCAATCGTTGGTAGCCAAAGCGGGGTCCGACAAAGCAGCGCGAGCATCTGCCGCCCCCTGCATAAGGGCATCAATGTCACAGCCTGCCACGGCAATGGGCAACAAGCCCACAGCCGTCAGCACGGAGAAACGGCCTCCCACATCATCCGGCACCACAAAGGTCTCGTAGCCTTCGCGATCTGCCAGCGCCTTGAGGGTGCCCCGCGCCTTATCGGTGGTGACATAAATACGACGCACCGCTTCCTCGTGGCCGTAGGTGGTCTCCAGGTATTCACGGAACACACGGAAGGCAATGGCCGGCTCCGTGGTGGTACCGGACTTGGAGATCACGTTGATGGACACCCGCTGTCCCTCACACAGCTCCAGCAATTCGCTAAGCTGGGTACCGGAAATGCTGTTGCCGGCAAAGAAAATGCTGGGGGTGTCCTTTTTCTTGAAATTATAATTGTTGGACTTGAGATACTCAATAGCGGCGCGAGCACCCAAGTAAGAGCCGCCGATACCGATAACGACGAAGATATCGGTGTCCTGCTTAATACGAGCCGCCGCTGCCTTGATACGAGCGAATTCGTCCTTGTCGTAGTTGATGGGAAGATCCACCCAACCGAGGAAATCGCTGCCAAGGCCGGTGCCGCTGTGCAGCATATCGTGTGCCAGCGTCACCTGCGGCTGCAATGCCTCGATCTCGTGCTCCCGCACAACACGGCTAATATACCGGGTGTTAAGTTTGACTGCCATTGTGCTCAACCTCTCCTTGCTACTACTTCTGTGTTCTTGTCTGTATATATATTATCCTAAAAAACAAGAAAAGCGGCAATAGAGGAATGTTGCAACCATCCAGCAATTATGTTACATTCATTTTACACTATATTTTCCAATTTTGCAATGCCAAATTATGAATTTATCGGTTTTTTTACACAAATTATTGCAGAAGCGCTCCCACCAATAGCGTATAAGCATAACGAAAGGTCATAGCCGGCACCCCGCAGGAAGCGCGCACGGCATATTCCCCAATAACAACATCGTCTACAGTCAGCCTCCAGGTACCTACCACCTGTCCTTTTTCTACCGGTGCCTGCAGTTCCGCCGCCAGCTCCACGGAGGACTGCACCCGGCTCTTTGCCCCCTTCTCCAGCAGAACGCTTTTGGGCACGTCTACCTGCACCGGCACCTCCTCCGTCTGTCCCTTCAACACAGGAATAGGCTCAAGCGTCAGCTGCTCGGCAGAGGGGGTGTACGCCTCGTAGCTGGAAAAGCCGTAATCCAGCAATGCACGTGCACCATCAAAACGGTCCGCTGTGGTGCTACTACCAAGCACCACAGCTACAAAGGCCGTGCCATCCCGGGAGGCGGTTGCGGCTAGGCAATGTCCCGCCGCCTGCGTCGTCCCGGTCTTTAGTCCGGTAGCTCCCTTGTAGTGTCGCACCAGCTTGTTGGTATTTACCAGCTGGGAATTTCCCCCCCGTAGTGTATCCATCCAGATCGTAGTAAAGCGCTGTATCTGCTCATGATTCATCAGCTCTCGGGACATAACCGCCACATCATAAGCACACGAATAGCCGGTATCGTCAAGGCCGCTACAATCCACAAAATGCGTATTCTTCATGCCCAGTGCCGCCGCCCGGGCGTTCATATCCGCCACAAAGGCTTCCAGCGTACCGCTAATATGCTCCGCCAGCGCCGCGCAGGCATCGTTGGCCGATACCACCGCCGCCGCCTTGACCAGCTCCTCCACCGTCATGATCTCCCCCGGCTCCAGCCAAATCTGCGAGCCCCCCATGGACGCGGCTCTATCGGAGCAGGTGACAGTCTCCTCCCACTGCAAACGGCCACTATCGATGGCCTCCATCACCAGCAAAAGAGTCATCACCTTGGTCACCGAGGCAATCGGCAGCTGCTCGTAAGCGCCCTTCTCAAACAGCACGGCACCACTGCCTTGATCCATCAGCACTGCCCCTTTAGCGTTGACGGTAATGGCGGCCGTATCCACCGGCGCCATAGTAGGCCACACAGCGGCATCCTCAGACAAGAGCTCATCTAGCCCTATCCCATTCTGCTCATCATACATCACGGCGCTCTGTGCCGCTACCGATAACGGTACAGCGCACAACACTAAAAGCGCGCACAGCCACGCTAGCCACGTTTTCCTTCGCAAAGCCATTCACCCTTCCCTTTGAGATACGGTACATATATATGGAGGGATCGGGCGAATTATCGGCTAAAATGAAAATTTTTCCGCATATTCCCAAAAAGGTATTTATTTTTTCGGAACAAAGCAATATAATAGAGTAGAATTTAACAGGAAGGACTGACACCATGCCTGATAACAACATTCTGGACGGAGTACGTCACATCCACTTTGTGGGGATCGGTGGCTCCGGCATGAGTCCGCTGGCGGAGATCCTGCACGCTAAAGGCTACCAACTCACCGGCACCGATCAGAACGAGTCGGATAATCTAAACCGCATCCGCGGATTGGGCATCCCCGTAAAAATGGAGTTTGCCGCCGAGAACATTGACGGCGCGGATATGGTGGTATACACCGTAGCCATCCCGGAAGACAATCCGGAGCTGGTGGCCGCTCGACAGCAAGGGGTTCCGCTGCTGGAGAGAGCCAAACTTTTAGGGTGGATCTCCAGGCAATTCCCCAACACGGTAGCGGTGGCCGGTACCCACGGCAAGACCACCTCCACCTCCATGCTGTGCCAGATCCTACTGGAGGCAGGCACCGATCCCAGCATCTTCATCGGTGGGCGGCTGCCCAAGATCAATGCCAACGGCCACGCCGGAACCAACGACACTATGGTGTGCGAGGCCTGTGAGTTCAAGGACCATTACTTAGAGATGACCCCCGCCATCAGCATCATTCTCAACGTTGATGCCGATCATCTCGACTATTTCGGAGACCTGGATGGGGTCATCCGTTCCTTCCATACGTTCGCCAACCTAACCACCGGCACCGTCATCTACAACGGCGACGACGAAAACACACGCCGGGCGGTGGAGGGTATTACCGGGCGAAACCTGGTGAGCTTTGGACTTGCTGACGGCAACGATTGGCAAGCGCGGAACATCCGCACGGTACGCGGCTCCTATGGCGCCTATGATCTGTATTACAAAGGGGCGTTCCTTTGCCCCATCGAGCTGGGTGTACCCGGTGCCCACAACGTACTGAACTCGTTGGCAGTAGCGGCGGCGGCCCAGTTGTGCGACATGAACCCTCAGCAGATCGCCGAAGGCATCCGTGCTTTTACCGGTGCGGGACGGCGGTTTGAGTTCCTGGGCACCTATGCCGGGGTAACCGTGGCGGATGATTACGCGCACCATCCAACCGAGATCAGCGCTACCATCCAGGCGGCAAAAAAACTGGAGCATAGGACGCTATGGGCCATCTTCCAGCCCTTCACCTATTCTCGCACCGCCCAGCATCTGGATGAATTTGCCGAGGCTCTGTCACTGGCAGATCACGCGGTGGTCAGCGATATCATGGGGTCTCGCGAGGTGAACGCTTGGAATGTCCACTCCACCCAGATTACCGATCAAATCGATGGCGGCGTGTACCTGGCCAGCTTTCCCGAGATCGCCGACTATGTAGCAAACAGAGTACAGCCCGGCGATCTGGTACTTACCATGGGCGGCGGCGACGTGTACAAATGCGCCCGCATGATCATCGCCAAACTAAAGGAAAAATGATGGCAAAGAACAAGCCCGCAGCTGTGCTGCGGGCTTGTTTAATTATTGAAGAAGCTCCATGATCGCTTCGCGTGTAGCCAGATGTGGAGATGCGGCAGTGGCGGCCCCGGCAGCATTGCCGAGACGTAGCGCATAGTCGCTCCCCTGGGGATATCCAGCAAGGAAACCGGCAACCATGGAATCACCCGCTCCCACAGTATCGGTCACATCCACGCGGATAGCAGGAGCGCGACGCACACGACCGGAGGCATCCACTAGCAAGGCACCATCGCCGCCAAGAGAAATGAGCACGTTTTCCGCACCCATACCCTGCAGTTCTCGGGCGGCATTGATAAGGGCGGTGTCATCCGGCAATGGACGTCCAACCAGCCCCTCCAGTTCTCGTCGATTGGGTTTAATCAAAAAAGGCTTGTACCGCAACGTGCACAAAAGCTGTTCGCCCGTTGCATCTACCACAAAGCGCACGCCACGGCCGGACAGCAATGCCATGATCTGCCCATACAGCTCCTGTGGCAGGGACGGCGGCACACTACCTGCCAGCACCAGTGTATCCCCTACTGTCAAGGCAGAAAGCTTGCCATATAGTTCCGTCAACGCCTCCGCCGGAATAACAGGGCCGGCCGCGTTAATCTCCGTTTCCATTTGCCCTTTCAGCTTTACATTGACCCGGGTGTGGCCTTTCTTAAGACGGATAAAATCTGCCGGGACGCCAGCGACACACACAGCACGGCTGAACGCATCACCGGTAAAGCCGGCAATGAAGCCCAACGCGGTGGTTGCCTCGCCCAGCCGAGAAAGCACGGCGGATACATTGACACCTTTGCCGCCAAAGCGAAAGGTGTCCTGCCCTGAGCGGTTCGTCTCTCCCAATCGCAAGTCATCGACTTCCATCAGATAATCCAAGGCCGGGTTACAAGTCAACGTATAGATCATCGTTTTCACCTCGTCAAGCAGCAATATCTATACGTTGATTGTACAATATATCGCGCTGTTTGTAAAGGGCAAATGCGCTATCCCGGCACAGTTATTCAGCTATCATTCGAACAAGTCGGTCTATGATTATGGGAGAGGTGTTTTCTACTCGTATCCGGTAATTGACATCTGCATAAGCAAAATCCCCAATGTACAATCCCTCCCCATCAGTAGCCACCAGCACCGACACGATCTCTCCGGTGGAACGCAGGCGCACAGGGGTGGCAATCTCCGTTTCGAGTGAATAAATACAATCATACGGCACCCCTAATCGACTGGCTGATAGGCTGAGCTGTTGCCCAGCATTCCCCTCAAAAGAATACGATACCACATCCTCCACCAGAGTGCCGTCATTCCGGTAAGTAACAGTAAACTCACCTCCCCCTACACGCGCCATTTTCTCCGAAAGGAACTCCGGAACACGTCGCAGGTCCACCCCAAGATAGGCAGCCGTTTTGTCCTCGTCCCATTTCTCATCATAATGCTGTGCGGGATCTCTGTAGCGGCACGCCGCAGACGCAGATCCCACGATCTTATTGAAAGCAAATATCTTTTTCCCTGACAGCTCGTCACTATCGGTGTTTCCGGTAGCCGTTGTCCGCGAGGAAGTTGTAGAAGGTAGCGCGAGCGGTGCAGTAGGTGCAGGCGCTATAAAGCCCTCCCTCCCCGCTGTGGAAGAAATCTCCTCCAAAGTGCTGGGCGGTGTCACCTGTCGAGGCAAGTAGCTCCACGCTCCATAACCGGCCACCCCGGCAACACAGGCAAGGCACACCGGTATCACCACACGAACGACCACCCGCCTTCTCGTTCTTTTTGTTATTAGATATGCATCCCGACGGCGAAATACCGCCTCAACCATTTCATCATACGTCTTCATAAACGAAGCCCTCCTTTTCAAGTTGATTTTTAAGGGATTGTCTTGCGCGATAAATAAGTGTCTCCATCCCATGGGCACTTTTCCCCATGATCTTCGCTGCCTCTTTAAGCCGAAGTTCCTCAAAATAAACCAGCCACAGCGCCTGCCGGTAGTTCGCCGGCAGATGACGAAGCGCCCGGTGCAGAGCGATCTTGCGTTCCTGTCGAATGTAAACCTGCTCCAGTAATGCCTCCTCATCCGACAGCGGTGGACATTCCTCTATGGATACAGCCTCCACTCTCGCCCGATGGCGTATGTTGTCTAAAGCGATATGCCGTCCGATCGCATATAGAAATGTCTTGAAGGCGGAACGACCAGTAAATCGCGGCTTTTTAACCGCTAACCTTACAAAGGCTTCCTCCGTTAATTCCTCAGCCAGGCAGACATTCCCCACCACACTACAAATGTACAAGACAAGACCATCCTGGTAGTTCTCGATGATCTCCACCAGTCCATCGTCGTCTCCATCCAGATAACGGCGGTAGTCCTCGGCACCTCTATCCATCTGCATCCCCCCTTTCACTTATTAGTCGCATTTGCGGAAAAATCCTCACGCCTTTCCTTAAAAATCAACTTGACACCGACAATTTTCCGTGATACAATACATTTAACATTTAGCCGAATTGTTAAATGATAGGCCGAGGAGGTGCGTAATGGGATTACAACAGACCATGCGGGCGTTGGCTGACCCGATACGCCGGGAGATCCTGAACATGCTGAAAGCCGGACGGCTGTCTGCCGGGGAGATCGCCGACCATTTCGAGGTCACGGGAGCATCTGTATCCCGCCATCTGTCCGTGCTAAAGGAAGCTGATCTTATCCGCGATGCGCGTGAGGGTAAGTATATCTTCTATGAACTCAACGTCTCGGTGTTGGAGGAGATCATGCTGTGGATCACTGAACTGAAAGGAGATAACGACCATGATCAAACAGTATAAATGGACATTACTGGTGACCTCGCTCATCATCCTGGTACCTATGGTAGCCGGGCTCATCCTGTGGAATGACTTGCCTGAGCGCATTGCTACCCACTGGGGTCCGAACGGGGAACCGGATGGCTTCAGCAGCCGTCCCTTTGCAGTGTTTGGCCTCCCGCTCATCGTGCTGGGACTTCACTGGGTCTGCGTGCTTGCCAGCGGGCTTGACAAGAAAAACAAGGACAGAAATCAGAAGGTACAACGTCTGGTGCTGTGGATCTGTCCGGTGGTTTCGCTCTTTGGCGGGACAGTAATGTACGCCTGGATAGCCGCATGGGATCTGCGAGTAGATAGGCTTGGCACACTTCTTGTGGGCGTTATGTTCCTTGTCGTGGGCAACTACCTGCCCAAGTGTCAGCAGAACCACACCATCGGTATCAAGATACCGTGGACGTTGGCGGATGAAAATAACTGGATCGCCACCCATCGCTTTGGAGGGCGTGTGTGGATGCTGGGTGGGGTAATGTTCCTGTTGGCTACCTTTCTCCCCCTACCCATTCTCCCCTATCTGGTGTTGATCCTGTTGCCGGTGCTAGTCTTAGTACCGACGATATACTCTTATCTGTACCACAAAAAGCATAAGTAGTCGTCGTGCGTATGCCTGCATAGGCATACGCATTGATTTTTGGGGAAAAAGCGAAGATTGACAAGCGTCGAAAAGAGTTGTATAATACGGCTATCGGGAGCATTTCAGGAAACGTGCTCGTAAAGGGCGTTTTCCGTTCTTTGAGTTTCTATACAGGAGGTCATGGCCTTGTTCGACGTCAAAAGCGGGCCTCGGATCACCGGGCTATTCACCCTATTTAGGCAGCAATGTCGGCCGGACTTCGTTTTTAAGGGGGAAAGCCACGATTTCTGGGAGCTGGTGTGTGTCATAGAGGGGCGGGTACGCGTCGCTGCCGATGAGCAGGTATTCGAGCTGGAGGCGGGACAAGCGATCCTGCACCCACCGATGCAATTTCACAGCATCGCTTCCGCCGACAACACGTCACCCGTGTACATCATATGCTCCTTCAACGGCGAAAACATTCCAACTATTACCGATCGGGTGTGCCACATCCCCGACCTGTCAGCAGTAAAGGCCATGTACGAATTGGGGCGGCGCAGTTATTCCTTCTATGCGGATATCCATATCGGAAACTATGCTAACGACACGACGGAGCCGCTACAGTTTGTCAGACACCTGGAGATGCTGTTGCTCTCCTTGGCCGATCAGCCCTCCAAAACGCAACAGGCCATGTCGCAAAGCGCTCGCAATTATTCTCGTATCGTGACCGCGTTAGGTGAACAGGTGCCCCGGCGGCTGACGGTGGCCGAAATGGCCAAATGCTGTCAAATGAGTGAGATCAATCTGCAAAAGACCTTTTCCCGGTATGCCGGCGTAGGGGTTATGGAATACTACACCCGGCTGTGTATCCGTCACGCCGCATCCCTTCTGCGACAGGGGTTTTCCGTCAAGGAAACTGCCGCCCAGCTTGGTTACACCGACCAGAACTATTTCAGCACCGTGTTCAAGCGAGTCACCGGACATACCCCCTCCCGTGTAGGAAAAGAAGACATATGAACAAATCCCCCCTACGCTTAGGGGGGATTTTTGTTGCCAGCGTATACTAACTGTGTTATGATAAAATCATGAACGGAGGTCGATGAGCCATGCGTAAGGAAGACTTGCGAAATCCCCCTAAGCAGTACCGCCCCTCCCCCTTCTGGTCCTGGAATGAACGGCTGGATACCGCAGAAACCCGGCGGCAGATAAGGGAAATGGATGAGGCCGGCATGGGCGGTTATTTTATGCACGCCAGAGGCGGACTGCAAACGGACTATCTGTCCGAGGAATGGTTTGACAACATCCTCGCCGCCGTGGAGGAAGGCGAAAGCCGCGGCATGTGGGCGTGGGGGTATGACGAGAACGGCTGGCCCAGCGGTTTTGGCGGCGGCATTGTCAATGGTATGGGCGAAAAGTACCAGCAGAAGTATCTGCGGCTTGAAGTGACCGCCCAGCCGGTAAGCGACCATTTCACCGTCGCCAACGTAAACGTCAACGGTGAAAACCATCACCTTTATTATGAGATCAATCCCTTCTACGTGGATACTCTGGACGCGGAAGTAACCGACGCCTTCCTCCGCTCCACTCATCAAGTGTACAAGAATACGATGGGAAGCAAGTTCGCTGATATGAAGGGCTTCTTCACCGACGAGCCTCAGGTGTCCCGTGACGGTATCCCCTGGTCCTTTGTGCTGGAGAACGAGTATCGCAGCCTCTATGGGGAGGAACTGGCGCCCTTATTGCCCGGGCTGTTCATTGAAACAGCAGGTTATCGGCAGGTACGCTACCGTTTCTGGAAGCTGGTGAGGGATCTTTTTGCCGAGAATTTCATGAAGCGCATCCACGACTGGTGTGCAGAAAACGGCTCCAGGCTTACCGGGCACATGGTGCTGGAGGAGTGGTATCACTCCCACATCCTGTCCAACGGCTGCTGCATGCCCCCCTATGAGTACATGGATATCCCCGGCATGGACCACTTAGGGCGCAGCCTGGCTTCCATACAGGCCGAGATGCAGTTATCCTCTGTAGCAGAGCAATTGGGTAAAAAGCAGGTGCTGTCTGAAACCTTTGCGCTGTCCGGCTGGAACGTGAGCTTTGAGGATCTGCGCAGTATCTATGAACATCAGATGGTGCACGGCATCAACTATCTGTGCCAGCACCTGGAGGGATACAGCCTGCGGGGTATCCGCAAACGCGACTACCCCGCCTCCCTCTTTAAGCACCAGCCCTGGTGGGGACACTACCGCCTGTTCAACGATATGGTCAGCCGCATCGGCATGCTGGTGGCAGAGGGCAAGAATCGCCCAGCTATCCTGGTGCTCCACACCATCGAAAGCGGCTGGCTGCGGATGACCGACCGCAACAGAGACGCTGATGAGGAATGTGCCAAGCTCCTGCAGACCATGGAGTCTCTGGAGCACGCGCAGCTCCCCTATCACCTGGGCGATGGGCGCATTATGGAGCGTCATGGGCACGTGAAGAATGGCAAGCTCGTCGTCGGCGAGCAGTCCTATACCGTTGTGATCGTGCCGCCGGCGACCTGCTTTGGCAAGAATACCCTCTCCCTACTGGAACAGTTTAAGGCGCAGGGCGGCACGCTGCTCTTTAGTAAGGAGCTACCCGGATACACCGACGGTGTGGAGGACAGCCGCTGGGCAACGCTGGCCGCCGAGTGCCCGGTGGTGGAACACACCGCCGTAGCGCAAGCCATTCCCGCCGATGTGCGGCAGATCACCGTCGATTATGCCGGGGATCACGATGCACAACCCATCCACGCATCTGTGCGTCACTTCGACGGCATGACCATGTACTACCTGGTCAACCCTTGTGATACATCTCATGAATTGACGGTCACGGTTAAGGGCGGTAGCGCCACTCGCTTCAACGCCTTTACCAGTGAAGAAGAGGCGGCCGTCTACAAGTGTAAAGGTAATGAGCTTGTCATTTTTGACACCCTGCCCGCCCGCGGCAGTGTGATCTTCTTCGTCTATGACAGCGACGAAAAGGCGGCCGACACGCCGCAAAGCACCACACGTCGTTCCATCGCCGGAAAACTAAACGGCGAATGGGCCATCACCAAGAAGGACGACAACGCCCTGACCTTGGACTACTGCGACCTATTCTTTGATGGCAAGCCGGCAGGCAAGAACATCCCCATCAGCGACGTGCAAGAGAAAGCCTGCGCCTTTGGCAGACAGGTACAAACGGATGTGGTATTCCGTTTCACGGTTGCCAAAAAGACCTTTAGCCGCTGTCAGCTGGTGCTAGAGACACCGGAGATCTTTACCATCACGGTAAACGGACAACCGGTGAACAACACACCCGACGGCTATTACTTTGACAGAGCTTTTAACACGCTGGATATCTTCGCTCTTGTTAAAGAGGGAGAAAACGAGGTGCACCTATCCTGCGCCTTTGAGCAATCCCCGCAGACCTATGAGAATCTAAAAAAATCTCTGCAGTTTGAGTCGGAAAAGAACAAGCTAAGCTACGATATGGAGATCGAAGCGGTATATCTTAAGGGGGACTTTGGCGTGTACAGCGACACTCCCTTTGAGACGCTGGAACGGCGTGGCCTACGCACAGAGGGCGGTTTCACCTTGGGAGCCGCCAAGGATACCATCACCGACGGCGCACTGGCACCACAGGGCTATCCGTTCTTTGCCGGTACCATGACCTTTCGAAAAACGGTTGACCTGACCGCCGAGGAGGCAAAAGCGGCCCTGTTCACCGTCAGTCGTTTACCCTCTAACGTAACCGAGGTGCGGGTAAACGGTAAGGATGCGGGACGCATCCTGTGGCAGCCCTACACCCTGGATATTGCCCCCCTATGTCAAGAGGGAGAAAACACCATCGAGGTGACGGTCACCGGTAATCTGCGCAACCTGCTGGGCCCCTTCCATCTGAAGGAGGGCGAAAGCTACGCCGTCAGCCCCCAATCGTTCTTCCACGACTCCCCCGTGTGGCGGCACGGCATCAACCCGCAATGGACGGACACCTACTGCTTTGTGGAATACGGTCTGTTCTTTTGAACAGAGGGAAAAGAACTGTCGCATTAAGCATTTAAAATGCATAATGCGACAGTTCTTTTTTGTAACAGGAGCTCAGAAAAATGCCACAATTTTACTTTTGGACAAAAGCTCTTGACATTTTGTTTTTGCATTAGTAATATTACCTTGTAAAGAGATATTGTCATATTTCTCTGAGGTGTTTAAAATGAATTGTTTTTGTTTTAGCTTAGCACAAAATGTGTATTTGCCGCAAAAGGCAAATTGTGACGACATAATAAAACTGATGCAAAACTATGCCCGCTCGGTAAAATTTAATATTTTGCAGGGTGAAAACGAAAACGAAATTATAATCGGAGAAGCCGAAAGATGCGAGCTTGACGGTAACGAATATGGGATAAATGTTACCGAAAACGGAATTTATATTAAAGGCGAAAACTACGGTGGAGTCATTCGCGGCTTCATGACCTTGCTCGAAAATATTTTTTCCTACGGCAAGGGGGATTACAGAGTAGAATGTATGTGCCTTAAAGAATCGCCGAAGGTAAAGATGAGAATGGTGCATATATGCGTAGGTCCCGAAAAAACCTTTGATTTC
This sequence comes from Acutalibacteraceae bacterium, assembly GCA_045537135.1. Lineage (GTDB taxonomy): Bacteria > Bacillota > Clostridia > Oscillospirales > Acutalibacteraceae > UBA5905. The sequence continues at coordinate 104,856 of JAZSOW010000031.1, forward strand.
GTTAAAAAAATTATAAAATGCTGCGGAGTTGCAAAGTACACACACATTTTATTAGAGTCTTGGGGAAATCTGAAATTCGACACCTTAAAAGAGCTTGCCTGGCCGCAAGCCCTTACGAAATCAGATTGGAAAGAATTGATAAATTGTGCCAAGGTTTTTGGAATGGAGGTTGTGCCTTTCTTCCAACATTTAGGTCACGCTTCATTTTGTCCTCTTTCTAAAACAGGTAAGCACGTCGTACTTGAGCAGAACTTAGAGTTGGAATATTTGTATTACCCGAAATCCTACGGTTGGATTTGGAATTATAAATTGGATGATACAAAGAAGATGCTCAGAAGTGTTCGTGAAGAATTAATTGAGTTGTTTGAAGGCTGTGAATATTTTCACTTAGGCTGTGATGAAGCAGGTTTGGAGCTGGATTCAAAAGAGTTGTGCGCCTTCTTAAACGAAGTAGCCGATGAACTCAAAGCAAAGGGAATTAAACCTATTATATGGGGAGATATGTTACTATGCAAGGATTGGTTCGACCGAGAGGAAAAATACGAGTGTAACTCCACTCACCAATATGCAAACGAAATGTTGGAGGGGCTTTCTAAGGATATTATTGTGGCAGATTGGCAATATAATACAGCGTCAATTCCGTGGAAAACAAGCGCTGTTATTAAATCTAAAGGCTTTGAGGTAATTTGTTGCCCTTGGGATAATTTGCGTAATATGGATTCTGCTGTTGATACTGCGGTGAGCGGTGAACATTTAGGGATTATGGAGACCACTTGGAATCATCTTTTGGACTTCAACGGAATTGTCTTTATGATAAGAGCCGGTATGATGGCATACGGCGGAGACTCTCAAGTGAAGATATATAACAAAAACAACGTTACCGAACGGGGTCATATTATTCTTATGAAAGTATCGGATAAACCAAACACTTACGAAACCTCCGGCTGGGGCATATGCAAGCTTTAATGAATGATGAATAATTTTGGTATGCCTTCGGCGCAAATGTAAAACAAAGGGGCTGTCCCACTCAAAAAAAGTGAGACAGCCTCTTTTTCTTGCAATTCCATTGGGTTTATGATATCCTATCGATTGGAAAGGCGGGATCATTATGCTAAGAACAGCTCCGGCCGTGTTTGCGGTGAAAAACACGTATCAGATCATGGTTGAGGTGACGGCAGAATCGCTGTTCTGGGTTAGGATCGGCGATGATTGTTATTACGATGAATCCAACGGCATTATGCGCTCCCTCTCCCCTCTGCATCGGGTGACCGTGCCGATGGAACAACTGGATACTGCTGGTAAGTACACGGTGTGTGTACGGCCGATCATTGAGAGAAAGCCCTATTTCACCGAGTGCGAAAATGTAAAGGAATATACTTTCACATTTCACGCCGTGCCGCAAAGCAGTCTGCGCGCCTATCACATTGCCGATGCCCACAATCGGATCGAGGAGCCGGCACGCGCTGCGGAGGCCTTCGGCGATATCGACCTGCTGATCCTTAACGGGGATGTGATAGACCACAGCGGTGACCCCTCCAAATTTCACAACATATATGAGATCTGCGCGAGCATCACCGGTGGGCACAAGCCTACCGTCTTTTCCCGCGGGAATCACGATATGCGCGGTAATTACGCTGAGCGCTTTGCCGAATACACCCCCAACCAAAGCGGTAAGACCTACTACACCTTCCGCCTGGGCAGCCTATGGGGCATACTGCTGGACTGTGCAGAGGATAAGCCGGACAGTAGCAAGGAATACGGTCACACCGTCTGCTGCGCCCCATTCCGCCGTCAGCAGACTGCCTATCTTGAGGACGTTATTGCCCATGCCGACGCGGAATACGCCGCCGACGGAGTCAAAACGCGTGTCGTCATCAGCCACACCCCTTTTACCCAGCGGTTCGAGCCGCCCTTTGACATCGAGGAGGAGGTATATCGGGAATGGGCAGCCTTACTGAAGGAGCACGTAAAGCCCCACGTGATGATCTGTGGCCACACCCACACGCTGGAGGTACGCACCCCCGGCGGCGAGCACGACACCTACGGCCAGCCATGTCCCGTCGTCATTGGCGCGAAGCCGGGCGACAAGCATTTCACCGGCTGCGGTTACGTGTTTGGTGAGGATGCCGTCGAGATCGCCTTCACCGACAGCGACGGTAATACGCTGCAAAAATACACCATTGCAAAATGAGCAAAGGCCGCCGTTAACTACGGCGGCCTTTGCTTTTATATCGTGTATTTAGCGCAATATGCCTTGTAATCCTGACGGAAGTCCTCGCTGGTGTTGCGAAGTTCTCGTAGGGATTCGTGTAGATTCATATTGTGGTGAGACAGGTCAATGACACACCCGGCAATGTTGGAGCAATGGTCCGAGGTGCGCTCCATACCGGTGAGCAGATCCGACCACACGAAGCCGGCATCAATCGAACACTCACCCTGCTGTAGACGCAGGATGTGATTGGTGCGCAGCTGCTCCTTTAGCTTGTCGATGGCCTGCTCCAGCGGCTCCACCTTGAGGGCGGTATCCACATCATCCTCATGGAAGGCCTGCAGAGCCATATCCAGGATCTCGCTGACAGCGTCGGAGATGACCTGCAGTTCATGATTAGCGGCGGGGGTAAAGGTAATGGATTTGGCGTTCATCTCCTCTGCGGACTCCAGCAGATCCACCGCGTGGTCGGAGATACGCTCAAAGTCACCGATGAGCTTAAGAAGCTTAGCGGCTTCTGCACTGTCGCGCTCACTGATCTGGTGACTACTGAGCTTTACAAGGAAGGTGCCCAACACATCCTCGTAATGATCGCTCCTCTCCTCCAGCTCCCGCACCAAGGCAGCCAGCTCCGGAGAATAGGCACGGAGGCTCTTGATGCCCCCCTTGAAGGCCGCCACGGCAGTATTCGCCATATCGCCGGCCATGATGCGGCAACGCTCCAGTGCCACAGAGGGGGTCGCCAGCAGGCGTTCGTCCAGTTGGGGGGCTTTTTCGGTGGAAACCTCCTTCACGTCCGGCACCAGACGGTACGCAAGCTTTTCAAGCAAACCGGACATAGGCAACAACAACAGCGTGCAGAGGATGTTGAAGGCCGAGTGCGCCACAGCGATGCCAGCCTCCGACACCGATTGCCCGAACAGCGCAGGCGAGAAGAGGATATCCACCAACCAGAAAGCGGTCACACACACCAGTGTGCCGATCACGTTGAAGGATAGGTGCACCATGGCGGCGCGCTTGGCGTTGCGGTTGGTGCCGAAGGAGGACAGGACGGCGGTGATGCAGGTGCCGATATTCTGTCCCATGATAATAGGAATAGCGGCACCATAGGTCACCTGACCGGTACTGCCGGCCAGCGCCTGCAGAATACCAACCGAAGCAGAGGAGGACTGGATGATGGCGGTAAGGACAGCACCCGCCAGAACACCGAAAACAGGATTCTGGAACAGCAAAAACAGTTGCTGGAACTGTGGTACGTCCGCCAGACCGGACACGGCGCCGGACATGGTATCCATACCAAACATCAGGGTCGCAAAGCCCAGCAGGATGGTGCCCGTATCCTTCTTCTTATCGCTCTTACAGAACATGTAGAAGATAATACCGATCACCGCTAAAATGGGGGTGAAAGAGGCGGGTTTGAGCAGCTTGATGTACCAGGCGTCGCCCTCAATGCCGCTTAGGCTGAGGATCCATGCGGTGATGGTAGTACCGATGTTGGCGCCCAGAATAACGTTGATGGCTTGCTTGAGGCTCATCAGGCGGGAGTTCACGAAGCCCACCACCATAACGGTAGTAGCCGAAGAGGATTGGATGACCGCTGTGACACCCATACCGGTCAGCAGGCCGGCCAGCTTATTGGAGGTCAGGCGGCTGAGGAGGGACTGCAGCTGACCGCCGGCACGGCGTTCCAGTGCCTGCCCCATCACGTTCATACCAAACAGGAACAGGCACAGCCCGCCCAGCATGGTCAATACGTCAAAACCTGTCATAGTTTTCATTTCCTTTCTTGCTATATCTTTGCTTTTCATTGTATATATCATCCGCAAGAAATGCGGTTTTTGTCAGCATCCTTTTCTATTATACCGACTTACATTAAATCGAATACCGCAAAAAAGAAAAATCTGCGTTAAATGATCAGGTAAAATGTTAAACACCCGGCAGGCTATCCTGTCGGGTGTTTGGCATTCTTCACACATTTTATCGTTCGGTTGGATCATTTCCCTGTCGGACGGCAGATAAGCTCCAGCGACAGAATCTCCACAGGGAGGGATTCTTTCGCAAACACCATAAGGCTGATCTGCTTCAGTGCGGCTGCCGCCCCCTCCTGGTCGTTGTGCGCGAGGATATAAACAAAATCGCCAGTCTCCCCCGGCTTCATGCCCTCCGTGGCTGCCGTGGGCATTATAGCATAGGCGCCGATATCCAGTAGCATCGACGGCGGCTCCAGCGAGGTTTCGCTGTTGTTTTTCACCCGCAGGCGCACCGCCTTGGGATACAGGCCCTCGGCACAGGGAGAGGCGGAAAACACCAAGCTCGGCTCCTGGGAACTGAACGCGACCCGCGCCGCCTTGTTGCCGGCGGTAACAAAGCCCTCCCCTCCCTCCGGCTTGTTCAGCTCCTGCAAAGCGACAACGTTGTCTCGCTTGCTGCCGTCAAACAGCACCTGCGCCGTACTCTGCTGACCGAAGGCGTCCTCCCCCAGCAGGGAGGCGGTGAAGATCGCCAGATCGGTGTTTTCCTGCACGGTTGCCAGCGCCTCTGTGCCATAGCCTACCGCGTACACCGGTACCGTCTTACCGGTGTGAGAAGTGGTGGAATAATAGCAAGAGGACAACGTATCCTTGGTAAGGGCATCCGGCAGATTCAGCCCGCCGGTCTCATGATCGGCGGTAACGATGAGCACCGTGTCCGGGTGTAAGGCCACATACCGCATGGCCACTGCCACGGCGCAGTCGAAAGCGTACAGCTCGCGCATGGAGTCCTCCAGCACATTGCTGTGAGCAAAGGTGTCGATCTGCGAGCCCTCTACCATAAGGAAAAAGCCGTTTTCATCCGCTGACAGACGGTTAATGGCCAGGTCGGTCATCTCCGCCAGAGTGGGTAGTGTCTCATCCGTGGTATCCATCGCCTCATCGGCATACAGGCCGAGCAGGGGAAGCGTTGCTGACTGTGTAGATGTCCAATCCTCGACATAGGCCACCGCACTGTCTGCCGGCTTGTGAGCCGCGTAGTAGGAGCGACCACCTCCCAGCACAACATCAAGGTCACCATCCGTCATAGCGTCCAGCTGTTGACCGGCGATCTCCTCCTGCTGAGTGCGCGTCCCCACGTGGGCGGTAAACCCGGCGGGGGTGGCATCCGTCACACTCTTGGTGGCGATGATGCCGGTGCTTTTCCCCTTTTGCGCGGCCAACTCCAACGTGGTCAGGTACGTGGCAGAATCCTCCGTATTCATAGCAATAGTGCTGTTGGAGGTCTTAAATCCGGTGGAAAGAGCCGTCGCCCCGGCGGCGGAGTCGGTAATCGCGTTGTCAGCGGAATACGTTATGGAAGCGCCATGGTGCGGCAGATGCCGCATGGACAACGTGCCTCCATACAGCCGGTCAGCATAGACCGTTTCAGCGGCTTTCACCACGTTATAACCCATGCCATCTCCAATCATGAAAATGACGTTCTTCGGTTGGAGATACTCCGCATTTTCCAGCGCAATAAGCAGATCCTCTGTAACAGCATAGGTGCCGTCAGCGGCGAGGGTGGTCTGCTCTAACGCCTTTACCGCCTCCTCGTATGGATTGACTGTGCAGGAGCACAGCGACAGGCACAAAAAAAGGCATAGAAAAAGTGATAGATATCGTTTCATTCTATAGTGTACCTCCTGTTAAGCAGATTCCATTTTCCGGAAAGATAGTAGATAAAATACATCGTGAACAGCAGCAGGTTGTGTGCGATCATGCAAGCCCAGGCGGAGACAAGCCCCAGGCCAAGCAAAACCGTGCAGATAAAGGTGCCCACAATACGCACACCCCACATGCCGATGATATTATACACAAAGGGCCGGATCGTTTTGCCGATGCCCATCATCATCCCCTCGATGATGATGGAGAACCCGAAGAATGGCTCTGTTACCGCCACCATACGCAAGACGGTGGTTCCCAGGTGAATAACGTCGGCATCCCCGGAAAACACCCGCATCATCTGTGGAGCGAACAGGAACAGCAGACCGCCTGTCACCATCATCAGTAACACCTCGATGAGCAAGATCATGCGAGACAGATCGCGCATTCGGTTACCATCCCGGGCACCCAGGGCATTGCCCGCCAGCGTGGCGGTAGCGGTCTGCATGCCGTAGCCGGGGATGTAGAATGCGGATTCCACGGTGTTGGCAATGGTGTGGGCCGCGGTGGCAACACCCCCCAGCGAATTGATCATTGAGGCGAAAGCCACATAGCCGAGAGAGGTTCCGAACCGCTGTGCCGCGTTGGGCAGCGCCACCTTAAGGCAGGGGCGCAGGATCTGCATATCCGGGCGCAGAGAATAGCCACGCGGAGACACAAAGGGGTGGCGAAACAGCGCCACGGTGATCGCGATGCCGCCCACAGCGAAGGCAACGGCGCTGGCAACCGCTGCGCCAATCACACCCCAGCCTGCGCCGGGCACGAAAACGTGTACGCCGAATAACGAGACGGTACGGGTAGGATAGATAAGCAAAAAATTGAGCACCACGTTGATAATGTTCACCCACAAGCCGATCACCATGGGGGTCTTGGTATCCCCCACCGCCCGCAGCACCGTACCGAAAACGGTGGTGGCGGTGCATGCCAGCATAGGGGTATACAGAATGAAGAAATAGCGAGAAGCAAGAGGGCGTATGGGCTCGTCCACCTGCATCCATACGGGGATCACCCCGCTGAGAGACAGGGACAGCACCGTAAACGCCACACCCAGCGCCAGGGTGACGAGCACCGCCTGCGAGGAGGCTTTACGCCCGGATTCCCGGTCGCCGGCACCGTAGGCGCGCGCAATGAAGGCGAGGAAGCCTACACCCGCAGCGGATACCGTGCTGTTGAGCAGCCAGTTGACGGTGGTGGTGGCACCAACCGCGGCGGTAGCCTCCGTTCCCAGGGTACCTACCATGGCGGTGTCGATATACTGCACCGCCGTACTCAACAACTGCTCCAGCATGGTCGGCCAGGCCAATGTCAAAATCGTTGGTAGCATCATCCAAGGGATGCGTTTGTTTTTCCGAAGCATCGCAAGCTCATCTCCAGATAGCCGTTTGCCCTCATCATAGCAAAAGACGACAGGTTTTTCAAGCATAAAATACAGCCGAAAATAGCAAAAACGCCCCTTTTTGATCGTAAAATCCCCCATTGCGGGGTGTGCGAAAGTATGCTATACTCTGTTACAGAAACGAGGTGTTGGCATGAATGAACTGCGCATCATAGAAAACGATCCCCGTACACGTTCCTTTGTGCTACCCAGCCGGGTGGTGTTGACAAAAGGACAGGTGGAGCACAGCGAAAACCTGCTACTGGAGCAGCCGCTGATGATGCACTTTAACGAAGAGCATCTGGCGACGCTGGACAACCGCAACAGCGATAAAAAGGCCGGCATTCTGCTGGACTATGGGCAGGAGCTACACGGTGGCATCCGCCTGATTTGCCCGCAGGCCTCGGATGGCGCCAGACTGCGCATACGGTTCGGCGAGTCGGTCACGGAGGCGCTGACGCCGCTGGGGGTGAAGAACACCACCAACAACCACGCCGTCCGCGATTTCACCGTAGACGTCCCCTGGCTCAGCGATCAGGAATGGGGACAGACCGGCTTCCGCTTTGTATACCTGGAACTGGAAGAGCCGAACACCTTTGTTGCCCTTAAGGTAGCCGTCGCCGTTTTTGTCCGGCGCGACCTTCCCTATCGTGGCAGCTTTCGCTGTAATGACGAACGGCTAAATGAGATATTTGACGTATCCGCGTACACCTGCCATCTGTGTATGCAAAGCTACCTGTGGGACGGCATCAAGCGTGACCGGCTCATCTGGATCGGGGATTCCCACCCGGAGATGCTGACCATCCGCTCGGTGTTTGGCCATCAACCTATGCTTGAGGAAAGCCTGGAACGGTTACGGGAAGGGACACCTCTCCCCGGCTGGATGAATAATATGCCCTCCTACTCTCTGTGGTGGCTGTACATCTTGGCGGATTGGTACCGCTACACCGGCGACCGGCAGTTCCCCGACCGGCAGAAAGCGTACATTCTTGGGCTCATCGATCAGCTACTGGGGTGTATCGACAGCCATGGGCTAATGAACCTTAAGGACTTCTTCCTGGATTGGCCCAGCAACGGCAAAGTGGACGCTATCACCGGCGTGCAGGCACTGGCGGTGATGGCCATGGACGGAGCCTCTCTGCTCCTGTCCCTGTGGGATGAACCGAAGCGGAAGGAAAAGGTCAAGGCGGCCACCGAAACCATGCGCCGGCACATTCCCAACGAGACCTCCTACAAACCCGCGATAGCCATGGCGCATCTTGCCGGCATGCTGGAAAAGAACGAAGCGGCTTACGTGTTAGGAGAAAACGGAGTCGAGGGATACTCTACCTTCATGAGCTTCTATCTGCTCACGGCTACCGCCAGGGCATTGGATATGACCACCGCCCTCAACAACCTGCGCACCTACTACGGCGGGATGCTGGATATGGGCGCCACCACCTTCTGGGAGGACTTCCATCTGGAATGGACACAGGAAGCCGCGCCCATTGATCGCTTACCGCAGATGGGTGAAAAAGACATTCACGGAGACTTCGGCGCCTATTGCTACGAAGGATTCCGCCACAGCCTGTGCCACGGCTGGGCCTCCGGGCCTGTCCCCTTCCTTCTGGAAAGTGTACTGGGCATCCGCTTTGACGAACCGGGTGGCAAGCACATCGCCTTGACACCCGATCTCGGTGATCTTGACTGGGCGGAAGGCACCTATCCTCTGCCGCAGGGCGGCGAACTCGCCATACGCTGTGAGAAAACAGCCCAGGGCGTTCGCACTACCTATTCCGCTCCCGAGGGAGTCATCGTAACCATAAGATAAAGAACGCCGCTTCCATTGGGAAGCGGCGTTTCACATTTGGTTTATTTCTTCTTAGGGGCCTTGATCTTGTTAAGCTTCTTATTGAGCTCCAACAACTCTTCCTTGGTAAACTTCACATCCATCATACCACCCATCAGGGTGAACAGGCGCAGAGCCGTAAAGCCGCCCATCATACTCATCATCTCCGGGCCGACCTCAAAGCCGGCGGCCTTGATCTTGCCATCGCCGCCCTTGCCTTTACCGCCGCCCATCAGCTTGCCCATCAGACCCATAAAGAGCATCTTGCCCTGCAGGGTGCTGATGATATCGCTCATCTTGTCATTGAGAGACAGACGGCCTTCCGGCGCGTCAATGTCAAACCAATTGAGGATAGCACCCTTCTCCTGCAGACGGTAAGCCGGGTTGGGCTCAGCCACCTTACGGATGTAGCCACTGTCCTTCAGATCGCCGGCGACCGCTACGAGAGTGGTTTCCCCTACATTGGGAACTTCGAAGTAGAAGAAGTGATCGTCAGCCGTCTTCTTGCCCAATGACACACCGTTGGCAAACAGCTCCACCTCCGGCTGGTTAGAGTACACCGTCACTTTAGTGATCTCCTCCACGCGATCCACGTACCGCTTGCCGCACAGGTGCACAAAGGGCTCATCCGACAGCCAAGCCTTGTAGGCGTAGAACGCGTCTTTCTTGTACTGGCGATCCATGGTGACCAGGCCCTTATGGTTCTGGCCGTTCTCGCCGCCCTCGTTGCGGGCATCGGCGCCAAAATCGAACATATTCCACACGTGGGTCGCCCACATATACTTGCGGGTGAAGAACTGCTTAATGAGCTCCTCGTGGTAGTAGGCCTGGTACTCCTCGGTATAGTCGCCCTGCACAGGGTTGGAGGTGTGCCAGTTGAGAGCCTCACAGCCGTACTCGGAGCAGCCGATCGGGATGGTGGGATGAGTCTTATGGAACTTGTCAAACCAAGGACCGTTCATTTCCGTCTCGCCACCGTACCAGCCGAAGTAATGGTTGTAGGATACCACATCCGGAATCTGCAGATAGGGATCGTCCATCTTGCACATGGACACCGCCGCAACGGTGGTCTTGCGGGTGGGATCCATCTCATGGCACATATCGTTTAGGAGGCGGTGGTTCTCCAGCAGATCCTCATCCGAGCCGCCGATGCCGATCTCATTGGACAGGCCCCACACCACGATACAGGGGTGGTTGTAGTTCTGCACGATGAGCTCCTTCATCTGGGAGATGGTGTTCTCGCGGCCGCCGGGCATATGCTTGGAGATGTAGGGGATCTCTGCCCAGATTACGAGGCCATTCTCGTCGCACAGATCGTAGAAATACTGATCGTGCTGATAGTGAGCTAATCGGATGGTCGTGGCACCCACCTCGCAAATGAGGTCGATGTCCTCCTCGTGATGCTCCGGGAGCAAGGCATTGCCCACGCCCCAGCGATCCTGGTGACGAGAGACACCACGCAGAGGATATTCCTCCCCATTAAGGATGAAGCCGTTGTCCGGATCGATAACAAAGGTGCGGCAACCGAAGCGGGTGGATACGGTATCCAGCACCCGGTCCCCCTCCATCAGCTCCACCGTCGCGGTGTACAGATAGGGGTCCTTGCGGCCGTGCCACAGATGCACGTCCGGAATATCCAGCGACACCTTCGTGTCGTCGGTCTCCACCTGTGCCACCTGACAGCCGCAGGCCTTGCTTATGGTGTAGCGCAGCTTCTGCTCCGCCTTGGCGTTGGTCACCCAGGTCTCGATCTCCACCTTGGCATCCTTGCCCTCCACGGTGGGGGTCACCTTCAGGCCGGGAGTACCGTAGTGCTCCAGTTCAAAATGGGACTCCTCCACGCAAATAAGATTCACATTACGATACAAGCCGCCATAGAAGGTGAAATCCGCCATCTGCGGGTACACAGTCTCGTTAGCGGAGTTGTCCACCGCAATGACCAGCAGGTTCTGTAGCTGCAGAGCCGGGGTAATATCCACCCGCCAGGTAGAATAGCCGCCGTCGTGGTGCGCCAGCTTCTGCCCATTGACGTACACGTCGGCAGAGGAGTTGGCGCCGCGGATCTCCAGGTAATACTTGGCCGCCTGAGGCAGGTCGGTCTTGTTGAATGACTTAGCGTAGTAACCCACGCCGCGATAATAATCGTTGTCACCATCTTGGCCGTCAATGGCGTTCCAGGAATGGGGCAGGTTGACAAAATCCCACTTGCTGTCAATAGCGGTGGGGACGGCGTCGGCCTGCTTGGTGAATGCCCACTTGGCATTAAAGCTTACAACTGTTCTCACTATGCATAACCTCCTAATTATGTTTGCGGCAGAGAGATCACTCTACGCTTGTCTCCGCCTCGCCGTGCTTGACCTTCAGCGCCTCCACATTGGCATCTACCTGCTTCTTATGCAGCGGATACCAGAACCACAGCACGATCGACAGCAGTGCGAAGCCGACAGCAGGGAGCAACGTGGAGATGTGGAAAATGCCGTCCAGCACGGACTCAGACTGCATCAAATTGTTCTGAGCGGCTCTGGAGTCGTAGCCAATGGCAGACAGCAGCCAGCCGGACAGACCGGCGGCTAGAGCCTGACCGAGCTTGCGGGCGAAAGAATACAGCGCATAGACGGAGCCATCCTCGCGCACGCCATTCTTAAGCTCAGAATAGTCGATAACATCGGTGATGAGCGCCCAGGATACCATGGAGAACACGCCCAAACCCAGCCAGCATAGCATCTGCAAGCCACAGTAGACCCACACGTTGTCCGGCTTGACGATCCAAAGAACGACCATTACCACAGCCGCAAACAGGTTGGACACCACAGAGACCTCCGCCTTGCCGAACTTGGCGGCCAGCGGCTTGGCAACTATAGCCGCTACAAGCATTCCCACCATCATCATCACGGTGGAAACAGACTGAGCCGTGGCGTTGTTGTAGTAATCGGGGTAGATATATGCCGCCATGTTCTGCATGGTCAACTGGGCCAGCAGCATCACGATGGAAGCGGCGATAATGGACAGCAGCGCGCGGTTGGTCAGGGCACTCTTGAGCATCTGACCCACAGAGGGACCCTTGGCCTGCTCGGCGGAAGGCTCCACCTTCACACGCTCAGTGATGAGCTTGTAGCACAACAGGTAACACACAATGGCGAGAACAGAAAAGATGGCGGCCGCCAGCGCTACCTTGGAGCCGATCATGGTCTCCTTGACGGTGCCATCAGCCAGTGTCACCTTGTCGTAAGCAATCAGGGGCAGGCCGATGCCGATGACCATACCCGCCAACATACCGCCCATGGTGCGGAAGGTAGACAGAGATTGGCGATCACCGGGGTCAGCGGAGATGGCAGATGCCATAGAGCCGTAGGGGATGTTCACACCGGTGTAGCAGAAGGAGCCCCACAGTATGTAGGAGATGGACAAGAATGTGATCTTCACAGCCGGAGACCAGGCAGCCACATAGTCAGCCGCCAGACCGGGGGCGTACATAAGGAAGGAGGCAATGGCAACCGGGATGCACATACGCAAGATCCACGGCTTGAACTTGCCGGCTGCGGTGGTCTTGCTCCGGTCGCAGATGCGGCCCATGGTCACATCGGTGAAGGCGTCTACAAAGCGGGCAAGCATCATAATGGTGCCGATGACCGCTGCGTCCACACCCATCACGTCGGTGTAGAACTTGGACAGGATCATGGTGGACAGAATGAAGGTAAAGTCGTTGCCGAAATCGCCGAACATATAGCCCAGCTTATCCCGGAACCCAAAGGGACGGAGTGCGCTCTTGCTACTCATTGATGATCATTCCTCTCATTTGTATTCCCCTCATGGGACTGCAAATTCATTATAGCGAAAACAGCCGCATTCCGTTAGTATAATTTTTTTATAAAATAGTATTATTTTTTCTTGTTTCCATACATTTCAGTTGATTTTTCACAAAAACCACACTATAATGTGGAAGGTAAGTGAAAAATATCGATAAACATTCCATCAATGACGCAGTGGAGGGCCTATGCCACACGAAACACATCTGCACATGGTGCGAGAGATATTCAAAAAATGTCGAATTCAGACGCTGATACTGGATCGGAACGCCCCCTTAGACGAGCGCGTGGATATAGGACTGCGCCGGTTGATGGGGCGGACTGACGACTACAACAGAAGCCTTAGCGACGACATCGGTGTGCTGGAGAATAACACCTTGTACACCATCACCGACCAGTTGGGCTGGCGACAGCTATATCTCCGACTTCCCGGAGAGCAGGTGCTGGTCATCGGTCCCTTTGCCAGTCGGCACATTTCTCCGCAAGAGATATGGCTCCACGCCGAGCGCAGCGGGACACCGTCCCGGCGTGCCAAGATGCTGGAGGAATACTACCGCAATCTTCCCCACCTGTCTGACCAAAGCCCCCTGTACGCGGTACTGGAAACCTTTGCCGAGGCACTGTGGGGAGCGGGCAAGTACACCGCCATAGAACTGAAAAAGGAAAGCAATCCGGTGTTCTCCCCTCTTGAGGAGCGAGCCGGTACCCTGCCGGAGAATGATTTGATGTGGAACGTGCAGATGATGGAACGACGCTACGAGTACGAAAACGAGCTGATCCGAGCCGTTTCCAACGGACAGCTTCAAAAGGTAGAGATGCTATTGGCGCAGCTGCGTGAGCTCCCCTTTGAACGGCGTACGGATGATGCGGTGCGCAATGCGAAAAACTACTGCATCATCATGAATACCCTGCTACGTAAAGCAGCGGAAAGCGGCGGCGTTCACCCCATCCATTTGGACAGCGTATCCTCCGACTTCGCCCGGAAGATCGAGCAGACCACATCTACCGGAGCTACTACGGCGCTGATGAGTGATATCTTTCATCGGTACTGTATGCTGGTGAGAGATCACGCCAGTGGGAAGTATTCCACCCCCGTGCGGCGGGCGGTAGCGCATATCGAGAGCGACCTGACCGCCGACCTGCGTCTGCACACCATCGCTCGCTCCCAGAATGTGAACCCTAGCTATCTGTCCTCCCTCTTTCACAAGGAAACCGGTATGACCCTCACCAACTACGTCAACGACAAGCGCATACGGAGCGCCAGGCATCTACTGCGCAGCACCAACCTGCAGGTGCAGTCGGTGGCTCAGCACTGCGGTATATACGATGTAAACTACTTCTGCAAGCTGTTTAAGCAACGCACCGGAATGAGCCCCCGAGAGTACCGGGAAGCAAAGCAGTAAAAAAAGAAGGCAACCGCCGGTTGCCTTCTTCCTGGTTGCCTTCTTTTTAGTTCTGTTTTCTGACAATACGGTAGTCATCCCGTACCCGGAAGTAGGGGCAATGAGCATCCCGCGAAAGGACATAGTGCTCGAAATCATCCATATCCAGCTCCATCATACACCCATAGGTGTCACTTTCCTCGTCGTACTCGTAGTTTTCGCACTCCTCGCAATTTTGCATGACTGCCACCTCCTCTTGTGATCTATGGTAACACAGGAAGCTGGCTTTTTCAATAGGCTACGCGAAATTGCTCATTCAGCAGATGTAGGTGTTACACTGACCTCTGTAACGGTATGCGGATGAACGGTTGCAAAAGTAAGAGAAAGGTGCTACAATACCCTTTATAAATAAGCAAAGGGTGTGTAAACAATGAAAGCAACGGCGAAAGCACTGACCGTGCTGGTAGCTCTTATCCTGTTATTGACCGGCTGTAAGGCAACCGACGAACCGGTCAGCGGCGCTCCGCAGGCGGTCATCTTCCGGGATGGGCACTGGGCCAAGCGAGAGGACGTGCTGTTCACCACCGCTATGGAAACCGGCTTCTATCTTTACCAAGCGGAAAATGGAATCCCCTGCACCATGGATTTTGTCAGCGGCTGGAATGGGCCGGGTTTGCCAGATGCGTCAAAGCTGGCGGGTAACGAGCATGCCTTCACCGCCGCCGGTTATCTAGATCTTGTCGAGCCCCACGAAGGCATCAAGCCGGAGGATATATACGAGACCGCTTTTATCTTCTACATGGTCTATAACAAAGACACCAAAGCGATCTCCACCGCCGGCGGTTACCTGGATGAGGGGGCAGACGAGATCTCCGGTGTCATCGATGCCAGCAAAGTCATCCCATACATCGACCTGTTCCACACGCTGTACGATGACTATGTAAGCAAGAACGGCGAGGTCTATTAAGAATAAGCGCAAAAAGGGCTGTGAAGCGCAACCGCTTCACAGCCTTGTTTAGTTCTGTTCGTCTTCCGTGTCGCCCCCAAGGTATTCCCGGGCGATGTAGACCGGGCGGTGCTTACCTTGAATGTAGATGCGCGCCACGTACTCGCCGATGAGTCCCAACATGATCATCTGCAGGCCGCCGATGAGCAAGATCAGCACCACGATGGTAGCGTAACCGGACACATTGATGCCGAAGGCCAGCTTCTGCACCACGACCACCAGCATATAAATGAGCGACAGCAGCGACATGACAGCACCCACGATGGTAGCAATTTTCAGCGGGAAGGTGGAGAAAGACACGATCCCCTCAAAGGCGTACTTGCACAGCTTCCAAAAGGACCAGGAGGTCTTGCCGGCGGCGCGTTGCTGCACCGTGTAGGGCATGTAATGGACGTTGTAGCCTACAAAGGAGAAAATCCCCTTTGAAAAGCGGTGGTACTCCCCCATGGCCAGCACTGCCTGTACCATTTCCCGGCGGAAGGTGCGAAAATCGCTGGCATCCGCACGGAACTTGGTGTCGCAAGCGGCATTGATAAGCCTATAGAAAGCTTTTTTGCAAAAGCGGGTAAAAGCGCCCTCCCGTCGATTATCCTGGTAGGCCGCCACGCCGTCGTAGTCGGGGTTAGCCTCCAGGAAACGCACCATCTCCAGCGCCACCTCCGGGCGTTGCTGTAGATCCGCATCGATAACCGTCACATAGTCCCCAACAGCACGTTGTAAGCCGGCGTACATGGCCGCCTCCTTCCCGAAATTACGAGAGAAATCGATCAGCCGCACATGAGCCTTATCTGCCTCATATATCTTTTTAAGCTCCATCCACGTGTTGTCGACACTGCCGTCGTTAACAAAGATCATCTCAAAGGAAGGTACCGCCGCCCCGAAAACGGCACAGCACGCCTCGTACATGGGACGTACATTGGCCTCCTCGTTATAACAGGGTATGACCATTGACAGCTTCATAATAACCCTCCCGCTTGATGGTATGTAGGTATTCTACCACGTTTAGCGGGGAAATGCAAGAAAAAAGCCCTTCTCCGCGGGGAGAAGGGCTTTTGCGAGTGTCAAAAACCTTTCGCCGATTCGGAAAACGGAGGGAAGGGGTGTGTGCGGGGGAACCGTCAGGGTTCCCCTGCGCGTCGAGCGGGTGTAAACCCGCGGATAAACCCGCCCGCAGGCGGCAAAACGGAGAAAAACGCAGGCGCTTTTCTCCGTTTTGTTTCAGCCGAGAGAAAAAGGCGGCATAGGCCGCCTCTTTTTGACAGGCTGAAAAGCCCTTCTCCGTGGGGAGAAGGGCTTTTTATCAGCAATTGCGCGGCTGGCAGCCACAACCGCCGCCACCATCACCTTCCGTGGCGGGCGGGAAGAACTCATTGACCGGGAAACTCATCTTGTGGAACAGGTCGCAAGGATTCTCGCTGGTGGGCGTACATTCCTTGTTAGGCATGCAATAGTCATATACCGGCACCAACATCTGCACATTGCGGATAAGCTGAACGATGGTAAAGATCCCCAGGGACACCACCACAATCTTGCAATCGGCGCCATCCACAAAGTTGCCGCCGTAACGGCTACACAGGTTAGCAGGAATACACCCGCAATCGCCGCAATCGTAGTGACAACGGTCACAGCAGTCCACCAGGCGGGCATCCAGCACCACCGGCTCCGCCACCTGCACACAGCAGTGGGGCATGTTGCGGGTGGGCATCTCCTGCCGGTCACACTGATCGGGGCGATACTCGCTGTGGAACACCCGCACATGTCCTTCACTACCGTAAAGGATCACCTTCTTGCGAAACACGCCCACACCGTTGAGCACATTGCAAGGGGTGCCATGACCGCCATAGACCTCCACCTCCACATTAAAGTAGAAGGTCAGGTCGCAGGAGTAGTACCCTCGGTTAAAAGGGAGTGCTTCGACGTCTATGTAGACAGTGATGACCTCCGCCTTCTTGGTGCGGATACCGGTAGCATGATCTACGATCATCTGATCCCGCTCAGTGAAGAACAAGCGCATATTCTCAATGCAATCCTTGTCACAGCAGCTGTCGTACACCCGACCGGCATCCACGCAGACGGCCTCTTTGCATCCGTTATCACGGACAAATTTCGAATCCGCCATAAGCAAAATTCCTCCTCGTCTGAATTAAAGCGGCTGCCACAGCGCGCGGTGCCGGTGCGGCTCGCTTCAATATCAATGTATGACGGGGAGGAAATAATGTGTATGGTTTTTTATACTTTTGTCAGTTTGGCATAGTTGGCCATTAGCTTTTTCTGCCCAACCTTATCAAACTGGATGACAAGCAGCGTATCTCCCGCCATGGGAGTCATTCCGGTAATCACACCGGTACCAAAGCTCTGGTGACGCACCGTGTCACCTACGGAGAAGCTGGCGGCCGGCGCCGAGGCGGCGGATGCCACCGTGACTCTGGATGCCCCGGGGCGCGCGGTGGAGGTAAATGGCAAATTGCTATGAGTGGGCGTATAGCTATGCCCAGCATCCGATGGGCGGCGGTTGCCAAAGGAGCCGCCACCGTATCGAGAGCCGCCATAGTCACCAAAATTAAACGAGGTACGGCATTTATTGATCTCCTCGGTGAGCTCCTGCGGAATGTCCCCCAAAAAACGAGAAGGCGGGTTGTGGCTGGTCTGTCCGTACAGCATACGAGACTGTGCACGGAGCATATACAGCTGTTCCCTGGCGCGCGTAATGGCTACATAGCACAGGCGGCGATCCTCCTCCAGCTCGGTGGGATCAAACATCGTCTGATAACCCGGGAAAACGCCATCCTCAAAGCCGGGGAGCAGCACCACCGGAAATTCCAGGCCTTTGGCGGCATGCATGGTCATCAGAACGGCGGCATCCGCATCGGCGTCATAGTTATCGATGTCGGTCATTAACGCCTGTTCCTCCAGGAACCCTGCCAGATCGGGGTAATCCTCCCCGCAATTCTTTTCGTACAGCTGGATGGAGGAGGACAATTCCTCCAGGTTCTCTACTCGCCCAGCCTCCGCCTCTCCCATGTTCTTCCACATAGCCAGGTAGCCGGAACGCTCCAGCATGGTGGTATAGAGAAAATGCAGAGAATTTTCCGGGTCGGCACTCATCTGCCGCAGGCCATCCATCATCTCCATAAACGCGGCAATCTTAGCCGACGCCCGGCTCAGTGCCGGGTAGTCAGCGGCATGGGAGAGCACCGCGTAAAGCGGCTCACCGGTACCGGCGGCGATCTCTGCCGCTCGCTCCATGGTGGTGTCTCCAATCCCGCGGGCGGGGGTGTTGATGATCCGCCGCAGGGCAACCTCATCCTCGGTGTTGTTGATCACACGCAGATAGGCCATGGCATCCCGCACCTCTTGGGTGTCGTTGAAGCGATGACCACCCACCACCCGGTAGGGTACACCACTGCGCACCAATGCCTGTTCAATGGCGTTGGACTGGGCGTTGGCCCGGTACAGCACCGCGTAATCGGAGAAGCGGCGTCCGGCAGCCACCCCGTTAAGAATGGTATCCGCCACAAAACGGCCTTCCTCCTCCGCGTTATCCACCGTTACCAAGCGTACCGGGTCCCCTTGAACATTATCCGTCCAAAGGGTCTTGCCTTTCCGCCCGGTGTTCTTGGCGATCACGTGGTTAGCGGCATCCAGGATCCGCTTGGTCGAGCGATAATTTTGCTCCAAGCGTATAACGCGACAACCGCGAAACTCCTCCTCAAAACCCAGGATGTTCTCAATGGTCGCACCGCGGAACTTGTAGATGCTCTGGTCATCGTCACCCACCACGCACAGGTTGCCGCTTTGGGCGGCCAGCAGACTGATAAGCCGGTACTGGGCATGGTTGGTGTCCTGGTACTCATCCACCATCAGGTAGCGGAAACGCTGCTGATAGCGTTCCAGAACAGCAGGAAAGCGGGTAAATAGCTCCACCGTACGTACCAACAGATCATCAAAGTCCATGGCGTCGGCTTCCCGCAGACGTTTTTGATACAGGGGGTACACCTTAGCCACCAGACGCAAGCGGATATCCCCCCCACTGCTGTGATTGGCAGCATACTCCTCGGGAGAGAGAAGCTCATCCTTTGCACGGCTGATCTCGCTTAGAATAGCCTTATGACCCAAGGTCTTCTCGTCAATATTCAGATCTTTCATGCAGGTCTTCATCAAACGGCGGCTGTCATCGGTGTCATAGATGGTAAAGTGGCGTGAATACCCCAAGTGCTCCCCCTCCCGGCGCAACAGACGGGCACAGAAGGAATGGAAGGTGCTGGCGACCACCTCATCGCCCTCCTCCCCCAGCATGCGGACAAGGCGTTCCTTTAGCTCTCCTGCTGCCTTATTGGTGAAGGTGATAGCTAAAATGCGCCACGCGGGACAGGGATCGACCGCCAACAATGACAGCAGAGCGCTATCCGGCTGGGTGACACCGGCGGCACAGGCGCGCAGAGCTTCCTCCTGCTCCGGAGAAAGGAGGGCGGGTACCTTGTCGCTGTTGTAGGCACCCCCGAAGCGCACCAAGGCGGCGATGCGATTGACCAGCACCGTCGTCTTACCACTGCCGGCACCTGCCAGGATCAACAGAGGGCCGTCGGCATGAAATACCGCCTGTCGTTGAGGCGGATTCATGCGAGAAAACTGACGGTCAAGCACCGCCTGACGCAGGGAAATAAACTCTTGTGGAGTGAACATAATCCGATACCTCGTACATCGTTAGTCGTAAAGAGGCTGAGCAATACCGCTCAGCCTCTTGTAAAAGCCAATATGGAATCAACCGAACAGGGTCAACAGAACACCTGCTGCCACCGCAGAGCCGATGACGCCGGCTACATTGGGACCCATAGCGTGCATCAACAGGAAATTGGACGGATTCTCCTGCTGACCCGCCTTCTGGGACACGCGGGCAGCCATTGGCACCGCCGATACACCGGCAGAACCAATGAGGGGGTTGACCTTGCCACCGGAGAAGTAGTACATCACCTTACCAAGCAGCACACCGCTGGCAGTGCCAAAGCAGAAGGCAATGAGACCCAGGCAGATGATCAAAAGCGTGGTGGGTTGCAGGAAGCTGTGCGCGTTAGCCGTAGCACCAACCGTAACGCCCAGGCAGATGGTGATAATGTTCATCAGCTCGTTTTGGGCGGTCTTGCTGATGCGATCCACCACACCGCTTTCCCGCATTAGGTTACCCAGCATGAGCATACCGATCAGCGGTGCCGCGGACGGCAGAAGCAACACACAGATGACGCAAACAATGATGGGGAACAGGATCTTCTCCGTCTTGGAGACCTCCCGCAGTTGGGTCATAATCACCGAGCGTTCCTTCTTGGTGGTGAGGGCACGCATAATGGGCGGCTGAATGATGGGCACCAGCGCCATGTAGGAATAGGCAGCGATGGCAATAGCACCCAACAGCTCCGGAGCCAGCTTGGAGGTCAGGTAGATGGCCGTCGGACCGTCGGCACCGCCGATGATGCCAATAGAGGCAGCCTGTGTTTCAGAGAAGCCGATACCCCACGCCTCTGCCATTGGCAGAAGGTTGAGACAGCGGGCACCAAAGAAGGTAAGAAAAATGCCAAACTGTGCCGCCGCACCCAGCAGGAAGCTCTTGGGGTTGGACAGCAGAGGGCCAAAGTCCGTCATGGCTCCGATGCCAAGGAAAATAAGGGGCGGATAGATGCCGAACTTAACGCCCTGATACAGATACCACAGCAGACCACCCTGCTCGAAATGCTGCCACTGGGGCACAATGACCTCGTATGTACCGTTGCCCTTATCCAAGACCTTATACACGGTATCCCCTTGGCGGGCAATCTTGAGCGTGGTGCCATCGGCGGTGGTATAGTCCTCAATGGAGCCGTGCGCAGCCGCATTGTATGGGACTTCATTTTCATACACCGGGTAGACCTGCTCATAGGTGCCGTCCACGTACTGCACCAGCTCCTCCTGCGTAAAGTCCACCAACGCATTGCGCTGGGGATCCATCACGCCGCCCAAAGGCAGGTTGGCGAGAAGCATACCGAAAGCAATGGGCAGGAGCAGGAGCGGCTCAAACTGCTTTTTAATTGCCAGGAAGAGCAGCACGCACGCCACGCCGATCATAATAAGGTTCTTCCAACCGCCGTTTTCAAAGTTCATGAGCTGTGCCAGGCCGGAGCCCTCCCACAGATCCATGATTGCTTGCCAGAACTGTTGCACGTCTCAGCCCTCCTTTTTGCGAATACCCGCCACCGCATACTGAACACCTGTGGGGGCGACAGCCGCAGCCGCGGCAGAAATGACCGCTACCGTTTCCTCGGCGATGCCGTTTTGCACTTGCGGGACGGTAGATACCGGCTGGGTATTACCGGGGGCGGCAACTTTGCGGATGCCGGCCACAGCATACTGGGTGCCGGCAGGAGCCAGCATAGCCACGGCAGCGGAAACCACCGCCACCGTTTCCTCTTTGATGCCGTTTTGCACCTGCGGGACGGTGGATACAGGCTGGGTATTACCAACGATGGAAGCGACAGGAACGACAGGAGCGGCGGGCACAACCGGTACCGGTGCCACACTATCCTCTTCCCCCTTGTTTTCGGTGCGAGACATCGTGATACCGAACAGCTTGAACACGCCGGTAAGCAGTAAAAGCACCGAGAACACCACGACTATACCGATAAGAATCGTCATACCGGAATCTACTATAATCTCTCCGGCCGTTTCTTTTGCACAAACAATCATCGCCGCACCCTCCGTTTTTCCATAATTTTCGCCTTCACCATGAACAAAAAACCATCCTCGCCCATATTAAGAATCATCGTACTCATTATACTACCCACGTAACAAAAAAGCAATCCCAATTTTGTCTTTTTACAACAAAATGTTCTGTCATTCATATAAAATTCACATTCTCCTGTTATACTGGCCAGGTGACATGAGCGACCCTATGGTTGAACACAGTAGGAAGGAGGCGTCGACCAATGCAAAGCGAAATGAAACGCACGCGCTACGAACGCGTGCTTGGGCGAGGTTGCACACTGCATACCGACCGTCGGCGACTCATAGCCGGCTCTGTGGTAGCCGTTCTCCTTCTTGCGCTGGTACTGTTCCATACCGGTGAATTCCTGCAGAAGGGTATCCCCGCCGGCGGGTTGCTGTACGGCCTGAGTATTGCCGCAGGTCTTATTCTTGGGCTACTGGTCGCTTGCCGCATCGATCTGCCGCAAAAAGGCGAGACGATCCGCAGTATCATCGGTTTCGCTTTACTCCCTATCGTAGCCATGACGATGATGGAGTGCCTCAATGGGGTGTTCACCTGGGATTGGTCGCCTCAGATCCTCTTACTCAACTACGTGCTGTACCTTCTTTTCTATGGGGCGGTATATGTGTTCTCCGGCAGCTTGCGCCTATGTATGCTGGTTATCAATCCGCTGCTCTTCCTGTTGGGATTGACCCACCACTACGTGATGGCCTTCCGCGGGACGCCATTCGTCCCCATGGATTTATTGGCTACCGGTACCGCCGCCAACGTAGCGGTTTCCTACGATTTTTCCTTTGACTATCAAATTATCATCTCGTTACTACTGTTGATATTCCTGCAGATCGTGGCCTTTAAGCTCCCTACCCCTCCCATGGATCTGGTGGGTAAGATCGCCACTCGCACGTTTTTCGGTACCCTGATCGTATGTATCGTGGGGCTGTTTGTGTTCACCGACGTGTATGCTGACGCCGGCTTATCCCCGGATTTCTGGAGCCAGTCTCGCGGATATAAAAGAAGTGGCGTGCTACTCAACTTCTGTCTGAACACCAAATACCTTAGTGTATCCGAGCCCGATGGCTACGATGCTGACCAGGTGGACAACATGGTATACGAGATCATCGGCAGTGCCGAAACCGACAGTGCGGAAGTAACCACGCCGAATATTATCTGCATCATGAACGAGTCCCTGTCCGACCTGAGCGTGCTGGGAGACGTGAAAACCAACATCGACTATATGCCGTTCCTGCGAAGCCTTACCGAGAATACGGTAAAGGGAAACTTGTACGTACCGGTCATAGGAGCCGGCACCAGCAACACCGAATTCGAATTTCTAACCGGGGCTTCCACCTCCTTTTTCCCAGCGGGTAGCAACGCCTACATGCTGTATGTGGACGAACCCCTCCCTTCGCTGGTAAGCGTACTGGAAGCACAGCAGTATGCACGCCGCGCCTTCCATCCCTACTATGCCAGCGGATGGAACCGCGTCAGCGTATATCAGAATCTGGGATTCGAGCGGTTTTTCTCCATTAACAGTGTCATTGACCAAAACATTCTGCGGCAATACCAGCAAAGCGGGTACGACAACCAGCTGTTGGAGTCGCTGGTGGAAACCGCCTACCCCGGACAAGACGTACTGTTGCGCCGCTATGTCAGTGACAGCTACAATTACGACAAGCTCATCGAAATGTACGAGCGACGCGATAAAAACCAGCCATTCTTTTTATTCAACGTCACCATGCAAAACCACGGCGGCTACACCGAGCAGGCGGATAATTTCCAGCAAGAGGTCTATATCTTGGATGAAAACGGTAACATCGCCTCCCGCGAGGGAAGCGATGGGCAGGCCGTCATCGCCTATCCCAAGGCAAACCAGTATCTTTCCCTTATGAAACGCTCGGATGACGCATTCCGGGAGCTCATCGCCTACTTTGAACAGCAGGAAGAGCCAACCATCATCTGCCTGTTTGGCGATCATCAGCCCAATGTGGAGGACGACTATATCGAGGAGCTGATGGAGGTCGGTTCCCTGTATAATCTAACAACCGAAGAAATGCAAAAGCGCTATATCACGCCCTTCTACATATGGGCCAATTACGATATAGAGGAGGCGACTATCGAGCGGCTGAGCGTCAACTATCTTTCCTCATACGTGATGGATATTGCCGGTGTAAAGATGCCGGCATACAACCACTATCTCCTGAAACTCAGCGAGACGCTGCCCGTCATCAACAACACCGGGTATATCGATGCCGCTGGCAATCATTACACCTCCTTGGACGGCACCCCTTACAGCGACCTGCTGAAGGGCTACGAAAAGGTGGTATACAATCTGGTTTTTGATAGCAAAAACCGACGAAGTGAGCTATTTAGCTTAAATTAATTACAAACAGCAAAAAGCCTCTGTGACCCATCATGGGTCACAGAGGCTTTTATATATCACTCTAAAGAAAGCGGGCGATCCTCCCCGAAGGAACGTAGCACACGAATGGTCAGTGGAATAGACACCACAAAGGTGAGAACATCCGCAAGCGGCTGAGCGATCTGTACACCAAGCAAATCCGCCTGAGCGCCGAACAGCAACGGCAACACGCGGGGCAGCAACAATACTGCCGGAATGAAAAACAAGCCTTGCCGCGAGGCAGAAAGCAGACTGGCGGAGAACACCTTGCCGATGGTCTGCATAAGCATAGTGCTCATGGTCGTCCACGCAATCGGCGGAAAACCGATGCATAATAATCGCAATGACGTGGCGCCAATGGAGAGCACCTCTTCATCTTCGCTGAATAGACCAACCAATTGACGTGCGAAGATGCACTCTACCACCGACGTGATCAACAACAGCACCACGCCGATCCTTACGCAAAACCAAAACGCTTTTTTCACACGGCTATACAGCCCGGCGCCGTAGTTAAAGCCGCACACCGGCTGAAATCCTTGCCCGAAGCCAAGCACAGCGTAAAAGGAGAACTGCATGATACGGGTAGCAACGGACATCGCGGCAATAGCCGCGTCACTACCCACACCGCCGGCGGCAAAGTTAAGGCAGATCGTCGAGAAACTGGACAAGCCCTGACGAAACAGATTGGGAAGTCCCCCCTGGGCGATCACCTTGAAATCGGCTCCTTTGGGGCGAAACAGCCGCCAATGCATACGCAGGTTATCCCCTCGCGTACAACAAAAAAGCAGAATAATAAAGCCAATGCTTTGACTGATGGCAGTGGCTAGAGCAGCACCGGCTATCCCCATACCCAGCACGAAGATAAAGAAAGGGTCTAAGGCGATGTTCAGCAGGCCGCCGACGCCCATACCCAGCATACCGTAGAAAGCGTTACCTTGAAAGCGCAGTAAATTATTCAGCATGAAGCTGGCACACATAAAAGGGGCACCGAGGCTGATGTACAGCAGATAGGAACGGGCATACGGCAGGATCGTTCCTGTGGAACCCAAAAGATAGCATATAGGAGTTCCAAATAGCAGACATACGATCGAAATGACGCCACCCACAAGCAGCGAGCAAAAAAATCCGATGGATGCAATACACTGCGCTTCCTCGGTCCTCTCCTGGCCCAGCAAGCGGGACACGTAGTTGCCGGCTCCCTGCCCAAAAAAGAATCCGCACATCTGTATGATCGACATAATGCCGGCAACCACACCTACTGCACCGGTAGCGCTGGTATTATTTAGCTGACCGACGAAAAAGGTATCCGCCATGTTGTAGAAAGCGGTGATCAGCATCGTGATCATGGTGGGCACCGCCATGCGTCCCACCAGTCCGTATACCGGGGCCGTGGTCATACGGACATATTTCTCGTGCCGCTCCATGCTCACAGCATCGTCCAGCGAAGGGTCTCGCCATCCTGGGCAGACAGATAGGCCGGCGGTACATCCAACACGGTTTTGCACCCCACAGTACCCTCGCGGTGCATCCGGGCGGCAGCGCGGGCGTAGGCTACCAAAACGCTTGCCGTAAACTCCGGATTGGAATCCAGCGTCAGCTTATATTCAATGATCTGGGTGTTCTCCCCCACCTTGCCGGTCTTACCACTGTGGATAACACAGCCGCCGTGGGGAATCCCGCAGTGATCCCGCGCCATCACCTCAGCGGAGATGAAATGCACCGTGGTGTCGTACTGATCAAAGTAGTTAGGCATGGTAACGATCTCCCGCTCGATGCGGGCAAGATCCGCCCCCGGCGCCGCCACCACAAAGCACTCACGCACGTGCTTCTCCCGGGTAGTCAACGAGGGCTGTTCACCACGGCGCACCGCATCCATTGCCGCCTCTACCGGAATGGTGTATTGCCGGGCATCCAAGACACCTGCAATACGGCGCACCGCATCGGAATGGCCTTGACTGACCCCTTTTCCCCAGAAGGTATAGCCCGCACCCTCCGGCAGGATAGCGGCAGCATACACCCGGTTGAGAGAGAACATACCGGGATCCCAGCCCACCGAGATCATCGCCGTATGGCCGGTTTCCCGGGCAGCGGCATCCACCGCGGCAAAATGCTGTGGGATCGCTGCATGGGTGTCAAAGCTATCGATAACGTTAAATAGCCGTGCCAGCTCCGGCGTCTGCCGGGGCAGGTCGGTGGCACTACCACCACACAGCACCATGATGTCGATCTTATCGGCATAGGCCGTGACATCCTCAGCCGATACGACAGGGATAGACGCATCCACCAGCGTAACGGTAGCCGGGTCACGGCGGGTAAACACCGCCACCAGCTCCATATCCGCATTTTGGCGGATGGCGTTCTCCACGCCGCGCCCCAGGTTTCCATATCCGTAAATACCTACTCGAATTGCCATAACCATTCTCTCCCTTTCCTATTGTGGTGACACGGATGATTTGCACCACTCTGTCAGCCAAATACCTCTACTGCGGCGATCACGCGCAGACGGTCAGCGTCCACACGGTCTCGTCCGTATGCATCTAAAAACCGGTCACAGTATTTGTCGGTTTTCAGATTATATACCAGCGTCCAGGCGCCCCAAAACAGGTCAACGTGCAGATCCCCCACACCGGCTCCATCCAGATCGATAAAGCCGCTGAATCGCCAATGATCCAACATAATATTAGGTAAGCAGTAATCCCCATGAATAAGGGTGTCTGCCACAAGGCTACCTCCCCGGGTCTCGACTACACGCCAAGCCTCCTCCGGGGTGGCGTAGCCCCACCCGGCAGGAAACAGGGAACAATCCCATACACCCGCCGCGTGGTTGCGGCGTGCTGTAGCCAGATAGTCTGCAGTACGATCCGGTACCGGGCACCCTTTGGTAGGTTGGCTATGAAGGTAACGCAAACACACCGCCATGGTATCGCACAACCGCCGTGAATCCTCCAGATAGGTCGGATGGGTACAATCCTCTCCCGGCACCCGCTCGGTCAGCAGCCAATCCTCCTCGTCGGACAGATACTTAAGCACCTGTGCCGCCAGTCCGAGCCGATGAAAATAACGGGTCATAGCCGCCTCACGGTACAGCGTCCCTTTAGGCGAGCGTTTCAGATAATAGCCACCGTCCCGATCCACAAACCAGACACGCGCCTGCGGTGAACAACTGCTGTCGTACAGCGCGGCGCCCTCCAGCAGCGGCCGCAGAGCAGATGGGAAGCTGTCGGGAAACGGCGTGACGCGTTTGCGCTCCATTACGTCACCCCCATCACGGTAAGATCTTACGCACCAGCGGTATCTTTCGAATCAACCAGGTGATGCCCATACATAGCGGCACGATCAGCAGCACGCCGCCCATCCGCCACAGGATGGAGTACTTGTTGATCGGCAGCAAACATTGCAGCGCCCAAATGACGGGCATATGCAGCAGATACAGCGGGAAGGTATAGCCCTTAAGCAGCCCCACCACTTTGTCGACGGGCCTGCACGCCATCAGGCGGTTGCCGATCTGCCGCAGGAGAAGAAATACGCCTACCCCGTAGCACACAGCGGTCACATTAGTTGCACCTTTGTAGAAATCCACGATCTTGCCGGCCTCAAAGGACAGCTGTTGGGTGCCGTAAGTGTACCCAAGCAGACCGCCCAACGCCAGCAGATACACACCGCATCGTACGAAACGAGGCATATCGTATCGGCTGATCAGATAGCCGACAAGCACATATAGCAGATAAGAGCTCGCCACCCGCACTTCAAAGGGCCAAGTGATCGGCAATTCCAGCCAACGAATTAGAAACGGTACCAGCATATTGGCCGCAAAGCCGGCGATCGCCAGGTAGGTGAACAGAGATCGTTTTTTATCCTGTGGCACCGCCGCAAACAACGGAATGACCGCATACACGCAGAACAGCGGCGGAAAAAACCAGTAGATGGTATTGAACTTGGTGGACAGAATACCGTTGATCACGTAAGGCAGCGACAGATCGCTCCATTTGACCGTGTGGAATACTACGACGTTCAGCAGCAGGCAAATGAGACTCCATACGACAAACGGCAGCAGGGTCTTTTCCGCCCGTTTCTTAAAGAAGGTGGGCGTGTCGTAGCGAGAGGGGTAATCCAGCATCGTAGCTCCGGTGATCATAAAGAACACAGGCACTGCGAACACAAACACGCCGTTAATGATGTTGGCTGTGATCCAATACCGCTCGGTGCTGAAATCCCAGTAGCAATCGTTGGTGTGTAGAATCACCACCGACAAAGCGGCAACCACGTTCATCAACGTCAGATAGGCCGTGTTCTGTCTTTTTTCCACCATCTATACACCTCTTATACAACGTAGCGCTTCAAAAAAGGCACGTAATGGAGTAATGCCGACAGGGCAAAGGCTACCACCGTCACCAGTACGGTAATCACAAGCACCGCCAAAACAGGATCAAACGATAGCGTGGACAGACCCAACCAGCGGCTGCACAGATCAATCAGCAG
The DNA here is from genome assembly GCA_045537135.1 of Acutalibacteraceae bacterium. Classification (GTDB taxonomy): domain Bacteria; phylum Bacillota; class Clostridia; order Oscillospirales; family Acutalibacteraceae; genus UBA5905. The sequence continues at coordinate 133,743 of JAZSOW010000031.1, forward strand.
CGGATGCACCAGGTACACACCGAAGGTATACTTAGACAGGGTCAGCAGTCGAGCTGTGCCCTTTTCGCTCAGCGTAATACGGGACAGCACGTGCTTGCCGAAGAGGAACACCCCCAGCGCCATCATCAGCACATTCACGGAAAAGTTGGAGTAAAATACAATGTTAGCCCCCCCAGACCGGCGAGAGAACAGGGCCGTCATCACCACCGTCATGAAATAGCCCAGCACACCCACACCGTAGCCTATGCGTCGCCAAAGGACAGGCACGTCATAGGTAGCCAAATAATAGCCCAGCACAAAGTAGAAGGGGTAACCCAGCGTCAGGTGAAACTCCATATCCGCAAAGGCGGCATCCAAGGCGTTCACCACCGTGGTGGTATAGGGCAGATCCACCGCCTTGAGGAATTGTAGGGCACAGGGAATGAGGAAGGTGAATACGACACCAACCACCAGAAAATACTCTGTCAGCTTTTTATCTGCTGTTATGCGTCGCAGCAAAGGGGCTACCACGTACAGACCCACGATCATATACAGGTACCACATATGATGGTTACCCTCAATGAAGGCGGCGGCGGTTTCCTTGATGTCGCCCCCCTGCAGCCATACATCGGCAGCATAGACCGCAGACCAAAAGAGGAAAGCGGTGACCATTCGCAGGATCGTCCGCGTATACAGAGGACGCAGGGGTAGCGGCTTATCGTTATTGAGGAACAGCGCACCGCTGATCATCACGAACACCGGCACCGCCCAGCGAACGGCACTGTCAAACACGTTGAACACCTGCCAGGCATAGGAGGTAACGTCCACCTGACGGAAGTTAACGGCGGCTACGTGCAGCAGCACCACCGCCAGAGTAGACAATATACGTAGGTAGTCGAGATATAACACGCGAGGTCGTGTGGTCGTCATTCGCTCACATCCCATTCCGTAATCAAACAATACAGCCCGTAGTAGCCAGCTTCAGATATCTTTCCCACAGTCCGTAGTAGGAAGGATCATCCTGCCTGCCCGTATAGGTCAAGCGCTCTTCCTCCAGCTCCTCAATAGCCGTAATAGCGCCGTTAAGGTAGTCGCACAGAGAATCCTTCACCGTCACGAAACGCGCCCGCAGGCCACCGTAACGGATGTCGTGGATCTCCCAGCCGAAGGATTTACTGTAAGCCGTCCAGGCACGGCGGTGGCTGTCCCGCAGCGCATCCAGCTTGGTGATGATAACGTCGCACTCCTGCTGCAGCGCCTCCAAGGCGGCACGGTCGTTGGCGTCGTATGCTTTTTTCAGCCGCACACCGAAGTCAGCCTTGTTCACCAGCAGGTCAGCCAGACGGCGCAACACCGCAAAAGCCGGCTCGTACACACCATCGCCCAGGGGCTCCAGCGTCGACAGAGCGTTCTTGTAGTAGGTCGCCGTGTCCAGGTGCTCAACGTGCTTATCCAGCAGACCCAGCAGCGGATCGTTATACAGCATAGAACGGCAGCGACCGGTAAAGCCCTCCGTAGGGGTTTCCATACACTCCACCGCCAGGAAATCATCATAGGAGCAGCCGGTAGCGTTGCGGAAGGTCTCTCGCACCCCATCCTCGCTGTATTCCCCGCGGTAATCAAAGTCCGCGTACCAAGCAAGACCGGCCAGGGACATAATCAAGCAAGACTCTGAGCCGTTGTGCCACACGGTGGCGATCACCTCGCGGAATGCTTCATCACGGCACGCCTCCAGCGCCGGGATGCTGTTGCGCAGAGAGGTGCTGAACAGCGGAACGTGCCCGCTCCAGAACCATATACCGCCGGCAAAGATCGGATCATCACACAGCTGCCGATGCTTGCGGCAGGTCTCGCTGTAGAACTCTTTGTTGGGTCGATAGTAATCCCAAAACACCTGCTGGACACCCACGGGGAGCTCCTCACGGATATTCTCAGGGAAGGCGACGCGAAGGTCATAATCGCTGTAATTAGGAAGCCCCTTACCGCAAACGCGGAAGATCATATCGCTCCACATCATCGGCTTAAGGCCGTAGCCCTTCACCATCTCTACCACCCGATTCAGGTGTTCGAAATACAGCTCCTTGCGCTCCCGATAGCCGTTAATGTCTAAATAAACACCAGTGCCCAGGTCGTAGGTCTCATCCATACCGATGTGGATACGACGGCTGGAAAAATTCTTGGATACACTGCGCAGCATATCGTCGATCAACGCATACGTGGCATCCTCCCCTACCCGCAGAGCGTTAGCGGTGTCACGGTACGCGCCCGCGCAGCTCCAGCGCAGGTGAGTCGCCAAGTGACCGAGCAGCTGGATACAGGGGATCAGCTCGATGCCCAGCTTGATCGCGTAGGCATCCATCTCACGGATCTCCTGCGCGGTGTAACGACCGCGCATATGGCCGAAATACGGCCGACCCTCCACTTCATAGGTGTCCTCGGTGTACAGCATAAAGGTATTCATACCCATCAGCGCCATCTTGCGGAGCATCAGCTTAACGGTGGGCACGTTCATCACCGCGTTGCGGGACATATCCACCATGGAGCCGTTGGTCATAAACAGCGGCGTTTCCGTCACCGTGCAATCCGTTACCCCATCCTTCATCCACCGCGCCAGCTTGGCAAAGGCGCGAAAGAATCGGGAGCGGCCGCCGCCGTAGGTAATGGTCGCTTGCCTGCCGCGGCGGGTCACAGTCAGTATGTTCTCCTCGACTGGCGTCACCGTAACGATCACGTCGGCGGTATCCTCCGCCACGACAGTCAAACCAAGGTCCTCCGCCAGGATAGTAATCCCTTCGGAAAGGGCCTTTGCATTTTCAAAGCAAATCGTCATTTATACTCGCCTCCGTTTAGGTCGGTTGAGTTTCCATCAACAATGCTACCGTTTCGCAATGGGCTGTGCGGGGAAAAAGATCCACCGGCTGGGCAGATTGCACCGTGTAGCCGCGCTGTGCAAAGCGAGCCAGATCTCGTGCCAGGGTAGCGGGGTCACAGGACACGTACACCACCCGGGCGGGGGCCATACTGACTACCGTGTCAACGAGGGCTTCGTCACAGCCCTTACGGGGCGGATCCAGCACCACCACGTCCGGGCGAACACCCTCCCGCTCCAGCTGTGCGGCGGCTTGTGCCGCGTCAGCGCACAGAAAGCGGGCGTTGGCGATGCCATTCACCTGCGCATTGCGCCGGGCATCCTCCACTGCGGCGGGTACGACCTCCACACCGATGACCTGCCCCGCGCTGTGCGCCATAGACAGGCCGATGGTGCCGGTGCCGCAGTACAGATCCAGTAGCGTCTCGCTACCGGTCAGGGCGGCGGCAGATGCCGCTATGCGGTATAGCTTCTCCGTCTGGGCATGATTGACCTGGTAGAAGGAGTGGGGTGACAGGCGAAAGCGAAGGCCGCACAACTCATCTTCAATGGCATCCGCGCCCCACAGGGTGTAGCCACCCTTACCGAGGATGACGTTGGTCTTATCGGGGTTGACATTGATACACAGGGAGGCAAGCGACGGCGCCGCCGCACGTACGGCGGCTATAAGCGCATCGGCGGCGGGTAATTTCCCGCTCGTACACACAAGGCATACCATCATCTGTCCGGTAACGGCGCCCTGGCGTATATAGATGTGCCGCACAAGACCTTTGTGTTCCATCTCGTTGTAGGAAGAAACACCGTTTTTCTCCATCCAACTTGCTACCGCATCCAGCACCGGCTTGTACCCGGCGGGCTGTAGGCAACAATCCCGCTGTTCGGCAATGCGGTGACTGCGAGGAGCATAAAAGCCGATGAGAGGAGCCGTTTCCCCAGGGGCTACCGGGTACTGGGCCTTGTTGCGGTAATGAGCGGGGGCATCCGCTGCTACTAACGGCAGCGGCTCCACATCCAGGCCGCCGACCCGGCGCAGGGTATCCCGCACCCAGCCATACTTGTAGCGGCACTCCGCCTCATAGGTCACGTGACGCCACACGCAGCCGCCACAGCGACCATAGACATCACAGCCGTCGCAGGGATCCGCGCTACGATCAGGCGAGGGCTGCAGTAGCTCCTCCACCTTGCCGTAGGCGTGGGTCTTCTGCACCTTGACAATGCGGCACAGGAGGCGATCGCCCACCGCAGTGCGGGGGATGAACACCACCATGCCGGGGGCAGGAATGTCTGTATCCACATAACGAGCGACGCCGTTGCCCTCACCGGTAACACCGTTGACGGTCAGCTCCACCACTTGATTTTTCGCCAGCGGCACAACACTCCCCCACTTTCATTGGAATATAGTGCTATTTTACTCTTTTCTCCCGGAAAGTGCAAGACTATACACACAAAAAATGGCGATAAACGCAAAAAATAAAGCCCCCTGTCGGGGGCTTTGGTGCTTTACAGAAATACATCGGCGTATACAGGCGAGTGATCGGTGGCATCCAGGGCATCCTGATCCTCGATCACGTGATAGGTAGACACCGATACAGCCGTACTCAGCACCAGCATATGGTCGATGGACAGATCAGCATCATTGGTGGTACGGCTACCGTGGTAGAGGCCATCCTCCCCCAACACCGGGTTACCGTGATGGGAGCTGATGGTGCTTTTCTCCGCCGCCAGGTCGTGGAGATGGCGAACACCCTCCAGTTCATACACCGCGAACACCCCGGCGGAGCGGGGGCTATTCATGTCACCCATGGCAAACACCGGGCAGGCATAAGTCTCCCGCAGGGCGCGCATCCGCGCCACCAGCTGGTGCGCGTTTTCCACGCGAATGGCGTCGTGCTTCTCGCCTACCCGCCACCAAAAGTGGGTGTTGCACACCGCTATGCGTCCAGCGGGAGTATCCGCCACCACCCAGGTGATGCCCTTGGACTCGTCCGGGGTATGGGTCAGCGGCTCGTAGCCCTGTGCAACCACCGAGCAGGTCTTATGGACCGCCAACGGCACGTAATTGCCCACGTCACCGATGACGGTGTAGCCTTCCCGCAGCCAGGACAGCAATGCGCTATCATGCCAGCCGGCGGTGGCCTCCTGCAGGCCAAGGATAAGGGGGGCATACCGAGTATATACCGCGATAAGCTGTTCATCGCGGGGAGATACAGCGTTACCGAAGTAATCCCCCCAAATGTTGGATGTCATGATGCGCATAGTCGCGCCGCCTTTCTGCAAAACTTCTACACTGAGTGTATACCTTTCGGCGGCGGCTGTCAAGCATTACGGCAAAAGAAAAGCACCGTCCATTGGGCGGTGCTTTGGATTTTTATCCGGCATCGATAGCCAGTTCCAGGGCATGGATTTCAGCGGCAGGGTCACCGCTGACGAAAACCGTCTGGGTCACCGGGCAGGTGACGGTAGCGGGAACGGTGAAGGCGGCAACGTCCTCCACGGCGTAATCGCCGCTGCGCAACATCCACGCCTTATCGCTGTGCCCGCGATAGGTGCACGCTTCGCCGTTGAAGGTGACCTTGAGGGCGGCGGCATCCCCTTCTGGCACCGCCATGTACAACGTGATCGCCGACTCGGCGGTGATGGGACCGGTCTGCACCTCGAGAGAGACTCCCTCCCCTACCGCGGCGGGCAGGGGCTTCCACAGACGGCGGCCGGGGAACCACTCATAGGTATCATCAAAGGTCAGCATATGGCGACGCACACCCTTGGTGCACTTGATCGGGTCGCCGATGGTGGCCCAGATCTCCTTGATGACCTCCGGCGTCTCCCAAATGCCGCCGGGAGAAGCCAGATAGGGGTGGTAAATATTGTACAGATAGGTGCGAGCGCTACCTTGGGCAGCATACTGCGCGGTGTGGCCCTTTGCGGTTTCCAGGTTGTTCTGCAGACGGCACAGCACGCGGGAGGGCAACAACGCCTCCAAACCCGCGTATACCTCCACGCCGTAGGGAGAGAGCATCTCCACCCACTCGGCAATCGGCATACCCGTATCGGTGGTGCGGAACCGCCCGGTGGGAACAATGCTGTCCACCAGGCCGTGGCAGGCCCAATACACGGCATCAAAGCCCACCTCCAGACACAGATGAATATCCCGCGGCAGACGCACCATCACCTTGATGGGATGGCCGTGGATCGCCTCGCAGCGGGACACGATGGCCTTCGCCTTCTCCATAAATTCATTCATAATGGGGGCGGCATCTTTTTTGTGCAGAACATCAAAGCACAGAGGCTCCCGCATAAAATCCAGCTCCACGCCGTACACGTCCAGGACGGAAAGCTGCTCCTCCAAGTAGTCCAGGAACTTCTGCCGCACCTGAGGGATGGCGTAGTTAAAGCAGTTACGAAAATAACCGTACTCCTCCCCCAGCATCCAGCCGTTGGTCTTAGCCTCGTAAAAGAACTCGCTGCGCAGAACCGAGGTCTCCGCATCCGGATCGTGGCAATCATTCATCCGCAGGGAGATCCACGGACGGATGCCGATCTCCTTGCAATGCTCGATCCACACCTTAGTGGGATATACACCGTGCTGCTCGTGGCAGATGCCGGTGTATTTGACGTTTGCCGACTCGGAATAGTCCACGGGGATACCGCCTTCCTCGCGGCAGTGATACCGGCTCACCATATCCGTAAACACCCGGCTTGGCATAACGGAATATTGGCAAAGGATGCAGAAGATCAGGTCACCGATACCTGTATCCTTGTAGTAGGTATCCAGGTAGGCTTTAGCCGCCCCCTCCACGTCCGACCAATCCTCCAGGTGCTCCAGAAAAAAACGCTCTGCATCGGTGTCCCAGTTCAGGAGAATGGTATTCTTGTTATCATTCATACGGCATCGCTCCTCATTCATGTGTTACTGCGCTCAGTATAAAACACCGCTGTAGAAAAAGACATAGACAATCCGGTTGTAAAAATGTGTAATTTCTTCGCAGAAGAGGGCAGCCCGTTGGCTGCCCTCTCCTACTCAACGAATATAACGATGGAAAGAAATGTACCCGAACAGATTGGTGTCAAAAACGGTGTGTACGTATGGCAGTGCTTCCCGCAGCGCTTCCCGTAGCGCGGTACGAGCACGGTCCTTCCCCTCCTCGGTCACGTCTACGCCTTTAAAAGCGATCAGCGCATCCGCATACAGCGTTGCCAAATGTGCGTGATAGGTCAGGTATTTCCAGGAAGGACTGGAATCGCCCTTAGCGGCCAGATGCTCCGCCTCGAAAGCCGCAATGACCTGTTTCGCCTCCTGCCACTGGGCCGTCATCCCTTCCGGGTCTGACGGCTTCTCTCCGCGTAGATATACAGGATCGAACAAACGGGACAGGGTAGCCATATAGGTCTCCACCGCCTCGGCATCCTGGCCAAAGGCAGCTGTAAAGTATTCGGCACTTACATCCTCAAACACAGAGGCCTTGTCCCACAGCCCTGCCGCCATAGCGTACATTGGCAGACCTGTAGGGAACGCCGCCCGCTGGAGCTGACAGCTAACCATGCCATCTAATCCAAGCTTGTCCAGGTTGGCCATATCCTTATGTAAGGTGCGGGCGCAGGCATAATAACCGGGGTCACAATGGTGATCCCACATCAGGTGATAATCAAAATCGAAGCTATCGCCCGTCAGGATCTTCTGCCACGCCTTGAGGCGCGCCACGTTCTCCACCGGCGAAGCGGGGAATTGCAGCTTGTTGCGCACGTAGGGGGGTAGCTCCACCGGAGCCGACAGATCGCCATCGGCGAAAGCGGTAGAATAGGTGCGGGTAATGGGGGCAAACATCAGCACGAAACGATCCTGGTTCTTGATCGTTTCCTTTTCCGGGCTCCACAGCAGATCTACGTAGATGAGGCAGACGATCTTGGTGTCCACCCCGGCGGCGGTCAGCTTCTCGTCCAACTCGTTGAGCATTTTAACGTAGAAATCGGCAGGGCGCATTTTAGCGCATTCTTCACACTCGCAGTGGTTGTTGGTGCCGTCAGCCAGCCAGAAGTGCAGGAAATTAACCGCAGGATGCGCCTGACAGTAGGCAACGATGGCATCGGTCATCTTCTCCCGCACGACAGGGTTAGAGTAGCAGAGGTTGGTGTTGAGGGCCACACCGCCCCACAACTCCCGCTTCCCGTTGACCTGGGCCAAGAAGGAGATAGACTCCTCAGGAATGGGCTCCGCATACTTACTCCAACTGGTACTGTGAATACCAAAGGGCTCGCAGGTCCAGCCGTGACCGGTGGCATGGTAATCCAGCCCCCGCTTGGTGATCTCCCCCTCCAGACTCGCCCAAATGTGATCCACATCGTCATCCGTTACCGTGGTATCGGGGGTGTGCATCTCATCGTTGTAGAGGCGCTGGAAGAAGGCGCCGGGGGTTTGGAACTGGACAAAGTAACCGTTCATCCCCACCTTGGGCAGCCACTCGATCATATTGTACACGTGCTCGTAGGCTACCGAGCCCTCGATGCACACGCTGCGATGGCGATAAGAAGCCTGCTCCCGCACCGACACGGTGAGCGCCGCCCCATCCAGCGGGCGGGCTGGGATGACCTCGCCATCCGGACCGGGAAACAAGAAAGCACAGCCCAGCTCCTTGAGGAACCGATAGGCGGCGATGAGCACTGCGCGGGGAGACGAGCCGGTGATGATGCCGGTGCCGTCCTTCACGTTGATGGAGATCTCGTCCCGATCTCCGGCAGGCACGGAGCCATCCAGGCCCAGCCACAGCACGTTGGTCACGGACGCATCCTTCTCCGCGTAGTGGCGTCCGGCAACAAAAACGGACGGGTCCATCCGTTTAAGACAACGGGACAGCTCCTCAAAAGCGTACTGAACGGTTGGGTTGCTACCGATCTTTGCGATGGTCAACATCATAATACGTCACTCCATTCATTCTAAATAAGCAGTTTAATAAACCGACCTGTTTTGTAAACAAGTATAAATGATGATTGTGCTAAAAGACATGAGGTATTCGTTCCACTATATGTACAAAACCGCAAGCAGCTCTGCCGTTTGCAGACGAAACAAAACCGGACATATCGTTATACGTTGCCGACGTACAGGCGGAAATTATAACCACGGAAATACAGCGTATCAAACACGTTGTGTATAGCCGGCAACGCCCGATCCAGACCCGCCACCAGCGCTGCTTTGGCCTCCCGCTTGCCGTCCTCGGTCACATCAGTGCCCTTGAAGGCGATCAGGGTATCCGCATACAGGGTAGCGATATCCGCGTGGTGAGTCAGATATCTCCAAGAGGGATTAACATCCCCCTTCGCGGTGAGATACTGCTCGCGGAAAGCGGCGATGGTCGCCTTCGCCTGCTGCCACTGCGCCTGCATCCCCGCCGGATCCTCCGGCTTTTCACCGCGCAGATATACAGGATCAAACAAGCGGGACAGCGTAGCTAAGTAGTCCTCCACAGCCTTGGCATCCTCGCCGAATGCGGCTGTAAAGTACTCGGCACTTACATCTTCAAACACGGACGTTTTATCCCACAATGCGGCGGCCATGGCGTACATTGGCAGGCCCGTGGGGAACGCCGCCCGCTGCATTTGACAACTGACCATACCGTCCAGGCCAAGCTTATCCAGGTTAGCCATATCCGCATGCAGGATACGGGCGCAGGCATAGTAACCGGGGTCACAGTGGTGATCCCACATCAGGTGATAGTCGAAGTCGAAGCTGTCCCCCTGAATATGCTTCTGCCACTCCCGCAGATAGGCCACGTTTTCAGCCGGGGACTTCGGGGGAACGTTCTTGTTACGCACATAGGGCGGCAGCTCGATCTTAACCGACAGATCCGCCTCGGCAAAAGAGGTGGTGTAGCTACGAGACGACGGTGCAAACATCAGCACAAAGCGCTCGGGGTTATTGACCGTCTCCTGTTCCGGGGCGTGGCGCAGGTCGGAGTAGATCAGGCAGACGATCTTGGTGTCCAGGCCGGCGGCGGTCATTTTTGCATCCAGCTCATTGAGCATCCGCACATAGTGATCGGCCGGGCGCATCTTGACACATTCGGCACACTCGCACTGGTTGTGCCCGCCGTCTGCCAGCCAGAAGTGCAGGAAATTAACAGCAGGATTCTGCCGGCAATACGCCACCACCGCATCCGTCATTCTCTCACGCACCTGCGGCAAGGAGTAGCACAAGTTGGTGTTGAGAACGTAATTATCCCACACTTTGCGCTCGCCGTTGACCATCGCAAACAGGCTGGTGTACTCCTCCGGCAACGGCTCTTTCACTTCGGTCCAGCTGGTAGAATGAACGCCAAAGGGCTCGCAGGTCCAACCGTGGCCAACCGCGTGGTAATCCAGCCCGCGCTTGATGATCTCCTGCTCCAAGACGGCCCACATATGCGCGATATCCTCATCGGTGACCGTAGAATCCGGTGTGCGGTCTTCCACATTGTAGTAATAACGGAAGAACTGCCCCGGCACCTGGAACTGTAAGAAGTAGCCGTTCATCCCCACCTTTGGGAGCCACTCGATCATATTATACACGTGCTCGTAGGCATCCGAGCCCTCGATGCACACACTGCGATGGCGATAGGAGGCCTGCTCCCGCAACAACACGGTGAGAGCCGCCCCATCCAGCGTGCGGGCAGGGATGACCTCCCCATCCGCTCCTGGGAACAGAAACCGGCAACCCAGCTCCCGCAGAAAGCGGTAAGCGGCGATGAGCACCGCCCGGGGCGAGGAGCCGGTGATGATACCGGCACCGTCCTTGACGTCGATGGCGATCTCATCCCGATCACCGGCGGGCACAGAGCCGTCCAGCCCCAGCCACAGGACGTTGGACACGGTAGCGTCCTTTTCCGAATAATGACGACCGGCAATGAAAATAGCGGGGTCCATCCGTTTGAGATAGCGGGTCAGCTCCTCAAAGGCATATTGAATCGTTGGATCGTTACCGATCTTGGCGATAGTTAATTTCATAGTAAATCGCTCCTTTACCAAAAATATCGGGTGAACAACGTCTCAAAGGTGGTGGCATCGAATGAAGTATGGATATGGGGCTCCGCCCTCTGGGCGCACTCACGCAGAGAAGCTATGGCCTTTTCCTTGGCTTCAGCATCCGCCTCGGCACCGAAGGCGGCCTTGAGCAGTTCCACGTACAGCAGGCACATCTCCGCGTGGTAGATCAGATCCTTCCAGGAGGGGTTATCCTCCCCTTTGATGGACAGGTAATCCCGCTTAAAGGTCTCCACGGCCTCCTTGGCCTGGTTCCAGCGTGCCGACAGCGCCGAACGCTGTGACGGATCCTCACTGGCCTTGCGCACCCCCTCTAAGGTGAGCAATGCCGACAAGGTGGACAGGTAGGTTTCCACCGCCGCGCCATCAGCTCCAAAAGCGGCTGTAAAGTACTCCGCGCTTACAGCCTCAAACGCCGAGGCCTTATCCCACAGGCCGGCAGCCATGGCATACATCGGCAGGCCCGTAGGGAATGCCGCCCGCTGTACCTGGCAGCTAACCATACCGTCCAGACCGATCTTGTACAAAGATACCATATCCTCGTGCAACACCTTGGCACAGGAATAGTAGCCGGGGTCGGTGTAGTGGAACCACATCAGGTGGTAGTCGAAATCAAAGCTGCTGTTGACCGGCTGCCACGCCTGCCAGCGAGCCAGGCGCGCCACGTTGATCGCCACCTCGGTAGGCATCTTGAGCTTGTTGCGTACATAGGGCACCAGCTCCACCGGCTTGGTGGCATCGTAGTCCGTAAAGGCCTTGTAGTAGCTACGGGTGATAGGGGCAAACATCAGCACGAAGCGGTCCGGATTGTTCAGCTTCGTGTACTCCGGCTCCCACAGCAGATCCAGATACACTAAGAACACCACGCGGGTGGAGAGCCCGGCGGCGGTGAGCTTTTCATCCAGCTCGTTGAGCATCATCACGTAGTAGTCGGAGGGGCGCATCTTGGAGCACTCCTCGCACTCGCAGTGGTTGTTGTCCCAATCCGCCAGCCAGAAGTGCAGAAAACTGGTGGCTGGATTCTTCTTGCAGTAGTCCAAGATAGCATCCGTAACGTAATTGCGCACCACCGGACTGGAGTAGCACAGGTTGGTGCAAGCGGTGGATTTTTTGTAGAGGGTGCGTTCCCCATTGAGTAGCGCCAGGTAGGGTTTGACATTCTCCGGGATGGGGTCACTCAGTTCATCCCAGCCGCTCACGTGGAACCCCAGGGACTCACAGGTCCAGCCGTGACCCACCGCGTGGTAATCCAAACCGCGCTTGAGGATCTCCCCTTCCAGGCTTGTCCAGATGTGTGCCACGTCCTCATCGGTGATGGGGTCGGTGGGCATGTGGGGATTCTTACTGTCGTAGAAATTACGGAAGAAGTAGCCGGGCACCTGGAACTGGCGGAAATAGCCGTTCATACCCACCTTAGGCAGCCATTCGATCATATTGTACACATGCTCATAACCCACAGCACCCTCGATGCACATAGCGCGGTGGCGGTAAGAGGGCGTCTCCTGCACGCTGACAGTCAGCGCCGCCTTATCCAGCACGCGGGCGGGAATGACCTCCCCTTCCGCGCCGGGACGCAGGAAACGGCATCCCAGCTCCTTGAGGAAGCGATAGGCGGCGATCAGCACCGCCCGGGGATTGGCACCGGTGATGAGACCGACGCCGTCTTTCACATCGATGGAGATAGCATCGTTGTCCCCCGCTTCTACCGAGCCATCCAGCCCCAGCCACAGCAGACCGGGCAAGGTTGGGTCCACCGCATCGTAGATGCGGCAGGCAATAAAAAGCGAGGGGTCCATCCGCTTGAGACAGCGAGTCAGCTCCTCGCAGGCATAGCTTACCGTCGGGTCTTTCCCGATTTTGGCAATCGTCAGCATCATGTCAATCCCCCCTTACATTCTCATAACTAATTCTATCAAACCACACAGAAAAAAACAAGGTGCATATGGAACTATTTCGTGCACATTTGTCGCTTTTTCTTGCAGTTTTTTCGACAGTGTGCTAGAATGGGGCAAGCATACTAAAAGGAGTGACACTATGAACCCGATCAAGCGGCTAAAATATGCCTGCTACAGTTCGAATATGACCATGTCGGTAGTGAGCAGTCTATCCCCTGTGCTGTTCCTCACCTTCCGGACAATTTACGAAATCTCCTACTCTCTGCTGGGATTGCTGGTGCTGGTCAACTTTGTGACACAGCTGGGCATCGATCTTGTGTTCTCTTTCTTCTCCCATCGATTCAACATTCCAAAGACGGTGAAGTCCATCCCGGTCATCGCCATTATAGGCTTGCTGGTATACGCCCTGTGGCCCTTCGTATTCCCCGATCACGTCTACGTGGGCCTGGTGATCGGTACCATCATCTTCTCTGCCGCCGCCGGGCTGGGAGAGGTGCTTATCAGCCCGGTAATCGCTGCGCTGCCAGCAGACGACCCCGATCGGGAGATGAGCAAGCTCCACTCGGTGTACGCCTGGGGCGTAGTGGGAGTCATCATCGTCAGCACCCTGTTCCTGCTGACGGCGGGCAACATGAACTGGCAGTGGCTGGCTCTGCTTTTGACGCTGATACCGACCGTATCCGCTCTGCTGTACATCGGTGCCGATATTCCGGCCATGGAAACGCCGGAAAAAGCCACCGGTGCCCTGCATCTGCTACAGAACAAGAGTTTGTGGCTATGTGTGCTGGCTATCTTCCTGGGCGGTGCCGCCGAATGTACCATGGCACAATGGAGCTCCAGCTATCTGGAGATGGCGCTGGGTATTCCCAAGGTGTGGGGCGATCTGTTCGGCGTGGCTCTGTTCTCGGTGATGCTGGGTCTGGGGCGTACCTTGTATGCCAAGGTCGGTAAGAACATAGGAAAAGTGCTGACCTTCGGTGCCATCGGCGCCACGCTGTGCTACTTTACCGCCGCGGTGGTTAACGTCCCGGTCATCGGACTGCTGGCCTGCGCCTTCACCGGCTTCTGCACCTCCATGCTATGGCCGGGCAACCTGGTGGTGGCATCCGGACGTTTCCCTGCCGGCGGGGTGTTCATCTACGCCCTGATGGCGGCGGGCGGCGACCTGGGAGCTTCCGTTGCCCCGCAGATGGTGGGTGTCATCACCGATGCGGTCATCGCCTGGCCTACCGCCGCCGACTTCGCCGTCACACTGGGCTTAGCCCCCGAACAGCTGGGGATGAAGCTGGGGATGCTGGTGGGGATGCTGTTCCCCCTTATCGCCATCCCCCTGTACCGGCATCATTGGAAAAACGAGAAACCGGCAGTTTCCTAAGGCTCCCCTTGCCAAACGGGAAAAGCTGTGATAAAATCAAACGGAAGATCGGATGAAAGGAAGCGCGCAGAATGGAAAACATCCACAATAAGGTTGGCTTTATATGCGATATGGACGGTGTCATCTACCACGGCAACAAGGTGCTGGATGGTGTGCCGGAATTCATCAACTGGATGATCGATAATGGTAAGAAGTTCGTCTTCCTCACCAACAGTCCGGAGCGCACCCCTCACGAGCTGAGTATGAAGCTGGGGCGCATGGGGCTGGATGTGTCGGCAGACCATTTCTACACCAGCGCCATGGCCACAGCGGAGTTCCTGCACAGCCAGAAGCCGGACAGCACCGCCTACGTGATCGGCGAGGCGGCTCTGACCAAGGCGTTATACGATCAGCGCATCTATATGAACGACGTGAACCCCGATTACGTGGTGGTTGGCGAGACCCGCACATACAGCTTTGAGAAGGTGGAAAAAGCCATTGAGCTGGTGCTCAATGGGGCTAAACTCATCGGCACCAACCCGGACATCACCGGCCCCACCGAGCGCGGCATCATGCCGGCTACCGGTTCCCTCATCGCCCCTATCGAGATCGCTACCGGTAAAAAGGCATACTTTGTGGGTAAGCCCAACCCGTTGATGCTTCGCCATGGGCTTAACAAGCTCAACTGCCACAGCCAGGATATCGCCTTTATCGGTGACCGGATGGATACCGACATCATTGCCGGTATTGAGTCCAACATTGACACGGTGCTGGTACTCTCCGGCGTGACCTCTATGGAGGACATCGACAACTTCCCCTACCGCCCAAAATATATCGCAAACGGTGTGGGCGACTTAGTGAAATAAAGCACGCCCCTCTGCACGCCCGGCCACGGAATGGCTGGGCGTGTTTTTTATGGAGCGCATATACTATATAGGGGGGATGCGTGTGAAGATCATCGACTTGCATTGCGACACGCTATATCGGCTACGCGAAACCGGTGCTCGCTTTCATGACCGGGAAGGTTACATAAACGCCAGGGCGTTGCAACAGGGACACTATCTGGCACAATGCTTTGCCGTGTACCAACCGGCAGAGGTAGTTGGCGAGGATGGCTACCGGTATTTTGCAGAACAGTGCTGTCTATTTGAGGAAATAGCCAACGGCCACCCCTTAAGCCAAGCCAAGACGGCGGCCGATATCCGGCAAAATAACGGCGGCGGTCTTATCTCTGCCTTATTGACAGTGGAGAATGCCGACTTTCTACAGGGGGAGCTTCGGCGATTGGAGGCTGTAGAGAAGGCAGGGGTCACCATACTGGGACTCATCCATAACAAAGAAAACTGTCTGGGGCACCCACAAACACCAACATCTTACGAAGCGCGTCTGCCGCTCAAGCCCTTCGGCAAGGAGGTGGTGGAGTGCCTAAACAATACCGGCATCATTGCCGACGTATCCCACCTGAACGTCGGGGGATTTCGGGATGTGGCGGCACTCTCGAAAAAGCCCTTCATCGCCTCCCACGCGGGCTGTCGGGCGGTGTGGGATCACCCCCGCAATCTATATGACGACCAGATCCGGCAGATCGCCCTGTCCGGCGGTGTGGTGGGCATGGTGTTTTACTCCCGCATCCTAAACGGCACGGATACTACCTCCATAGAGGATATCCTGCGCCATCTTCACCACCTCATCCGGGTGGGCGGTGAGGAGGTAGCCGCCCTTGGTAGCGACTTTGACGGCATGGATTGCAAGCTGTTCCTAAAAGACGCAGGTGGTATGCCGACATTGGCAGAAGCCATAACCAAAGCCTTCGGCTATCCCGTAGCGGAGAAGGTCTGCTACAAAAACGCCCTGCGAGTATTGTAGCGCAAAGATAAGCGGAGAGGACGAAAACCATCCCCTCCGCCAATTTATTTTGTCTCATCTTGTGCATAGGCGCTGGGGCATACCCCGGTGGCCTGCTTAAACTGCCTGGAAAAATAGTGGATCGAGCTAAACCCCAGCCGCTCGGCCACCGCCGTAACGCTCATTGGGGTCTGCCGCAGTAGGCGCTGCGCTTCCTCTATCTTGAGCTGGTGGAAATACGCAATGGGGCCGCAGCCCATCTCCGCCGCTACCAGGCGGCGCAGCGTTGACACCGACAGGCCACAGCCCTGCGCCATCTGTTGCAGGGTAAAGGTCTTATCCAGATGCGCCGTCAGATAGGCAGTAACCCCCTGCATCCGCCGCTGATGGCGGTATTCGCGGGCGTTCCCCATCCGGGGTGTCACCTCATCCCCGCACAACTCCAGCAGGAACAGCTCCAGACGGTTTTTCAGCTTCTGCAGCTGTCGCTCAGTCTGCGGCTCGCGTGGCAATGTATCCAGGTGGCCGCCGCTGTCGTTCCCGAACAGGTGTACACCATCAGCCAACAGCGCCGCATAGCTCTCGCGCTGCTCTGCGGTAAGTGTGATGACCCGATTTAAGACGCGCTCCGGCAGAGGACAAAGCGTTTCAAAGCTGATAATACCCACCCGCGCCGGCGGATCCACCGCCAGCGGTGCCGAAGCGTGAAAGGTATCCGGTGCATATACGAGCATCTGGCCCGCCTGTAGCATGTAGGGGATGCCATCCAACGCCACGTGGCGTTCCCCCTCCTCCACGTAAAAGATCTCCGGAAAATCATGCACCTCCCCCGCCTTGGGGGGCGTAGAAAACAACCGAAAGCGATATACCGTCACCAATGAACGGACGGTGATAACATCGTCCACGGGACGACGGGCATAGGTCGGCATAGGATCATCTCCCCTTAAAAATGCGCAGATCGTGCAAACTGTTGGTGCGTATCCTCCAAAGACATACGCGCCATTGTGGGATAGAATGGACGTACCATAGCTAAGGAGGTAATAAAATGGAAGACTTTCGACTGGGGCTCATCGGCTGCGGCGGTATGATGAAGCAGCACGTGGGCTCGCTCAACCTGGTGAAAGGTGTCAAGGTGACGGCTGTGTGCGACATCATCGAAGAACTGGCACGGGATGTTGCCTCGGTGTGTAACGACGCGTACGTCACCACCGACTACCGTACGATGTGCGACTATGTGGACGGGGTGCTGGTGGTGCTCCCCCACGACCTTCACTACGAATGTGGGATGTTCTTTGCCCGGCACAAGAAGCACATCTTGATGGAAAAGCCTCTGTGCAACAGCGAGGCGGAGTGTCTGCGGCTTATCGAGGCCTGCGAGCAGGAGGGCGTAACACTGATGTGCGCCTACCCGGTGCGGTATTGGCCGGGGATCGAAAAGCTCAAGGAACTGCTGGATTCCGGGGAATACGGACGACCCATGATGATGTCTGTGTGGACGGAGCAGCTCACCAAGGTGGACGAGCTGTCCTGGGTCAGCACGGCACGGCTGGGCGGCGGACAACTGTTCAGCCACGGCTGTCACTATATCGACCTGCTGTTGTGGTTCCTGGGAGACCCGGTCTGGGGTACCCACATCGGCACCAACGTGGGCACTCCCTGGATGCTGGAGGAAGGCACCAGTGCGGTGACGATGAAGTTTGCAAACGGAGCCGTCGGCTACCACGGCGCCACCTGGGGCGCCCGCGGCACCCGGCTGGGCTACGACTTCCAGCTGCACTGCGAAAAAGCAATGCTGGAATACGATCACACCGCCGGACGGGTGCGAGTGTACGGCGGTGCCCATCAGCACGTACCCGGTGAGGAAACCGTCACCGAAGGAGACGGCGTAGTGGTATGGTCGCGGGAAAATGCGCCTCCCGGCAAAAATACCGAGCGGGAAATTATACACTTTGTGGAATGCTGCCGCACCGGCAAAAAGCCGCTCACCGACGGCCACTCCGCGCTGCAGGGACTGCGGGTCATCTGGCGGCTGTACGATGCAGAAAAGCATGGGATCATGGCTGACCTACGTGGCCTGGGTGTGCAAGATAGTATAGCATCCTATTGACGGTTTGTAAATCAAAAAGCCTTTAAAAAAGGCGGCATAGGCCGCCTTTTTTTGAAAGGTTGAGGAGTCCCCACGGGGACTCCTCTTAACTGTTTACAGCGTGATCTCGGTGCCGTCGCAGGCGCGGAACACCTCCACACCGGGCAGGCTGCTGAACACACTGAGCACCGACGGCAAAAACCGATCGGAGTAGTGATTAAAGCAAAGGCGCTTGAGGTTGCCGTTGTCCTCCAGCAAGGGCAGATACCGTGTGGCCTCGAAGTGTGCACTCTCGCAGATCGCCAGATCCAGCGGTGCCTCCAGCACGGACACAGGAAAATCCTCCTGGGGGCCTTTATTGCTCAGGTCGCCGCTGAACAGCACTCGCTTCCCCTCCGCCTCCACCAGGTAGGCGTACGAAACGGCGATGTGCTTGGTAGGATAGGCGGTAACGCGCAGCACACCGTCATCGTACAGCAAGCCTGGCTGTACGGGGCAGAACTCCAGCGGCCCCAGGGTGTTATCGTTGCAGGCAAGCCACGCGCTGATAGCCGTCTTGGCTGCCTCCACGTCCCCCGGTAGGTAAAGCTGTGGGGAAACGCCCTTAAAAGCCCAGCTGCACAGGTCCACGAAGGAGATCAGCCCATCCGTATGATCCCCATGCATATGGGTGACAAACACCGCCTTCACCGATTCAACGGGGATGTGACGGGTCACAAGCTGCTCCACCGACTGCGTTCCCATATCGATGAAATAGCAATTCTCCCCCACCTCGATGAGTGTGGACGAGCAACGTCTGTTGGGCTCCGGAATGCCGTGGCTGGAGCCGAAAAAGGTAATCCTCATGCAATCGCCTCCTTTAAGGGCATTGTAGCACAAACCGACGCGACGTTCAAGGGGATTCGGTACGATCAGCATTAAAATCGGTGTCTAAGAACGGACGCCGCGTTTTCTCCGACGAACATATCCGCAAGCAAAAAGGTATTATCCAAGCCGTATTCATTGACAAGGCGCAGTTGCTGCGTAGTCATTTCCAGCAGTCGTTGGGTAGAGCGTTCCTCCCGTTCGTCGATCTGACGGACGAAATTCATAATATTAACGACCTTCATCGTATCATCACACAAAACCGTTCGCTCTCTTTTAACAGTAGTAAGATCCTCGCCACTATAGCGTAGATCCCCCTGTTTGTAAAGTGAATTCGGACATCAAGATGCGGTTAAAAGACTGATTTTTTATTGTCAGGTTGACCCGATTTGGATACGCCTAAAACAGTTTGTTTAAATCAATATCCGCCATAAAGGTGGCGGCATAGGACATGGTCAGGTGGAACAGCGAGGTGTTCCACTTTGAATCCCTTCCCCACCCCTCAAAGGTGGTGGTGCCGTCCTCCTGCAGCATCCGCCCCCAGGTCTCCCGTGAAGTCAGCGCCTCGCGGATCAGCGTCCCCCGCCCTTCCCGCACGTGTCCCATCAGCACCGGGAAGGTGCAAAAAAACAGCAACGAATGGATACCGTGCTCCTGCAGCAGCGCCGCAAAGCGCTCTTTAAACGTTTCATCAGAGCAAAGACCGAAGCCATATACAAAGCTATTCCCTACCAGACTGATATGCCGGGTGTTCTCGCCGTCGCGGAACAAGTGCTGCTCCCTATCGAAAAAGGTTTCATGGAAAATGTCCAGCAGCGGTGCCTCGTCCCGGTAGGAAGGCTGTCCGAGAGCGTCGGCTATATGATTGGCAGTACGCACCGCCATGAGGTAATAGGCATTGATGGATACGTGAGCTTCGTGACAAACCTGCCCTTGGGTCAGGTCCACGTCGTAGCCGTGGCGGAAATTCTTCGGCCATTCCACCACGCACCACTTATCCAGATCCCGCAAAAGGCCATCCTTTTCATAGGCACAACGGTAAGCCTCCAGCAGCTTGATCACCTTCGGGTAGTTGCTGTTCAGGTACACCTTATCCCCGGTATAGCGGTAATGCCACAGCACCAGGCAGACCAGCATCAAGGGGTATTCTGCGATCTCCTGCATAAAGGAACAGTTCATACAGGTCACCAGTGTATCGGTGATAAAGGCAGTGGCGAAGGCATCGTCGATGAGCCTCCGGGCCATGGAATCGTCCCCTGTCAGAAGCATGTGGGTCAGCGCCGTGTAGCAGCCGTCTCCCAGGTAGAAGCCTTTTTCCCGCTCCATGCAGTCCTGAATGACCTCCTGCACGCCGTACCGCTGTGTGTGAACACAAAGCTCCCATATACGCCGCAGAGCGGCATCAGCGGCGTATTCCGGTTTGAGCTGTGCTTTCAGCGTAAAGGGGTAATGCCTTACGAGAAAGGAGACCGCTTTGATCTCCACGCCGATGGGAACGGTCAGCTCCGCGTAGCGGAAGGACTTGTAATCAAACCAATCGAGTGTGCTTTCACCCTCGGTCAGCACCCAATCCTCCTCATAGGTGCAATTGGCTCGCAGCTCATACCGGGGTTTGCCGTCGTCCTTAAGTTCCTGGGCGCAGCGCACCGTCACGGTGTCGCCCCGATGTCCCATTGCCGTGACACACAGGTACCCCACGTAGTTGGAGCCAAAATCGTACAGTATGCGCCCGGAATTCGCCTTGACGGTTGCGGGAAGCACCGTTTCAAACACCAGCATACGACTTGCCTGGCAGACCGTCACGTGATCGTCGCACCGGTTGATCCGGGCATTCTCCCAGTACCTGTCGTCGAAATCGGGTCGGGCAAAGCCCACCTCCGGGGCGCCGGAATCGTACCTCTCCAGGAACTGTGTGTCATACCCGCAGGTGCCGGTTTCCGCGTAGGCGGAGTGGGGGCAGGTCTTAAAGCTCTCATCGCTGGCAATCACCGTTTCCCCATCGATGACTAGATCAAGCAACAGACCGTGACGGTTATCGCCGCTCTGCCACACCCGGTTGATAAGCCCTTGATACAGGGTGTGAACAGCAATCACATTTTCGCCCGGCTGCAGGTAAGGGCGGACATCCAGTACGTTGTAGTTGTACTGAAAATGGTAGGATGGGGTGGGTCCCTGCGCCACAAACCGTCCGTTTATGTACAGCTTGTAATAGTCGTCAGCGGTCACGTACAGCAGTGCCGACTCACCAACGGCATCACAGGTAAACCGCTTGCGAAACAGAATGTGCCGGTTGCGGTGCTCATCACAGGGCAGCTTTATCCTATCAAGCTGGCGAGAAAACACATTGCGAGGTTCAAGGGCAACGAACTCACTATTGGTAATCCATCTCCCCTTAAACACATGCTCCATATCCGTCACCTCGATTATTCTTCCAATTTATTGACCATCAACGAATGCAAATACTTTACCGGAGATAAGCCGAAGTGTTTCCTAAACGCCTTACTAAATGCGTAAGCGGAGGAATAATTTAATTCTTCCGCCACCTCTTTGAGCCGGGCACCGCTAAGAAGCCGTTCCAGCGCCGCATTCATTCGGCGTTGATTGAAATACTGCATCGGCGTCATGTGATATGCCATGCGGAATTGGCGCGTCATATACTCCCGGCAGTATCCCAATTCCCGGCTCAGCTTCGTCATATCAAGATCGTAGCGCTCAACGTGATCGATGTAATTTTGTATCTGAACCGGCACAGAGGACTCCTGATGGAGTAGATCTTCTATGCAGGAGATGACAAATTGCACAATCTCAAGAATCAGTTTGCTGTCCTTAGAATGGATGTACTTGCGCCACAAAGCAACACCATCGGCGAGAGGTGAGCCATCCTTCACCTCAATTTCCGTAAAACAGCGAACCGCGGGCATGGTGATGATATGCACATACGTATGAAGCAGCTTGTCTTCTTTGTTTTCGTAAAGACTGATGCATTTCTTCACGGGAGTAAGATACAAATGATTCTTTTTCAATCTTACTTGTTCGCCATTCTCCTCATAGTAGGCTTCCCCATCAATAATATAATACAGTCTGGAAAACTCAACGCTGATATCTCTGTAGTCCCAGTTGGAATGCGTATAGGACTCAGACGCAAGTAGGATATTTTGAACGATCATAGTTGCATTATATGGTTCGCGAATCAGAATGTCAATACAAGTCTGTAAATATCCTAAACCATGTCACATTTGGATATTTCTATTTCCTGTTCCGACATTTCTATTCCATGAGGTCTGCTCTATAATGGGTATAGTCGGATGCACACAAGACTGATTGGAGAGGAAAGAATGAAGGTTATTCAGAAAATAGCCGATAACTGCAAGCGGCACACAGGGATAACGATTGCCTTCCTGGGCGACAGCGTGACACAAGGTTGTTTTGAAATCTACAGAAACAAGAACGGCCAAATCGAAACCGTCTTCGATCAACGAAGTTCCTATGAAATGGGCGTTCTTGAAATACTCAGCCTATTGTTCCCGGCAGTTCCTGTTAATATTATCAATGCGGGGATCTCAGGGAACCACGCCCCCGCAGGTCTGGCGCGCATTGAGCAGGACGTTATCCGTCATGCCCCTGACCTGACCGTGGTATGCTTTGGACTTAACGATTGCAAAAAGAAGAATGACAGCGTTGCATTGTACACGGCGGCGCTTGAGGGTATTTTCTTAAAATTGAAGGAAGCCGGAATTGAGATCATCTTCATGACACCGAACATGATGAATACTGCCATAAGCCCTCATTTAAGCGATCCCGATCTCATTGCGGTCGCTGAAGCCTGCGCCACCATCCAAAACAACGGCACCTTTGATGCGCACATAGAGGCCGCCAGGGAGCTTTGTAAAAAGCATGCCATTCCGGTTTGTGACTGTTACAAGATCTGGAAGAAGCTGTGGGAGAGCGGCGTGGACACCACAGAGCTTTTGTCCAACAAGATCAATCACCCGACACGAGAAATGAACAAGCTGTTTGCTATCGAACTGGTACGCACGATGTTTACAGAGGAGTGAAGCCATGCCCCGGTTTTTTGCGAGATTTAACAATGAGCACGATATCTCTGCCGCCAACCGGATCGGAACCGATGTCCTGGCAAAGCGGGCAAATTGTACTGAAACGGAGTACCAACGGCTTCTCAACGAATTTGAAGCCATTCAAGACCGCAGAGCGGAAGCATTAAAGACCAGGTTTGGCAACAGGATTTCGCAGATCCATAGACAAAAGGTCATCTTCATCGGCGATTCCATCACCAAGGATAATCTGGGCTACCGTACGGCTGTCACACGAGCGGCCGACCTTGAGGCCTGCAACCTTTCCGTTTCCGGTAGCACCTCCCCTATGCTGCTATATGATGTCTCGTACCATTTGAAAGAATTCAGACCAACCCTTGTTTCGCTGATGATCGGGAGCAATGACTCTTTACTGATCGGACAGGAGAAACTGGCGTCGGTCAGTCTTCCGGAGTACAAACGCAATATATCCGCTCTGGTACGTTGGTCGCTGGAGGCAGGAGCACGGGTATTGCTGTTTGAAATCCCGCCAATTAATGAAAACCGCTTTAAAGAGCGGTATTCTACCTTAGGAAAGTCGCAGACCAACAAAAACATTGAAACCTATAACGATGTTCTTCGAACGCTCGCAAAGGACTATCCGGTTACACTGCACACAAACCGGTGGCTACTGGAAGAGCCCACGCTTTACTTTGAGCCGGATGGGATCCACCTAAGCGCAGAGGCTCATACAGTTTTTGCACAAAAATGGATGTCTGCCGCATTGGAATCATAAACAGGAGGTGTTTCGTATGAAATGCGTAAAGGACAAGTATCTGGTAGTTGGAGCCGATTTTGCCGGCTACCCGCTGAAAGAGGCCGTTGTTAACCACCTAAAAGAAAAGGGATGGAAGATTACAGACCTGGGTGTGACCGCAGAAAGTGATCCTGACGACACCGAGAATATGTTCCATCGAGTTGGACTGCGGGTAGGCAGCAAAATCTCCGAAGGCGAATTCGAACGAGCGCTGTTATTCTGCGGGACCGGAATGGGCATCCACATTGCCGCCAGCAAATGTCCCCATGTCCACGCGGGCGTGGTGGAGAGCGTCCCTGCCGCACTCCGTGCTATCACAGGCAACGGCGTCAACGTGCTGGCGATGGGGGCATTTTATGTTGCTCCCTCCATGGGGTGTGATATCGCCGATGCCTATTTGAATGCCGAATTAGGAAGCGGATATGAATGGTGGAAAAACTTCTATGAATTCCACAAATTGGCCATTGATGAGTTAGAAGCTTTCCGGTACGAGGAATATAAGAAAAACGGATTTAAAATGGCGCATTTAGGCGATTACCCACTGCGGTTAGAGAAAAGGCCCGAGCATCTTTGAGGTTTGGATACGTTGTCTTTGTTGAAGCAACCAACGAAAAGAGGACACCCGGTTGGGTGTCCTCTTTTGCTCGTATCACAGATTGTAGTACTTCTCAAACTCGGCAGGGTGCGGAATGGCGGCCATCTGGCTGCATTCGGCGCGCTTGGTCTTGATGAAGTTGCGGATAAGCTCCTCCGGGAATACGCCGCCTTCGGTAAGGTAAGTGAAGTCCTTCTCCAGGCAATCCAACGCCTCGTCCAGCGACACGGGAAGCCCCTGCAGCTTGGCCTTCTCCTCCTCGGGCAGGGTGTAGAGATTCATATCGTAGGGGCCCCAGCCGTTGGCGTGGGGGTCGATCTTGTTCTTGATACCGTCCAGGCCGGCCATCAGAATGGCCGCATAGCAGAAATAGGGGTTGCAGGTGGCATCCGGATTGCGCAGTTCGAAGCGACGCTTGTCCGGGCTCTTAGCATAGGCGGGGATGCGGATAACCGCACTGCGGTTGGAGGTGGCATAGCCCACCGTCACCGGCGCCTCGAAGCCGGGCACCAGACGCTTGAAGGAGTTGGTGCTGGGATTGGTGATGGCGCAAAGAGAGCCGATGTGCTTGAGCAGACCACCAATGAAATAGTGGGCAGTCTCGCTCAGATGGGAATAGCCGTTGTCATCAGAGAACACCGGCTGGCCATCCTTGAACAGTAGCATGTGCACGTGCATACCGCTGCCCGCCTCACCGTAAATGGGCTTAGGCATGAAGGTGGCACTCTTGCCGTACTTGAGGGCGGTGTTGTGGATGATGTACTTGATCATCATGGTGGCATCGGCCATGTGCACCACTTCACCCAGCTGGGGCTCGATCTCATACTGACCGGAGGCCGCTACCTCGGGATGGTGGTAGTTGATCTCGATGCCGGCATCCTTCATCAGCAGACACATCTCACTGCGGCACTCATAGGAGGTGTCAAAGGGCTTGGCGATGTGGTAGTTCTTCTGCTTTGCCACCACCACGCCGTGGCCCTCGGTATCAGCGTTCCAGTAGGACTGCTTGGCGTCCACCGTGGCACCTATGTAGCGACCGTCCACGTTCCAGGTGACATCGTCAAACAGATAGAACTCGAACTCCGGCAGGATCTTCATCTCATCAGCCACGCCGCTTTTCTTCATGTACTCTACAGCCGCCTTGATGATGTTGCGGGGGTACTGGGCAAGGGGACGGTTTTCCGGGGAGTCGATGATCATGGCGTTGCCCGTCATAGACAGGGTGGGGATCTCACAGAAGGGGTCAATCACCGCGGTGTCGGGGTCGGGAGTGAAGACCATGTCGCTCTTTTCCACCACCGCATAGCCGTAGTTGGAAGCATCAAAGCCGATGCCGCTTTTCATGGTATCCTCCGAGAAATTGTCGGCGGGGATGGTGACGTGACGGTACTGCCCGTTAATGTCTACCATCTTAAAGTCCACCATCTTGATATCGTTTTCCTTAATCATAGCCAGAATATCCTGTACTGTTTTCGCCATGAAGCATACCTCTTTCCGATGTTTTGTGATAAAAATACTATAACAAACATTGCTTTTTGTGTCAATATGTCTGCGGGAAAATTTGACGACAGCGAAAGTTCGGCATGCGTCCAGGGCGAATACCCTCCCAAAGCGCGAGTGTCCATTCGTCTGTAACGGAAGAAAACCGACACACCAAAAGGTGTGTCGGTTTTCGTTGATCGCAGTGTAAGCATTCGACAGCGCGACAGGCTCCATGTTATAAGTCGCGCCGATTCCGGTATCATCTCTTAGTGGATATGCCGAATTATCCCGTGGGTATCTATATCGCTATAACTTAGTTGCCATTGCCATAACGAGTGCCGCAAGTACCACAGAAAAACGTTCCCGCCTTTATAGGGCTACCGCATATTGCACACGATGTGGAAGG
Organism: Acutalibacteraceae bacterium; assembly: GCA_045537135.1. Lineage (GTDB taxonomy): Bacteria > Bacillota > Clostridia > Oscillospirales > Acutalibacteraceae > UBA5905. The sequence continues at coordinate 159,973 of JAZSOW010000031.1, forward strand.
AGCGGCAGAATATGGTTGTTTGTTATCCGTTTTTGCGGTGTTGGCTAATCTGGTAACGATTTCACCGACAGCATATAAAATACCACAGAAAACGCCGTAAATCAAAAAGGTTTGCACGCTGCTAACAAAAATTTGAGTCGATTGACGATTCAGAGATTTTTCTCTTTCTTCGTAGTTATCGCAAGTGGAACAATTACGGCTATCACAATCGTCTTCGTGTTCTTCGATGCTTTCCTCGAGATCTTCTCGCGATTCCGCTAATTCTGCTGCATAAACACTATAGTTAACAACCGTAGTAATAAACAAAACGATTAGTGCAACGATAGCAAGTGTACCTACTAATCTTCCGCAACTTTTCATGAATAAATACCTCCGTTTAAACTTCGTTCTGTAATGCTATTATAGTGAGCAGGAAAAAACTTGTCAACCCTCGGTGATACAATCGCCAAGGATGAAGTCAAAGAAGCACCCGCCCACAGGTTATTCGCCCAAGGGCTCACACCCCCAAGTGTGAGTACCAACACACTTTTCGACAAGTTGCACCAAAAAAGATATCACTTGTCAAGTTGAAATAAATAATCGTTATATGTGTAATAATCTTTACTTTGCGGACTGTATTCATCACAATTCTCTGCAACACTTTTTGTTCTTTCATATATCTTATATGCTTCGCTGTTATCAAACAAATTGCACGTGTCGTCCTTTGAATTAACACTTAAACCTTTTGTGCAAAAAAGTTTCCCCGGTTCATTTCCATATGGACACATATTTCCGTGTCGGCAAGTCATACAGCATTTAAGCAAGACCCCTTCGGGTAACTGTTTTTGCACATCGACAAAAGCGTCTACCCATAAATAATCTTTACCTTGTCCCCAAAGTTGTTCACCGTTATATTTTACGCCAACACTGACTGTAGGGCCTTTTTCAGGTTTGCCCTGAAAATATGTGTCTTCTTCGTGATATACGATGTGTATTTCTGTTTCTTCCTCACCTGCAGTAGTAATTAGGTATCCTTTATGGATATATTGTTTATGCTGTTCATACCATGCTTTTTTGCGATATTCATCCCATTCAACAAAAACTTCATCAAAAGCAAATGTTAGAAAAAAACAAGTTTGAGCGCAGGTACTTAATTCTATATAGGTTTTGTTTTCTTTCTTGCAGATATCAATACAATTTATAGTAATGCCATTCTTGATTTCATTCAAGAATTGCCTTTCAGCTTCTTTACCCTTACAAATTATTTGAGGTTCATTCGTGTACCAATTTCCGTCATCATCAACTTTATATGCTCGCATTGGCTCAAACGAAATAACATCAAATCCGACAAAAACAAATTCAGCAAAGTCAATTTCCATATCGCAGTCATGCGGATTTTGGGCTGCATTTTCATGTATATTAAGATGCTTTGCTGAGAGAACAAGTCTGTTTTTATCGAAACGCACAAAAGAAAACTCAGCATCATGAAATTCAAACAAATCCAGTTTGTTTTCAACACGATATTTCATATTAACTCTCCTTTCCTTTATTTTATCGATTATATTATATCAAAATTGCGTTCCACCTGCAATATATTTTAGTTCAAGTCCTCCCTAAAGGTCGTTTGGGGGAATGATATCTTTTGAATTGCACCTTGAAAATGGCACGAAAAAACCCAGAAACCGTTGTGGTTTCTGGGTTTTCCGAACCGATATCTTTTTCGGTTCGCATTGTTGGTTGCGGGAGGAAGATTCGAACTTCCGACCTTACCTTTGCGGTGCCCGAAATGCGCTGACCTCGCGACCGCTCGGCGCATTTCGACCGCGGCAGAGGGCTTTTTGCTCGCTGTTTCTCGCACCGCGAGCGCTCGCAAACGCCCACAGGTTATTCGCCCAAGGGCTC